>JBBSGI010000014.1:0-52130 GCA_038254365.1 Propionibacteriales bacterium
CGGCGCGCCCGTACCAACCGGCCCGCACTACCAACGACTTCGCATGCTCTGGCATCGGACAGGTGGGAACTTCCATGGATTCCACGCTATCTGATATCCACGCTAAGCGACATAGGACATCTGTACGAACATGGTTGATCTCCTCCTCGGTGGACGTCTGTCTCGACCCCTGCCCCGGAGGCTACTCCGCGGCCGTCAGGACCGGGGAGGCTTGGACAAAGTGGCGAAGTGCCCCTGGACCGCGGCACCTGTGTCCGGTTTAGGGCGATGCCGACTCGTAGGCGGGAGCCTCCGGATGCAAGAACAGCAGCCTTCCCTCGACCGGCTGGCCCGTCGCCGCGGCAAGCCCTGCGACGTAGGCAGCGACCTGCGGCGCGTAGTAGGCGGTTCGCGCGCCAATGGCCCCGGCCGGGATCGCGTCGGTCTTGTAGTCGACGACCACGAGACGGCCGTCGTCCTCGCGATAGACCAGATCGACGAAGCCTTCGACGACTCGCCCCTCGTCGTCGACCATCCCGACATACTTCTCACGCCAGTGCGGGCGCTGCGCCGCGCGTCGTACCAGGTCGGACTCCAGCGCCGACCGGGCCAGCGCGCCGACCACATCCGCGTGCTCGGTCACTCCCTCGGCCAAGGTCTGCGCCAGCACGGCAGCCTCTAGGCCGTCGCCGGTCGCCAGGTCGACTGCCTGCAACACGCCATGCGCGGCCCGCCCAATCGCCGACCCGTAGCGGCCCTTCGACCACGGCGGTAGCTCCAGATCGCGGGCGCCCTTGGCGTAGCCGGGGGGCGTGGTCTCGTCCGGGTCGAGTACGACGGCCGGGTCGGTGCCCTCCAGGCCGGAGGCACTGACCGCGCTGACCCGCCGCGACGACTCCCGCACGCCCTCGATGGTCAGACGCCACTCGTCCCACGCCATCACGTCGGCCATGGTGGGCGCAGCCACCCGGACGCCAGGGGCCGCTAGCGCGGTCAGCTCGAAGGTCACCGCACCCGCGGCCACGACGGCCCCTGCGTCCGCGAGGATCTGGCCGCCCGTCTGCTTGGCGTTCTTGCGATGCAAAGACACCACGAGGTGATCGCGGGCGCGGGTGGCGGCGACGTACAGCAGCCGCCTCCGCTCGAAGCCGTCCATCTGCTCGTCGACCGGCGCGGCGGTCTCGAAGTCGTTGGTCTGCACGTACTTCGACAGCTTGACCTCGTAGCCGGATGTCGTCCAGAGCAGCCGCACGCCCCGCCGATAGCCGGGCTCGGAGCTCATGCCGGAGAGCACCACCATCGGGAACTCGAGTCCCTTGGCCGCATGCACCGTCATCACGCGTACCGCGTCGACGTCGGTCTCCGGCAGCACCGCCTCCGCGACCCGCGCGGTCTCCTCGCCCTGCCGGGCGGCCCAGGCCAGATAGGCCCGCAGCCCGCCGTGCTCGGTCTCGGACCAGGCGCGGGCCTGATCGACCACGAACCGGATCCGGCGCCACTGGTCGCGGCTGCGCGGTCTCCCGGCGGCCACCTCGAGCATCCGTCGGTCAGCGACCAGGGCGCCCAGCAGCTCGCTCGGCGTCATCCATCGGCCGTCGTCGTGCAGCCGCTTGAGATATCGAAGCGCCTGCCCCACCGGATGGTCGGCGCTGGCGTCGGGGACCGGGGCGAGGATGCTGAACGACCCGCGGTCGCGCTTCCAGGTCCAGAGGTCGTCGTCGCCGCAGCCGAACAGTGGCGACCTCAGCGCGGTCACGCACGACAGCAGGTCGCTCGGGTCGGCCACGGCCCGAGCGGCGGCCAGCAGGTCGCGGATTTCGCCCGCCTGGTAGACGAGCGAGCTCGACTCGGCCCGGTAGGGCACGCCCGCCGCCTCGAGGGCGTCCTCGAGGAACGGCAGCGAGGTGCGCGCCGGGAGCAGGATCGCGATGTCACCCGGCGCGAGCGGACGCCATTGCTGGCGCTGCTCGTCGTAGGTCGTCCAGCCGTCGGCAAGGGCACAGCCGATCACTCCGGCGACGTCAGCAGCCTCTCGCTGCCGCATCTCGGCCGCGGTCGACCCGCCCGGATGTGCCTCTGCGCCGAGTACGGCGACGGCGGGGCCCTGACCGACGGCGTCCCTGGTGGCGCTGAGCGCCTGGTATGGCGGCTGCGCATCCTCGACCTCCTCGATCACCCCGGCGAAGACGTCGTTGACCCACTGCAGGATCGGCGCCACCGTGCGGAAGTTGGCGCTCAACGTGACGATGTCGCGGAAGTGCCTCTGCGTGTCGAGATAGAGCGAGATGTTGGCCCGCCGAAAGCGGTAGATCGACTGCTTGGGGTCGCCGACGACGAACAGCGAGCCGGCAGGCACCACGACGTCGTGCCAGTCCTCGGCCGACGCCTCGAAGCCGCCGGCGATCCGGACGGCGATCTCGATCTGGATCGGGTCGGTGTCCTGGAACTCATCGAGCAGCAGCCGCGGGAACTGGGTTTGGAGAGAGCGCCGAACCTCGGCGTCACTGCGCAGCAGGTCACGCGCCAGTACGAGCAGGTCGTGGAACTCCAGCTTTCCCTGGGCGGACCGGGCGCGGGCCGCCTCGAGGACCTGTTCGGCCGTCCACCGCGCGAGGGGTCGCAGTGCGGCGTCGAGGAGCTCCACCTGCGCGGCCTGCGCTCGCTGCTGCCACTCCCGGCAGGGCAGCCGGATCTCGTCGATCGGTACGTTCCAGTTGCCCTTGACGCCGTGGGTGAAAGACAGGCCCAAGGCCTTGGCCAGCGCCGTCAACAGAGCCTCGGGATCGGCCACGCCGGCATATTCCTCAGCCCAGGCACCGAGCGCCTGGAGCTTCGCCAGGAACTTGTCGTCGTCCTTGCGGCACTGGTCAGCCTTGATCGCAAGGGCGCGGGCCTCCGCGACCAGCTCGGTGAGGTCGGGGAGCGTCACCTCGCGCACCTCGTCGGCCAGCACATGCTCGGCGATCAGGTCCCAGTCGTTCTGGAACGCCCGGGCTAGCGAGCGGAGATTCTCGAGCTTCGCGCCGGCCGCGAAGGCGAGTCGCACCACCGGCGCCAGCTCCTCGTCGTCGAGGAGCGCTCGCTGCATCACCGCCCACCGGTTGTCGAACGCCACCGAGGACCCGACCTCGTCGAGTACCTCCAACAGTGGTGGCAGGTCGGCTTCGATCGGGTGCGTGGTCAAGATGCGCTGCGCGAACGAGTGCAGGGTGCCGATCGCGGCACCGTCGAGGTCATCGAGTGCCTGCGCGGCCCGGTCGCCCAGGCGGCTGCCCAGGTTGTGCTGCCAGACCTTCTCGAACTCGGCCCGCAGCCGGTCGCGCAGCTCGGCTCCGGCCTTCTCGGTGAAGGTGACCGCCGCGATGTTGCGCAGGGCCACGCGTTCGCCCAGGACCAGCGTGAGTACCCGGTCGATCAGCGACTTGGTCTTGCCCGACCCGGCGCCGGCGTCGACGAACAGCGTGCTGGCCGTCTCGTCGCGGATCCGATCGCGAGCCGCCTGGTCGGTCAGCGGCGCCGTCATGCGTTCCCCTCGCCCTGGTCGTCGAGCGCGCCCGGGTCGATGAGCGCGACGAGCTCGCGCAGGGTGGGGTCGTGACGTTGGCGTTCCCACCGGCTGCGCGCGTCTCCATGGCCGAGGCCGTCGGGGTTGCAGAAGGCGCATTGGACCCACCGGAAGTCGGGCTGGTCTGGAGCCTTCCCGGGAAACAGCCCCGACGCGATCGACGAAACCAAGGTGCCGACCGCGGCCGCATAGCGCCGCCGCAGGTCGTCGTCGAGCTCGACCTCGATCCAGTCGTGCTTGCCCTGCCGGACGAACCAGTACGCGGCCTCGGCCCGGTCGCCGCCCAGCAGCTGGCGGGCCGCCTCGGCGTAGACCGGAAGCTGGAGCTTGGTGCCGGCGGCGATCGGGTCCGTCTTCATCGCCGTGAACCGGCTGGTGCTGCCGGTCTTGATGTCGACCACGATCAGCGTGCCGTCGCTGGTCTCGTCAACTTTGTCGGCGCTTCCGCGCATCAGCACCTGCCCACCGGCCACCTGCACCGACACCGCGGGAGCGCCGTTGCGGCCGAATGAAAGCTCGCTGCGCAGTACCCGGGCGTTGCGCGCCTTCCGGCGAGTGGCGTCGTTGTCCAGCATGTAGTCGAGGTCGCCGAGGATTCGGTCCCGCTCGGTCTCCCACAGCCGGGCGTGTCCGGTGAGCCCACGCTGTTCGAACTCGGCCGCCTTGTCGATGGCGATGGCCCGCAGGCGGCTCCGGTGCGCCGGCGTCCAGGGCTCGCCGTAGCCGGGCAGCGAGCCTGCGCATTCGGTGATGAAGGCGTCCATCGTCTCGTGGATCAGGTTGCCGATTTCGAGCGGGCTGATCGAGATCAGCTCCTCCGGCTGGTCGACCGGGCTGACCCGCAGCAGGCGCTCGACGAAGTACGCGTGCGGGCAGACCGCAAAGCTCTCCAGAGCCGTCGGCGAGACCAGCCGCTGACCGTCGGCGTAGTCCGGCAGGCCCACCACCTCGGCGAGGTTGCCGTCGTACCGGGTGAACGCGTCACCCGTGCGGCCACGGATCAGGGCCTGCGCCCGGTCCACGGTCGCGTCCGCCACGTCGTGCCTCCCGCCGGCCGCGCGAGTCCTCCACTCCTGTTCGCTGGCCGGCAGGGCGAGCGTGGTCAAGGAGCTGGCGTACGACGGTGAGCCCCGCAGGCGCTCCGAGACGACCGTCTCCCACGCCGTCGCGGCGAGCGACTTGTCACCGGCGAGGTCGCGAAGGGTCGGCAGCAGCCACCGGCTGGGCAACCGCCCAGTGCTGCGGCGGAGGTCGCCCCGCGGGAACGACGTGACCACCCGAGGCGCTGCGTCGAAGGCGGCCAGCAGGTGACGGTGCAAGCCGTCGAGCCGGTCGCGATACGACGCGAGCTCGCCCCCACTCGCGTCGCGGACCCGCTCCAGCAGCAGGGCGTCCTCGCTGAGCCGCCCCGGGTAGCTGTCCTCGGCCAGTCCCACGACGTACACGACATCGGCCTCGAGCCCGATCGCGGCCGACAGCGGCGCCACCAGGAGTCCCTCGCCGAACCTGCCGACCTGGGGAAGTGCGCGCTCGAGTGCGAGGGTCACCACCTCGACGAGCCCCTGCAGGTGGGCCTCGGAATCGAACGCGTCGAGGTCCACGAGCCCGCGCAGCGTCGACTGGATGGTCACGGCAGCGTACTGCTCCTCGGCGGGCAGCTGGGCCAGCGCCCGCTCGTCGCCGTACAGGTCGCCGAAGAGCCGGCTGGCCCAGGCGCTCAGCTCCGACCAGGTGGTGAGGGCCGCTCCCTGGCGCAGCCGCTCGCGCAGGCCTACGGCGAACGTGCGCAGACCCGTGGCGCTCTCGACGTCACGCCGGTAGCGGTCGAGCTGGGACTGGTAGGTCTGGTCGCGTTGGGCCGCGTCGGTGAGCCTGGCCTCGAGTGAGGCGATGTGTGCGGCGAGCCGGGTCGACCAGTCGTCACCACGCACCACGGCAGCGCTGCGAGAGAGCCGCTCCCAGCTCGCCGTCGGCACGCGCCTACCGTCGGGGGTGCGGGTCGGCGCCTCCGAGACGGCGGTGAAGAACGCCGCTCGGGGGAGGTCTCCTTCGGCCAGCGCGAGGACGTCGAGGAAGCCGCGGCCGAGGGACCGCTCGAGCACCGGGCGGGTGCCGGGACCGTTGACGGTGATGCCCGCGGCCCGAAAATGCTCGTGGAGGAGACGGGCGTAGGGCTGCGCCGCGCCGTACAGCACGGCGACCCGGTGGGCCGGGTGATGCCGCAGCGCCTCGACGACCTCACGCACCACGCAGCGGACCTCGTCGTCGGAATCGGATGCGTGCATGACCTCGTGGCCGACCCGCGCCTTGCCCTTCTCGGCAGCGAGCGGGTGCCCGATGCGGTCGAGGGAGCGCCGGACGACCCGGTCGGCGCGCTCCACATCGGTGATGCCGACCAGGGCGGTCGCCCGGGCGCCGTCGGTGAGCGCCGCCAGGAAGGCCGACTCGGCCAGGGTGAGCTCCTGCGGCAGGTAGACGACCAGGTGCCCCAGGTCCGTGGCAACCCGCGCGTCGCCACGGACCAGGTCGGTGGCGGCCGCGAGCAGTGCGGTCTCGTCGTACCACCCCCCGGTCAGCGACCGGGTGACCTCGCGGTGGAGGCGCACCAGGTCGGCCACCAGCGTCGACGTTCCGGCGATGGCGTCGAGCGCCTGGTTGCCGAGGTCGCGCAGCTCGCGATCGGCGCGCAGCAGGGCTCGGATCGTGGCGGGATGGTCCTTGACGGCGTCGAGGATGCTGGACGTGGCGTTCAGGGCCGCCCGCCAGGCGGCCGCCACGATGGCGCTGGTCGCCGGGCGGCGCGGCGCCAGCAGCGGAGCCGCCAGCTGCTCGGCGAGCCGGCTCAGCGTGGCCAGGTGGATCGCCGCGACGCCGTTGGCGTCGTCGACCACGCCGGCGGCCAGGTGTCGACGGGCCACGATGCCGGCCAGGTTGTTGGGCAGCAGCAGCGTCACGGGCGCCATCGGGTCGTCACCCTTGGCCGCCACGACGACGCCGCGCAGAGCCTCGAGCGCACTCTCGCCGTACGGCGTGATGATGGTCTGCAGCGGCACACTCGTCCCCTTGGTCCTCGCGTCGACCCCACAGACCTTAGCCCCGCCCCCCGACACCACGGCGCCCCGAGAAGAGCCGACGTCGGAGCGCAGCTGTGCGCGGTTTGACCGGCCAGCGCGCGGGCGATGCCGCTTCTCGGGTAAGAATGCTGCATGGAAGAACCCCTGGTCCTCGGTCCGCTGCTGCGCTTTGTCGACGAGACGTCCGCCGCGATCTGGGTCGAGACGAGGGACCGCTGCGAGGTCGCGGTCCGAGCCGCCGGCCGGGTGTGGACGGCGGCCACGTTCGCCGCCCACAGCCATCACTTCGCTCTGGTCGAGGTCGACGGGCTCAGCCCGGGCTCGATCGAGCCGTACACCGTGGAGATCGACGGGCAGGAGGTCTGGCCGCCAGCCGACGGCACGCTGCCGCCAAGCCGGATCGCCACCCTCAAGCCCGGCAAGGACCTGCGGATGGCGTTCGGGTCCTGCCGGATGAGCCTCCCGCACGACGAGAAGGCCAACCAGGAGCACGGGGTGGACGCGCTCCGTGCCTACGCCCGCCACATGGCCTCCAGAGACGCCGACAACTGGCCCGACCTCGTGCTGTTCCTGGGGGACCAGGTGTACGCCGACGAGACGTCGGACGCAATGCAGGAGTTCATCGCCCGGCGCCGCAGCCTCGACAAGCCACCCGGTACCGAGCTGAAGGACTTCGAGGAGTACACCCACCTCTACCACCTGGCCTGGACCGAGCCGACCAACCGCTGGCTGCTGTCGACCCTGCCCAGCGCCATGATGTTCGACGACCACGACATCCGCGACGACTGGAACACCTCCGCCCAGTGGCGTCGGGAGATGGCCGGGGTGCCCTGGTGGCACGATCGGATCGTGGGCGGCCTGGCGACGTACTGGATCTACCAGCATCTCGGGAACCTGTCACCGCAGGACCGGGCGAAGGACGAGATCTGGTCCCGGATCGTGGCCCAAGCGGGATCTGACGAGCAGCGCGACTGGGGACCGTTGCTCGACGCCTTTGCCGAGCGAGCCGACGAGCACCCGGACTCCTACCGCTGGAGCTACGTCCGCGACATCGGCGCCAACCGCATCATCGTCATCGACTCCCGGTCCGCGCGCGTGCTCAAGCCTGACCAGCGGTCGATCCTCGACGACTCCGAGATGTCCTGGCTGGACGAGCAGATGCAGGGCGGGTTCGACCACCTCTTCCTCGGCACGTCGCTGCCCTTCATGCTCTCGCGTGGGCTGCACTACTTCGAGGCATGGAACGAGGCGGTGTCCACGGGTGCCTGGGGCCGGCGGATGGCACCCATCGGGGAGAAGGTCCGCCGAGCCGTCGACCTCGAGCACTGGGCAGCCTTCCACAAGGGCTTCCAGCAGGTGGCCGCGATCACAGTCGAGGTCGCCACCGGCAAGCGGGGCAAAGCTCCCGGCACCGTGACGTTCCTGTCCGGCGACGTCCACCACTCCTACATCGCCCAGGCAGACGTCGACGGCGAAAGCCGTGTCCTGCAAGCGGTCTGCTCACCGATCCGCAACCGGCTGGCGCGCACGCAACGCGCCGGGATGGCGGCCCTGGGGCGCGGCATCTTCACACCGATCACCAAGCGGCTGGCTCGCTGGGCGAAGGTGCCGCCGCCCGAGCTCGACTGGGAGATCACCCACGGGCCCTGGTACGACAACAACCTGGCCACCCTCGAGACGCGCGGACGGGAGCTCTCGATGAAGTGGGAGGCCGGTACGACGGAGCGCGGCGGTGACCACGAGGCGAATCTCCAGGTAGTCGCCGAGTTCCGCTGCTGAGCTCTCCCGGGACCTGACGCGCGATCGACCGCGCCTGGCCGGCCGGCGGACGTGGATATCGCCTTCATCGTCACCGGGATCCTGGTCGGAGCACTGCTCGCGATCCTGATCGGTCGCTCCTAACGGAGCGGCGCGGCTGCCGCCACTCAGGTTCCGAGACAACGGGCCAGCAGAGTGCGGCGGTTGCGGGCGCCGGTCTTGGTGAAGATCGACTTGAGGTGGTCCTGGACCGTGTGCTCGGAGAGATACATCCGATGAGCGATCCCTCTGGTGTCGACTCCCTCCGCGAGGTGGCGCAACAGCTCGCTCTCCCGCTGGCTGAGCCCGAACGATCGCGCGAACAGGGTGGTTCGCTCGGTGGCCGACGCCTCCTCGATGGTGACCGCGATGTTGCGACGCTTGCCGTCCTCGGCGTCCCCGATCCGCGCGGCCTTGAGGGTGACCCACTGCCCATGCGCCAGGTGCACACGCGCGGACGGGGGGTTGCCGTCGACGTTGTCTTCCGCGGCAAGCAGCTGGGCGGCCACGTTGTAGGCGCTCGCCGGTATCGGCGTGCGGCCCTGCGCCGGAGGCACCAGGATGCGCAGGTATTCCTCGGTCTCCGGGGTCTGCCCGAGCACCGTCAGGTCGGGCGACAGCAGCAGGACGACTGGCCCGAGCCGGCGGTCGTCGCGGGTCGTGCGGGATGCCGCGAACGTGTGGGCCTGGGCCTGTCGAAGGGCAGCCGTGACCGGTTCCACGATGCCGGCAAGGAACCGGGCCTCCTCGCGGCTGAACGGGTTGCTCTCCCCGGACCTCCAGAGGTCGAGGAACCCCCAGCATCCGAAGCGGTCCCGGAAGACGACCGACGCCACGTCGCGGACGTCGTACCGGATCAGCATCTCGCGCCAGAGGAGGCTGGCGCCGAGGTCGCCGCCCGTGACCTCGTGGAGGAGGCCGACGGGTGGGTCGACCAGCTCGGTCCACCGGTTTACCCCGGTGGCGTACTTGAGGCGGATCAGCCGAGGCAGCTCGCCGAGACACGGCACGTCAGCCACCGGAGCGGCGCCCACGGACGTCTCAGGATCGGTCATCAGCCACGCGTAGGCGTCGAACCCGACGGCCGGCCGGATCTCCTCGAGCAGTCCCAGCCTCAGTGCCGACACGTCGTCGATCGACGCGCATCGTCGGATGACGCGAGCCTGCGACCGGGCGACAGACACCGACGCGGGCACGAGCGTGAGCCTACGCCGCAGGGCCCATCCTTCTCGCGAGACAGCAGCAACCCAGAAACCTGGGATAGCGCCCGGATCGGGCCCGCCCCTACCGTTTCAGCACCGGGTCGCGTCCGGCCCACGTCGACTCATTGAGGAGCCCACCATGGCGACACTGCGCATCGAGCATCCCATCCTCGACTTCGACCTCTGGAGTGCCGCGTTCGAGCGGTTCGCCGGCGTCCGGGCGCAGGCCGGGGTCCAGAGTCAGCGGGTCAGCCGACCGGTCGACGACGACCACTACGTGCTCATCGACCTGGAGTTCGGCAGCTGGGAGCAGGCGGAGGGGTTCCTGGGGTTCCTGCGGAGCCGGGTGTGGTCCAGCGCCGAGAGCTCTCCCGCGCTCGTGGGCACCCCGAGGACCGTCATCTTCGACTCGTCCGACGGCACAGCCGACCTCAACGCAGGTACGACGCCCCGTTGAAGTCCAGGATCGCCCCGGAGGCCCACTCCGCGGCCGGGTCCGCGAGGGCCACGACGGCAGCGGCCACCTCCTCGGGTCGCGCCACCCGACCGAACGGGCTCTGGGCGCGGATCGCGTCTCCCTGCGGCCCGTCGAGCGCCGACGCCGCCATTTCGGTGGCGATGAAGCCGGGGGCGATGCCCAGGCAGCCGATCCCGTACGGCGCCAGCGCCACCGCAAGGGACTGGGTCATCGAGTGCACGGCAGCCTTGCTCGCCCCGTAGGCCGGCACCACCGGCTCACCCCGGTAGGCACCGCGTGACCCGACGGTCACGATCCGGCCCCGCGGCAGGCCGTCGTCCGGCGTGGAGTCGATCATGGCGCGGGCCACCTGGAAGGTGACGTTCGCGGTGCCCAGGAGATTGACGTCGATCGTCCGGCGCCAGCCGTCCACCCACTCGTCGTACGACGAGTCCGCGATCGCGACGTCGAGCCGACGTCCGTGACCCGTGGCGCCGTCGGCGAACAGCGCCGCGTTGTTGACCAGCACGTCGATCCGCCCCAACCCCTGCGCCGCCTGTCCGACGAAGCGACGTACCGCGTCGGGGTCCGCCAGGTCACCCTGGACGACCAGATGTCCCTCGCCGGGCAGGGCAGACACCAGGCGCTCGGCCAGCTCCCGGCTCTCGCGGCAGTGCACGGCGACGGCGTCGCCACATCGGGTCGCGAAGAGCCGAGCAATCTCGGCACCGACGCCACGGGACCCGCCGGTGACCAGAACCCCGCGCCGGGGCCGCGGATGCTCCCCGGTCAGCCGGCCGCTCCCGTCTTGCCCGCGATGCGGTGCGGCTTGATCAGGTAGACGATGCCAGCCGACGCGCGCTGCCACAGGAACTCGAACTGGTCACGCCGGTATACGTGACGCACCGCTGCGTCGTCCGGAGACGCCGGGTCGTTCGCGATGACCGCGCCGTCCGCGGTGAACCCACGGACCACGATCACGTGGCCGCCCGTCGACTTGATGTCGGCGCCGTCCAGGTGCAGGTGCTCGTCCTTCGACTTGTTGTTCCAGGCGATCGACACGACCGTGGGCACGCCCCGCTGCACCCAGTACTCGAGGGACTGCAACGAGTCGTACTGGCGCACCGTGCCGTCCAGCCCGTAATGGGAGGCGTATGCCGTGTTGAACGGCCAGTTCCCGGTGCCGTCGTAGTTCCAGTCGTAGGTGTGGATCGCCGCCCAGTCCACGGAACCGTCCACCCGGTCGTGCTTGTCGAACACCTTGTCAGCCGGAAGTGCGGCGATCTGGTCTGGCGTCGGCCCACGGCCCCAGTACTCCACGACCATCTCGGTGGACGTCGGGCTGCACCACGCCTCACCGCCGCCGCCGAAGCGGGTGTACTCCTTGTGGTGGATCTCCTGTGAGTACTGCGGCACGCGGAGGTCCACCGTGCTCGTCATCGTGGTCTGGCTCACGTCGTAGGTCGGCGGCTGCGGGTCGAACGCCACCGCGGCCACTTCGCCTACCGTCGGGCTGGCGGTGGATGACCCGTGCAGCTGCTCGCGAAGCCGGTAGGCAGCCGCCTCTTCGCCGGTGGGGGAAAAGTACGTGTCGATCGAGATCGAGCCGAACGCGTTGTCCTGGCCAGGGACGGACGTGCGTTTGATCGCCGCCGTCGTGAAGGCCCACTCGCCCATGGTGAACCACGGGCTCCACTGGTCGCCGACCTGCACACTGAGCTGAGTCGTCACCCAGCTGTCTCCCGGCGTCCGGGCCTGCCAGCTGGCGACCAGCTCGGTGATGCCGAAGCCGGTCCGGTACGCCGGCGAGGTCCAGGCACCCTCGGTCGAGCCCGGGGTCAGCGTGAGGGCACCGTCGCCCGCCGGGCTGGTCGTGGCGCCGCCCGACAGCTCGCCGCTGGTGAAGTCGGCAAGGGAGGACCAGGCGTGGAAGTCGCTGGGCGTCGTCGACGCATCATGGTCGATCCGGCTACCGAGCGCCGTGGGGGCGGCCTGCACGAATGCCACCGGCACCATCGCGGCGACGAGCACCGTCAGCACCCGAAGCCCGCGGGTCCCTCGCGCCGTGCCTCGATCACGCCGTGCCTGCCGGGTCCGTCTCACGTTGCCCATCCATCCTCCTCAGGTGATCCTCGAAACGTTACGACCCCGCGTCGACACTGGCAATGGCCGTGGCGACATCAGCGTCGAGCGCCGGCCTGTGGCAAGGTGGCAAGTCAGGGATGCACGCCCAGCTCAGGGGAGGCGAGCCCGGGCGCGCTCCAGGTGAGGAGGAGCTATGGCCGAGGCTCGGGGGTTCGATCTCGACGGTGAGACGATTCGCGCCTGGTCGGCGTTCACCAACCGGCTCGCGGACCGGCTCGCGGACCTGAGCCAGGGCGAGACGTTGTCGCTCGGGTTCGGTGGCACCGACGATGATGGCAACCCGGTCGACGCGTCCAGGGTGGATTTCGTCGCCCTTCCCGAGGGCATGCTCCGCCGTACCCAGCTGTCCGCCACCGACGAGGTCACCGGCGAGCAGGTCACGCGCCAGCGAGACGCGGACCAGGTGGCGGCCGAGTCGGTCGCCCAGTTGCGCGACGACCTGGGGGTCGTGCATCCGGCGTTCCTCACCGTGACCGGCGCCAGCTACCCCGAGCAGGACGGCGACCCGGTGGGGGAGAACGGCGCTACCGACGTGTCCCAGGAGAAGCCCGCGGCACAGCTCACCGAGCCGGTCGACGCCTCGCACCTGCTGGACCTGGCGTTCGCCGCGATCACTCACGGGCTCGGTCGGGAGCCGATGCGTGACATCGACGGCGACCTCGTCGTGGAGAGCGGCACCACCCGGGTGTATATCCGGGTGCTCGAACGGTCCCCGGTGATCCAGCTCTTCAGCCGTCTCGTGCATGACGTCACGCATCCGCAGTCGGGCGACGCCATCGTGGCCGGGCTCAACAACGACTATCCCTTCGTGAAGTTCCTGTTCGCCGACGACGCGGTGCTGGCCAGCGTGCACGTCCCGGCGATCCCGTTCGTCCCCGCCCAGCTGAGGCACATGCTGGCGGTCTTCTGCGAGCTTGCCGACGAGCTCGACGACGAGCTGGCACGGCGTCTGGGCGGTGAGCGGGAGGTCGACCCGGTGGTCGATCCCGACCCGGTCGACGAGGAGCCGGATGGTCTGCCTCCCGAGCTCATGACCCTGGTGCGGCTCGACCCGGATGGCCAGGGGCTGGACCCCGAGGAGACCGCCGAGATCTGCGGCTACGACCGGGCGCTCACCCGGCAGCTGCTGCACATCGCGATCGGCCAGGAGGAGGTCTGGCAGCAGGCCGCCAAGGAAAGCGTCGACGACCCCGAGCAGGAGGCCCGCGCCACCGAGGAAGCATCGGGATGGGCGGCCACCCGGCGAAGCCTGTCCGGCGCGCTCGAGCTGATCGACTCGGGCGACGACTGACGTCGCTCCGCCGGCCGTGGTCGTGGAACCATGGACCTTAGCCGCCGCGGACCGGATCCGATCGACCCGAAAGGTTGCCACGATGGACTACGACGTGCGCCGGGTGCGCGAGGCCTTCCCCGCGCTCAGGGAAGGCGCCGCGCATTTCGACGGCCCCGGCGGCTCGCAGGTGCCGCAACCCGTGGCCGACGCGGTCTCCGGCACGCTGACCGCCGCGATCTCGAACCAGGGGCAGGTGACCCGCTCGGCGCGCCGAGCCGCTGACATCGTGACCGCCGCCCGCCAGGCCATGGCCGACTATGTCGGCGGCGACCCGCGCGGCATCGTCTTCGGGCGCAGCATGACCCAGCTGACCTTCGACGTGTCCCGGGCGATGGCGAAGCAGTGGCAGGCCGGTGATCGCGTCGTGGTCACCCGGCTGGACCACGATGCGAACATCCGGCCCTGGGTGCATGCCGCGGAGGCGGCCGGGGTCGACCTGGTATGGGTCGACTTCGACCCGGCCACCGGCGAGCTGGCGACCGACGTGGTCGCGGCCGCCCTGGACGAGCGCACCCGGGTCGTCGCGGTCACGGCAGCCTCCAACCTGCTCGGCACCCGACCAGACATCCCCGCGATCGCCCGGGCGGCCCGCGCGGTCGGCGCCCTGACGTATGTCGACGGCGTCCATTACGGCGCGCACCTGCTGCCGGATCTCCAGGCGCTGGGAGCCGACGTCTTCGTCTGCTCGCCGTACAAGTTCCTCGGGCCGCACTGCGGCGTGCTCGCTGCCCGCCCGGAGCTCCTCGAGACCTGGCGCCCGGACAAGCTGCTGCCGTCGAGCAACACCGTGCCGGACCGTTTCGAGTTGGGCACCCTGCCCTACGAGACGATGGCCGGTACGACGGCTGCGGTCGACTTCCTCGCCGGGCTGGCCGTCTCCGCGGCGGGCAGCCGGCGGGACCGGCTGGGCGCCTCGTTCGCCGGGTTGGAGGCGCATGAGGACACGTTGCGGGCTCGGGTCGAGGCCGGGCTGCGCGCGCTGGATGCCACTGTCTACTCGCGGGCGTCCCGACGGACACCAACCCTGCTGTTCGACCTGCCTGGCCACCACGCGCAGGAGGTGCAGTACGCGTTGGCGGCGAAGGGGGTCAACGCTCCGGCCGGGTCCTTCTACGCGATCGAGGCCGCCCGACTCCTCGGTCTGGGCGACGGCGGCGCGGTACGGGTGGGCCTGGCGCCGTACACGGACGACGACGACGTCGACCGGCTGCTGGACGCGCTCGGCGAGCTGGCCCGTCGGCCGGGTAACAGCTGAATCCGGGTTAGCGCCTGAACGCGCGCGGCGGGCTCAGGCGGCTACGGAGTGGCCGGGGTGGGCCGCGGGCTGCTCGAGCGTCGAGCCGGCCGCTGACGGCGCGACCGGAAGCTGCGTCGCGGGCGGGTTCGGCACGTTGTCGGCGAGGTCGTCGAACTCTCGGTCGTCGTCGAGGAACGTCCGGCCCCGCCACGCCCCGATCATCGCGACCTTGACCAGCGCCATGACCAGGCTTGGCCGGACCCTGCGGGTGTGTGTGCTCATGACGCCATGATGGACCTTCGCCGAGTCGTTCTCGTGGAGGCTGTGGACACAGTTCGAGGCGTGTCGCGCCTGGGGACAGTGTGACTGGTGGTGCCACTGTGACGGGTCAGGGTGGGGTGTTGCGCCCGATGGGAGACTGTCCCGGTGCATGTCGCCGTCTGGGTCGTCGCCCTCACTGCGGTCGTCATAGCGGCCAGCGCGCTGTCCCGCCGGCTGCCGCAGCCCGCCCCCCTGAGCCTGACGCTGGTGGGGCTGGCGGCATCATTCCTGCCGGGCGTGCCGGCGGTGCGGCTGAGCCCGGACGTCGTGCTGGTGGGGTTCCTGCCACCGCTGCTCTATGCGACCGCCTTGCGGACCTCGCTCGTCGATTTCCGGCGGAACCGGTTGGCGATCGTCCAGCTTTCGGTGGGGCTGGTGCTTGTCTCGACGTTCGTCACCGCGTTGGTGGTCTGGTGGCTGCTGCCGGTGTCGTTCGCGGTGGCGGTCGCGGTCGGTGCCGTGGTTGCTCCGCCGGATGCGGTCGCCGCGACCGCGGTGGCTCGTCGCGTCGGCATGCCGCGCCGCATGGTAACGGTCCTCGAGGGGGAGGGCCTGGTCAATGACGCCACGGCGCTGGTGGCGCTGCGTTCCGCGATCGCCGCGACCAGCTCGGCGGTCTCCGTCTGGGCGGTCGGCCTGCACTTCGCCGGCACCGCGCTGGGCGGTGTGGCGGTGGGGCTCGCGGTCGCCGTCGTCGTCGGCGCGGTGCGCAAGGTCATCGACGACGTGATCACCGACACCGCGGTGTCGCTGATCACCCCGTTCTTGGCCTACCTGCTGGCCGAGGAGCTGCACGGCTCGGGTGTCCTCGCCGTGGTCGTGGCCGGCCTCACGCTCAGCCATCGGGCCCACCTGCTGCAGTCGGCGTCGTCACGCATCTTCGAACGCACCAACTGGGCGACCATCGAGTTTCTCCTGGAGAACACGGTCTTCTTCCTGATCGGGTTGCAGGTGAGACAGATCATCGCCGACGCCGGCGACAGCGGGCTCTCCACCGTGCGGGTCGTGCTGGTCTGCGTCGCGGTTGCCCTGACCGTGCTGCTGGTCCGGCCACTCTGGGTCTTCCCGATGACCTACCTGCCACGACGGATCCCCCTGGTACGACGCTGGGCCTACCCGGGACCAACGCTCCCGCTGGCGGTTCCGGCCGGGATCTCATGGGCCGGAATGCGCGGCGTGGTCACCCTGGCGGCCGCCTTCGTGCTGCCGACCGACACGCCGTACCGCTCGGTGCTGATCCTGATCGCGCTCGTCGTCGTCGGCGCCACCTTGATCCTGCAGGGCGCGACCCTGTCGGTCGTGCTGCGCCGGCTCGGCCTGCACGGGCCGGATCCGGCCGAGGACAGCCTGCAGCTGGCCACCGTCCAGCAGCAGGTGGCCGCGGCGGGTCTCGCGCGGCTGGAGGAGCTCAGCGGCCCGGAGGTCAGCAAGCAGGTCCTGGAGCGGCTGCACCGGCGCTCGAAGGAACGCAGCGACGCCGCCTGGGAGCGGCTCGGCGGGCTGGATGAGACGCCCAGCCAGGCGTATTCTCGGCTGCGCAGCCAGATGATCGACGCGGAGCGGAGCGCGCTGCTCCGGATCCGAGACGACGGGGTCGTCGCGCACGAGGTGCTGCAGCAGGCGCTCGGCGCGATCGACATCGAAGAGAGCGTGCTCGAGCTCGGCGAGTCGTTGAACCTGGTGGATCGAGCGGAGGACCTGGTGCCCCGACCGAGCACCCCGGCCTGCGAGCACCTGGCCGCCGCGAGCAGCCGGGTGACGCCGCTGACCCCGGCGGGCTGTGCGGAGTGTCTCGAGCTGGGCCTGGAATGGGTGCATCTGCGGATGTGTCTCACCTGCGGGCACGTGGGCTGCTGCGACTCGTCGATCGGCAAGCATGCCACCAGCCACTTCGGGGACACCGAGCATCCGGTGATGCGCAGCTTCGAGGTCGGCGAGGCCTGGCGGTGGTGCTACCTCGACGTGGTCATCGGCTGAGACCGCCGTGGGCGGCCGGCCGGCTGCGGCGGACGAGGAGCCGATGACTCAACCGGACCGGACGCGGGCGACGACGGTTTCGAAGAGCGCCCGGTCCAGGGCAGCGCCCTCGCGACGTACCGCGGCGGGTTCGATCGTGAGCAGCCGGTCCAGGCGAACCTCGCTCGGGCGACGCTGGCTGTCCCACGCCCCGGTGCCGACGTCCATCCAGAACCGCCCGGCGCGGGCCTCCTGCTCGGCGTCGCGGTCATGGTCCATGCTGGTCAGCATCAGACCGACGAGATGGTCTCCCCGACGTCCGACGATGAGCACCGGACGGTCCTTGCCTCGGTTCGCGTCCTCCTCGTAGGGCACCCAGGTCCAGACCACCTCCCCGGGGTCCGGCCAGCCGTCGGCGCGCGGTGCGTACTCCACATGCAGGTCGGGGTCACGCGCCCGCGCCCGCCGTACCCTCGCACCCAAGCCCGCCACGATCCGTGCCCCCATGCCGCCTCGACTGCTCACGCCCGCACTCTACGAGCCAGCAAACCCGTTGGGCGATGCCCGGTGGACTCCCTATCCTGGGTGTCACCATGGCAGCGCACCCGACGAGCGGCGTCCTCGGCGGCGGCGATTCGCCGATCGGGCAGGCCGCGCACGGGGTCTGGGCCATCAGCTACCCAGAGCTGCTGCCAATCTCCCAGCGCCGCCACGACATCGCGGCCGCGATCGCGGAGCACCAGGTGGTGATCGTCGCCGGCGAGACCGGCAGCGGCAAGACCACCCAGCTGCCGAAGATCTGCCTCGGGCTCGGACGGGGACAGTCCGGGGCCGTCATCGGCCACACCCAGCCACGCCGCATCGCGGCGCGCAGCGTCGCCGAGCGCATCGCCGAGGAGCTAGGCACCGAGCTCGGCGACGTCGTCGGCTACCAGGTGCGGTTCACCGACCGCTCAAGCCGCAGCACGCTGGTCAAGGTCATGACCGACGGCATCCTGCTCGCCGAGATCCAGCGAGACCGTGCACTGCGCCGCTACGACACGATCATCATCGACGAGGCCCACGAGCGCAGCCTCAACATCGACTTCATCCTCGGGTACCTCAAGCAGCTGCTGCCCCGGCGACCCGATCTCAAGGTCGTCATTACCTCGGCCACGATCGACCCGCAGCGGTTCTCGCACCACTTCGACGACGCACCGGTGATCGAGGTGTCCGGTCGGATGTACCCGGTAGAGGTCCGCTACCGCGAGATCGTCGACGACCAGCCGACCGGCATCACCGAGGCCGTCGCCGAGCTTCTGGGGGAAGGACCTGGCGACATCTTGGTGTTCCTGTCCGGGGAGCGCGAGATCCGCGACGCCGCCGAGGCGCTGGCCGGCATGCGGCCGACCCGGGCCAGCGAGGCGCTCGAGGTGCTGCCGTTGTACGCGCGACTGTCGAGCGCCGACCAGCACCGGGTCTTCGCGCCGCACTCCGCTCGCCGGGTCGTCCTGGCAACCAATGTCGCGGAGACCTCGCTGACCGTTCCGGGCATCCGGTACGTCGTCGACACCGGTCTCGCCCGCATCTCGCGGTTCAGCCCCCGCACCAAGGTGCAACGGCTGCCGATCGAGCCGATCTCGCGGGCCAGCGCCAACCAACGGGCCGGCCGGTGCGGCAGGGTCGCCGACGGCATCTGCATCCGGCTCTACGCGGAGGAGGACCTGCTCGCCAGGCCGGAGTTCACCGAGCCTGAGATCCTGCGGACCAACCTGGCGGCGGTCATCTTGCAGATGACGTCGTTGGGCCTCGGTGACGTGGCGCGCTTCCCGTTCGTCGAGCCGCCGGACACCCGAGCCGTCCAGGCCGGTACCCAGCTGCTGGAGGAGATCGGAGCCCTGTCGACGCAGCGTGCGTCCACGAAGGGGGCGGCAGGTCGCCGTACCGGCAAGTCCCGACTCACCCCGATCGGCCGGCAGCTCGCCCAACTGCCGGTCGACCCCCGGCTCGGGCGGATGCTCGTCGAGGCCTCCCGGCTCGGCTGCCTGCGGGAGGTCATCGTGGTGACCGCTGCGCTCTCCATGCAGGACCCGCGTGAGCGTCCGGTCGACCAGCAGGAGCAAGCCGACCAGCTGCATCGACGGTTCGCCGACCCCGACTCGGACTTCGCGGGCATCCTTAACCTCTGGCGTCACCTCAAGGAGCAGCAAGGTGAGCTGTCGTCGAGTGCGTTCCGCCGGATGTGCAAGCGCAGCTTCCTCAACTACCTCCGGGTCCGGGAGTGGCAGGACCTGGACTCCCAGCTGCGTCAGGTCTCGAAGCAGATCGGGCTCGAGCCGAACCGCACCCCGGCCGCCTCGCCGCTGATCCACCAGGCTCTGCTGGCCGGTCTGCTGTCCCACATCGGGCTGCGCGACGGGGAGCGGCGCGACTACCTCGGCGCACGCGGCACCCGGTTCGCGATCTTCCCGGGATCGGCCCTGTTCAAGAAACCGCCCGAGTTCGTGATGGCCGCCGAGCTGCTGGAGACCGGCCGGCTCTGGGCCCGGGTCAACGCCCGCCTCGACCCGGCGTGGGCCGAGCAGGTCGGCGCGCATCTGCTCAAGCACACCTACAGCGAGCCGCACTGGGAGACGAACCGCGGCGCGGTGATGGCGCTCGAGAAGGTCACCCTGTACGGCGTCCCGATCGTCTCCGAGCGGCCGGTCAACTACGGCCGCATCGACCCCGGTGCTGCCCGCGACCTGTTCATCCGGCACGCGCTGGTACAGGGGGAGTGGCGCACCCACCATCGGTTCTTCACCCGGAACCAGGCCCTGCTGGAGGACGTCGAAGACCTGGAGAACCGGGCCCGGCGTCGCGGCATCGTGATCGACGACGAGACGATCTTCGACTTCTACGACCAGCGGGTCCCTGCCGACGTGGTGTCGACCGCGCACTTCGACTCGTGGTGGAAGCAGGTGCAACGCACCCGGCCGGACCTGTTGAGCTTCACCCGCGACATGTTGGTCCAGGACGCCGCGGGGGCGGTCACCTCCGACGACTACCCGACGCAGTGGCAGCACGGGGAGACGGTGCTGCCGCTCGACTACACGTTTGAGCCGGGCAGCACCGCCGACGGGGTGACCGTCGACATCCCGGTCGCGACGCTGAGCACGATCTCCGCGGACGACTTCACCTGGCCGGTGCCGGGGCTGCGGCACGACCTGGTGGTGGCCCTTCTGCGGTCGCTGCCCAAGCGACTGCGGGTGAGCTTGGGGCCGGCTCCGAACGTGGCTGGCGCCTTCCTCGGGACCGCGACACCCGGCGAGGAGCCGATGCTGGACGCGCTGGAGCGTTACCTGCTGCGGAGCGCGGGTGTCGAGGTCCCCCGGGACGTGTGGGACTTGGCGAAGGTGCCGGACCATCTACGTCTCTCCTTCCGGGTGCTCGCGGAGGACGGGGGAGTGCTCGCCACCGGGAAGGAACTCGAGGAGCTGCGTCGCTCCTTCGCCCCGGTGAACGCGCAGGTTGTCGCGTCCGCCGCCGAGCAGCTCGAACGCACCGGCCTGACCAGCTGGGACCTCCTCGAAGTGCCACGCGAGTTCGCCCAGGTTCGCGCCGGCCATCACGTCATGGGTTATCCGGCGCTGGTGGACGAGAATGAGACGGTCGGCCTGAAGGTCTTCGCCACCGCATCCGGGCAGTCGTCGGCGATGCGGGCCGGCGTGAGACGGTTGGCGTCCTTGGCCGTTCCCTCGCTCGCCGCCGAGGTTGTCGCCGAGCTCGACAACGAGGCCACGCTCGCTCTGGGGCTCAACCCGCACGGGAGCACCACCGCCCTGCTGGCCGACTGCTGGACCTGCGTCGTCGACAGCGTCCTGGACGAGGCGGGTGGGCCGCCGTGGGATCGATCGGGCTTCGACGAGCTCGTCGGGCTGCTGCGAGCGTGCGGCCTCGAGCGGACCCGTGACGTCATCGACGCGACCCGGCTGGCCCTGGTCGCGGCGCAGCAGGTCGGACGCCGGCTGAGCGGTCGAGCCGAGCTGAGCCTGCTCCCGGCGCTGACCGACCTTGCCGGCCAGCGGACCCGGCTGGTGTATCCGGGCTTCATCACGGACGCCGGGCTGGCGGCCCTTCGCCACTATCCGCGCTTCCTCGCGGCGATGGGGCTGCGACTCGACCGGCTGCCCGGCGACGTACGACGGGACATGGTGCTGATGGCGACGGTCGCCGGCCCCGAGGCGGCGTACCTGAACCGGATCGCGGCGCTGCCGCCGGGCGAGCAGCCAGGCGCGCCGCTCCGCGCGGTGCGCTGGATGCTGGAGGAGCTCCGGGTGAGTCTGTGGGCCCAGCAGCTGACCACGGCGCAGCCGGTGTCCGTGCAGCGGGTCGAGCGTGCCCTGTCCAGCGCTTGACCTGCCCGCCCGGGTCGACAACCAACCGGCAGCTCACGACTGGCCGACCATCCAGAGCTTGGAGCGCAACCGTCCGGCGCGGGCGGTCACCGACAGCCGGCGACGCCGCCAGGCCCGGTCGCCGAGGGTCGTCACGTCCACGGCACCAGTCTCCCAGCAATCGGCAGGCGGGCCTGCGACCCCCACATGGGCCCCGCCGGCGGGGGCAGGGGTTGCCGGGCGAAGGACCGTCGATTAGCGTGCAGAGGTCACCTCGTCTCGAAGTGGCGCTTCGTGGGGTACGCCGAGTCCTACCCGCCTCGCGGAGCAGTCGTGACCACCGAATGGGTAGGAGCGGAGGACCCGTGATTGCGGCGCGACCGGTGAAACCCGGTGGCGCCTTGGGGTGAAGGCGTCACCATGCACGGTGGTGACGGCCGGGCGACCTTTCCGCCCGAACCCGACAGCTCACTTCGCAGGCGGCGGAGAGGTACTGCCATGGCCGAGGTTTCCCGTCCTCCGAGCTCGACTGCTGCGACCTCGCGGCGGCGAACGGTTCGCTTCGCCCTCGCCGGGTGCGCGGCCGCCCTCGGCCTGGTCGGCCTGCTGATGACTGGGCTGGGCACGGCCGGAGCGGCGACGACCGCTACCTGGAACCGGCTCGCCGGGTGCGAGTCCGGCGGGGACTGGCACATCAACACCGGCAACGGCTACTACGGCGGTCTGCAGTTCTCGCAGGGCACCTGGGTCGCGATGGGCGGACAGAAGTATGCGCCACGCGCCGACCTCGCGACCCCGCAGGAGCAGATGGCCGTCGGGGAGGTTCTGCTCCGGGCCAACAACTGGTCGTGGCGGGCCTGGCCGGTCTGCTCACAGAAGCTCGGGCTGACCTACGCCGACGCCCGGGCCACCGACCACATGGTCGATGCCAAGTTCCTGCACGGCTACAACTACCAGCCGACCAGACACATCGACCAGCATCCGCCGCTGCAGCGGCTCGTGCTGCGCTGACGGCTCAGCCGGCCGCGTTCAGCGCCTCGGTGAGGTCGGCTGCGGTGAGCTCCACCTGCCAGGGTCTGGCGCCGGTCGCCGCAAGCGCGTCGGCGACGGACTCCGGGGTCACTTCCTGCGGCGGTGACCAGCTCAGACGTCGTACGGCGTCGGGCTCCAGCAGGTTCTCTTGCGGGAGGTCCAGCTCGGCGGCCAGCCCGGTGACCACCTCGCGACACACGCCGAGGCGCGCTGCGGCCGCTGGGAACTTCGACGGCCAGACGCGGGCCGGGGGAGGGCCCTCGTGGCGGGCGGACAGTGTCGGCAGCTGGGCGTCGCCCAGGTCGAGCGCCCGGGCCAGCGCGGCGGCGAACTCCCGCAGGTAGCGTTGACCCCCCCGGGTGGCGAACCCCGGCAGCCGGCCCAGCTTGTCGCGTGAGGGCGGAGCGGCCTGGGCGGCCTCCACGATCACCGGATCCCGGACGATCTTGCCTGGCGCGACGTCGCGCTCCTGGGCCAGCGCGTCGCGCAGGTGCCACATCTCACGCACGATCGCCAGCCCACGCCGGCCCCGCACCCGGTGGATGCCCGACGTGCGGCGCCAGGGCTCGTTTCGCGGCGCCGGTGCACTCATCTGGGCCCAGGCCGCGAACTCCTGGCGGGCCCACTCCGCCTTGCCGGCCGCCGCCAGCTGCTCGGCGAGCACGTCGCGGAGCTCAAGAAGCATCTCGACGTCGAGTGCGGCGTACCGAAGCCACGACTCCGGCAGCGGGCGGCGTGACCAGTCGACGGCGCTGTGCTCCTTGCGCATCGAGAAGCCGAGCAGCTCCTCGACGAGCACGGCAAGGCCGACCCGTGGGTAGTTCAGCAGCCGCCCGGCGAGCTCAGTGTCGAAGAGCCTGGCCGGTCGCATCCCCAGCTCGGCCAGGCACAGCAGATCCTGGCTGGCCGCGTGGATGACCCACTCCTCGTCGGTGACCGCGTCGGCCAAGGGCCGGAGCGCGTCGTTGGGGACGTCACCGAAGGGCAGCGGGTCGACCAGGAACGAGCCGGCGCCCTCCCGGCGGAGCTGGACCAGGTAGGCGCGTTGGGAGTAGCGGTAGCCGGAGGCGCGTTCGGCGTCGACGGCGAGGGGGCCGCTGCCTGCGGCGAGGGCTGCGGCCGTCGACTTGAGCCCGGACCTGCTCGTGACCACCGGCGGGAGACCATCGCGCAGGTCAAGCAGCGGAGCGGCGGCACCGGCCGGTTCCGGTGCGTCCGGGCCGCCGTGGTCGGCCGGAGCGGACCGATGGCGCTGCGAGCCTTCGCGGTCACGGTCGTCGTCACCGTCGGAGCCGGCGTGCTCTGGGCTCATCGAGCGCGCTGGCCGCGCCTGTTGGGGAGAGCGACCACGCCTAGCGGCACCGGGGGCAGGCCGGCGGCGGTGCACAGGAGGTCACCCCAGGCCTCCACGTGGGCACCAATCGGCCCGAGGGGCGACCAGGAGGCGCGCACCTCAAGCTCGGCCGAGCCGGGCTCGTCGGACATGCCGCCGAAGCTCTCCGACGCGACCCGGGTCACCGTGCCGCTCGGGGCCAAAAAACCCGCGTCATGGCTCTGCAACGCCTCCACCAGCCAGGTCCAGCCCACGGCACTGAGCATGGGGTCGGTCACCATCTCGGGGTCGATGTCGGCACGGGCGTAGGCGACGCAACGGAAGCTGCCGAGCCAAGCATCGTTGCCGGCCGGGTCGTACAGCAGCACGATGCGCCCGCCGCCGACCTCCTCGCCCGCCACGTTCAGGTCGGCGGTGAGTGCTGCCGAGTACGGCGCGATCCGCTGAGGGGCGGGCATCTCCTCGCAGAGGATCTCCGGGCGGAGCCGGGCGGAGCGGAACTGCTCGAGAGCCAGCCGGAACTCCTCGGGCGACGCGTCGACATCGTTGCGCGCAGCCATGATGTGAGCCTATGTCGTACCCCGTCGCCCGGGCTGACCGACGCGCCGCGCCGGGGCGGCGGACGGTCATGCGAGGATCTGCGCGTGACGAGCGCAGCGAGCGAGCCGGCCGAGAGCGCCCTGGTCAGGACCGCTCGAGGGCTCCCGACGCCACACGTCCCGGTGTGGTTCATGCGGCAGGCGGGGCGGTCCCTCCCGGAGTACCGGGCACTGCGGGCGGACGTGGCGATGCTCGATGCCTGCATGCGTCCGGACCTGATCGTCGAGATCACTCTGCAACCCGTGCGCCGGTACGGCGTCGATGCCGCCATCTTCTTCAGTGACATCGTGCTGCCACTCAAGGCGATCGGTGTCGACCTCGACATCGTGCCGGGGGTCGGACCGGTCATCGCCGCGCCGCTACACGACCTCGCCGGCGTCGAAGCAATCCCCCCGCTGGACCCGGCGGCGCTGGGTTTCGTCGACGAGTCGGTGCGGGCGCTGACCGGCGCACTGGGGGCAACCCCGCTGGTGGGTTTCGCCGGGGCGCCGTACACCCTCGCGTCGTACCTCATCGAAGGCGGGCCGTCCAAGGACCACGCACGGACCAAGGCGATGATGCACGCCGACCCGGCCCTGTGGCACGCGCTGCTGTCGCGGCTGGCCGACATCTCCGGCGCCTTCCTGCGCCTGCAGGTGCAGGCCGGGGCGTCGGCGGTGCAGCTCTTCGACTCCTGGGCGGGGGGCCTGACGCCGGCCGACTACCGGCGCCATGTGCTGCCCTACAGCACGAAGGTGTTCGCCGCGATCGCCGATCTGGGGGTGCCGCGGATCCATTTCGGGGTGGCGACGGGTGAGCTGCTCACCGACATGTCGACGGCCGGGGTGGAGGTCATGGGGGTCGACTGGCGGGTTCCGCTCGACCGGGCCGTCCGCCGGATCCAGCCCGGCCAGGCCGTCCAGGGCAACCTCGACCCGGCGCTGCTCTTCGCCCCGCCCGAGGTGGTGGCAGCCGCCGCCCAGCAGATCCTGGTGGAAGGCCGCGCCGCGTCCGGCCACATCTTCAACCTCGGTCACGGAGTGCTGCCGGGTACCGACCCCGACTCACTGGCTCGGCTGGTCGACGTCATTCACTCGTTCCGACCCGACGACGGGGGATCCGCCGTACCGCCCCCCACAGCAGAGCCGCGATCGCCAGCAGGGTGAGGCCGAGCGGAAGCGCGGCGCCCAGACCGTGGCTTACCGTGACGAACGTGGTGGCGAGGGCGTCCCAGCCCTGCTTGAGACCGCCGATGAATCCGGTCGACTGGTCCTCGTGATGCGTGACCGCCGTGGGTGTCGGCGGACGTGACACCTGGACCGAGATCGTCGACAGCGTGGTCTCGTTGGTCAGGGCACGCTGCTGGGCGAGCAGCGCCTCGAGCTCGGTCTGCCGGTCCTGCAGCTCGGACTCCAAGGTGATGATGTCGCTGAGCTTCGTCGCGTGGCTGAACAGGAGCCGCAGCTGGGTGATCGCGCCCTTGGCGCTGGCGACCCGGGAGTCGACATCCGCGACCCGACCGGTGACATCCTGGGTCGAGACTCGGCGGTCCGCCAGCTGTCCTAGCTTGGACACGGCCGCGACCGCGGTCTCGAAGGTGTCGACGGGCACCCGGATCGAGATCGACGACGAGGTCGCGACGCCATGGATGTTCGTCACGGTGTTCTCGCTCGCGACAAATCCGCCCTGGCTGCCCGCGACGCCCTCCACGCCGGCCACCACGGTGGCGACCTGGGAGGAGTGCAGCCCGATCTCTGCCGTCTTGATCTGGGAGCGGCCGAGGTCGGTAAGGACGACGTTTTCCGCGCTCCCGCCGCCGGACTGCGGAGCAGCGGGGCGGGGCACTCCGGCGGCCAGGTTCGACTTGACGCTGTCTGCCACCAAGCCCTCCTGGCTCAGCCCCGCCGCGGCGACGCCGCGCTCGGCGGGCCGAGAGGAGCTGACGTCATGGGGGCCGCCGCAGGCCGACACGCCGAGCAGCAGGCTGGCGGTCACGACGCAGGCGCCGAACGGCAGCGGCCGTGGCCGTCGGGCCCGAGGCGGCCGGGCCGCGTGGTCAGGGAGGTGCAGGGAGATCCGGGATACCGGCAAGGTGTCGTCCATGATGCTGTGACGCCCGCTGCACCGGGCCGGTTCCCGCGCGTGGCCGCTCGTGACCGGCTACCCCGCGAAGCCGGCGTGCACGTGGTCGTGGTGGGTCGGATCGGTGAAGAACTGGGCGGTACCACTGGGCATCGGGTAGGGCCCGCCGACGTTGTGGGCGCCGGCCCGCGCCACGGCCAGAAGGTATCCGGTCACGAGGCCGGGCGAGGTCGACGGGTCCACGACCGGGTGTCCATCGATCTGCCAGGTGTCGAAGGCCCGGCCCAGGGTGTGCTCGCTCACCCGGTCGGTGCCGAAGACGTACCGCGGATGGCCGGACCGCAGGACGCTGACCCCCAGCCGGTAGGTGTGGGAGAGCCGCAGCATCGCGGTCAGTACGCTGCCGTGGATGTGTCCGGAGGACACGTCGGCCCGCGCCGCCGGCGGCAGGTCGATCCGGCGCTCCGCGAGGACCGCCTTGGCCAGCCGGGACACCGGACGTGCCGGGGCCGGTGGGATGCCCGGGTGGAGGGCGGTGACCTGCCAGCGTGGGAGGTCGCTGGCGAGCCGGACGTCCACCGTGGCTCCGGCGGCCACGACGGGACCACGGACGTCCGCGAACCATTGGCGGCAGACCACGAGCACGCTGGCGGTCGACTCCAGCAGTCCGCCGTATTGCGCCTCGACGACCTGGAGGCCCGCGGCGTCGGAGTCGGCGAGCAGTGGCCCGGCCGACCGCACCAGTCCTCCGCGCTCGCCGAGCGCCTCGACCCGCCCCGCGGCGACGGCAGGTCCGCCGCCGCCGCGGACACGCCAGCCGCCGATGGCCTCCACCACGCGGGCCGCGGCCACCTTGACCTCGGGGCGGAGGTCTCCGGGGCTCGCGGACCAAGCCTCGACGGGCGGCAGCCGCGAGAACGGCTCAGGCCGGAAAGCGTGGGTGGTGGAAGCAGCGGTCGGGTCCGACTGGGTGGTGGGGCCTCGAGTCGTGCTCCGGCGAGATGAGCCCGCCTCTTCACCCGCCGAGCTGCACCCCGACCCGGCGAGCAGTACGGCGCTCGCAAGCAGCAGGCTTCGGCGGTCCAGGCTCTGGTCGCGGTCCACTCGCCCAGTCTGCCCCTCGTCTACTCTCGGGTTCATGGACGAGACGGTCGAGGTCGCGCGAGTGCTCGCCGAGCGGCGCGCCCAGCTCGAGGAGCAGATGGCGCAGATGACCGAGCCGCCGACCGACCAGGGCAGCATCTCGTTCGGCAAACGCATCGGGGAGGGCACCAGCCAGGCCGTCGATCGGCTCGCCGCCGTGCCGGCGCACGACAAGCTGCGGGCGATGCTGGCCGAGCTCAAGCGAGCTCAGGTCAAGCTCGACGAGAGAAGCTACGGCGTTTGCGACGTCTGCGGCGTCGAGATCGGTACCGACCGGCTGGAGGCCAGACCCTGGGCCACCCGCTGCGTGCGCGATGCGGCGCTGCCCTAGGGCTCGACGCCAACGGCCAGGCCGCCGGCTGGAAGACTGGGCCCGGTGGACACCACGACGTCGGGCGCGGCCGCTGCCAGCGGGCGGCGGCGACCGCGCGTGGTCGTCGTGGGGGGCGGCATCGCCGGGCTGGCCGCGGCGCGGGCGGTGCTCGCCCGTCGGCCCGACGTCGATGTGACTGTCCTCGAGACGGCCCCGTGCACCGGGGGCAAGCTGCGGCTCGGGGAGGTTGCCGGGCAGCCCGTGGACCTCGGTGCCGAGGCCATGCTCACCCGCCGACCCGAGGCGGTCGACCTGGCCCGCGAGGTGGGTCTCGGCGAGAGCCTGGTGCACCCGTTGACGACCGCCGCGGGGATCTGGACCCGCGCCGCCGTCCGGCCGTTGCCCCGGACGGTGATGGGGGTCCCGTCGGATCTGGCTGGTCTCCGCGCCAGCGGCATCGTCGGCCGCGCAGGGGTGCCGCGGGCACGTCTCGAGCGAGGGTTCCGCCACCTCGACGTGTCGGATGACGTCGCGGTCGGACGGCTGGTTGCGCGGCGCCTCGGCAGGGAGGTTCGCGACCGGCTCGTCGAGCCGCTGCTCGGCGGCGTCTACGCGGGCCGGTCCGATGTGCTGTCCCTGCAGGCGACGGTGCCGCAGCTGGTGCCGGCCGTCGCCGAGCACGGCAGCCTGCTGGCCGCCGCGGCCGCGTTGGGTAAGGCGTCGGCTGCGCGCGATCGTGAGCCGGTCCCCGTCTTCGCCGGCATCAACGGGGGAGTCGGGCGGTTGGCTGCCGCGACCGAGGCGGCCGTGGTCGCCGCGGGCGGCCAGGTTCGGTGTCTCATGACGGTGCGGGAGATCAGCCGTGGCGGCGCAGGTTTCCGCCTGGTCACGGGGCCGACGGTCGCCCCGGAGGTCGTCGAGGCCGACGCGGTCGTGCTGGCTACCCCCGCCGGCCCCACCGCCCGGCTGCTCCGGGCGGTCGCGCCGAGAGCCGCCGTCGACCTAGGAACCGTCGACTACGCCTCGATGGCGATCGTGACGCTCGCCCTGCAGCCGGCCGAGACCGACGGCCGGCTGGTCGGCTCCGGCTTCCTCGTCCCTCCGGTCGACGGTCGTGTCATCAAGGCTGCCACGTTCTCGTCGCGCAAGTGGGGGTGGCACCCGCCGTACTTGCTGTTGATCCGGTGCTCGGTTGGCCGGTACGGCGACGAGCAGCAGCTCCAGTACGACGACAGCGAGCTGGTGGCGAGCGCACTCCAGGACCTGCGGGCAGCGGCTGGGGTGCAGGGGGGTCTGGTCGACGCCGTGGTCACGAGGTGGGGCGGCGCCCTTCCCCAGTACACCGTCGGCCACGTCGACCGCGTCCGCCGCATCCACGAGGCGGTGGCTGCCGTGCCCGGTCTGGCGGTGTGCGGGGCGGCGTACGACGGCCTCGGACTGCCGGCCTGCATCTCCAGCGGCGTCCGGGCCGCCACCCAGGTGACCGAACGCTTGGGCGGCCGAGAAACAATGCCGGCATGACGTCAGTGGAAAGCGAGACCGGTAAGAGACCTCAGCGGGGCAAGCAGGCCCGAGACCTGAACCAGGTCATCCGCTACACGATGTGGTCGGTGTTCGCGCTCGAGACGCAGCGGGCCAACGGTACGGAGGGGGACGCCGCGGCCGAGGTGGCCGAGGTCGAGGCGCTGATCGAAGGGCTGGCCGGCGACGGTGTCATCGTTCGCGGGGTCTATGACGTCTCCGGGCTGCGGGCTGACGCGGATGTCATGGTGTGGTGGCACGCGCAGAACGTCGAACGGCTGCAGGCGGCGTACAACGCCTTCCGGCGCACGGCCTTCGGGCGGCGGCTGCGACCGGTGTGGTCACAGACGGCGCTGCACCGGCCCGCCGAGTTCAACAAGAGCCACGTCCCGGCGTTCCTCGCAGACGAGGAGCCGGCCGACTACGTGTGCGTCTATCCGTTCGTGCGGTCCTACGAGTGGTACCTGCTGCCGGACAGCGAACGACGGGCGTTGCTCGCCGAGCACGGGCAGCTGGCCCGTGACTACCCGGACGTGCGCGCGAACACCGTGGCGTCCTTCGCGCTTGGCGACTATGAGTGGATTCTGGCCTTCGAGTCCGCCGAGCTGCACCGCATCGTCGACCTGATGCGGCACCTGCGAGGCAGCGAGACCCGTCGGCACGTCCGCGAGGAGGTGCCGTTCTACACCGGCCGCCGCCGCTCGGTCGCCGATCTGGTCGCCGCCCTACCCTGACTCGGGGCCGGGTCACTCCTCCGGCACGAGGGTCAACGAGACACTGTTGATGCAGTAGCGCGCATCGGTCGGCGTCTGGTAGCCCTCGCCGAGGAAGACGTGCCCGAGGTGGGAGTCGCAGGTGGCGCAGCGCACCTCGGTGCGGCTCATCCCGAGCTGCTTGTCCTCGATCAGGGTCACGTTGTCACGCTCGCTGGGCTGCCAGAAGGACGGCCACCCGCAGTGGCTGTCGAACTTCTCGGTCGACCGGAACAGCTCCACCCCGCAGGCCCGGCACCGGTAGCTGCCGACCGTCTTGGTCTCCACGTACGTCCCCGACCAGGGCCGTTCGGTGCTGGCCTTGCGCAGCACCTTGTACTCCTCGGGGCTGAGCTCGGTCTTCCATTCGGCGTCGGTCTTGGTCACCTTGGTCGTCATGCTCCCAGCGTACGGCGGCAGCCCGCCGGCCACCGCCGTACCGGCCTTACGTGACGGTGACGGTAACCCGCGCCGCCCTGCCTCGCGACGCCGTTAGGCTTTGGCAGATGCCGAGCCCTGCGACCGAAATCGAGGTAGGAGGACGCACGGTGCGGGTATCCAACCCGGACCGGGTGATCTATCCGGAGACCGCCGACACCCTGGCGGCGACCAAGCTCGACGTCGTCACCTACTACGCCAGGGTGGGCGACGTCATGCTCCATGCGCTCCACCTGCGTCCGGTGACCTTGGAGCGGTGGCCGAAGGGCGTGCACGAGGGGGTCAGGCTCGCGACCCGTGCGGACTCCCACGGGGACGCCTTCTTCCAGAAGCGCATCCCCAAGGGCGCCCCGGACTACGTCGAGACGGCGCGCATCGCGTTCCCGTCGGGGCGTTTCGCTGACGAGGTGTGTCCGACCGAGCCTGCGGTGATTGCCTGGGCCGCCCAGATCGGCACGATCACCTTTCATCCCTGGCCGGTACGTCGCGCGGACGCCGACCACCCCGATGAGCTGCGCATCGACCTCGACCCGCAGCCGGGTACCGACTTCGCGGACGCGGCGCGGGTGGCGGGGCAGGCCAGGAGGCTGTTGGAGGAGCTCGGGTATCGGGGCTACCCGAAGACGTCGGGCAACCGTGGGGTGCACGTCTACCTCCGGATCGAGCCGCGCTGGACCTTCACCGACGTGCGGCACGGGGCGATCGCGTTCGGGCGCGAGCTGGAGCGTCGGATGCCGACCGAGGTGACCACCAAATGGTGGAAGGAGGAGCGGGGCGCCCGGATCTTCGTCGACTTCAACCAGAACGCCCGTGACCGCACCATCGCCAGCGCCTACAGCCTGCGGCCGCAGCCCGGGGCCCCGGTCTCCACGCCGGTGGAGTGGGAGGAGCTCGAGGGACTCGACCCGAAGGGCTTCAACCTCTGGTCGGTGCCCGAACGGCTCACGGCGGTGGGCGACTTGCACGCCGACATCGACGCGGTCCAGCACTCGCTGCAGCCGTTGCTGGACCTGTACGCAGCCGATGAGGCGGCCGGAGAGGGCGACCTGCCCTACCCGCCGGAGTACCCGAAGATGCCGGGTGAGCCCTTACGAGTCCAACCATCTCGAAAACGCCGTGTGACCAGCGAAGATAGCGCCTGAACGTGGAGAAGGTCACCCGTCAACTGAACGCGTGCACGGCCCGGCGGCCGTACCCGACGCAGTCCGGCGCGTGGTAAAAGAACACTGCTGTTCAGACGGCGGCGGCCGGAGCCATCACCCTGGCCAACGAGGCGAACTCCACCCCGATGACAGCGCGGTCCTACCGTATTGTCCTGGACGACCGTTTGTCGAGGGGGTGTTTGATGCGGTTTGCCAGGCCGTCCGATGCCCAGCTCGCCGCTTGCGGGGCTCCCGACCAGGCTCGACGACCATGGCAGATCGGGCAGCAGGACCAGGACGCACGGCTTCGACACCGGACACGATGTGAGAAGAGACCGCGTCGGTCCGGGAGGGCCGGCAGCTCTCGAGCGCGAGCCAGCATCAAGAGCGGGCGCGGGCGACGCAATGAGCGACCCGACATCGAGGAATGCTCGGCGATCGGGGAGGCACGGTCTGGACCAGCTCCCCAGGCTCCCCCCTCCGAGAGCCTGGGGCGCCGAGATCTCTTCCTGCTGCGTATCACAGTCCAGGCTCCCCCTCCGAGAGTCTGGACGCGATACCGGATGTAAGCGCCGGAACAGAACGTACGGGGCGGCTTCGTGCTCGGGGACCATCTCGGGCTGCTCTGCTTGTCGTAGCCGCTCCGGGCGTCTTGAACGGGCGCTGACTCCGAAATGGACGCTACCGCGAGGTGGCTTCGAGGTGGCAGCCAACTTTTCCCGACGTCTCCGCGACGGCACCCCATCGTCTACACTCCTGTCAGACATAGTCAGAAATGCAGTCAAGAGCGTAGGAATGGACCTGCAGTGACCAACGAGGCGGCGGAGCTTGGCTCCAAAATCAGGTCGGTTCGATACGCCCGGGGGCTGACCCAAGCTCAGCTGGCCGGTCCGGCGCTCTCGGAGAGCTACATGTCGCTCATCGAGAGCGGCAAGCGAAAGCCCGGTCGTCGTACGCTGCGCGCCATCGCCGAGCGCCTCGAGATGTCGGTGGATGAGCTGAGTGCACACGTCGTATCTGTCGACCCGCAGGTCGGTTTCGCGCTCTCATTCGTGGAGCTCTCGATCATGAACGGCGAGTGGGACTCGGCCCGCTCCGCCGTAGCCGCCATCGGCAAGGACAGTCGGCTCGACCCTCAGTCAGCGGCCAGGCTACGGGCCGCGGAGGCCACCCTGGCCGAGTCCCAGGGCGATCTGGAGACCGCTACCCGCCTGCTCGAGCAGGTCCTGGCCGACGCCAACACCGACGCCGCGGCGTGGGCAGAGGCGGCCACCCGCCTGGTGCGCTGTCACCGTGAGCGTGGGAACCTCTCCGAGGCGATCGACGTCGGCGCGACGTGCGTCTCGCAACTGGTGGCAGCCGGGCTGTCGGGCACACCTCAGCACGTGGCAGTGGGGCTCACGATGGCTTCGGCGTACCACGAGCGGGGCGATGTGGTTCGAGCCGCCAGAGTCGTCGAAGGGCTGGTGTCGGAGTCGGAGCGCGTCGGCTCGCGCGAGGCTCGCGGCTACGCGTACTGGAACGCGGCCCTGATCGCCCGGAGCGAGGGTCGCAAGCTCGACGCCGTCCGGCTTGCCGAGAAGGCGGTTGCGCTGGTGGCGGAAGGCGATGACAAGCGCCGGTTGGCTCGCTTGACCGCGGCGCAGGGCCAGATCCTGATGTCCCTCGACGAGCCGCAGGCGAGTCGCGCCGTCACGCTCCTGCTCAAGTCCTACACCCAGATGGAGGAGTGTGGGTCGTCGGTCGATCTGGCGACCATCGCCACCGAGATCGGGCAGGCCGAGATCCTGGCGGGTGAACCCCACGAGGCGGAGCGTTGGGCGCGTCGCTCCCTCGAGCTGCTCGGTGACGAGCCACGGCTCGAGACCGCCCACGGCTGGATGATCCTCGCCCAGGCACAGACGATGCAGGGACACTCGGAGCAGGCCAACCAGACGGCCCGCCTTGCCGCGTCCATGCTGGACTCGATGGGCTCCACCCGCAGGGCCGCGAAGATCTGGCGCGAGCTGGGCGACCTGATGAACCGGCAAGGTCAGCACGAGCAGGCCTGTGTCGCCTACGACCGGGCACTGGAGGCGATGGGTTTGGCCGCCACACCGGCTGCTCCAGAGGCCGTGCGCGTGCCCGCGGAGGCCCCGTTGAAAGTCGGAGCGGACGCGCTGCAGCCCGTCGACTGATCTGCTGCGCGCTTGGTGCTAGGTCCGCCCGTCGATGTGGCCGGTCAGCAGGTGAGGGTCAGTCAGCAGCACCAGTTGTCGCCACGGGGGGTGCTGAGCACGTGGCTGTCCGTGCTCGAGGTGCTGGCGATGGCTCCGCTAGGAGCGAAGCCGACCAGGGCCATGAGCCCGGCCGCGACTGCCAGCCCAATCCGGTTGAAACGGCGGTTCTGCGACATTTTAGCGACTCCTGTAGGTCGATTCTGCTCCGCGAAGTGCGGCAACAGTCACACAAAGTCATGCGCCAAGTCAAGGAGAGTCATGCCCAGGCCCGGATAGTCAAGGCATCGTCCCTGGACTGACTCTAGACCGCACCCCCGGATCCGGCTCGGATCTTGTGCCTTCGAGACGCGATGTCATTTGGTCATGCTCGGGCTAGGCGGCGAGGCCGGTGCAGCCAGTCCAGGAACGCGGGCTCGGCGAGGGCGCTCGTCCGGGTGTGGTAGTGAGCCAGCTCGCTGGGGTCCAGCAGCCGGCGGCCGGCCCCGCTGCGGCCGGCGCGGAAGAAGGCACGGGGGTCCTTCAGGACGCCGGACCGCTCCGGCACCAGCTGGTCGGCATTCGTGCGCATGCTCTCGAAGGTGGCGGCGTCGACCAGCTCCGCCCACCGTTTCTCGGGGACCGCGATCCCGAGCCGCTCGGCGAGGCCGCGCATCTCGCCGGGGAGGTCCTCGATCAGGTCGTCGTAGTGCACCAGCATGATGTTGGGCTGCGCCCGGCGTGCCCAGGCCTGCGACAGGTGCAACAGCACGCCAGGGAGGGAGTCGAGCGCCAGTCGGGGATCGGCGTCGCTGTCGACCCAGTCCAGCAGCCACTGCTTGAGCGCAGGTCGAGATGGTGGCGCGTCGGCCCGGTCCGGCTGCCCGGTCAGCTGTCGGAGCCGGTCGCGGTCCAGGTTCGTGCCCTGGTGGTAGAGGGAGACGGCCATGTCGAGCGGATGACGGGCAACGACGACGTACCTGACCCGGGAATCCATCGGTAGGCCGTCGAGCGGCGTGTGGGTCTTGATGAACCGGCGGTGGTCTTGCGCTGCCAGCCGGGCGAACACCGACGCTCGAGGCTCGACCAGCCAATCCAGCCAAGGGGAGATGTCGCCGAGGGGCGCCGGTGGCAGCGACGTTTGGAAGACGAGCAGCGCGCAGATCATCTGCATCCAGGTGGTGCCGCTCTTGGACCGGGTGGTGATGACGATGTCACCCGGTCGGAAGGGGAACCCGAGCCAACGGGCGCTGTCCTCGTCCGAGGACGTGTATCGGTACGGCGGGTCCCCGGACATCCGACGAGGGTAGACGCCAGCTGCTCGTCGGCGTGCGCAATTCCCCCTACATCCCGGTGACGCCCTGCCCGTAGCCGGCTTCGGCGTCGAGGGACTCATGCTCGAGGAGGTGGAGCAAGGGCACTCCGAGCCGACGCCGGGCCTTGGAGGTCCAGTCGAGGTGCAGAAGCTCGGCCACGACATGGGGCCTGGTCATCACGATCACCTCGGCTGCCTGCTGATCGGCGACCACCTCGGCCAGCGTGTCGATCGGATCCCTCGAGCTGAACGTGCCCGACGCCTCGACCCCGAGTCGCTGGATGGCCGCCACGCTCTCGGTCACGGCGTCCTTCGCGGTCTCGTCAATCTCGCGCTGCGCCTCCTCGACGTCGAGGGTCTCCGGCAGCACGGTCGCCGCGCCGAGTGCCTCGTGGGCGGCGAGGGTGCCCAACGCGTTCTCCACTCGGCGGGCAGCGTCGTCGCAGGGGATCAGCACGTGGTAGTGCCTCGGGTCCTGGATCTCCTCGTGCAGGGACACCACCTCCTGCGCGTCGGTGTCTGTCATTGCCTGCTCGGCGAGGATCACGACGTTGTACATGGCGGCTCCTTGGCTCGGTTGCCCCCATCTTCTCCCGTCGACACCAACGTTGTCCGCGGGTCACCCCGGCGTGGGTTCACCTCCGTCGGTGACAATGGGCTCATGCGACTTCCGGTCATGCCGCCCGTATCGCCGATGCTGGCCAAGTCAGTGCCACGCATCCCGGAGGGGGCGTTGAGCTTTGAACCGAAGTGGGACGGCTTTCGCTCCATCATCTTCCGCGACGGCGACGAGGTCGAGATCGGCAGCCGGAACGAAAAGCCCATGACCCGGTACTTCCCGGAGCTGGTGGAAGCGGTTCGCGTCCACCTGCCCGAGCGTTGCGTGGTCGACGGCGAGATCATCGTGGTGGGCCCCTCGGGCGACCGGCTCGAGTTCGAGGTACTGCAACAGCGCATCCACCCGGCGGCGAGTCGGGTGAGGCTGCTGTCGGAGCAGACGCCGGCGAGCTTCGTGGCCTTCGACCTGCTGTGCCTGGACGACACCGACTACATGAGCAAGCCCTTTTCCGACCGCCGTACGGCGTTGCTCGACGCACTCTCGACGGCGGCTCCGCCGATCCACATCACCGCCGCGACGACCGACCGGGGCCTCGCCCAGCAGTGGTTCCACCAGTTCGAAGGGGCCGGGCTGGACGGTCTGGTCGCCAAGCCCCTCGAAGGGGGATATCTCCCCGACAAGCGGACGATGTACAAGATCAAGCACGAGCGGACGGCAGACTGTGTGGTCGCCGGGTACCGGCTGCACAAGAGCGGTCCCGACCGGATCGGGTCGCTGCTGCTCGGCCTCTACGCCGACGACGGCACGCTGGCCAGCGTGGGTGTCATCGGCGCCTTCCCGATGGAGCGCCGCAAGGAGCTGTTCGAGGAGATACAGCCGTTGGTGACCACCTTCGACGACCATCCGTGGGCGTGGGCCAAGCAGGAAGGAGGCACCCGCACACCCCGAAGCGCCGAGGGTAGCCGGTGGGCGGCGGGGAAGGATCTGTCGTTCACTCCCCTATCGCCGGACCTTGTCGTCGAAGTCAGGTACGACCACATGGAGGGAGTCCGGTTCCGGCACACCGCCCAGTTCGTCCGCTGGCGTCCCGACCGCGACCCGCGGTCCTGCACCTATGGCCAGCTCGAGGTGCCGGTCTCCTACGATCTTGCCGACGTCCTGGTGGCGGACGGCCGAGGCTAGCGGGCCGGAGTGTCTCCAGGCCGTGCGACCAGGTAGCGGGTGAACAGTGACCCGCCCTCCTCGAGCAGGTGGGTGAGCCGCAGTGGCGGGGCGGGGACGAGCTCCGGGCCGTGCAGGATGCGGGGCGCTGCCCCTCCGACCAGCAGGGGCGCTGTCGTGAGACACAGGTCGTCGAGGCCGCGGGCCGCCACGACCTGCGCCAACAGGGTCGGTCCTCCCTCGCAGAGCACCCGGTGATGACCCAAGCGGGCGAGCTCGCGAAGCACCGCCGCGATGTCGAGCGCGCCGAACCCGGCCTGGATCACCTTGACGCCGGCGAGCTCCCCTACGGCATCGGCGGACGCGTCCTGCGTGGTCACCACGATCGTCTCGGCCGCACCGGGCTCGAGCAGCCGCGGGTCGAGCTGCAGCGACCGCGAGACCACCGCGAGAGCTGGCACCGGTGCCAGCCCCAACCGACGCCGTAGACCGGCGTCGACCTCGGACGGCTGCACCGGACGGTAGCCCTCCACGCGGGCGGTGCCCGCACCGACCAGGACCACGTCGCAGAGCGAACGTTGCAGCGAGAAGACCCGCCGGTCTCCCGGGCTGGACAGCGAGCCGGAGGCCCCGTCGGCGCCCTGTGCGGAGCCATCGGCCGAGCTGATGAAGATCGCCCGGGTCCACGGCCGCCGTCCGTCGTACGGGAACTGGTAGAGGGCGACCAGCTCGTCGTCGGTGACCTCGGCGGGGACATCAGGGAGCAGAGATCGCACGGATCGATCCTCCCCCACCGCGCGGTCGAACATGCGCGCCGGTGCAGCTGGGGACCAGAATGGTCAGATGTCGCAGTCCCTCTCCGCCCGGCTCCGCCTGCGCCCAGGTCCCGTCGACTTCGGGGACTACGACCCCGACGCCACCCCTGGGTTCTCCGGTGGCAAGAAAAAGGGCAAGCAGGCGCTCGACCAGCTCGAGGGCCCGCTGGCGGACCTGCAGGAGAGGCTGTACGCCGAGTCACGTGAAGGGGGAGAACGACGGATCCTGCTTGTCCTGCAGGGGATGGATACGTCAGGCAAGGGCGGGATCATCAAGCACTGCGTAGGCCTGCTCGACCCGCAGGGCGTGACCCTCGCGTCCTTCCGGGCACCCTCGAGGAGCGAGAAGCGGCACGACTTCCTGTGGCGGATCGAGAAGGAGAGGCCCGCTGCTGGCATGGTCGGCATCTTCGACCGCAGCCACTACGAGGACGTGCTGATCGCGCGCGTGCGCTCGCTGGCTCCGGAGGCGGAGATCGAACGCCGTTACGTCGCGATCAACGACTTCGAGCGACGCCTGACCGACGGCGGAACGGCGATCATCAAGTGCTTCCTGCACATCTCGAAAGCCGCCCAAGGCGAGCGGCTGCTCGCCCGGCTCACCGACCCGACGAAGCGCTGGAAGTACAACCCCGGCGACGTCGACGAGCGAGTGCTCTGGCCGGACTATCGGCGGGCTTACCAGCTCGCGCTCGAACGCTGCCACACGTCGGTAGCGCCGTGGTACGTCGTCCCCAGCGACCACAAGTGGTACCGCAACTGGGCCATCACCACGCTCCTGACTGAACACCTCTCTGCTCTGGGACCGAAGTGGCCGAAGGTCGACTTCGATATCGCCGAGGAGATCGCCCGGGTCAAGGCCTCCTGACCTCCCAACCGTCCGTCCGTGGTGAGGCACGATCCGGTCCTGGTGACGGATGGTCGGGGACGGGGGGCGGATGGTCGGGGACAAGGGGCGGATGGTCGGGGACAAGGGGCGGATGGTCGGGGACGGGGGGCGGATGGTCAGACGGGGACGAGGTCGAGGGCGCCGACGGAGTAACGCGAGACGATCAACCGGCTCATCGCCTCGTGCGCGCCGAGTGAACCCGACACCGCGCAGCCGCCCGCCTCGAGCGCGAGCTCGGCCGCACGGTCGGCGTGCGGCCCGGACGTGATGAACAGCGAGCCGACGGCGACGTGTCGCTTGCCCTGCCGACGCCAGTCCCGGACCGCTTCGCCGGTCGAGGGGGGTGACGTGCTGGCGAAGGCGATGCTGGTCGGCAGGTGGTGATGCAGGCTCCAGAGCCGGGCGATCCGGGTGATCGAGGCCGTCGTCCGGGCATCGCTCGACCCAGCGGCGGCGAGCACCACGGCGTCGAGCTCCCGCACTCGCGCCTCGCTCAGCGCCGCTCGCATGCGCTCGTCCAGTACGGCGAGCAGGGTCGCGTCCGCGCCGACCAGGTCGCTGGCGCCGACCTGGATCTGCGGGTGCGCCTGTGCTGCCGCATCGACCGCGCTGAGGACGTCGACCCGCGTCTGCTCGGTCGAGGTGACCAGCAACGGGACCACCACGACCTCGTCGTGGCCTCGGGCCGCCAACCTGGCGACGATCCGCTCCAGGCTTGGTGCTGCCCCGGCGGTGAATGCGGCGGCGATCCGCAGGTCCGGCCGCATCCGCTTCGTCTTGGTGACGATCTCGCGCACCGTGCAGGCGGCTCGAGCATCGACCGGGCCACAGGCCAGCGTGACCAGGGCGGGGGCCGTCATGAGTGGATCCCGCACTCGGTCTTGACCGTTCCGGGCCACCGCCCGCTGCGGGCATGCTCGCCGGGCACCGTGCGCCGGGTGCACGGCCAGCACCCGATCGACGAGTAGCCGTCGAACCGCAGGGGGTTGACGACCACGTGGTGCTCGACGACGTACGCGTCGATGTCTGCCTGGGTCCAGGCGGCGAGCGGCGCGACGACGACGGTGCCCCGTTCCTCGTCGTACCCGACGACTGGGATGCCGCCGCGTGCTCCGCCGTGGGCTCGTCGTGCCCCCGTCGCCCAGGCCTGGTACGACGCCAGGCCGGCCGACAGCGGCTGCACCTTGCGCAGCGTGCAGCAGAGGTCGGGGTCGTGCGCGTAGAGGTCCGGGCCGAGTCGCTCGTCCTGCTGCCGCACCGAGCTCGTCGGGGAGAGCGTGACGACGTTCACCGGGAGAGTCGCGCCGAGGGCGTCACGGGTGCCTAACGTCTCGACGAAGTGGTATCCGGTGTCCAGGAACAAGACGTCGACGCCAGGCATGACCCGCGATGCCAGATGAACGAGGACGCCGTCGCTCATCGACGAGCTGACACAGAACCCGGTCCCGAACGTCGTGGCCGCCCAGGCCAGGATCTGCTCGGCCGAGGCCGTCTCCAGCCGGGCGTTGGCGCGGCCAGCCAGGGCGCGTAACTCGGCTGACGCGGCCCGGCCGCGAGCCGCGACGGGAGGCGAAAGCGGAGGCGAGATGATGTCGGTACTCATGCGTTCCTCGGGGTGAGGACACGGGACCTACCGGGGCTCCCGCGGGGAGCAGGTCGGGCGGCCACGCGCCCGGCGGAGACTGGCGGGCGAGGTCAGGCCGACATACACATCATGCTGCGGGTCAAGCCGAGGTCGACGTGGCGGCGCGCCACCAGGAACACGACGGTGTCCGCGGCGATCTTCATGGGACGATCCTGAGCGCCCATCGCCCCGAATGCAAACCCTCATCCTGTATTGCGAGACGCCGTCTCATATACTGGCGGCAAGTCGGGCTCAGCCCAGGTCGAGACCCGGGTAGAGCGGATGGGCCGCGAGCAGGTCGCTGGCGGCGGAGTGCGTCTTGTCGGCCACCCCGTCGGCGAGCGCGTACGTCGCCTTGGAGGCGCCGCCACTCTTCGTCGAGCCGGCCGTGGTGGCGCTCAGGACGTCGACCACGAGCTCGGCTACCCGGTCGAACTCGGCCGCCCCGAAGCCACGCGTGGTCAACGCCGGGGTGCCGAAGCGGATCCCACTCGTGTACCACGCCCCGTTGGGGTCGGCGGGGATGGAGTTCCGGTTGGTGACGATGCCGGAGTCGAGAAGGGCGCCCTCTGCCTGCCGTCCGGTGATCCCGAAGCCGGAGACGTCAAGGAGCACGATGTGGTTGTCGGTGCCGCCGGTAACCAGCCGGGCGCCCCGGCGCAAGAAGCCCTCGGCCAGCGACTTCGCGTTGTCCGCCACGTGCTGGGCGTAGCTGGCGAACTCAGGACGGCGGGCCTCGGCCAGTGCGACCGCCTTGGCGGCCATCATGTGCGAGAGCGGTCCGCCTAGCACCATGGGGCAGCCCTTGTCGACCGCATCGGAGAACTCGGAGGTGGCCAGAACCAGACCACCGCGGGGGCCGCGAAGGGACTTGTGCGTCGTCGTGGTGACCACTTGGGCGTGCGGTACCGGATCCTCGTCGCCGCGGAAGACCTTGCCGGCTACCAAACCGGCGAAGTGCGCCATGTCCACCATCAGCGTTGCGCCGACGTCGTCGGCGATCTCGCGCATCTTCGCGAAGTTGACCCGACGGGGGTAGGCGGAGTATCCGGCGATGAGGATGAGCGGCTTGAACTCGCGGGCCGCCGCCGCTACCCGGTCGTAGTCCAGCAGACCGGTCTCCGGGTCGGTACCGTAGCTGCGTTGGTGGAACATCTTGCCGGAGATGTTCGGCCGGAACCCATGGGTGAGATGACCGCCCGAGTCGAGGGACATGCCCAGCATTCGCTGCTTGCCGAAGTCCGCGCGGAGGTTCTCCCAGTCCGCCTCGGACATGTCGTTGACGCCTTTGACGCCGGCGGCCTGCAGGGCCGGCACCTCGACCCGCGCGTTCAGGATCGCCCAGAACGCGACCAGGTTGGCGTCGATGCCGGAGTGCGGCTGGGCATAGGCGTACTCGGCGCCGAACAGCTCGCGGGCGTGTTCCGCCGCCAGCGTCTCGACGGTGTCGATGTTCTGGCACCCCGCGTAGAAACGGTGACCGATGGTGCCCTCCGCATACTTGTCGCTCAGCCAGCTGCCCATGGTGAGCAGTACGGCCGGCGACGCGTAGTTCTCGCTGGCGATCAGCTTGAGCGAGCCGCGCTGGTCCATCAGCTCGGCCCGGGTTGCGGCGGCGATGCGCGGTTCCACCGAGGCGATCACCTCCAGGGCTGCCCGGTAGGCGGTGCTGGCGGTCGCGGCGTAGTCCGGCTGGCTCATGGTGGCCAGCCTAACGGCGGACGTCGCCCGCAGGGCCGGCCCGGACCGGCAAGCCTCACCGACCCGACCCGTCAGTCATCCGGGCGCAACCGGCATTGCTCGCTACCGTAAGGGGATGGCGACGGAGTCGGTGGAGCCGGGACCGGCACACCGCACCTGGATCGGGTCTGTTCCCGGGGTGCTGTGGCGCATCCTGACGTCGACCGTCGGCTCCTGCATGCGTCACCGGGTCACCGGGCTCGCCGCCGAGGCCGCCTTCTTCGCGATCCTGTCGCTGCCGCCGCTGATCTTCGGACTCGCCGGCAGCATCGGGTACCTCGTCAAGCGGGTCGACGGGGGCCAGGTCGAAGACCTTCGCAGCAAGATCCTCGAGCTGTCCGGGCGGGTGCTGTCGCAGGACACCGTGACCACGATCGTGAAGCCCACCGTCAACCAGGTGCTGAACGGACAGCGCTTCGACGTGATCTCGATCGGCTTCGTGCTGGCCCTCTGGTCCGGGTCGCGCGCGTTGAACGTCTTCGTCGACACCATCACCATCATGTACGGGCTCGGCGGCCGCCGCGGCATCGTGCGGACGCGGGTGCTCTCGTTCTCGCTCTACGTCATCGGGCTGCTGGTCGGCGTCGTCGTCCTGCCCCTCGTGGTCGCCGGACCGGAGCTCGTGGACAACGTGCTGCCCCGACAGCTCGACGTGCTGAACGCCCTCTACTGGCCGGTCGTCATCGTGCTCAGCATCGCGTTCCTGACGACGCTGTACCACCTGTCGGTGCCCGTGCGCACGTCGTGGCGGCACGATGTCCCGGGGGCGATCTTTGCCTTCCTCATGTGGGTCCTCGGCAGCTACCTCCTCCGAGACATCCTGCAGAGCGCGCGCACCTCGATCTACGGTCCGTTGGCCGCACCGATCGCCGTCCTGCTGTGGCTCTACCTGACTGCGCTGGTCGTGCTGATCGGGGCCGCGCTCAACGCGGCCTTCGACCGGGTCTGGCCGGAGTCGTCGACCGCGGGTGCCCGGTCGGAGCTGGTACGACGGTTCCGCCGCAGGTCGGCCACCGAACCGATCCCGCCGGACTCCGTCGACCCGCGGTGAAGAGGCCGCCGCGCTTAATGGCGTGGCTCAGCCGGTGATGGGGGCCTACCCTCATCGCGTGAATGAACCACGGGTGCCCCTCGCGGACCTCGGCTGGGACGAGTCCTGGCGTGCGGCGTTGCTGCCGCGTGTGCAGCGCCGTGACGAGACCGCCACGCTCCCCCAGGTCCCCGGTCGGGTGGTGCGCGTGGACCGAGGGCTCTGCACGGTGCTGACCGAGGCCGGGCCGGTGCGAGCGACGCTCGGTGGCGACGTCCTCGACGCGATGGTCTCGGACCACAGCGCCGGACCCTGCACCGGGGACTGGTGTCTGGTCCGGCAATGGCCAGACGGGCCGATCACGGTGGAGACGGTGGCCGCTCGTCGTACCCGACTGGTCAGAGCCGACGCCTCGAAAGGGTCCCATGGGCAAGTGCTGGCCGCCAACGTCGACCTGGTTGCCCTGGTAGTCGCGCTGCACCCGGAGCCCAACCTCGGCCGGGTCGAGCGGCTGCTCGCGGTCGCCTGGGAAAGCGGTGCCGCGCCTGTCGTGGTGCTGACCAAGGCGGATCTGGTCGGAGACGCGGACGCGATCGCCGAGGACGTGCGGTCGGCGGCCCGAGACGTCGAGGTGATCTGCTGCAGCACCACGACCGGACGCGGCCTGGACGAGCTCCGCGGGCTGCTGGCGACCGGCCGCACGATGGTGCTGGTGGGGGCGTCGGGGCACGGCAAGTCGACGCTGAGCAACGCGCTGGTGGGAGCCGAGGTGTTGGCGACCCGCCCCATCCGCGACGACGGGAAGGGTCGCCACACCTCCGTGCGCCGCGAGCTCGTCGTGATCCCCGGAGGCGGGGCGGTGATAGATACCCCGGGGCTGCGCGGAGTGGGCCTGCAGGCCGACGCAGGCTCGATGGAGCAGGCCTTCCCGGACGTCGAGGCGTTGACCAGAGGGTGCCGCTTCCGCGACTGCCGGCACGCGGCGGAGCCTGGGTGCGCAGTCACGGCGGCTCTCGAATCCGGGGAGCTCCGGGTCCGGCGATGGGAAAGCTGGCAGAAGCTTCACCGCGAGGCCGCGTGGGCAGAGACGCGTGCGGACGCGCGGTTGCGGGCCGAACAGGCCAAGCGCTGGCGCGACCTCACCAAGCAGACGAGGGGCCGGCGCCGCTGAGCACAAAGATCCGGTCAGAGGGCGACCGACCACACCCCCATCCCGAAGGTCGAGGCGAACAGGGCGGAGGTGCTGGTGATGTAGCGCAGATCGGTGACGATGAGCCGGGGGAGCCCGTGACCCACCGAGCGCCAGCTGGGGTCGGCAACCGCGGTGGAGAAGACGCCCACATCCGTGCCCACGCAGGCCTTGCCGCCGATGACCAGCAGCTCGCTGACCGGTGCCTTGGGCAGGTTGGCTGAGATGTCGGTCCACGTGTTTCCCGCGTCCGCGCTGTGCAGCACGTACGGGGAGTTGTCGCCGGAGCGGTAGCCGGAGAACGTCAGGTAGACGCTCCGGCTGTCGTCCGGGTCGATGGTGATCCGGGTGATCCACAGCCGCGGCTTCACCGGAGGTGGCAGCTGGATGAAGGTGGCGCCCTTGTCGGTGCTGCGGTAGAGGTAGCCGTTGTCCGTGCCGAGCCAGACCACCTTCGGGTTGCTCGGCGACAGCCCGATCGCGGAGATGGTGCCGTAGGGGTACGACGAGCTGCCGCCACCGTGACCGAGGTCGCCGGTGATGACGGTGAAGGTGCGACCCCCGTCGGTCGACCGGTTCAGCTCGTTGCCGCCGCCGTAGATCACCGACGGGTTGCCCGGCTGCAGCTCCATCTGCATGAAGAACGGGAACCGTTCACTCTCGAACGGCATGCCGAACTTGCTGCCGTCGCTGAAGCCGGTGCAGTTTCCGTACTGGTAGCAGCCGTAGTAGGTGTTCTTGTCGGTCGGGCTGATCAGCGCCCGCTCACCGTCGCCGCCGATGATGTCCTGGAACGGGGGAGTTGTCCAGCTTGCCCGGGTGCCGTTGTCCTGCAGCCCCCCGAGGAAGCGCTTGGGGTCCTGCTCCGAGACGTCGAGACTGACATACTGCGACCACGGTTCGTCAGCCGAGTGGGTCCAGGAGCTTCCGCCGGTGGTCGAGGCATAGAGGCCGCCGTCGTTTCCGATGTAGAGGTCGCCGTCTCGATGGGTGTCCCACACCGCGATGTGCTGGTCGGCGTGCAAACCGCCGCCGACCGCACTGAAGTCGTCGGCGCCGTTGGTCGACTCGTACATGTTGAGCCCCGCGACGTACAGACGCCTCGCGTCGTCGGGGTTGACGAAGATCCGGCCGAACCACCAGCCGTAGGTGCTCTGGGAGCTGGCGAGGTCATCCGCCCCGGGTGCCCGGGTCCATGATGCTGCGTTGTTCGTGGACCTGAAGAAGTTCTGGAACGACCCGGACGCGTTGTTGGCGTAGACGGCATACACCCGGACGCCGTCCGACGGGGCGAAGGTCACGCCGATTCGCCCGACGTCGTCGGCCGGGGCGGGCAGACCCTCGGCGGTGCCAAGCCGCTGCCAGGTCGCGCCACCGTCGTGTGTCTCCCAGATGCCGGAACCCACCCCGGTGTACCGGCGCTCGTCCGGTTTGCGCAGGTGGTCCCACAGGGCCGCGACCAGATGCCTGCTGTCGCCCGGGTCGATAGAGACGTCCACCCCACCCGTGGTGTCGTTCGGAGGCTTGAGCGACCGCTGCCAGGAGTCTCCGCCGTCGAGGGAGGGGTAGACACCGCGCTGGCCTCCGGGGACGAACAGGTTGCCGCTGACGGCCACCCAGATCCGCTGCGGGTGCTGCGGGTCGACGACGATCCGGCCGATGGTGCCGGACGACTTGAGGCCCAGGCGCTGCCAGGTGGCGCCGCCGTCGGCCGACCGGGAGATGCCGTTGCCGCCGTAGGTGATGCTGCCGCCGCCAGGGTTCGTCTCGCCGGTGCTGACGTACAGGGTGCCGTCCGGGGCGATGGCGATGGCGCCCATCGCGTGCGTCAGGTGGTCCGGCCAGACCGACGTGAACGTGGCTCCGGAGTCTGTGGAGTGCCAGATGCCGGCCGTGGAGGTGGCGACGTACAAACCACCCTTCTGCTGCGGGTCGACCGCGGCGTCGACGACTCTGCCACCGACCGTCTCGGGGCCTTGAAACGTCCAACGGTTCCGGGTCAGGGAGGGCGCCACGCGCGAGGTCACCATCTCTATCCGCCGAGCCTGCGTCGCCGCCGCGTCGAGCTCCTGTGGGCTGGGCGCGCCGGACCGGAGGCGCTGGCCGATGAAGGCGTCCTCGGGGAACTCGGGGCCCCGGTCCGCGCCGGCGCCTTCGTCGACCGCCGGCTCGCCCTCGTCGTCGGTGCTCGAAGCCCGGTGGCTGCCACTGGCGACCGAGGTCTCGCGATTCGCGCCGGCTCCGGTGCCGCCTGCTCCGGAGCAGGCCGCCATCAGGAGCATCAGACAGGCGAGCCAGGGAATGGGTCGGAGCTTGGCGAGCACGAAGCCACCTCGTTCACGGTCGGGGATGCGCAGTTTTTCGCCGCGGTCGTCACAGCGTCAAGGGTCTACGACCCGCCGCCGTCGAATGCTCCGGCGGGAACATGGCAGGGGGCATGCTAGAGGTTTGCTACCCATTGGCTGCCGAAGGAGATGAGTCCCGTGTCGCCGTACCACGCATTGCCGAGCCGAGGTTCTCGACGCGCCCTTGGCTGGGTCGTCGCAGCTGTTGCGACGGCACTTGTCCTGGGCGGAGGAGTGGGTGCTCCTGCCCGAGCGGCGCTCGGGCCCAGGACCCCCGCCAGCATCGGCGCCGGCGCCAACCAGGTGCACGCCGAGCCTGCGGGGGTGGGTGACGCGAAGCGGTGCGCCAGGCCCGCGCACCGAGTGCACTTCAGGAAGGACCGCGCAGTGGTGGCCGTCGCGGTCGGGATGGCCGAGTCCTACTGCCGTAAGGACGCAGTCGCCCACAACCCACCGACGGGTGGCTGTCCGAACGGGTCCGACGACCGTGGTCTGTGGCAGATCAACAGCTGCTACCACTCCGAGGTCAGCGACCACTGTGCCTTCAGGCCCAGGTGCAACGCCCGGGCGGCCAAACGCATCTCGGACCACGGCAAGGACTGGACTCCGTGGTCGGCCTACAACAGCGGCGCCTACCGCCAGTACCTCCGCGTAGCGAAGCGTGCGGTGAACAGGGTCTGGCGCCACCGGCTGAGCTTCAGCCCACCGGCTCGAACCTGAGCCTATCGGCGAGGCAGGCCGCGAGAGCCGAGCTCAACCCAAGATCGCTCGGCTACCCCAGGGAAGGTGCGCCCGCTGCACTCCGCCGTGGCGACCCGCACGCTCATCGGGGAAGGCGATCGGAATCGTCATGGTGGCGCTCAGGGCCCGCGATGCCGTCGTGCCGAGGGATCGAGGCTCTTCACCAACATCTCGGCGGCATCGCGCTCGTATTCTCGATGGGTGATCACGATCAGGGGATGCTCGGCGGTGGGGTCCTGGATCTCACCGGGCAGGTTGCGTCGTGCAGCCTCCTCGACGATCCGGGCGGCGATGGTCTGGTTCGCCACCTCGAACACCGACTTCCTCACAGGGACCTCACGAAGGGACGAGGGTGGAGTCGCGATGTGCTGCGTGCGCGCGACAGAATGAGAGGCGCTAACCCAGGGTGCTGACTGTTTAACACCCGGGGCAGCCCACGCGTCGGTTGCAGGCGACGCGTGCGATCGCGAAGACACCCAGGGTATGGGGGGAACACGTCGGCGAGAACGTTCCTCGACGACAACCTCGCACCCCTCAGACTACTGCAGCGGGGCCACACTGGCAGCCTGAACCTAACCGCGACCAGAATTCGAGGGTGAACCGATGACGACATCTTCAGCTGACCCTGAACTGCCAGCCGACGTGAATGACCCGGGCGCTGCCGCTCCACCGACGGAACCTGCGGAAGCGGGCCAGCCCTGGAGCCACGACGGCGAGGACGGCGGGGATGGCACTGACCCGATGGGCATCGACGAGGACGACCCGATCGACGCCGCCCTGGTGGGCTCCCCGGTGGACGAACCCGAGCGCGAAGGGGCCACCACCCCGGCCCCGAGCGGATCCGACGCCGAGCCAAGCCCCGGCCCGGAGTAGCCACAGGACCCCTACCCTCGGGCACCGCTTGCCGGCAGCAGGTCGGGTTGCTACTGCTGGGCCGGTCGCTGGCCCTCGGGCGGAGCGTTCTCGCCATGGGGGACGAGCCCGACCACCTCGACCGAGCCCGGGCGTTCACCTGGGACGACGTCGAGATACCCGCCGGCCAAGGTCTTCTGCAGGATCTCCCGAACCTGGTCGACGTCCAGATCCGTCTCAGCGACCAGGGCGGCATCGGTGACCGGGAACCCCTGCAGGTTTCCGAGTCGGTGTGCTGCGGCGAGCACGATTTCAGACAGCTGGTTCAACGTGGGATGGCTCGAGAACTCCGAGTCCGACGGCTGCTCAGTCATGCTCCGTGTCTACCGCATGCCCTCACCACGCGCGACCGGCGCGAACGGCGCCCTCACCTCGCGTGGCGGGTGGAGACTCGCCCAGCGGCCCAACCATCCGGCACGCGGCTCACCGTAGACAGCCTGCGCGGCGTGACCGACTACTTGCTTCGACACCGTGCGGTAAGCACCACCCAAAGCTCCTGGGTGCCGGGTCCCGATCTGGGTACCTGGTATGTCGCGGATTGGTGACGGGTTGAGGGACCATGTGCCGCCGATCTGCACGGGCCCGGACGGCAAGGGGCTTGACCCGCTCCTGTCGTCCGGGAACCGCAAGGCCGACGTGCTCCGGCTCAGGCGGGCCAGCGCGACTTGCCGGGTCACTCGATGCGAGCAGACACCGTCGGACGAGGGTAGGTTTGCGTGCATGAGCCTCATCATCACGATCTTGGTCATCGTCCTGATCGTCCTCGCCATCCTGTACTTCGTCCGGCGTACCTAGGTCACGGTCTCCTCCTAACGTAGGCAGCCCGCATGCGGCCATCGCCGGTCTTCGACTGCGACGCGCTCTTCAACGCGCTTGACGCGCAACGTCGTGACTCTGGGTTGGGCTGGTACGAGCTTGCCGACGAGCTGTGGCAGCAGTCGTCGGATCTCAACGTGCAGCGCAGTAGTGATCATCCGCTGTGCGGTGGAGCGGTCCAGAGGCTCCAAGAGCGTGGGGCGACGTCCTGCCAGTACGCGCTGTTCATGTTGCGCTGGCTGCACCGAGCCCCAGAGGACTTTTTGGCCGGCCCGGTTCTCGATGTGGGGGACGTCGCGTTGCCGGAAGCGGGGACCGACAGCCGGCTTCGATGGGACTTGAGTCAACTGCATACCGCGCTCAACGAGCAACGGCGGCAGCAGAACCTCACCTGGGCGGACCTCGCAGAGGAGCTCGACTGCACCCCATCGAGGCTGACGAACTTGCGCATTGCCCGGCTAGCGGACATGGACCTTGTCATGCGCATCACCCAGTGGCTCGGTCAGCCGGCCGCCGCATTCATCCACCCATCTCAGTGGTGACCGCCCCACCCGACCCCTCCTGAATCCCGGTGGGCTGCCAGGAAGGATGGGTGCCGACCTGGCCCGGCGCCTCTGCGCGACTGGGTTCACGGCGGTGACCGCGACGTCTGACAGGGGCGCGCGTGCATCGATCGGCCGGCTCATTGGCAGATCGGTCGCCTTCCTCTGCGCCGACTGGCGGCGGCAAGACGCTCGGCACAGCCCACGGTCGCGGCATGATCGGGTGGACCCGTCGCCTTATCCGCGTCTGCCGTTTCGAACTACTGGCGGTCGGCGAGGTGGCGGATCCACGGGACCACCCCAGCCGGGTACAGAGGCAAGGCCTCACCTGTGTCGTCGAAAGGGCGCCAGACAACCGGCACGATGCTGCCATCGCTCTCCGTCAGGGTCGCGTCTTTCATGGCTGGCTGAGGCTCGAGCCGCCCGGAGTACAGAAGCACGATCTCGTGCCCGAGTACGCCGTCGATCCGGAAGATGTTCTCCACTGTTGCCAGGAAGGCGAGGCGATGGATCGTCGCTCCGAGTTCCTCCTCCACTTCGCGCACGATCGCATCGTGGTGAGTCTCGCCGAGGTCTACGCCGCCACCGATGAGGCGGTGGTAGCCGTCGGGATTCTCCTCCGTCGGTCGATTGAGACTGACAGCGTGGGCGGTGAGGTCGTCGTTCGGTGCAACCAGCATCGCCTTCACCCGGATGAAAGATCTGTCTACTGACACGCGCCGAGATTAGCCACTACCGCGCATCGAGCGCGCCATCGGCGTGCGAGTGCGTTTGGGTGACCCCGGTCGTCTGGGTGGTAGCGAGGGAAGCCGCTTGCGCCGCTCACCTGCCCCGGGAGAGCGCTGGGTACTGGGGAGCAGCCCTATCGGTGCGCGTCTCGTGCCAGAGACAGGCGCGTCAGAGCCGGGCTGGTTGACGGCCGCCGGGGCTATAGCGTGGGGGCATGCTCGTGGCGATCAGCATCACTCCCTCCGGTGGCCCCTCCGATGACCGGGAGACCGGGGGAGTGAGCGACTCGGTGGCCGAGGCGGTCCGCGTGATCCGTGAGTCCGGGTTGCCCTGCGAGACCAACGCGATGTTCACCAACATCGAAGGGGAGTGGGACGAGGTGATGGCGGTCGTCAAGCAGGCCGTGTTCGCCGTCGCCGAAACCTCGCACCGCGTCGGGCTGGTGCTCAAGGCCGACCTGCGCGCCGGTTACGACCATGGTCAGCTCGCCCGGAAGATGGCCAGCCTCGAGAGCAAGATCGCGGACGGCCAGGCTGCGGATGCGCAGTGAGGTCCTTCGGGTCCATACCGGCAGCCGCGAGGTCGTCCACGACCTGACCGGGGAGTGCCGGGCCTTCGCGGCCGACCAGGGCGACGGGCTGCTCCATCTCTTCGTGCCGCACGCCACCGCGGGCATCGCGATCCTCGAGACCGGAGCTGGCTCCGACGCCGACCTGCTGACCGCTCTCGGCGACCTGCTCCCGGCCGACGACCGGTGGCGGCACCGGCATGGCTCGCCCGGCCACGGCCGGACCCACGTGATGCCGGCTCTGGTGCCGCCGTGGGCGACGGTGCCGGTCCTGCACGGCAGACTGGCCCTCGGCACCTGGCAGAGCATCTGCCTGGTGGACCTCAACGTCGACAACCCAGACCGTGAGGTCCGGCTGTCTTTCCTCGAAGGGTGACCCGATGACACCTCAGAGACCGGGCCGCGAGCAGCCGTGGACCGATGACCGCCCGGAGCACGGCCGGATCATCCTCTTGTCCGGCAACCCGATCTCGTCCGCGATCGCGACCATTGCGGGCGCCGTGGGTCGGGAGGTCGTGGTGATCGCCGAGGACGACGGTGGACCGGGACTGACGTCGGTCACGCCTGCGGAGGGAGATGCAGTGGTGCTCTGCGACCACGACGCCCCCGATGCCCCCCAGGCCCTGCGCGCCGCGCTGGCCTCCCCGGCGTCGTACGTCGCGATGATGGCCAGCCGCCGGCGGTCCGAGGGTCTGCTGGCCGCCCTCGAGACCGAATGCGTCGACGGGCTGGCCAAACTGCACGTGCCGGCCGGGCACAACCTGGGCGGCAAGGAGCCCGGTGAGATCGCCCTGTCGGTCGTGGCCGAGATCGTCGCGGAGTCCTACGACCGCCCCGGCGGCCCCCTGCGCGAGTGATGCGTGGGTGCGGCATAGCTTGCGTCTACTTCCACGGAACGGTGGCGAGCACGGGCACTGCGGGGCGACTCAACATCCAGCGCGGTCGACCTCACAGTTCAAGCGGCGAGCAGCTGGGCCGCCATCGTGCGGGCCTCGCCCGTCGTTAGATGATGGTGCAATCGCCGTTTTGCGATTGGCCGCAGTGGTCTGACCCGGATCCGCAGGTAGCGCGTGGTGCTGGTGGTTGATCCGCGGGTTGGGTGTCTGGGGGGTGTTGTCGGTCTCCGGACAGGGTCGTGTTCCCGGTGGCGCCGGGTTCGCGGTCTCCGATGGTCCTGGGTGGTGGGGATGGGACGCGGCGGTCA
>JBBSGI010000015.1:0-49600 GCA_038254365.1 Propionibacteriales bacterium
GCGTCGGGCGACGGTGCCTCGACGAGGCAGAAGATCGTGCTGGTCGCCTCGTCGACCCAGTAGCGCTGGTAGTTGACCTCGTACTTGTCCTGCACCTCCAGGTCGGCCATATGGGCCTTGGCGACGTCGTCGGCGGACACAGGTCCGTCGAGGTGGTGGACGTCCATGTAGAGCGGCATCGGAGTCTCCTCGGGTGGTGGTCGTTCTGACACCAGAACCGTAGGAAGAAAGGCGCTCGCCGCTCATCGGCGAAGTTGCCTACATTGCTGGCGGCGAGTGCCTATATTTCTGCTCGGGGGCACCCGGATCGTTGCTATGCGGTGGCCGGCGTCAGGCCCAGCTGGTGGGCCTGCGCCACAGCCGCGCCCCGCGTCCCCACCCCCAGCTTGGCCAGGACTGCCGAAACGTGGTGGTCGACGGTGCGGGCCGAGACCACCAGCCGCTGGGCGATCTCCTCATTGGTGAGACCGTCGCACAGCAGCGCCAGCACCTCGTCCTCGCGTCGGGTCAGCCCGACTGGGTGCTGCCGGGTGCTCGCCCGTGCGCCGGCGGGCACCGCGCGGAGGCCGAGTTCCCGCATCTTCGCCCGGGTACGGCGTACGGACGCGTCGGCGCCGAGCGCCTCGAAGCGGGACAGCGCTTCGCGCAGGTGGTCGTCGCAGTCGGAGTCCAGGAGCGCCATGGCCGCGTGGTGGCCGCAGCCGAGCGCCTCCCACCGAGCCGCGGCGGCAGCATGGTCGCCCGCAAGCCAGGTGGCCCACGGCTCCGGCGCCGGCGAGCAGGGGCGCGCCGCACCCAGCAGCCGCTGCTCCCACACCGAGAGCCGGGCGTCCTCGACGTACTCGAGCGGCGAGATCATCGAGCGGATCCGGGCGAGATCCGCGATCGCGGCGGCGGCGTCGTCGCCCTGCAGCCAGAGCACCTCCGCGCGCGCCAGCCTCGTGTTGGCGATCCACTCGGCCTCGTCTACGCCGTCGGCCTCCGTGACAGCGGGGTCCAGGAGCTCCAGAGCGCCGGGCAGGCCGCGGCGAGCCCGGACCAGCCCGAGCGTGATCTGCGAGGTGAGGAGGTTCACGGGGCTCGCTTCCGTGGCGAGCACGCGCTCGGCGAGCGCGGCCGCCTCGTCCCAACGGCCGAGGTCCAGCAGGGCGATCGCCCGGTGGCCGCGCAGGCAGGTCGAGTACGTCGTGATGTCGCGCTCATCGCAGTAGGCGACGCCGTCGCGCCAGAACCTCTCACCCTCGGCAAAGCGGTACTGGGCCGTGTAAAAGGTGTAGCCATTGGCGTACGCGCGGCCCGCCTGGGCCGGAGCGCCTGCTTCCAGGGCCAGCGCCAGCGCCTCCTGCATGGCCTGTGCCCACACCTCACGGCGGGCGTACTGCCCGGCGGCGAGGTTGTTCAGTACGTCGCTGCGCAGTGCGGGGTCGCCCACCTCGTTGGCTATCTCGCGGGCTCGTTCGAGCATCTGCGCGGCGGTCCCGGGGTCGGTGCGCCAGATGGTGAAGGCGTGCGCCGACATGGCACGAGCCAGCTCCGGATCCGCTCCGAGCGGCTCGAGCAGCTCGATCGCCCGCACGTGGGCCGCGACCGACTCGGGGCCGCGGCACAGCCGCCACATCACGGAAGCCAGCTTGCGGTGGTCGTGCCCCTCGCGGCGGGAGTCTCCGAGGGACCGCCACAGTTCGATAGCGCTTTGGCGCGCGTCCGCCGCCTGCGGCCAGCGGTCGACCATGGCCAGCGAGTCGGCGAACCCGTCGTACAGCTCGGCGAGCTCGCGCGGCTCCTCGGGCGGGAAGCGGAGTGCCCGTTCATACTGCGCGGCGGCCTCGCGGTGTGCGCCGAGCGAGGCGGCGTGGCGTGCTGCCTGGGGCGCGTGGCGGGCCACGCTCCCGGCGTCATCGGCGCCCTCGGCGTGGTAGGCGAGACGCGCTTCGTCGTCGCACGTCGTGCCGGACAGGGCTTCTAGCAGCGACCGGTGGATGTGGCCCCGCCGGTGCGGAGGTAGGCCGGACTCGACGGCCCAGCGGGACAGTTCGTGGCGGAAGCGGAGCTCGGCCCCGTCTGGTATCAGCAGGCCGGCCGACACCAGCTCGTCGAGGGTCTCGAGCTCGGCCCCGGCCACGTCGGCCATCAGCTGCGGGTCGACGTGGGAGCCGGCCAACGCGGCGACCTCGAGGGTGCGCCGCGCGAGCTCGCTGACGGCGGCGACGCGGGCCAGCACCGCGTCCCGCGCTGACGCGGGAATGGCCCCGTCGCCGCCTCGGAGCACCTCCACCACGAAGAAGGGGTTGCCGCCGGTCAGCCGGTGGAGGTCGTCGGGAGCGAATGCGGAGCCGTTCGCGAGGCGCCGCACGCCCCTCGCCGACAGCGGGGGTACGTCGATCCGCCTGGTGGCCCGCTGGCCCGCGAGCTCGCCGAGGGCCAGGCGCAGCGGATCCGAGGGGGCCAGCGCGTCGTCACGGAAGGTCACCACCAGTAGCACGGGCACGTGCCGGAGCCGCCTGCCGAGCAGCCGGAGCAGGTCGAGTGTCGCCTCGTCTGCCCACTGCACGTCCTCGATGACCAAGACGGTGAGGTGGTCGGCGTCGGAGAGCACCCGGAGCATCTCGTCGAAGATGCGGTCGCGCGGGGCATGCTCGCGGACCAGATCCCCGAGACCGCCGCCGATCTGCCGGGCCAGGTCGTGAACGGGCGCCAGCGGTCGCGGCGTGAACAGCCCGTCGCACGCTCCCCACAGCCAGGTTGCGTCGGGCAGCTCCGCCTGCAGCGCCTCCACGAGTGACGACTTGCCGACACCGGCCTCGCCTGAGACCAGGACGAGTCGCCCCTCGCGACGCCCGGCCTCGACGGCGTACTGGAGGAGTGACCCCAGCTGCGTCTCCCGCTCGAGCAATGCCATGGGCGCATTGTCCACCCGCGTGGGTGAGACGTCCATGTCATCGGGGCAAATGGCTCATGTTCGGCCGCCGGCCCGGCCGGGTTGCCAGCCGAGCCACCCCGCCGTCCAGCGGTTGCCGGGGGGCAGTGCGTCGTAGTCTCGGCGGCGGTGTGCAGGACGTCGGCTCGCGGGCCCCATCGGGACGCGCGACCACGTCGAGGCCGCGTCGGAGCGTCCTAGCGTTGTTCTCTACGATGGCAGGGGAAGGCCGTTGGCTGTGAGCCAGCGGATCGGAGAAACCATGGCATGTGACCTCGTCGCGCTCTGCTTCGATGCCAGCGACCCGCTGCGTCTCGCCCGGTTCTGGGCCGGCGTCCTGGGCTGGGAGGAGACCGACGACCGCCACGACCACGGTGTCGCGCTCCGGCCGAGCGATGACACCGGGTTCCGGATCCGATTTCTTCCGAGCCAGGAGGCGAAGGCCGGCCAGAACCGGATGCATTTCGATCTGACGAGCACGTCGCTGGAGGACCAGGAGCAGACGGTGGCGAAGTCGCTTGGTCTTGGCGCCAGGCATATCGATGTCGGGCAACGTCCGGAGCAGGGTCATGTGGTGCTGGCCGACCCCGAAAGCAACGAGTTCTGCGTGATCGAGCCGGGCAACAGCTTTCTGGCCGACTGCGGATTCATCGGGGCTTTGGCGTGTGACGGTTCGCAGGAGGTCGGGTACTTCTGGAGCGAGACGCTGGGCTGGCCGTTGGTTTGGGACCAGGATCAAGAGACCGCGATCCGCTCACCCTACGGAGGACCGAAGATCACATGGGGCGGTCCGCCACTGATGCCGAAGCTGGGGAAGAACCGGCTGCACTTCGACCTTTCGCCACCTGTCCACGGTGATGGCCAAGCAGAGGTCGACCGGCTCGTCTCCTTGGGAGCACGTCGCATCGAGATCAGCCAGGGTGACGTGGACTGGGTCGTGCTGGCCGATCCCGATGACAACGAGTTCTGTGTGAGGACCTCTCGTTAGCGGGACGAAACGGGTCGCGAGAGGGTTGACCTCGTGGTCTTCCACGGGAGGCAACTCGCGGCTGCTAGACGATGCCCTTAGGACCGGTGTCAGGCCAGAGACTCGGTCGAGGCAACGACGATAGTGGCGCGCCCGCAGGGAGTGACTTCTGGATCCCAATCGGCTCCAAGGCTCTGATCGTAGAGACCAAACAGGGCGTGGCTATGCCGTTGCATGGTACCGAGGTTGTTGCCGGGACACTGTCAGGTCAACTGCCCCGAGTGATCGTTTCCTCCGCCCGGCAACACTGGCCATATTCTGAGAACAGTTATCGGACCAGGAGTGCCCACCAGCGTGGGACAGGAGGCGAACTCTATTCTCAGCGGTCCGGCCATTACCTTCGCTCAGACCACGGAGGACTAGGTCGCGGCACTGGACACCGGAGCAGATGACTTCGTCACCAAACCGTTCGGGATGGACGAGCCTTCGCGCGGGTCAGAGCATCGCTGCGCCGAGCCACCAGCTCCGTGCCTGTCGGCAGCGACATCGCGGTCGTGGAGACAGACAGCTTCGGCATCGACCTCGCCGCCAAACGGGTACGAAGAGACTGTGTCGACGTGGATCTTGACGTGTAGGACCTTGGTCATACCTATTCCCACCCAGGCTCCTCTCGCCCGTCCGGCTCCGCGCGGGCGATTTTGTCCACGCCATTCTGCGGTATGCCCCACCAACGCTAATGCGAGTGACGACGACACAACAACTGTTGATCGTTCAAGCACGCCGTCATCGCAAATTCGGCTCTACACTCCGCGACTGGTCGCCCGACGCCTAACCCCATGACGTCAAGGGGAGCCTGTTCGGACGCGCGTCTTGCCATCTACTCGAACCGGGGGGATTGAGACGACCGGGTAGAGGTTGGAACGCATAGACCGGAGAGGTCGTCGTCCGACCCGCGGTGCTAAGGCGTGGTCTGCACCTGCATGAGGACGCTGTCGTCGGAGGCTGTCGTCCATATGCTGTCGCCTTTGACCAGCAGGTCGCCCGACGCCTTGTACTTGCCAGCGGCGATCGTCTCCACGAAGGTCTGCGAGGACGGGTCGATCTGAGTCAGCATCTGCTTACCACCGGCCCTCACCCATACCGCGTTGGTGGTCACGAAGATCGTGCCGTCGAGCCCGGTCAGCGCGTCGTAGACCGCTTTGACCGTGAGGTCGTCGGGTGAGACCTGCGCGACGCCACCGTCGAACCCGACCCACAGGTCGTCTCCCAGCTCGGCGACACGGGGGTTGGGCAGTCGCAACTTGGCGGTGACCTGCTTCGACTCCGGATCGATCGCGAGCACTACACCGCTGGTCGGGCAGACGGCATACAGCATGGCCGAGGGGCGCCCGCTGCTGGTGCGAGCAAGGTCGGTGCAGAACTCGCCAAGTTCGATGTGGGTCTGCACGCTGCCGTCGGCTAACGAGAGCCCGTCAACGGCCTTAGCAGTCGCGTCGATCACCCAGATCTGGTCGCGCGAGACCACGAGCCTGCCCTGGTCACCCAGCCGGGACACCCGAACGGGCTTACCGGCTGTGCGGCGGGCCGGGTCGATGGCGACAAGCCGGTCCTCGCCGGCGCAGGTCCACAGCCGCGCGCCGTCGTAGACCAGGCCGGCACGGACGAGTAACCCGTCGCAACGTTCGCGATCGGGTTGGCGGCGTCGGGTGCCACGGCGCTGACCGTGCCATCGTCGCGCTTGACCCAGATGAGGCCGCCGACCGACTCAAGCCAGTCCGGATCTCCGTCAATGTTCCAGACGTGAACGAGGCGATCGGCCAGCGGCACGGTCGGAGAGTCGTTCACGATCGGCTCGGGAAGGGCAGTGCGGGTCGCGGTCGACGTCGATGCGCTCTGTGACGTAGCGGCTGGGCTGGTGACGACGCCGTCTCCGCTAGAGCAGGCTGTAGCCGCGGCGGCGAGTACGGCGACACAGCCGATGAGAGGACGCAGCAACGGTTTCTCCCGAGCCTTTGAGTGCTCCTGATACTAGCGCGAGACGACGCGACCACGTCCCGAAGACCCATGCAGGTTCGTCGCCAAGGTTCGCGAAGGTGTGCGGCACCCTCTCGGGGCAGCCAGTCGAGCTCACCCGCCGTGGCCTCGAAGCGTTCGTCACCGACGACGAAAGTCATCACCGCGGTGATGACGAACACTACTTCGTCCTCGCGCATGTGGACGTGGAGTCCAGGGTCCGAAGGTCCGCCCTGAAAGCCGAGCCTTGCCGAACATCACTGCTCCGGCGGGTCCGGTGACCGCCGGCCAGCACCTGCCAAGGGCCTGGCACCTCAGGATCTCGTCGCACATGGAAGGGCTCCGTCAGAGTCATCAGCGGCTCTCGTCCCTCCTCTTGGCCTTCACTCATGGTGCACACTTAAGCGCCCGGCCGCCAGGGCGCGAGATGGACCGACGACCCCGTGGATTCCCGACGTCCGCCACCTTGGGCGCTCCCGACCTTGATGTGCCGAGCGCCAAGATCGTCGCCGGCGGAGACGGCGATCACTGCCGGCGGTCCGGTCAAGCCGCTGGCGATCCTCGGCCAACCACCCGCCCCTCTGCGGCTATGAGGCATTCGCCGTCGATTCGCCAGCGTCGGATTGCGTCATGGGGCGAAGCTTGGTCCGCAGAGAGCCGTCTCCTGGCTCAGAGCCGCCGCCCTTCAAGAATGGTTTCTGCCGCCCGAGTCACTCGGCCAACATTTCGAGTGTGCGACGGAGCGACTGGAGCCGAGATGCGCCCAGCTGCTTCTCGAGCTCGCGTTCCATCTCCTCGAACGCTGCCAGTGCTGCACGGATAGCTGCCCACCCCCGGTCGGTCAGCTCGATGATCTTGGTGCGCTTGTCGTGACTGTCGGGGCGACGGGTGAGGTAGTCCTTGACCTCCAGATCGACCACGAGCTCAGACATGGCTTGTTTCGTCATGCCAGCTCGACGGCCCAGTTCGGCCAGGGTGATCCCCTTGGGCGGGATGTGAGCGAAGACCGCGTTATGAGCCATGCGCTGATCGGTGAATCCGGCCGCGTGGATGCGCTCGTGCAGCTGGCGGGCCAGGTTGTCGGCGGCCAACCCTAGGAGCCGAGCGAGCGGTGGCGGCGGAAGCTGGTCGTGCGTGGTCACCCCGACCCCGAAAACGTCAGGATACTTGACGAACGCCTGCAAGGGTGGCACATTCAGTCAGGATACTTGACGACCTGACTGGCGGAGGACCCATGCCACTGACCACCGGTATCAACCACGTCGCACTTCTCACCCGGGACGTTGACGCTTTCATCGGCTTCTATGTCGAGGTTTTCGATGCTGAGGTGCTCTTCGACATCGATGAGGACGGGCTGCGGCACGCAGCCGTGGACATCGGAGGCGGTGCGGCGCTGCACGGGTTCGCCTGCCCTAACAGTCCGCACGCTGCGGCCAGCGCCGAGATGTTCAACCGCGGCCATCTTGACCACGTGGCCCTCAACGTTGCGGACGAGGAGGCGCTCGACGAGGCGCGCCGCAGGCTCGTGGAACGCAAGGCCTCAGACGGCGCGGTGACGGATTTCGGAGTCCTCAAGAGCATCAGTTTCCGTGACCCCGACGGCCTCGAGGTTGAAGTCGCCTTGTGGGGCACCGAGCCCGTGCGAAGGTTCGATGAACGCATCACAACGACTGCAACCCTGACGTCGCGGACGGCACACGCGTGACCGGTCTCGGAGGCACGCGAACGTCACATCGCGATCCATCAGCGCCCCTGCTTCACGTCTGGCTGCTCAGGTCGCCATCAAGCGACCGGGAGGAACGATGATCTCTAGGTTCAGCGACACGTTCGGGATGCGGGGTCGGTCCGAACGAAAGATCTGGCGCCAGCGTCGATGGCTAGCAATTGCCCTGACGATCACGGCAACCGGTCTCACCGGCTGCGGCGATGACGGTGGGGACGAGGGCGGGGGCGGAAGAACTGTCACCCAGAGCGCCGATACCCACCTCACTACGCCCCCCGAAGGGGACCGCGAGCCGATCCTGATCAAGACGCAGGTCAAAGGGTTTACGGGCAAGGTTCTCCCCGGTTCCGTCATCGGCGATTCGCCCTTCTGCCCCGGCGGAACCGTCCGCCATGAACACGGGACCCCCGAGATCGGCTTTCCAGCCATCAATGTGTTCCACTGCCCCGACGGCCAACTGAAGATCGGCTTCGGGCCGGGTCCGGACCAAATGAATAACTCGGTTCAGACCAGCGACTGGAAGACCCTGGATGGCAGCGGCCGCTTCGCGGGGATCAGAGGGGATGGTCAGATGAGTGTGCGGTTCGAGCGGGCAGGCTCGCCGATAGGTCGCGAGACCTTCACGGGCCAAGTCGTCGTTCCCTAGTCGGGTGCCGGTGCCTGGCCAACTTCCGGTCTCGGGGCTCCCTCGGACCCAACCCAAAGTCCGAGAAGGATTGAGATCGAGCCTGCGAGGATGCGCACTGTCACCGTCCCTTTCCGGGTCGTCCTGGCTGTGCGAGCAACTGGACGGCTAGCGTGTCGGTCAGCCACTGGATGTACTTCTCTTCGCTCCAGCCGTAGCGCTGCAGGGTGAGGTAGGTCGCGGATGAGGAGAGCATGAGGAGCAGGTCGGTGGCCTCCTCAACGGTCAGCCCCGACCGCAGCCCGAACCGATCAGCGAGCAGCTTGACGACCTGGGCCAGACCCTCACGGCGCAGGCGCTCGCTGTGTGCGACGACGGCGGCGGCATCGGGCTCGTGAGGCGCGGACTCCGCCACCTCCTTGATGGCCGCGGCGCGTCTGAGAATCGCGGTATCGCCTTGCACGAACGCGGCTAGGGCCGCCCGGCCCGAGCGTGCCGTGCGGAGGTCGGCGAAGAAGGCCTGCTCCGGCGGGGGCAGACGCTGAGGTCCGAGGACCGCGTAGTCGAAGCAGGCCTGCAGTAATTCGGCCTTGGTGTGAAAGGTGAAGTACACCGTTTGGACCGCGACGCCGGCTCGGTCGGCGATGTCGCTCATCCGCGCCCCGACGTACCCGCCCCGGGTGAAGATTTCGGTCGCGGCTTGGATCATTCGCTCCTTGGTCGCCGCCGCCTGTTCGCGTCGGGTGCGTTTGGGTGCATTGACAGTCCTCGCCACAAGGGCGAAACTATCAGGAGTTCGTCACTAGTGACTATCACTAGTGGAAACATCTGCCGGGAGGTGCCATGACCTCGCCCACCACAGTTCAGGCGTCGGACCCTTGGGAAATGGCGCTGATCCACCGCCTCATCCGGCGCGGATTGGAAAGGTCGAGGGAGATCGTGCTGGCCCCCGGGGCCGCCACCCGCGCCACTGCCGTCGGGGAGTATGTGGGATTCCATCTCGACGGGCTTGAGGCCCACCACTCGAGCGAGGACGAGCTGGTCTGGCCCGCCCTGTACGAGCGGGCCAGCCTGTCGAACGCGCTGATCCGCCGAATGGAGGAGCAGCACGCCGGCCTGCACGACGCTATCGACACGACACGGCGCGAGCTGGTGGCATGGGAGGCCACACCGACCGCCGAGGGATCAGAAGCACTCGCAACGACCCTCAGCACCCTGGTCGACCGGCTAGCCGAGCACCTCCTCGAGGAGGAGCGCGACATCGTGCCACTGATCGCCGCCCATATCACCCAGGCGGAGTGGGACCACCTCGGGAAGGTCGCCTTCAGCAAGTTCACGCCCAAGCAGCGGTTCACCGCGATGGGCGAGATGCTCGACGCCGCGAATCCAACCGAGGCCAGCCTGATGCTGGCCGGGCTACCGGCACCGGTCAAGGTCATCTGGCGACTTCACGGCCAACGCAAATACCAGCAGTTCATCGCCAAGGTACGCGGATAACCGGAACGGCGGCTCGCGGTGGAAAGACACACGGCGAGATGGAACCGACCGCGGCGGATTGCCATGGCTTGCGGCGAACCCCAGCCGAACGAACATGGCGGAATCAGAAGCCAGGCGCACGTACCGTCGAGCAGTCGCCTCGAGGCTTGCACCGTACTCGGACGCCACGGCTTCGATGTGATCCCAACCGAACGGACCCTGAGCGAACGAATCTCGAACGAACCGCCTGGGAAGCAGCAACTCGCTCGCCCCGACATCTGCCAGCCACTCGACGTCGAGGCCGACGCTCCTCTGTGGTTTGGAACGACCGGGACTGCATCGGAAGTTCTGAGTCATGGTGAAGCCGGGGAGGAGGGTGTGGTCCGACTGACCGCACTCGTCGGCCCGGGCCTTGTTTGTACAGTCTCATCGTGGAGACCTTCGGATGGTGAGCGAGCTGCCCGAGACCAGCTACGCCGTGCTCGGCCTGGTCGACAAGCTACCGGGATCGTCGGGATACGAGCTCGTCGCAGTCGCAAACCGCTCGTTTGCGCACTTCTGGCCGATCTCCCAGACGCTGCTGTACAAGGAGCTGAACCGGCTGGCGGAGCTGGGATGGGTGGTTGCCAGCAGAGTGGAGCAGGCCCGGTCGCCCACCAAGTCGGTCTACCGCAGCACTCCTTCCGGCCGCGAGGCCTTGGCCGGATGGCTGGCCACCACGTCGCAGCACACCGAGTCGTTCCGCAGCAGCTTCCTGCTCCGCTTCTTCCTTGCCCATCTGATGAGCGCGAGGCACCTCCATGCGCTGCTGGGGGACTATCGGCGCAGCCTGGTCGAGCGACGCGATGACCTGACAGACATCGTGGCAGGCCTCGAGAAGGCGTCGACGCCCATGGCCCGGATGGGGCGGCTCAGTGCCCTCCACGGTCTGAGAACGGTCGAGGCACGGTTGCAGTGGGTTTCTGAGGTCGAGTCCGAGCTGGGACCGGGCTGAGGGCACAGACCGTCAGTCCTCGGCCGAGGGGGATCAGCCCCCGTCCCGCACGCCGGGGCGGAAGCCGGCCCAGCGCTCGGCGAGCTTGCCGTCATCGCCGATCCGGAGGATGACGACGGCCGAGTGCTCGATCGCCTGACCATTCGGCGGCTGGCCGAGCATGGGACCGGTCTGCGTGCCACGTTGCGTCCACCGGACCGCCACGCGATCGCCCTCGCCGACCAGGTCGTCGATGGTGAAGCGAAGGTCGGGCTGTGCGGTACGCAGGGTGGCGACGACATAGTCGATGCCGGCGAGACCCGGCGGCTGGCCGGGCAGGGGATCGTGGTCGACGATGTCGGCCGAGACCACCTCGCGTAAGGCCCGGGAGTCACCCGACGGGAAGATCTCCTCGAAGAATCGGCGCACCAGCGCTTTGTTGGCCTCAGTCGTCACGGTGACTTCTCTCTTGCAGCGCTCGTCGCGGCGCGTCGGTCCAGCCAGAAGATGACAAGCGCGCCCACAACGATCCAGGCGAGCAGGACGGCGACGCCGAGCGCCACACCCCCACCGTCGAAGTACGAGGTGCCGGCCAGCGCCCGCACCCCGGCTCCGGGCGGCAGCACGTAGGCGAACGGCTCCAGCCAGCCGGGCAGCAGGTCGGGTGGGAAGACGGCCGCGCTGGAGGCGTTACCCAGGGTCAGCAGCAGCATCGAACCCAGGGTGATGCCGAGCAGACCGAAGACCCGTAGCAACATGGCGGTCGCCATACCCACCGCGGCCGCGATCAGGGTCAGCACCGTGGCGTTCGCGACAAAGGACCCCTCCAAGGCGTCCAGCGCGGCCCCCGCTGCAGCCGCCCCCACGCCGCACAATAGCCCGAGCAGGGCGACACTCCCCATCCGCGCACCGAAGCCGAGTCCCGGGGCGACCTGGTAGGTGTTGACCCCGAAAAGGAAACCACCCAGGACCAGTCCGAACGCTGCATAGAAGATCGCCAGTCCCGCGGAGTCGCCGGAGGCTCGCGGCACCACATCACGGACGGTCAGCTCCGCACCCGCCGACTCGGCGGCCGGCTCGAGCTGCTCCGGCAGTGCGGAGAGCAGGGCCTCACCGTTGGCGCCGGCGACGAGCAGAGTCCACTCCGATCCGTCGATCACCAGTGCCGCGTAGACGTCGCGATGCTTCACCGCCGCCTCGGCGGCATCCGCATCGGCGTAGTCGCGCAGGTCGAGCGTGCCGGGTGCGGCGTTGTCGAGTGCGCGTCGCAGCTGTTGGGTCGACGGCGCGGGACCCTGCACACCGACAGGAAGGTCGTGTGGGGTCGGCGACCGGAAGGCCAGCAAGAACAAGGTGACGAAGAAGACCGAGATGACCAGGGCGATCACCACCGGGACCAGGGCGAGGAGCACTCCGGTCGAGGGGGGTGCGGACGCTGCTTTGGTTTCCCTGGTGTTCTGGGTCTCGCGGTATGGATTGCCCGAGGGCTCGGCATGCATGCGGCAACACTACACAGTGTTATATTACACAGTGAAAGATGGACCTCAGGGACTGAAACGGCTCTGTTGCGTTGGGCGATTGGGCGGCATGGTTGAACGAGCCCTTGGCGGATCAGATGGCGAGCAGCAGTTCATCGAATGCAACTCAAACTCGGTGGTTGAGAATGACAAGCCCATTTGGCCCCACTGTGCTAGTCGTAGCCGCCGAGATCATGCTCCACGTGGGTTCGACCTTCGCCGCCTCGCACGCGGCGGAGCTGCGGTTGCGCTAGGTGACATTGGCGCCGATGTCTTGGTAGACGGGGTGAAGTTCTTGCCACCGCGACCGCGCGTCGCAGCGTTCGCGTCCGGCCAGGTAGGCGGCGAGATCTTCGACGTGGATCTGGTCTCCTGCCCCGTAGGCCGCGATTTGGCCCAGGGGCACACCGCGGTCCTCGATGACGAGAATGGTCTGGTCGGCGTCAGCGGTAAGCGTGACCTCGATGACCCCGTCCGGCTCGTCCGCGGACTTGGTCCGCATTCGCAGCCGCTGCGGCGGCTCGCACAGTTCCACACGTCCGGTGCCTTCCCATCCGCTGGCGAAGTAGCGTGCACGGAACTGGCCGCCGGGGCGCAGGTCGCCTTCTACCTCCCCGAGCCAGCGCGCCAGCCGGTGGGGATCGGTGAGAGCCGACCACAGGTCATCCATATCGGTATCGAACCGATCTTCCAGGCGTACGATGCCTGCGCCGTCTGCTGATCGCAGGCTGCCCAAAATGCGGATGCCTCCAGGGGCGTTCGTGGTCACGGGGTACTCCTTCGCTCGCGTTTCCCGCGGGCTATCTCGGTGTGCAGAGCCTCCAACCGCTGCTCCCACAGCGCCCGGTACTGGGCCAGCCAGTCATCGATCTGAGCGAGCGGCTGCGGGCTGAGACTGTAGACCCGCCGTTGGGATTCTTGGCGAACCTTGACTAGTCCCGCTTCCCGCAGCACCCGCAGATGCCGCGATACACCCGGGCGGGCAATCGGGAGCAGCGCGGCCAGTTCACCCACGGTTGCCGGACCCGTAGCCAGGGCCTCCAACATCGTCCGCCGGCTCTCGTCCGCGAGGGCCCGCAGAGCAGCTTCCATGTCCATAAAGTACCAGGGTTGTTACGTAACCGTTAAGGTACGTATCTCACTTCCGCGGGCCATCAACGGACGACTCCGTCGTGGACTTTGAATGCCGTGGAAGCGCCGCTCAGCGGCATCATGCCGGCGATCTGGAACGTCCGACTTTCGGCAGATCCAGACGCCTCGGTGGCGCCTGTAGCGGCGGAGTGACGGATCCCTGGGTGACTGGGCCACATCCCACGCGCGGTCTGCACTGGACGGGGCGAGGCATTTTGTCGTGGGGGTGGTATCGGGTTCGGTTGGTTGCGGTCGGCGTCAGCCGTCGCGAGATCGTTTGTGCTAGGGCGCGGTCAGGTGGGAGCCATCGTCCGGGTCATGACGCAGTTCTTCTGTCCCTTGGACCGCTCGTAGGTGAAGCCGGCCTCCTCGTACATCCTGCGGGTGCCGTTGTAGAGGAAGGAGGACGACATCTTCTTCCCCTCCGGCTGCTTCGACATGTCGTGCGGGTAGCCCTCGACCACCCCGCCGCCTGCCTTGGCGATGAGGTCGAGGGCTCCTTGTAGGGCCAGCGCCGCGACCCCGCGCCGCCGGTAGCGTCGGTCTACGAAGATGCAGGTGATCCGGTAGTCGGGCGGCCTGACCAGTTCCGCCTCGTATTCCTGGCGGTGGTGGATGTTCGGCAGCTCCTGTGGCGGTCCGTACTCCGCCCAGGCCACCGCCTCGTCGCCGTCGAAGACCAGCGCGGCGTGTGCACGCCCCTGTTCGACCAGCCGACACTTGAGGTTGCGGTTGCTCTCGTAGGTGCGGTCCTTGTCGCGCGACAGCGTGTGGAACCACGTGCACCAGCACCCGCCGAACACTCCGTTGTGCCGCGCGACGAGGTCTGCGAAGGCTGGCCAGGTGTCGGCCGAGAGGGGCCGGATGGTGAGGTGGTCCAAAGAGGTCACGGCAGGCATGAGCACAGGTTAGAGCGCATTCCGGACGATTGCCGTCCGGTGATCCGGCGGCCGTCGGACCGCCGAGCGCGGGGGAGTGCAACGGCGCAGCCAGGAGCCGAGCGGATCTCGGCGCGGCTTTTCACTGGCGGCGCAAGGTCGACGCCGAGTCGTCCAAGGAGCCTTGCCCGTCGCCACTATGACAAGCGCGACTGACCGTCCGACCACCGCATCCACGCCGAGTGCCTCGCCCACGATCTTGACCTGGATCGACGCCTCATCCAGTTCGGCGAGGTCCTCCGTGGTCAACGCCACGTCGGCCGCGTCGACGTTCTCGTCGAGCCGGGTCAGGCGGTGGGTGCCAGGGATCGGGACGATGGACGGTTTCTGGGCCAGGAGCCACGCGAGTGCGACTTGGCCGACGGTCGCGCCCTTGCGCTCGGCCACCGTCCGGACTCGGTCGACCAGTGCGAGGTTGGCCCCGCGGGCCTCGAGCGTGAACCGTGGAAGGTTGGCCCAGGGCCGGAGCTCCCAAAGGGACCCAATGTGGTTGAGCTTCGTCTGGCCCCGGGCGACTTCAGCGCGGCCGCCGGCGACGACGCTCCAATCTCGGTGGTAGGCGTAGTCAGAGTGGTCAACCTCGAATGCCAAGTGGTGTCGCGGCCTAGGGGGCCGAGGACGCTGTACTGCACCCGCCTGGACAGTTTCATTCCGCCAGGATGAGCCCACACCTCCCGCCCGCTACTACGGTTCGCCAATAGCTGAAGCCAGCGGGGGGACGAGCAGCAGGCAGGAGCCAGGCTCTGCGACGGCACGAGGTCGCTGCCGGTCGGGTCGGCACCGTATTCGGTCAACATCCCGCGGAGCATCCCGAGGTGAACGCTGCGTGTCCAGGTGATCACGCACCGTGTTGGTCTCTGGCGACGCCGTTGCCGCGATGTCCGGTCTGACCGACCTCGTGGTGCTCCTGAGACGCCACGTCGAACGCGAAAAGGACGGCATCTTCCGAGCGCAGCGCGTTGAAGGTGAGTTCGTCGACGAGGTCGACGCGCTGCAGGAGGAGCATCGCGCGTTCGAGATGGCCATCGCCGTGGTGTACGTTGGCGCACCGGACTTCGACATCGCAGCAACTCGGTTGCTCGACGACCTGATGGTCATGTGGTGCGCGAGGACTACGAGATCTTCCCGGTCTCCGTCGTCACGCTCGGAGCTGCGCGATGGACGATCGTCGACGAGGCCCACGCGAGGTCGCCGAGCTTCCTGCTCGACCCGGAGTCGGGGACGTCTTCGCCGACCTGAGTCCGGCTGGCATCACCGCACTTCCACCCACGACAAGGAGCCCAACGCATGCAGAAAGAGTCATTGACAGCGCTGGTCCGTCACCACCTGGAGACGGCATCGACCTCGTCGAGCGGTCGCAGCGCCCACACGATCTACGGCGGTCACGAGCACGTCCTGCGTCAGACCCTGATTGCTCTGTGCGCCGGATCAAGCCTAGACGAGCACGAGAACCCCGGCGAAGCAACCGTCCAGGTCCTGCACGGTCGCGTCACACTCGTCGCGGCCGACAATAGGTGGAACGGCTCACCGGGCGACCTCATGACCATTCCCGACTCCCGGCATGCCCTCGAGGCAGTCGAGGACTCGGTGGTGCTGCTGACGGTAGCCATGCGGAGCTGAGGCACAAGGGGCCAACCCCATTTGTCCTGCCCCCGTTTCGGTGCGACCGGTAGCAGCTGCCGTTGTCGCTGAGCACGCGGTGGACGGTGACGCCCGGGACGGCGAACCAGGCCACGGCGTTGCGCAGCACATCGGTCGCGGTCTCCTTCGTTTCGTCATCGCGGGCTTCGACGAAGGCCACGCGGGAGTGGTCGTCGATGACGGTGTGCAGGTAGCAGGTGCCGATCAGCGGGTTGCGGTACCTGTTCCGGGGCTTGTTCGGAGTCGCCGCACGGTTCTTGCGTCCCTGCTGTCGGCCAACGTAGCGCCAGCCACCGCAGTCGGGGACCCTGCCGAGCTTCTTCACGTCGACGTGGAGCAGGTCGCCGGGCTGCTCGTGCTCATAGCGCCGGATCGGCTCACCAGTCGCGCGATCGACGTGGGTGAGCCGGTTGAGCCGACAGCGGACCAGGACCGCGTGCACCGTCGAGGACGCCACCCCGAGTCGGTCGCCGATCTCGACCGGCCCGAGCCGCTGCTTCCACCGCAGATGCACGATCTTGCGCACCACCGGCGTCGGCGTCCGGTTCGGCTGCCGGTGCGGTTGCGAGGACCGGTCGCACATTCCGGCAAGGCCCTCGAGACGATAGCGATCTGCCCACTTCCTCGCGGTCCGCCACGACACGTCGTAGCGTTCGGCCGCCCGCGGGATCGACCATCCCTGCTCGACGACCAAGCGGGCCAAGCGAAGACGAGCCCGGGGCGTCAGAGCAGCATTGGCATGGGTAGCGTGGGACATGAAGACCTCCTGGGTGTGAAGCGGTTTCTAGACAGCTCCACCCCACACCGGGAGGTCTTCACCCATCTACCGATCAACGCGTGTCGACACACGATCTCGACCAACGTGCCTGGCCATCACACCTAGATCACCAGTTGCCTAGGGGTTGCCTCGGCGCCGGCGTGGCGGTGGCACTCAACCAAGCGAGTACGCCCTCTGACGAAGCCGGACCTGGCCTCGTTGCGCCGGGTGCACGTCGACGGGCGACGCCGGCTTCCGGCCCGGTAGAGACCCGAGGCCACCCTGCCCGGCCGACGTGACGGCAGCCTGACCGGCACCGCCGTCACAGCCGCGCAACCTGCGAGGAGTACGCCGCGGCCTCGGTCCGGTTGCGAAGACCCAGTTTGCGCAGGATCGCGCCGACGTGGTGCTCGACGGTCTTGCGGGAGATGAATAGTTCCGTGGCTATCTCGGGGTTGGAGCGACCGCGGCCGAGGAGACGCAGCACCTCGCACTCGCGAGCCGAGAGCTCGTCGAGCGGCGACGCGACCCGGACGACATCCGGCGCCTCGCGGCCGAGCCGGGCGAGTACGCCGTGGCAGCGCTCGGCTTCGGGCGCGCCGAGGCCGGCGTAGACCTCGTATGCACTGCGGGCCTCCGCTTCGGCGAGCGCGGGGTTCGTGACCTCGAGGGCCTCGGCCAGCCTCAGCCGCAGCTCGGCCTCGAGCAGCGGCAGCCGAGCGCCCCTCAGGGCGGCAAGTCCGTGCTCGAGCTGCTCGACGGCTCCCGACAGGTCACCCGTGGCCTGGCAGATCTCGGCCTGGGCGAGGGCCGCGTACGCCTGGCCCGACCGCGGTGACGGCGGCGCCGTACGCCGCTCCAGATCGGCGGCCGCCGCACGCGCGGCCTCGACGTCGTCGAGGGCGAGCAGCGACCGGACCTCCTCGCCCAGCAGCGGTACGGCGCGGACCAGCTCGTCGCCCCCGAGGTCACGGAGCGCCCTGCTCGACACGGTCACCGCCTCGGCGTGCCGGCCCTCGGCCTGTTGCAACAGGGCGACCGCGAACGCCGCCTCGACGCGGTCGGCACACCGCTCGAGCAGAACCGAGGCCTCGTCGAGGCGGCCCTGCCGGATCCGCAGCTCGGCCAGCGCGGCCCGGCCACCGATGCGGTGGTAGCCGAAGCCGCTGCTGCTGGTCGCGACGCCGAGCCGAAGCGCACCCTCCGCTTCACGCCATCGGCCCGCCCGGCAGAGCACGGTGCCGTAGGCGGTGTGGCAGTGGCTGAACATCAGCGGCCGCTGGTCGTCCGGGTCGGTCACGCCGGCGTCCTCGAGCACGTCGAGCCACGCCTCGAGCCGGCCGACCTCGCCGGAGCGCTCGCACGCCGTAACCGCGTCGCACAGCACCTGGGCGGCAGTGAAGTAGCCGACCTCCCCGCAGCTGACCATCGCCATCGCCTCGTCGACCATCCGGGCGCCCTCCTGTTGACGACCGAGCGAGATCGCGGCGACGCCCGCGTCGGCGAGAGCCTTGCACTCCAGGTCGGTGTCGCCGTACTGGCGGGCGATCTCGAGTGCCTCCTGGCAGTCGCGGCAGAGCTGTTCGGCGTTCTCCACCGAGCAGCCGACCAGGCCGAGCAGGACCCAGCCGCGCTCGGGGCAGGAGCCCTCGCCCTCGAGCATCGTCCGTGCGCGGGAGAACCAGCCGCTCGCCGCGGGCTTGTTGTCCATGCCCTCGAAGAAGATACGCCCGAGCAGCGCGGCGCTGACCGCCGCCGGGCGGCGCTCCCCCCGCGCCTTGAACGCCAGGAACGCGGTCTCCGCATGACGTCGCGCCTCGACGAACTCATAGGCGAGATAGCTCAGTGACGCGAGCTCGTGGTGCAGCGCCGGGTCCTCGGACGTGGACAGCAGCTCACCGAGCCGGCGTCGACGCTCGTCGATGTCGGCCGTGGTCGGCCCGCGCCGGAAGCCCGCGACGGTCGCGTCGCCGAGCGCGGGGGGCGCGCCGGTCTCGGCCCCGCTCTTCATGCATCCATGGTGCGCATTGGCGGTGCCGCCGTCAAAGGTCGGCGCGCCCAGCGAATGGGGGAGCCAATGGGCGACCTCCCCGATGCCGCAGCGCACTCCCTGCAAGAGCATGACGGCATCCGATCCGTCTGACCACCGCGGGAGCTCCGATGACCAGTCCCACCCGGGCGACCTGGACGCTCGTAGGCGTCTGCGCCACGACGTTCATGCTGCTGCTCGACGTCACCATCGTGAACGTCGCGCTGCCTAGCGTCGGCCGTGACCTGGACACCAGCCTCACCGACCTGCAGTGGATCGTCGACGCCTACGCCGTCGTGCTGGCTGCGCTGACGCTCTCCGCGGGCGCGGCGGCCGACCGGTTCGGTCGTCGCCGCGTGTTCCTCGCCGGCCTCTCGGTCTTCACCGTCGCGTCGCTGGCCTGCGCCCTGGCCAGCGACGTGACCGCGCTGGAGATCGCACGTGCGGTCCAGGGCATCGGCGGCGCCGCAATGTTCGCGACCTCGCTGGCCCTGATCGGGCAGGAGTACGACGGCCCCGCCCGCGCTGGCGCCTTCGCCGCCTGGGGATCGAGCGCCGGCGCCGGCGTTGCGTCGGGCCCGCTCGCGGGCGGCCTGCTCACCGACGGACTGGACTGGCGCTGGATCTTCTTCGTGAACGTGCCAGTCGGCATCGTCACCCTCGCACTGATGTGGCCCCGGCTGCGTCCGGACACGTGGCTGTTGCCGCGGCGGCTCGACCCACGCGGCGCGGTGCTGTTCTCCGGCGCGCTGCTGCTGCTTGCCTACGGGCTGTTGCGCGGAAACGCAGACGGCTGGTCATCCCGGCACGTCGTCGCCTCGCTGGCGGCCGCCGCTCTGCTGCTGGTCGCGTTTCTTGAGGCCGAGCGGCGCAGCACGGACCCGATGGTCGACCTGGCGCTGTTCCGCACGCCAGCGCTGGTCGGCGCGTCCATCGCGGTCCTCTGCCTGGCTGCGGGTGTGTTCGCGAACCTCTTCTTCGTCTCCCTCTACCTGCAGAACGTGCTCGGCTACTCGGCACTCGGTGCCGGCCTCCGACTGCTGTTCCTGACCGCGCTCGTTTTCGCCGTACCACTGCTCGCGCGGCCGATGATCGCCCGCCGGGGCCCACGGCTGGCGATGTCGGCCGGGCTGGCCGCGACCTCGGCCGGCCTGCTGGCCCTGGTGTGGGCGGACGGACGGCACGGGTGGGGCCTGCTGGTCCCGGGCCTGCTCCTGACCGGCCTCGGCATCGGCCTGTCGAACCCGGTCGTCGCGTCCGTGCCGATTGCCGTGGTCGACGGCCAGCGCGCCGGCATGGCGTCCGGGCTGAGCAACACGCTGCGGATGACCGGCCTGGCCGTGGGCATCGCGACCCTCGGCGCGATCTTCCAGGCGAGGATCGCCAGCGTTCTCGGTCAGGACGGGCTCGCCCAGGCGGTGGCTGCCCGCGGTGTCCGCGCCGTGCCGGAGGACTCCGCCCTCGTCCCGCAGGTCACCCACGCATTCGTCAGCGGCCTCGACGTGGTGCTGGTCATCGGCGCCGTGATCGCCGCCCTCGGCGCCCTCGCCAGCGCCGCCCTCGTTCGGATGCCCGGCCACCCGGTTGCGGCCCCCTCACCGATCCGTCCCGAAGGAGAAGCTCATGTGGAACCCGTCGTCGCTGGCTGAGGCCGTCTCCGGCCCGGTCCTCGCCACCGGTGATCCCGGGTACGCCGAGGAGCTCGCGCCGTTCAACCTCGCGGTCACCCACTCCCCGGATGTCGTGGTCGGTGCGATCGACTCCGCCGATGTCGCCCGAACCGTCCGCTGGGCCGCCGACCACGGCCTCCCGGTTGCGGTGCAGGCGACCGGCCACGGGGCCACGACACCTTACGAGCGAGGTGTCGTGGTCTCTACCCGGCGGATGCAGCGGCTCGAGATCGACCCCGCAACCCGGCTCGCCCGGATCGGGGCCGGGGTGCGGTGGCGCGCGGTCATCGACGCCGCCGCGGCCCACGGGCTCGCACCACTCAACGGCTCGTCCAGCCACGTCGGCGCGATCGGCTACACGCTCGGCGGCGGGATGCCGGTCCTCGGCCGCACGTTCGGCTTCGCCTCGGACTTGGTACGGTCGCTCGAGGTGGTCACCGCCGACGGCGTCATCCGCCAGGTGTCCGCCGACCAGGAGCCGGACCTGTTCTTCGCGCTGCGCGGCGGCAAGCCGACAGTCGGCATCGTGACGGAGATGGTGTTGGACCTGGTCCCGGTGAGTGAGGTGTACGGCGGCTGCCTGTTCGTTGACGGCTCGCACGCGGCCGCGCTCGTCGAGGCGTACCGGTGCTGGACGCCCGGCCTGCCCGAGGGCATGACCACCGCGCTGAAGTTCCTGCGGCTGCCGGCGATGCCGGACGTCCCGGAGCCGCTGCGCAACCGGTTCACGGTCCAGCTGGCTGCTGCCCATGTCGGCGACCCGGCCGAGGGCGAACGGCTGCTGGCGCCGATGCGCGCGATGGCGCCGGCGATCATGGACGAGATCCGGGTGATGCCGTACATCGAGGTCGACACGGTGCACTACGACCCGATGCATCCGCTGCCGGTGCAGGAGCGGTCTGGACTGTTCGACGAGCTTACACCGGAGGCCGCGGCCGAACTGTTGGCCTGCGCGGGCCCGGACGAACGGACGCCGCTGCTGATGGTCGAGCTGCGTCACCTCGGCGGCGCAATGGCTCGTTCTGTGGAAGACGCGGTCGGCCCGCGGGACGCGGCGTACTCGTTGCTGCTGCTCGGCGTGCTCGCGCCGGAGACTGCGGCGATCGTGCCGGAGGCGCTAGCGGCGACCGAGCAGCGGCTGGCGCCGTACCTGAACGGCCGGACGTTCGTGAACATGCACGGCATCGCGACCTCGCCGGAGGACGGCGCCCGCCCCTGGCCAGAGGAGATCCACCAGCGGCTGCAGGCGATCATTCGCACCGCCGACCCGGACGGTGTGTTCCGGTTCGGCCAGGCCCGTTCGGAACCTGCACTGCTCTGAGGCCTCGCTCAGGCGCTCTCATCGGACGGGCCCTCCGTCGGGGCGCTGGTGGCCGCCTTGGTGGCGAGTTCGGCGGCACGCGCGAGACTGGGGGCGTCGGCGAGGTCGTCGAGGAGCCGCCTCCGCACCGCGGCGCTGCCCTGCTCCCGAGCGGCGAGCGCGGCCTCGGGAGTGGCGGTGTCCCAGACGCGGGGGATGTGGCGGGAGACCTCGCCGTCGGCACGTTGTAGAAGATCGCATGGACCACTTCGGCCGGGACCCGGTGGATCGGGTCCATGAGCTCCATTTCGGATCATCTCCTGTGGTTTGGGGGCGCCCCTCGTGGGCGGCCGCTCACCCTTGCTACGAACACCTCTGCCCCGATCCGACACCGCCTCCCGGATTTCCTTCAAGGACTTTCTGGTACGCCGGTTGTGAGCGATCCGACAGCGAGACGGTTTCGGGGCGACTGCGCCGCTTGTCGGGTTGGTGTAGCGGTGGCTCCGCCTTCGCTCAGCGTTGCTGGCGGAAGATGACGAAAAGCACTCGCAGAGCGAGAATGCAGCTGACGACCAGCAGGTTGTAACCGAACACCTGGAACAGGCTCACCGCTGGAGTCACCTCCGGGCCACCTGACGCGCTGATGAGGAACACGGCCATGATCCCGGCTGTGGCACCGAGAAAGGCAAGGAGCACCTGGTGCAACAGGTCGGTGGCGAACCGCCGATCATGCTCGTCGGCGAAGAGGCGCACGTTGATGTTCAGGCGCCCCTGTTCGAGGGCGCCGGTGATTCGATCGATCCGGCGTGGTAGCCGGCGCAGCACCGGCAACAACGCCGTGACTTCGTCGGTCAGGGTCTGCGCTACGGAGCTCGGATCGAGGGCTGCCGCTATCTCGGCGCGGGCGAAACGCCGCGACTCAGCGACGAGCTGGAAGCCGGGTAGGAGCCGCAGCAGGGTCCCCTCGACGGTAGCGAGCGCACGGAACACTGCGCCGACCTCGCCAAGGACAACCAGCTCGTGATCGGCGACCAGGCGAAACAGGTCGGTGAACATGGCCATGTTCGGTGCCGCCGCCGGGCCCAGGTGTCGGGCCATAAACAACCCGAGTGCGCGTTCGAGCCGTAGTTCGTCGAGGTCGTCTGTGCGGGTCACGAGCTCCAAGAACGCGTCGCGGGCTGCGGCCGAGTCACCCTTGTCCACCGCCACAAGCAGCTGCTGAACTGCCTGGCGGGTTGATGCGCCGAGCCGACCGACCGAGCCGAAGTCCATCAAGGCCAGGCGGCCGTCGGCGAGCAGTGGCCCTGACCCCGGAGGGTGGACACGGGGTTATGCGGCTTGAGGTTCTGCCGCGGTCTGGTTGCAGTGTTGCATCTCGAAGGCGATGGGGCTGATCTGTCCGATCGAGGAGTGCCGGCGGCACCGGTTGTAGCGGTCCTCGATCCAGGCCCCGACGGCCAGCTTGGCTCCGGCCTTGGTGGGCCAGACTCGGCGGTAGTAGAACTCGGTCTTCAGCGTTGCGAAGAACGACTCGGCCATCGCGTTGTCCCAGCAGATTCCGGTGTAGCCCATCGACCGGGTGATGCCGTTCTCGGCCGCGAAAGTGGTGATCTGCTCTGATGCGTATTGCGTGCCTCTGTCGGTGTGGAACACGACCTTGGCCGGCCGTTCACCACGCAGCGTGATCGCCATCTTCAGTGCGTCCTCGACGAGGTCGGTGCGCATGTGATCAGCGATGGCCCACCCGATCACGCGACGCGAGCAGGCGTCGATCACGGTGGCCAGGTACAGCCATCCCTCCCAGGTCCGCAGGTAGGTGATGTCGCCGACCCAGACGGCATTGAGGACGCCGGTGTCCCAGACCCGTTTCGCGGCGTCCGGCGGGTAGGTGTCGCCGCTGTCGCGCTGGGTCGTGGTACGCCACTGGCGCGGGCAGATCCCACGCAGACCGAGCTTGCGCATCGCCTTCGCGACCGTCTTGCGCGAGATGGTCTCGCCGTCCTCACGCAGGTCGGCCAGAATCCTGGGCGCCCCGGAGACCTCGTCGGACTCGCCGTGGAACCATCCGATCTTGGCCTCGATCCTTTCGGCCTTGACCGCCCGTTTCGAGGGCAGTCGCTTAGACCAGGCGTAGAACCCTGAACGGGAGACCTCCAGGAGACGTGCCATCCGCGAGACCGTGTGGTTGCTCTTCTCCGCGTGCATCAGTGCGAACGCTTCGCGTTCGTATCCGATGCTTCCTGGGCGAAGAAGAGGGAGGCTTTTTTCAAGAACGCCCGGTCCAGCTTCAACTCCGAGTTCTCCTTGCGCAGCCGCGCGAGCTCGGCCCGCTCGGTCTCGGACACGGCACCGTCACCGGCGTCCTGGCGTGACTTGAACAGGTTGACCCACCGGCCCAGCGTCTGTTCCTTGACGCCGAGCTCGCGTGCCACCACCGCGACCGGACGACCGGTGCTGATCACCAACTTCACGGCCTCGTCCTTGTACTCAGGAGTGAACTCCCGACGTTGTCTTCCCATGGTGAAGATCCTCTCTTACGAGGTGTCCACCACACGGGGTCAAGGCCACCGCGGCAGAACCTCAAGCCGCATAACCCTGTGTCCACCCTCCGGGGTCAACTCCGGGGCTGGTTTGCGTCTGACTTTGCGATAGAGACCGGGGGTCTGGATCAAGACCGCCGACGACATCCCAAGAAGGCCAACCGTCAGACAACTTCAGAAGCGCCCCACTAGGTCACGCTGATGAGCCTCGGCCCTCATCAGGCGCTCATCTTGAGGAGGACAATGATGCCGTGCGAGTGCTGCTCATCGAGGACGAGGCAAAGATGTCGAGCCTCCTACGCCGCGGTCTACGCGAGGAGGGCCTGCTCACCGATGTTGCGGCCACCGGTGCGGACGGGGTGTGGGCTGCCACGGAGAACGACTACGACGCGGTGGTCCTCGACGTGATGCTGCCCGACATCAGCGGGTTCGAGGTATGCCGGCAGATTCGCTCCGCGAACGTGTGGGCCCCCATCTTGATGCTGACCGCGCGCGGTGCGGTGGGCGACCGGGTTACGGGCCTGGACGCCGGTGCGGACGACTACGTCGTCAAGCCGTTTGCCTTCGATGAGCTGTTGGCGCGGTTGCGGGCGCTGCAGCGTCGAGGAACGGTTACCCATCCCAGCATGCTTGCCGTCGGCGATCTTCGGCTGGACCCTGCAGCGCGGCGCGTCTGGCGCGGCGAGCACGAAGTGACGCTCACGGCCCAGGAGTTCTCGCTGCTGCACACGATGGCCATGCGCCCAGGGCGAGTGCTGAGCAGGGAGCAGCTCGTCCACCTGGCCTGGGACATCGCCTACGAGCAGCGCTCCAACGTCGTCGATGTGTGTGTGCGTGGCCTGCGGGATCGGGTCGACCGGCCATTCGGGCGCCACTCGGTGCAGACCGTGCGAGGGGTCGGCTACCGGCTCGATAAGGACACACCGTGAGGGCGTGGCCGATCCGGTTGCGCATCACTCTCGGGTTTACCCTCGCAATGGCCTTGGTGCTCTCCATCGTCGGCCTCGTCGCCTACAACCGTCTCGCTGCTGGGCTTTCGGATGATCTCAACCTCAAGCTCGAGCAGCGGGTGCAGGACTTGGCCGCCCCGGTGAGCCGACCGGGATCGTCGCTCGCCGACCTGGCTGGGAGCGGCCTCATCGAGCGCGGCGAGAGCTTCGCCGAAATCGTGGGCACCGATGGGCGGGTTCTCCAATCGACCGAGACCCTGCACGGCCAGCCCCTGCTGACGGTGACCGAGGTCGCCCACGCCGCGGACGGCACCCTGTTCCTTGACCGCCAACAAGCACCCGGTCTGAACGAGCCGGCCCGGTTGCTCGCCGTGCCGCTGTTCCGTGCGGGAAACCCCGTCGTTCTGGTCGTCGGCCTCACCCGTGAGAATGGCAGGGAGACGCTACGCAGGGTGCGCATCCAGCTGCTCCTTGGACTGCCGCTGCTCCTTCTCCTGACCTCCACGCTCGGCTATCTCCTCGCCGGGGCCGCTCTTCGGCCCGTCGAGGAGATGCGCAAGCGTGCGGCGGCGATGTCCGGCGGTGCTGCCGGTCAGCGTCTTCCACGGCCGCCCGGGAACGACGAGCTGGCGCGACTGGGCGTCACTCTCAATGAGCTCCTTGCCCGGGTCGACGCCACCCTGGAGCGGGAGCGCGCTTTCGTGGCCAACGCCAGCCACGAGCTGCGCACCCCGTTGGCCCTGCTACGAACCGAGCTCGAACTTGCGGTCCGCCGGCCAAGATCGGTCCAGGAACTGACCGGCGCGGTTGAATCCGCCGCAGAGGAGGTCGACCGGTTGATCCGCCTGGCTGAGGATCTCCTCCTGCTCGCCAGCTCCGACGACACAGGCCTGCGGATCGCGCCGCACCAGGTCGATGTCGCGTCCCTGCTGACCGCCGTGGCGTCTCGTTTCCGGACCCTGGCAGCGAGACGCGACCGAGCCATCACGGTCGAGACCAGCGTCCAGCATTGCCAGGCAGACGCGCAGCGGCTCGAACAGGCGTTGATCAACCTCGTCAGCAATGCGCTCCAGCACGGTGCCGGCGAGATCGGACTCAGCGCCCGAGCGGTGGGAGGCGAGACCGAGTTCTTGGTCACCGACACCGGAGAGGGGTTCAGCGCCACCATGCTGGCCCATGGATTCGAGCGGTTCACCCACAACCCTTCCAAGGGTGGAAGCGGTCTGGGGCTCTCGATCGTCGCGGCGGTCGCTAAGGCGCACGGAGGCTCGGCTGGCCTCTGCAACCGGCCGACAGGCGGATCCGCAGTCTGGATTCGCCTCCCGGGCACGAGCCAGCTGACGGGAGTCGGAGTAGTAGCGTCGAGGCAACCGATGGACCACGGCGCCACGTCGTAGGCGAGGGGAGCTCCTTCGAGCCGGAGTTTCACACCAGCATCGGTCGAAGGCGAGGCCCGGCGACCCCTCGCGGGCCGGCTTCCTCCATGTCATCCAGCGCCGGGTGGTCCCTCGCCGCTCAACGAATGTTGAATCGGCAAACCTGAGTGGGATCAACGGTGCAAGTGGCGGTCTCATCTCAGTGGTGCTCGGCCTTGGGCATCCACTGCGCCACCACGCTCCGGTGCGACGAGCAGGCCGCCGACGCCCGAGGCGTACAGAGCACCACGTTTGAGCGAGGGTCCCCTCGATGCGGGACTCAGGGCTCGCGCAGCGCCGTGGCGGCGCGGACCCGGGTCACCGCGGTCAACGCGCCTATGAGCGCCAGGCCGCAGGTGGCCACCATCAGCCCAACGAAGGCGAGTAACGAGCCGACCGGAATCGTCAGGAGCGGCGGCGGGAGGGTGAAGAAGAGCGCGAGGACTCGCACGGAGAGCAAGCTGAGCAGGAGCCCGAGCGGCAGGCCGACCACGAGGCTCCCCGCCACCGTGACGATTCCCTCTAGTTCCGGTCCCGCGGCAACTTGGGAGCGCGTCGCGCCGAGCGCCTCGAGGATCGCGAATTCACGCCGCCGCTCGTGGACCACGAATGCGCCGAGGACGGCCACACCAAGTGCCGCGATCAGGCCCGCGCCGATCGCCTCGATCTGCTTCAGGCCGTCGAGGTTCAGCGACGCGAGGCTCCGGGGCGCCGCCTGGGTCATTCCCGTGACGGTCTGCACGGCGAAGCGCTTGTGGACCGCGGGGTTCGCCGCGAGCTCCGCGGCGACCGCAGAGGGCGACTGGCCCGCCGCGACGCGGGCCAGGTAGAAGTCGGGCCGCGGCGCGGAATAAGGCGGGAGTCCGGCCGTCGACACGACCATCTCCGCGAACGGGTTCGAGGGCGGGAACGATCTGAAGATGCCAACAACATGGAAGTTGACGTTCCGGCTCAGATCCTGGTCGTCGGGAAAGATCGTGACCGGCAGGTTGTCGCCGACGCCCACGGCGAAGTCCGTCGCGATCTCCTGTGCGACGATCACACCAGAGGGGTCCTCGATCAGCCCTTGGACGCCCTGGCCGGCCGTTATCTGCGGCCCGGTCGTGACGGTGCCTGGGTAGGTGCTGAGGTCGATCGCGTTGATGGTCTTGCGGTCGGTCCCCGAACGGGCCGGGACCTGCCGGATCGGCGTGACAGACGCAACGTTCGGCCCCAGGGACTTCGGCAGCGTGTAGAGCGGGTCACCGGCTGTCAGGCGCAGATCGGAGCCGAACGCCGCGTTCGCGTCGGACTGCTTGGCGCTGGTATACGTCGCCACGAACGAGACAACCTGAGTCCCGAAGGCCACGGCGAGGATGCCCATGGCAAGAGCCACCCCGGTCCGCGCCGGGCGTCGGCCAAGCCAGCGCAGCGTCGCGGCGCGCCATGAGGGCAGCGGCCGGGGCCGGTCCGGCCGGGTTAAGCGCCGCGCGCCCGCGAGCAGAATGCGGATCGCGAACAGGGCGATGCCGATCCACAGCGCGATCGGCGCGAGCAGGACGTAGAAGGAGAGTGCCAGCGTCGTGCCCTGAGCAGCCTCGATGGGCGCCGGCCTCAGCCCGCCGGCGAGGATGTTGATGGTCGCGATGGCGAGACCGACGCCGATCGCCGCGACGTCTAGGTAGGCGCGAAGCCACAGCGGTCGCCAGCCGCGCTCGAGGACGCGTCGCTCCGCGATCACCTCGGAGCGCTTGCTCGACATGATGAGGCGCACCACGCGAACGCCGGTTGTCAGGGCGCCCGCGGCGAGCGCCAGCAGCACCGCGAATGCGACACCGCTCCCCGAGGTGTCTTGCGATGCCGCGTGTCCTTCGAGGGCGCTCACGCCGACGAACGCCACGGTGAGGCCGATCATCGAGCCGAGGAGGCCGGCGAGCACAGCCTGCAGGGCGGCGAGCCGCACCAGCTGGGACTCAGTCGCGCCGCGCAACCGCAGCAGGGCGTCCTCCCGGCGTTGGCCCTCAGCCAGCGCGGACTGCGCCGCAAGGCCGAGCGCGGCGGCGACGAGTGCGCCGGGAATCCCGAGCAGGAGGAACAGGATCTTCGCGTTGGTGGCGTCGGCGGACGCTTCGCTGAGCGGCTCGGCGGCGTTGTCGGAGACGACGATCGCGCCGGGCGCCGGGGTGCGCTCGAGCAGGCGCCGAAGCGCGCCGGACCATACGGAAGCCGCGCCGGGGTCCGACGGGTAGGCGTGATGGTCGACGCTGACATGCACCTCGAGGCTGACGGGAGGCAGATCGGTCAGGCCGGGGTTCAGGACCGTGGTCGCCGGTCCGAGCTTCTTGATGATCGCGGGCAGGAGCCGCTTCTCGAAGGTGGTGTAGGGGATCACGATCGCGCGGGGCACCAGGGCGACGTCGCCCTGGACGTCCCCTGCGGGGATCGCGAACCAGGTGGGCAGTGCTTGTCGGAGGTCGGCCGTACCAGCGGCGGGCATGGTGAGCGACCCGCCGCCTCCCGGCAGGTCGATCGTCACCTGCTGCGCCCTGGCGAAGGCGGGCGAGTAGTCGCGGAGCGTCTGATCGAGGAGGGCCCCATCGCCGAGCGAACCGCTCGCGACGCGGGCCCAGGGGTGGTCTCGGAAGTACCGAGAGTCGACAGCGAACAGCCTCGCGCTCGCGCCGCCGGGGTCGCCGGACGCGTGGACGAACACGTTGGCCGCGGCGAAGCGGTCGACGGTACTCACCCCGGGGACGGCCGCGAGCTCGCGAGCGACAGCGCTCATGTTGACGTCGAGCGATGTCGCCAGCGCGCGCTGCTCGACCTGCACCGGCTGGAGCGCGATCCCCGTCATCGAGGTGACAGCCTGGCTGAGGAAGAGCAGGGTGGAGGCGAGCATGGCGATCGGGAAGGCCACGCCGAAGGCGCCAAGGACCAGCCGGAGGGGCGCCCTGCGGAGGCTATGGAAAGCGAGCCAGAAAGTCACGGCGTGGGTCCCGTCTCCGCCGGGGTCGCCGCGGGGCCGATCCTCGTGGACCGACTCAGCCGGCCCGAGTGCATCTCGACGACGCGATCGGCCCGAGCGGCGACGGTGGGATCGTGGGTGACCATCACGACGGCCGCTCCGCCCTCCCGGGCGGCGTCGAGGAGCAGCGCGGTCACGGCCCGTCCGGTCTTTGAGTCCAGGTTCCCCGTCGGCTCATCGGCGAGGACCAGGGTAGGCCTGCCGACCAGCGCACGGGCGATGGCCACCCGCTGCTGCTGGCCTCCGGAGAGCTGGTCGGGAAGCTTGGCCAGCTCCCCGGCGAGGCCGACGCGATCAAGCGCCTCGGCCGTGCGGCTGGCCCGCTCGGCGGGCTCGACGTCGTCAAGCACCAGGGGGACCTCGACGTTCTCGCCGGCAGTGGCCTGTGGGAGCAACGCCATCCCCTGGACGACGAAACCGCAGTTCGCGCGCCGAAACCGAGCGCCATCGTCACCGCTCAAGCCCTCCCAATCGACGCCGGCGATCCTGACGGCTCCCGAGTCGGGACGGTCGAGGCCACCAAGGAGGAACAGGAGGGTGCTCTTTCCGGATCCGCTGGGCCCGACTACAGCGAGCACCTCGCCCCGGGCGACGTTCAGCGTTGCGCCTTCGAGCGCCTTCACGGAGACCCCGTCGCGCGCATAGCTGTGAGTGACGTCGGCCGCTTCTGCGGCCGGTCCTAGCGAGACATATGCGGGAGTCTCAGCCGGCATCGTGCACCTCCCCGTCGAGCATCTCCAGGCGCCGGTCGGCTCGGTCAGCAACCTGAGGATTGTGGGTGACCGTGAGCAGGGCGGTTCCTTCGTCGCGCAGCTCGGCGAGCAGGTCGAGGATCCCGGCGGCGGTCGCCTCGTCGAGCTCGCCGGTGGGCTCGTCGGTGAGCAACAGCCGCGGCCTGGGGGCGACCGCGAGAGCGATGGCCGCTCGCTGGTTCTCTCCGCCCGAGAGCTGGCCGGCGCGGTGGTCACGGCGCTCTGCCAGACCGACCTGGGCCAGAAGCTCGTCAACGCGCCGGTGGACCTCGCCGGGCGGGCGGCCGTCGAGGCGCAGTGGCAGGGAGATGTTCCCGGCCACGTCCAGGAGGGGATGGAGGTTGTCGCGCTGCATCACCAGACCAATGCGGCGGCGACGTTCGCGGGCACGGTCGGGCGGCGAGAGTCGCGTCAGGTCCCGACCGTCGATCATCACGGAGCCGCCGCTCGGCTCCAACAGGCCGGCGAGGATGTGGACCAGAGTGCTCTTGCCGCTTCCCGAGGGCCCCATCAGGGTGGTCCACGACCCGGCCTCGAGCGCGAGGTCGGCGCCGCGCAGGGCCACTGTCTCCACCTCGGTCTCGCGATAGATCTTGTACAGGCCATGAGCCTCGATGGCGGGATCCCAGACCCGGCGGGGGAAGGTCGCCCCACCGGATGCGGCAATCTCAGAATCGATCTGAGTCGCGCGGTCGGAGCCGCCGTCTTTACTTGACAAGGCTCGACACCTCATGGTGACCGCCCTGGTGGAGATCGGCGTGCACGAATCCCACGCCGGGCGCGAACCACTTGCGTTCGTGCTTGGTGGGGTCAAGTGGGTTGATGTCCCGGGTGACGACCACGTGGCTGTACGTCCCTGACGGGAGCTTGATGGAGGCGTTGGTCTGCAGGACCGTCGCCGTGTCCTCGGCGATGCCTGGACGGTACTCCTGCCGGTAGTGGTCGCCCGTCATCGAACTGGCCTCCATGACGATGCCCGGAAGCGCATGGTCGACCCCTGCCTGCCAGGTGCCGTCGGTGTTGGTGACGACGCCGTTGGCGTATTCGGCCGTGTTCTCGCCGAAGTACCAGACGTTGCCCTTGCTGTCCTGGGCATACCAGTCAGTTGTCTTCTCGACGAGCGAGTGGTTCTGGGTGACGATGTCGCTGATCACTAGGCACTTGACGCCCATGACCGTTGTGGTTTGCTTCAGGACCGCGTATCGGGTTGAGGTCGGAACGCCGTCGCGGGTCCCCTTGTAGGTGTGCGTCGTCCCCGGCTTCAGCGGGAAGTAGCGGTTGTTGACGGTTGTCGTGAACTGGCTCGGGACGATCTTCGGGTGGTAGTTCCGCCCGGTCGTCACCGGCGGGGTGGTCGGCGGACCGTTGCCTGTACTCGAGGTGCTGGGCGTCCTGGATGTCGTATCCCCCGCCTGGGGGCTGGACGACGAGGTCCCGCTTGAGCTGCAACCGCCGATGGCCAGCAGCGACGCCAGCGCCGTCAGGGCAACGCCGGTCAACGCGCCACGGGTTTGGGTGAACTTTGTCGTGATCACGGTTGTTCTCCTTCGAGTCGCGTCGTTGTGAACGACGTCGCATCAGAATGAACCGGGTTTATGAGCCTTCCGTGAACGCGCGGCCCCGCCCACGCGGTAGGGATCGTGCAATCCTCAGAACTGACGGGACCATCGGACTGGGCACGAGACTCATGTCATGACATGCTCGTCGACCTCCGCATTCGCTGGTTTCCGCTTCCCTCGAGAGGCGATCTCGGTGGCGGTGCGGTGGTACCTGCGGTACGCCTGTCCTCCCGGCGCCCACCGGTAGATCGCGACGTGATCGACGTCCACTCCCGGCTCGGCGAGCAGCCTTGACGTACGTCTCGTCGACCCCGGTGCGAAGCGTTCGACCTCCGGCCGGTCGACCGGTTCGGGCAGGTCATCGACGTGTGGCTGTCCACCGGACGAGATCTGACCGCTGGGCGCGCGTTCTTTCACCGGGCACTGACCGCCGGCGTGATGCCGGGTGAGGTGACTCGCGCTGGCCATCTGATCCACCAGCCGCGGTTGCACCATGCCGACTGATTGGCCAACGCAACAGAGCCCCCTCACCACGCGGGGTCTGACCGACACCGCCGGGACACGCGTCCGGCTCATCATCACGGGCGGCACCGGCAGGGACTCCGACGCACGTCGCCAGGGAACGCTGACGCCGACCCCCACCGGCAGTGAGGTCGAGCTCCGACTGCGCTGAAGGCAGCCGGGGCACCCGAGATCCGAGCCCGCGACCGTAATCGCAGGTTCCAATGCTGGTCGAAAACGACGCCCGACCGACCAGGGCTACGGCTGCTGACCAGCACCCCGACGGCTCAGCGACCCGGCGGCTGGCCCCAGCGTCAGCCGCCGGGTCGCTTCCCACGATGTCATTCCCAAAGGGAGGACTACCGTTCACGCGGTCTAGATTCACGAGGTGGTGCATCGGACAAACAGATACTCGATTGTGCGGCAGGTCGCACGAGATATCGGACGCCGACGGATAAGGTCCGTGCATGGCCTCGAGGCGATGCCGGTGGTTCGTGCTGTACGGGACCATCTTGGCCGTGCTCGGGTTGGCGTCCTCGGGATGCGGATCCGTCGGCTCGCCGTCCGGGCCCGTCACCAAGGTCTCGCTCGAGTTCGGCGCCGCGGTCAGACACGGCGACGGGGCGACAGCCTGTCGGATGCTGACGCCTTCCGCAGCTCACGAGGTGGCTCAGTCCGCAGGTACGACCTGCGCTCGGGCGATCACCAAGCAGGGCCTGCCGAACCCGGACCGAAGGGTGAAGGTCGAGCGTTACGGCGACAGCGCCGAGGTCGTCTCCAGCAACGACACGGTCTTTCTCGCGCACCTTCCCGATGGGTGGAAAATCACCGCGGCCGGCTGCACGCCGAATTCGGGGAAGCCCTATGACTGCATCGTCAAGGGCGGCTGACGATGCGAACCGTCTTTGTCGGCATTCTCGTCCTCGTCGCCGTCGGCCTCGGCTACTGCATGATGCTCGGACTGCTCGACCGATGAGCGAACAGACGTGAGGAGGTTTCTGCGCGAGAACAGCCTGACCCTGTTCTTCACCGTGATCTTCCTGCTCTCCCTCGTGGGTCAGGCATTGACGGGGCGCGCCGACTACAACAACGAACTCGTCGCCGATGGCCTCCATCCCGTCGGCCTGCTCCGCTACATCACGTCCTCGAACTTCGCGGTCGACGTCGCGGAGAACTGGCAGTCGGAGTACTTGCAGTTCCTGCTTTACATCTTCGTCACCGTCTGGCTCGTCCAAAGGGGGTCGCCGGAGTCCAAGGAGATCGACCGGGCCGGTCTGGAGTCCGACCGGGCCCAGCAGGTCGGTTCGTACGCCGCCGACTCCTCGCCGGCCTGGGCGAAGTCAAAGGGGTGGCGCCTTGGGGTCTACTCCCATTCGTTGGTCTTGGTGATGGGGACCATCTTTGTCCTCTCGTGGCTCGCGGAGTCGATCGCGGGACGCGTTGCGTACAACGAGCAGCAGCTCCGCCGGCTTGAGGATCCGGTCTCGTGGACGGGATACCTGGCGTCGGCCGACTTCTGGAACCGGACGCTGCAGAACTGGCAATCGGAGTTTCTCGCCGTGGCGAGCATGGCGGCGCTCGCGATCTTCCTGCGAGAACGCGGCTCTCCTGAGTCGAAGCCGGTCGGTGCGCCGCACGCTGCCACCGGAACCGAGGGATAGCAGCCGAGCCACGTCGATCCACGCTCCACGAGTACGGACGGTGCTGACACGGTTGCGGCGAGGTGCGGCCGACCAATCCGTCGCGACGGCGGTGCCGAACCAACTTGGTAGGCCGCCGCGACAGGAGTCAGACGTGAATGTTCGCACTCGGAAGCTCGCCATGCTCGTGGCGTGGTTCGGCGTGTTGGCGGGCTGCGGTGCGCACGAAGCCGGCGACCCCACCCCGCGAGGGCACATGTCGTCGCCCGGGATGTCGATGTCACCCGGCGAGTCCATGCCCGGGATGTCCATGGCGCCGGGCGAGTCCATGCCAGGGATCGCGGCGGATGACCCCTCGTCAGCCGCCACGAGCGACGGAGTCGGTGCCGGCCCGTCGGCGTCTGCTCGAATGGTCTGCGGACCTGAGATCAGCGCGAACATCAGGCGAATCTTGGCTCTGGATGCCGCTCCGCACGGGACAGCCAGCTGGGCAAATCATCTGTACACCTGTGCGTACGAGCTTCCCGTCGGGCCGTTGGTTCTTTCTGTGAAGGAGTCATCGGACGTCGCATCCGCCCGCACGCATTTCAACTCGGTACGCCGGCAGGTGGGGCCGACGCTGGCCCTTCGGGGACTCGACGGTCTGGGATTGCCGGCCTTCGAGACGGCGAGCGGGACCGTCGTCTTTCTTAAGGACAACAAGACGCTCGTGGTGGACGCTACCCACGTATCGAGAGTGGTGGGTCAGCCACACCTGTCACGTACCGACTTTGCGTACGAGGTCGCGACAGACGTCATGGGTTGTTGGACGGGTAGCTAACGTCGACCATTCGCCTGAACGTGACTGACCGCGGCCCGTACCGGACAGAACTTTCGGTCCGGCAAGAGAACTTGAACCATCCCGGGGGCCGGAGTCGCTGCGGCGAGGGCGACGGCCGTGACGGCAACCGTGCCTCCGACGGCCAGACGGGGGGCGCATGAGTGATCTTCCGAAGAGTTGCAGACGACCGTGACAAGCACGCTCCGGCTAAGGCCACGGCCGCGCTGTCGTTGTAAGCGTGCGTGACGAGCCGAACGGCGCGGAAGGGTGGTACGGTCACGTTCAGTCCTTGGCCCGAGGCGCACCGCGTGGACGGAACGTCGGGCCCACCCCCAGCGCGTCAGTTGCCATCGATCGAGAGGACATCAACAAAATGCCAATCAGACGGAAGGCCCTGGTCGTTGCCGCTGTTGCAGCGCTGGTCCCGCTGGCCGCGTGCGGCGGCAAGAGCAATAACCCCGCGAGCCAGAACCTGGACTCCCGCGGCCCCATCACGTACGTCCAGGGCAAGGACAACAGCAACGTCGTCCGCCCGCTGATCGCGAAATGGAACAAGCTGCACCCGAGCGAGAAGGTGACGTTCAAGGAACAGTCCGACCAAGCCGACCAGCAGCACAACGACCTCGTCACCCACCTGCAGGCCAAGGACGCCGGCTATGACGTGATGAGCGTCGACGTCATCTGGACCGCTGAGTTCGCCGCGAAGGGCTGGCTACAGCCGCTGACCGGCAAGACCGCCATTGCCACGTCGGGCTTGCTGCCTGCCACCGTGAAGACGGCGACCTACAACAACACGCTTTACGCCGCACCGGTGTCCAGCGACGGCGGACTGCTCTACTACCGCAAGGACCTGGTGCCCAACCCACCGACGACGTGGGACGAGATGATGGCCGACTGCAAGATCGCCAAGCAGCACCACATCGGGTGCTACGCGGGCCAGTTCTTCAAGTACGAGGGCCTGACCGTCAACGTGGCGGAGGCGATCAACACCGCCGGTGGCTCGATCGTCGGCTCCGACGGCACCACCCCCACGGTGAACACCCCAGCCGCGGCCAAGGGCCTGACCAGGCTGGTCGACGCCTACAAGAACGGCAACATCCCCAAGCAGGCCATCACCTACCAGGAGGAGCAGGGTCGTCAGGCGTTCGAGGCCGGGCAGCTGTTGTTCCTACGGAACTGGCCGTACGTCTATAGCCTGGCCAAGACCGACGGAAGCTCCAAGGTCAAGAGCTCGTTCGGCATCGCCCCGCTCCCAGGCGACAACGGCAAACCGGGCGCGTCGGCGCTGGGTGGCCACAACGCGGCCGTCAGCGTCTACAGCGACCACAAGGCGACGGCAGTCGACTTCGTCAAGTTCCTGGAAAGCAACGAGATCCAGAAGTTCTTCCTGACCCAAGGCTCGCTCGCACCCGTGGTGACGGCGCTGTACAGCGACCAGGCACTGGTTCAGAAGTTCCCCTTCCTGCCGACGCTGCTGACCTCGATCCAGAACGCGGTGCCGCGACCCGTGTCGCCGTTCTATCCGGCGGTGACGAAGGCAATCGAGGACAACGCTTACGCCGCGATCAAGGGTGACGTGAGTGTTGCCCAGGCGCTGAAGAGCATGCAGAGCGCGATCAAGTCGGCTAGCGGCGGTTGATCAGGTGGGGCCGGGCTTGCGCCCGGCCCCACCTTCATCCTCTCGTCCCTTCTCAGCAGGAGCGCATGATGTCGGCAGCTACGACAGCCGTTGAAGTGCAGGCGCCGCGTGACACGGGCCCGCACCTGAAGCGACGCAGCCTGCATGCCGGCGAGGGACGCCGAGCCGCGATGCTGATCGCGCCGACCCTCGTGCTGCTGAGCGCCGTCATCTTGTATCCGGTGGTGCGGGGTATCTGGATGTCGTTCCAGAAGGACCCCACCCTGGACAAGTCAACGGGCTTGTTCGTGACCGGAGGAAACGCCGGACTGGCCAACTACACGCACTGGATCCTGCAACAGTGCCCGGGGCCTGGCAGCACCACGGTCGCGTGTCCCACCGGCAGCATCGGGTCGGAGTTCTGGACCGCGATGTATGTCACGATCCTGTTCACCATCTGCACGGTGGTGCTCGAGGTGAGCTTCGGGATGTGGATGGCCATCGTCATGAACCGGTCGTTCCGTGGCCGCGGACTGCTGCGGGCGAGCGTCCTGATCCCGTGGGCGATCCCCACGGCGGTCACGGCCAAGCTGTGGTTCTTCATCTTCGCCTACGACGGAATCGCCAACAAGCTGTTCGGCACCCACATCTTGTGGACCGGTGACCAGTGGCCGGCGAGGTTCGCGGTGATCATCGCCGACGTCTGGAAGACCACCCCGTTCATCGCGCTGCTGATCCTGGCGGGTCTGCAGGTCATCCCGACCGAGGTGTACGAGGCCGCCAAGGTCGACGGCGCGAGCGCCTGGAAGCGGTTCTTGCACATCACGCTGCCACTCGTGCGGCCCGCGCTGATGGTGGCGATCTTGTTCCGGGTGCTCGACGTGCTGCGGATCTTTGACCTGCCGTTCATCCTCACCGGCGGTGGCGGTGGCAATGGAACCGCGACGACCACCCTGTCGATCCTGGTCGTCCAGCAGATCCAGCAGGGCTACAACGCTGCGTCGGCCCTGTCCACCATCATGTTCTTGTTCATCTTCTTCGTGGCGTTCATCTTCGTGAAGTTCCTGGGTGCCAACGTCGTCCAGACTCAAGAGTCGCAGCGGAAGGGGGCCTGACATGGCGACTGCTGCCTCCGTCGAGATCGACCGGCAGGCTGCCGCTCGGGAGGCATCGACCAAGGGGCGGTTCCCGTGGCCGAGCGTGCGCACCTACGTCGGCGTTGCGATCATCGTGTTTTGGGGGCTGATCCCGTTCTATTGGATGGTCGTCACGTCGTTCCGCAACGTCGGCTTCACCTTCGACACCAGCTTCTATCCGACGCACGTCACGTGGGACAACTACCGGACTGCTTTCGACACGAGCTTCGGCAACCACTTCGGCCGGGCGCTGGTCAACAGCGTGATCATCGGCGTGGCCACTACCGCGGTGGCGATGCTCGCTGGGGTTTTCTGCGCGTACGCCTTGTCGCGGCTGGAGTTTCGCGGCAAGTACGTCGTGCTCGGGATCATCCTCGGCGCCTCGATGTTTCCCGGCGCGGCGCTGCTGAGCCCGCTGTTTCAGCTGTTCACCAACATCGGGTGGATCGGGCAGTACCAGGCGATGATCATCCCCGACATCTCCTTCGCCCTGCCGCTCACGATCTATATCCTCACCGCGTTCTTCCGGGAGATGCCCTGGGACCTGGAGGAGGCGGCGCGGATCGACGGCTGCACGCCCGGACAGGCGTTCCGGCTGGTGATCCTTCCGCTGGCGGCGCCTGGCCTGTTCACAACCGCGATCTTGGCGTTCATCGCCTCCTGGAACGAGTTCCTGCTGGCAAGTGAGCTCTCGAGCGACAGGACGCAGCCGGTCACGGTCGCAATCGCGAACTTCACCGGCAGCCAGCCACACCAGGAGCCCTACACCGCCGTCATGGCGGCGGGGACGATCGTCACGATCCCGCTGGTGATCATGGTGCTGCTGTTCCAGCGCAAGATCGTGTCCGGGCTGACCGCTGGTGGCGTCAAGGGCTGATGGTCGAGGAAGAGAAGGACCAACGCGGTGTCCTAGCGGCATGGCGCGCGAGTCGGCGTCCGACCCATCCCCGAGCCCGTCAGCAGAAGTTCGAGGTCCTTGTCGGCATCCTCGGCTTCTTCACGTTCGCCGCGCTCGTGCAGACCGTGGTCGCCGAGGTCCGCGGACGGTCCGCGATCACGGAGGTCCTGATCCTGCTCTGCTTCCTTATTGGTTTCGCGTTGGCGCTGGCCGCGTTGAGATCGCAGCGTCATCGGAGCTGAGACTGTCGTCGCCGGTGGAATGCAAAGATCTTCTTCGCGCCTCTACCGTTGTCTCGAAGGTCGTCGCTTGGCTCGCGAAGGCGAGAGTCGACAGCGGACTCGTGTTGGCCCGAGTCGGCCGAGACCCGATCGCGCGTCACGGACGCCGGATCGCATCCTGACCTGACCGTGAGGCTGCGGCCGGCCCAGCCCGCTCACTCACTTGACCACCAGGGTGCCGTGCATGTCCGAGTGGAACGTGCAGTGGTAGGGGTAGCTTCCTGGCTTGGCGGGTGCGGTGAATGTTGCCGAGCTGCCTGCGTTCACGGTGAGGTCGAAGGCGCTGCCGGAGTCTGCCGTGACGGTGTGATTGACGCTGTCGTTGTTTTTTACCGTGATGGACGCGCCGGAACTGACCGATCCGGGGCCCTGGTACCCATAGTTCTTGATGGTGATGACGGATGCTTGGGCGGACGGTGCCGAGCTGGTCGCCTTGCCGGGCGATGACGTCGTGGTACCCGACGGAGTGGTCCCGGACTTGTGCGAGCTCGGTGGCGGGTTCGAGGTGTTGTCGGACGAGCTGCACGCTGATAGTCCGACGACCGAGGCCGCAACCAGGGCGGCGGTCGCGGTGAGTCTCTTCGTCTGCATGGTGTCTTCTCCTGAGTGATTGTCTTCGCGGGATAGTCGATGATGGTGTGGTTTTGACTCGAGCGCTGTCGCTAAGCCCGCGGTTCCGGCCCGGTGCTCATGGTGCGCGGTGGACGGACGTGAGGTGAGCGAAGACGACGGTGTTGCCGACGTAGTGCCCGATGGAGTCGTTGAAGTTGCTGCAGGTGATGAGCCGCAGTGTGGAATGAGAGAGATCGCCGCCGTAGACCGCGATCGTGGGGAACTGTCCGTGCGACGTGTACGAGCGCACGGCATTGACCGTGAAGTGCACGACGGAGTGGTCGGCGCGGGTCACCTTGATCTGATCGCCCGGGCGCAGGGCGCCGAGCCGGAAGAACACCGACGGACCGTACACGGAATCAACATGACCCTCGATCACCGACGGACCGTCCTGTCCCGGCGTGACCGAGTTCCGGTACCAGGCCGCCTTGTTGAGGTTTGGACCCGGCTGCGGGACCGCCAGCGTTCCGTCCGGTGCCTTGCCGATCGAGATGACAGCGGAGTGCACGGCGATCGCGGGGACGTCGATGAAGGACGGCACCGAGGCGGTCAACGGCGTCGAGGCTTCGCTTTGCGGCGACGACGTCGGCGTGGTTGAGCGCCGCCCTGACACGTGAGGGTGACTGGTGCCGTCGTGGGTCGGACCGTACGACGAGATGGTCCCCGCGGCGGATGGGGGTGGCTGGGGCACGGTCTGCTGCGACGTGATCGCCACGATGATGGCGATCACTCCGCCGGTGGCAGCCGCCAGGGTCAGCACGAATGCCAGACCCCGGCGGCCGCTACCTTTGGCTATCGCCGTGTACAGGCGATGCAGCATGGCTGGGTCAGCTCTGGGGCTCAGCGTTGACCCGGTCGCGCCTGCGGAGCCACACGATTCCGCCGGCGGCGGCGGCCAGTAGTCCGCCACCGAGGCCGAACAGGCCGAGGTCCTCAGGGCCTGCGGTCGACCCGGATCCCGTTTGCGGACCACCCTGCGGCATCAGGCTCAGCGATCCGCACAGTGCTGGTGAGGTCGCGGCCAGCGGCAGCGAAGGCACCAGATCGCTCTTTTCGCCCTGTGCCTTCTTGCTCAGGGTCGCCGGGTCGAGCCCGTGCACAACGATCACGGCGGTTCCGGCCTTGATCGACTGGAGCGTCTTGGCGTCGAGCTTGATGGTGCGTGCGTAGTTGGTGCTCGGGCCGGCTGGCGCGATCTTGATGTTGGTGCCGGCTGCGGGGCTGGTGTCACCCTTCACCGACAACGTCGTCCCGATCCCACCGTAGGAGGGTGCGCCTTCCGCGGTGCTCACCACGCCGTCCGCGTTCTTGTCAGCCGAGGGCGACGGGCACGTGCCTTGGGCGCCGATGTGGATGTGCTGCACGTGCGGGTACGGTGCACCACTGAATGTGGACGCCAATCCGGACCAGTGCTCGTTGATGGTGGCGGTGCTTCCGTTCAGCGTCAGCGTGAGCATCCCGGAGCCACTGGCGTGGTTCAGCGCGTTCAGCGTCGCCCCGTACGTGTTACCGGTGCCGGCTTGCGCTGCCGACGGGGACACAGCTGCGGTGATGGCAGCGGCTGCCAAAGGTACAAGCAGTCGTAGAGGTTTCTTCATCTTGCTAACTTCTTTTCTCTCTGGCGCCTCGCGCCAGGGAGCCCAGATCGGTGATCCGGCGGTGCACCCTGGAGGCGCTGTTTCTCATGGGGTTCGGCGGCCATCGGCATCCGGATTGCTCTTCTCAGGTCGTTGTCCCGTCGGCTCGTACGCGCCAGTAGCCTCGTCCGGTGGTGACCTTTCGTCGTGCGGACGCATACGAGATCGACGCAGCTGTCGAGGTATGGCGTGCGGCGAACCCGACCTCCAGGTTGACGCAGCACGCTTCCAACCTGGCGTCTTGGGCTCGAGGGAACGGCTCGTTCCTCGCTGTTGCCGTTGATTGCGATCGCTTCGTCGCAATGGGACTTGTGTCCCTGGGCGAGCCAACCAGGGTGACGGTGACGTCATCGTCGGGTTCTGGAGGCACCAGCCACGATGACGTCGGTGAACCGATGTCACACTATGAAGTCAGCCTTGACCGGGACCGCACCAAGTAGCGGAGCAGGCCAGATGACCGAACGCACTCGTCTGTTGTTGCTCGCCGATACGCATGTGCCCCGGCGTGCCTTGGACCTACCGGCCGAAGTCTGGCGCGCAGTCGACGCTGCCGACGTCGTGATCCATGCCGGTGACTGGGTCGATGCCCGGTTCCTCGATGTGCTCGAACGACGAGCGAACCGTCTGGTCGCCTGCTACGGCAACAACGACTGCGAGCCGCTGAGGAAACGGTTGCCTGAGGTGGCCCGAGCTGACATCGCCGGCATGACGTTCGCCGTCGTCCATGAGACCGGCTCCTCCCACGGACGTGAACGACGCTGCGACGAGGCGTACCCGGACGACGATGTCCTCGTGTTCGGCCATAGCCACATCCCGTGGGACACCACCACCCGGGGCGGCTTGCGGCTGCTGAACCCCGGTTCGCCGACGGACCGCCGTCGCCAGCCCAACCGCACCTACATGACCGCCGAGGCCGTCGACGGATCACTCCTCGACGTAACTCTGCACCGGCTGGTCCGGTGAAAAGGGTTCGCTGCGCCGTCCCCCGCCGGCATGACTCGTGCGGACTGCGCTTATCGTCCCATCATGGGCGTGGTCGAACTGATGCTTGTGCGTCACGGCGAGAGCATGGGCAACGTCGCTGCGGCAGCTGCGGACTCGACCGCCTCCGAGGTCGTCGAGGTCGAGCAGCGAGACGCGGACGTACCGCTGTCGCCGCTCGGTGAAGCTCAGGCAGAGGCGCTGGGCGCGGCGCTCGGTCCGCTCGAACGCGCAAACCGCCCGGATGTCTTGTTCTGCTCTCCGTACGTCCGCGCGGCCCAGACGGCACAGATCGCGCTGTCCACCGCGGGACTCGCCATGCCCCTTCGCGTCGACGAGAGGCTCCGCGACCGCGAGCTCGGAATCCTCGACATGCTCACGACGGCCGGTGTCGAGGCGCGGTACCCGGAGGAGGCCGCGCGGCGGCGTTGGCTCGGCAAGTTCTACCATCGCCCGCCGGGTGGCGAGTCGTGGGCTGATGTCGCGCTCCGAACGCGTACGTTGCTCACTGAGCTCGACCAGTTGTGGGACGGATGTCGGGTCCTTCTTGTGTGTCACGACGCGCTGATCCTCATCGTTCGCTACATCTGTGAGGGCCTGTCCGAGGCTCAAGTGCTCGAGATCACCAGCACGACGGTGCTCCGCAACGTTTCGGTGACGAGACTCGTCCGACCTGACGGCGCCGCGTGGACGCTCGACACCTTCAACGACGTTTCGCACCTCGAGGCGGCGAACGTTCCGGCTACGAAGCATCCCGGAGACCCGAGCGCCCTCCCAGGCTGAGGTCACCCGATTGGGTCCTCGGGGGCGAGCGCCAGGCCTCGTGGTTGCTGACCAATCGCCGGTGAGGAAGGGCGTAGCGTCGGAAGATGCCGCGCAAGCGTCTCTACTTCTGGCTGATGGGAACCTGCCTGGTGTTGATCGTGCTGGCGTGGAACGTCGTGCGCCTCTTCTCGGTCCCGCTCGCCATCGCCATGAGTGCGGTGGCCGCCGTCATCCCGCCGACCGCCGCGATCGTTGCCAACTTCGGGCGAGCAAGCTCGACTTCGCGGCGTGCGGACACCGACGACTACTGATCAAGCGAGACCGTCACGCGGTGTTCGGCGGCAATCCCCTTCCTTCGGGCATGGCTCGAGACCATCTACAGATCCGACCGGATCGAAGATCCAGTGTCCATCGGTGGCGAGCCGGGTCCCCCGGTAGTACGGTCGGCCTGTCTGTGGGCCGACCGGGCCGGGCAGAGACCCGATGTGAGGTGACGCACGTGGCTACAACCGAATCCAGCGCCCCAACGACCTACCACCTCAAACGCGACATCGGACTGCTCGGTCTCACGATGGTGTCGCTCGGCTCCATCATTGGTTCCGGCTGGCTGCTCGGTGCGTTGTACGGCGCCCAGGCGGCCGGACCGGCGTCCCTGATCTCCTGGGTCCTGGGCGGTGCCATGCTCGCCGTCCTCGCCCTGGTGCACGCCGAGCTGGGAGCGGCCTACCCCGTGGCGGGCGGCACCGCACGGTTCCCCAACTTTGCGTTCGGCACGCTCACCGGCTTCACCGCCGGCTGGGCGGCATACCTGCAGGCGGTCACGATCGCACCGATCGAGGTCGAGGCGAGCCTGACCTATCTCAACAACATCAACTGGGTGAAGGACAACCTGGATCTCGTCAATGCCAACGCCACGTTGACGGCGTCGGGTCTCTTCTTTGCCACCTTGTTGATGCTGGTGTTCACCATCATAAACATCGTCGGGGTGAAGTTCCTCTCCGACAGCAACACGATCACCGTCATCTGGAAGTTCGCCGTGCCAGCGTTGACCGTCGTCGTGCTGCTGACGCTCCAGTTCCATGGTTCCAACTTCACCGCGGGCGGTGGATTTGCGCCGTTCGGCGCGCACGGCGTCTTCGCCGCTCTTCCTGCTGGACTCATCTTCGCGATGCAGGGTTTCGAGCAGGCGATCCAGATGGGTGGCGAGGCGCGCAACCCGCAGAAGGACATCGCGCGTGCGGTTATCATCGCGATGCTCATCGGCACGGCGCTCTACATTGCGCTCGAGGTCGCTTTCATCGGTGGGCTGGATCCGGCGAACCTCAAGCACGGGTGGGCGAACCCGATCCCGGCCGGAGACTTCGGGCCGTACGCAACGCTCGCGACGGCGGCCGGTGCCGCCTGGTTGGCCTCGGTGCTCTACGTCGACGCGTTCATCTCCCCCGCCGGCACCGGTCTGCTTTATCTCGGCACGTCGTCTCGCCTGTCGTACGCGCTGGGCCGGGAACGCACCGCGCCGAAGCGGCTCGCCAAGGTCAACAAACGAGGCGTTCCGCTCTACTCGATCATTCTCGCCTTCATCATCGGCGAGTTCGCGTTCCTGCCGTTCCCGAGCTGGCAGTCCCTTGTCGGCCTGGTGACCGAGGCGACGGCCGTCATGTACGCTTTCGCGCCGGTATCGCTGACGGCGCTGCGGGAACGCGACGCTGAGCGCGAGCGTCCGTACCGGCTCCCGATGCCGGGCTTGCTTTCGCCCGTGGCGTTCGTCGCGGCCAACTGGATCATCTACTTCAGCACGTTCGAGGCGAACTGGAAGCTGCTTGCGGCAATCGGATTTGGCTTCATTCTGTTCGCGGGTGCCTGGACAACGACGTCGGCGGAGAAGCGGCCGGACATCGACTGGTACGGCTGGGTGTGGGTCCCGCCCTGGCTGATCGGAATGACGGTCATCGGGTACTACGGACGGTACGGCGGCAAGGCGTCGAGCATCATGCCGAACTGGATCGATCTGATCGTCGTCACCGCCTTCAGCCTGGTGATCTTCTATTTCGCCGTGACCCGGGCGGTGGAGAGCGACAAGGTCCGGGAGCTGGTCGACGCCGAAGAAGAGGAGCTGAGGTCCGGGCCTGATCTCAACGTGTGATGTCGACGCCGACCGGCAGCGTCACACGCTGAGCCCAGCGAGGTTGTCCCCGGCTCAGCGCGGGTTGGTCTCCCGAATCACGGCCATGGTGCGGCGTTCGCTCGCCCGGCACATCGTTCATGGAACGTAACCTCTCGCACGTCGGCAGGCGTACGATGCCGACGCTACTGCGTTCCGGCCACGTAGGACTCGAGCTGGTCACGTTCGAACTGAAGCTCTCCGAGCCGGGACTTGACGATGTCACCGATCGAGACGATGCCGCGCAGCACTCCGTCGACCACAACCGGGACGTGACGAACTCGGTGCTCGGTCATCAGCTGCTGGAGGCTGTTGACGTCGTCGTCAGTTGAACAGGTGTGGACCTTCTTGGTCATGATCGACGAGACCGGTTCGTCGAGCACATCGGTCGTCGTCACGAGCCGCCGGACGACGTCGCGCTCGGACACGATGCCCATGACGGCGCGCGAGTCCTCACTCACCACGACCGCGCCGATGTTGTGCTCTGCCAGCAGCTCGATCAAGTCGCGCACCGAGCTGTCCGGGCAGATCGTGACCACGTCGTCGCCCTTGCCCCTGAGCACTTGGCGGATCAGCATGCTTCAACTCCCGGCGCTTCGGCTCGTACTTCGTTCGAGGTTAGCGTCTCGATCTGCCGAAGGCACGCCGCGATCGGCTTCCTGACGCGGCGGCGATCCGCTCCTGGCGCCGAGTCGACTTCTGACGACACGGTCCGTTCTGCGAGGATGACCCGCGATGACTCTCGTCCTCGACTCCCCGGCCATGTGCCGCGACGTTCGACGCTTCACGGTTCACCCGGCCTGGGTCGTCGGACCTGTCGGCGTCTGGGTCACCACCATCCTGCTGCTGGACTCCGAGGGCAGCCGGTCGCTGCAACGTGGACTAGGAATCGCCACCTGGATCGTCCTGCTTGCGGTGTTGTCCCGTGCGACGCCGTTGGTCCGGGCGCAGGCCTTGGTCGTCGTCGCGTTTGCAACCGTCGTCGAGTACACGTTCTCGCCGGTTCTCGGCGTCTACACGTACCGCTTCGACAACGTCCCGATGTACGTTCCCCCCGGGCACGGGCTCGTGTACGTCGCGGCGCTGGCGATCGGTGAGCTGGTCTGGGTCCGCAATAGGCTGATGCTCCTGCGGGTTGTTGTCGTCGTCGCCGGCGGTGCGTACGCGGCGTACGGAGTCCTGGTGTCGGCCCGTCCGGATGCTCTGGGCGTGTTCTGGTACGCGTGCCTGGTTGGCTTCTTGTTCCTGGGTCCCTCGCCCGGCCTGTACGTCGGCGCATTCGTCGTCGTCACCTACCTCGAGCTGCTCGGTACGTCGGTGGGGACCTGGACCTGGCACGCACATGACCCAACCGGCATCGTCTCGATCGGAAACCCGCCGTCGGGCGCCGCTGGTGGCTACGGATGGTTCGACCTGGCGGCATTGTTCGTCGGCCGGCGCCTGTTAGCCGGATGGAAGCACCAAAGAACCCCTTGACGGTCGGCGGGTGCCTCCTCCAGACTGGCAAACATGTCTTTGGAGGTCAGTTCGCTACGGGCGCTCGCCCACCCAACCCGGCTCCAGATGCTGTCGCTGTTGACCGGGACCGAGCTGTGTGCCGCGGATGTCGCCCGAGAGCTGGGGATCAGCCAGGCCAATGCGTCGTACCACCTGCGTCAGCTGGCCGCCGCCGGTGAGGTCGTCGACGCGGGGGAGAAGCACGTCCGTGGTGGTGTGGCGAAGCTCTACCGGCACCCGTACGAGTCGAGGAACGAGGACGTCGGCCGCACGTCCGGGGGCGACGATGCGAACACCAGGCTCTACTTCGAGACCCTGGCCGCCGAGCTGACCCGACGGTCGGCCCTGCGGCGCCGGGGACAGATGTCGACGACCACCGACGCCGAGCTCTGGGTCAGCCCCACGGAGTGGGCCACGGTCGTCGAGGCGACCGCCGCAGCGTCCCTCCGGCTGCACAGGGTCGCCAAGCCACCACGGAGCACGGGCACCATCCGGGTGTCGGTGACCGAGGCACTGTTCGTGATGACAACCGACAATCCGACAACCGAGAGTGCGGCGGCCGGCGAACAGGCCACCGCCACCGAACGCCCATGATGACGTCCACCGTCCGCGGCCGGGAGACGCTCGCGCCGTTGCGCGAGCGTTCGTTCCGGTTGTTCTTCCTCGGCCGCGCACTGTCGATGTTGGGGAGCGCGATGGCCGGCATCGCGCTCGCGTTCGCCGTCCTCGACCTGACCGGGTCAGCATCCGACCTCGGGATCGTGCTCGCCGCATTCAGCATCCCGATGATCGTCTTCATGCTCGTCGGCGGCGTGGTGGCCGACCGGCTGTCGCGAAGCCTGATCCTTCAGGTCTCGCACCTCGGTGCCGCGGCGACTCAGGGGATCGTCGCGCTCCTGTTGATCACCGGGCATCCACCGCTGTGGTCGATCGTCGTCCTCGAGTTCGTCAACGGCGTCATCGTCGCGTTCACGTTTCCTGCCCTGCAAGGTGTCGTACCGCAGGTCACGCGACGCGAGCACCTGCAGCAGGCGAACGCCGTGATGGCCCTGGCCCGCAACGCCACGACAATCATCGGTCCGTCGGTCGCCGGCCTTCTCGTCGTCACCGTCGGCTCCGGCTGGGCGATCGCCTTCGACTCGTTCTCGTACCTTGTCGCCGGCGCATGCATGGCGCGGCTGCGGTTGAAGGCAGCCGAACGGAGCACCAGCAGCTCGATGATCCACGACCTCAGGGTCGGCTGGACGGAGTTCAGCTCACGGACCTGGCTGTGGGTGATCGTGCTGGCGGCCGGCGTCATGGTGTGCGTACAGGTCGGCGTGCTGTCGACGCTCGGCCCGGCCATCGCGAAGGACTCCATCGGCAAGGGTCCATGGGGGCTGGTCCTCAGCACGGAGGCGGTCGGTTTCCTGCTGATGAGCCTGCTGTTGCTCCGCGTCTCGATCAAGTATCCGCTGCGGGTCGGGATGCTGGGCTGGGTGCTGCCGGCGGCTTTGATGATCGTGCTGGGGATCCATCCGAGCACGCTGCCTCTGATGGCTGTCGCGTTCCTCGCCGGCATGGGGACGGAGCTGTTCGGGATCGGCTGGAGCACCGCCCTGCAGGAGAACATCCCGCTGGAATCGCTCTCGCGGGTGGCGTCGTACGACGCCCTGGGATCCTTCGTCGCGATGCCGGTCGGTCAGCTCCTCGCCGGCCCGTTGGCCGGCTTGTTCGGCCGGGAGACGGTGGCCGTCGGTGGTGGAGTGATCTTCGGCGTGACGGCACTGGCGACGCTGGCGTCGTCATCCGTACGCAATCTTCAACGCTCAGCTGCCGCGCTCGAGGCCGTCGAGTCCGCCACCTCCTGATCACAGCTCGCCTAGTCGTCCGCGGGCGCAGGCTTTCGGGCTGAGGAGATGTCACGGACGTTGTCGGTCGGCGTGTCGTCGCCGCCGGAATCCCGGACCGGGGCGGCGTCGTCGCCGAGGAGCGCGAGCACGTCATCGTGCAGCCGGCCGTTCGTAGCCACGGCGTTGCCGCCATGTGGACCGGGCGCGCCGTCCAGCGAGGTGAAGCGTCCACCGGCCTCCTCGACGACGACGCTGATGGCGGCCATGTCGTGCATCGCGAGCACGGGTTCGGCTGCGATGTCGACCGCCCCCTCGGCGACCAGCATGTACGACCAGAAGTCGCCGAACGCCCGCGAACGCCAGCATCGTCGCAGCAGCGTGAGCATGCCGTCGAGCCGATCTCGATGTTCCCAACCGTGCAACGACGAGTACGAGAAGGACGCGTCCGCGATCTCGGCGACGTCGGAAACCCGGCACGGGGCTGCGGAGAACAGGGACCGACCCGTCCACGCACCGTCGCCGTGCGCCGCCCACCAGCGTCGGCCGATGGCCGGGGCGGACACGACCCCCGCCACCACCTGGTCCTCGACGAGAAGTGCGATCAGGGTTGCCCAGACCGGCACTCCGCGGACGAAGTTCTTGGTGCCGTCGATCGGGTCGACCACCCATCGGCGCGGGCCCCAACCGCTGGTGCCGTGCTCCTCGCCGACGACGGCGTCCCGCGGCCGCGCTCGGCCCAGCGAACGCCGGATCACGTCCTCGACCCGCTCGTCTGCGTCGCTGACCGGGGACAGGTCGGGCTTGGTCACGACGTGGAGGTCTGCCGCCTTGAACCGATCCATGGTGAGCGCGTCGGCGTCGTCGGCGAGGATGTGAGCGAGCCGCAGATCGTCGGTGTGGTCGGATGGCATGAGACTCAGCGTATTGCGTCGCCTGCGCACCAAGCAGTCTGTCGCGGCTGGAGTCCATGAATCGACACGAGACCGAGGTCGATTCCCGTGTCGAGCAATGATCAGAACCTGGTGTGCCACGAACGTTGGAGGTGCGGCGTGTAGGTAGTCGTGTCCGAAGACGGTGCTGTGCAGCTGATGAAGGTTGGCCCTTCGGAGTCGCCCTGCGGGGGGAGGCTTCAAACCGCCTCATGCTGCGTCGGTCGTGAGGCCGGGGTGGTGAGCGATGAGGAGAAGGCACCCGAGAGGTGTCAGGTGGGGACCGGGAAGGCGAACGCGAGTGAATCGCTGAGGACGTGTCGAGATGATTGAACATGACATCGAAACCGGGGTTTCAGGTTGTCTCCGGGATGAGCCTGGCGGGTGCCCGCTGA
>JBBSGI010000016.1:0-49280 GCA_038254365.1 Propionibacteriales bacterium
ATCGCCTCGGCCACCTCGTCGTGAGTGGTGGAGAGCGAGGAGTCGATGTCGGCGGCCGGGTCCAGGACCTCGTCCTGCCCGTAGTCGACGCGACGCTTGGGCGTGGTCTGGCCGGGGATGCCCGAGATGCTGCCGAGCGTACTGCCCAGTCCCTCGAGGGCACGGCCGATCTCACTCGGCACGATCCACACCTTGTTGGCGTCACCCTCGGCGATCTTGGGCAGCATCTGCAAGTACTGGTAGGCGAGCAGTGCCTGGTCCGGTGACCCGTCATGGATCGACTGGAAAACGGTGAGGATGGCCTGCCCTTCACCTTGCGCCCGTAGGATGCGCGACTGCCGGTCACCCTGGGCCCGCAGGATCAGCGCCTCTCGGTCACCTTCGGCGGTCAGGATCGCGGACTGCTTCTGCCCCTCCGCGGTGAGGATCTGCGACTGGCGCATACCCTCCGCGGTGAGGATCGCCGCGCGCTTGTCGCGGTCGGCGCGCATCTGCTTCTCCATCGCGTCCTTGATGGAGGGCGGCGGGTCGATGCCCTTGAGCTCGACTCGGTTCACCCGGATACCCCAGCGGCCGGTGGCTTCGTCGAGCACACCGCGCAGTGACTGGTTGATGTCGTCACGACTGGTAAGCGCCTGCTCGAGGTCCATGCCACCGATGATGTTTCGAAGGGTGGTCATCGTGAGCTGCTCGATCGCCTGGATGTAGTTGGCGATCTCGTACGTCGCGGCGACCGGGTTGGTGACCTGGAAGTAGATGACCGTGTCGATGGACACCACCAGGTTGTCCTCGGTGATCACCGGCTGAGGCGGGAACGAGACCACCTGCTCGCGGAGGTCGATCAGGTAGCGGACCCGGTCCACGAAGGGGGTCACGATGTTCAGCCCGGCCGGCAATGTCGTCCGGTACTTGCCAAAGCGCTCGACGATACCGGCCCGTGCCTGCGGCACGATCCGGACCGAGCGAACCAGGACGATAATGGCAATCAACACCACTACGCCCAGGATGATCAGCACCACCATGGGTGGTCCCCTCTCACCTGAGGCGACCCGGAGCCTTTCCGGGTCGCGTCGATCATGGCCGCGGGCAGCGCCGGCAACCGTTACAGCGGATAGACAACCGCGGTGGCCCCGTCGATCTCCGCCACCCCGACCTTGGCGCCCGGTTCGATGGCGACGCCGTCGTCGACAGCACGAGCGGACCAGACCTCCCCGCGAAGACGCACCCGACCGGTGAGGCCGGTGACCCGCTCGAGCACCAGACCCGACTGTCCGACGAGGGCTTGCGGCCCGTTCTGCACCGTCGGTCCGGCATGCAGGCGCTTGACGATGCTCGGCCGCACGAACGACAGCATCGCGACCGCGACAACGGCCGCGACCAGGACCTGGACCCAGATGTTGAACCCGAGTGCAGCCATCAGGCAGCCGGCCCCGGCACCGGTGGCCATCATCAGCAAGGTGAAGTCCAGGGTGGCCATCTCGGTCGCGGCCAAGACGAGCGCCACGATCAACCAGGTCTCCCAGTCGTGGTCGCGCAGCCAGTCCATGTCCTGAGATTAGACCATTCGCCTCAGCGCAGGTGGCTTCTCGATCGCCTCCGTGCCGCATAACGTCCGTCCGCCTTCGTGAGATGCAACGGCTGACCGAACGTGCGCGACAGCACGGCCTCGGTCATCGTCTCCTCGAGCGGACCGGCAGCCACGACGGAGCCGGCACGGAGCAGGAGAGCATGGGTGAACCCGGGTGGGATCTCCTCGACGTGGTGGCTCACCAGGATCGTCGCCGGTGACCCCTCGTCGAGGGCGAGCACCGACAGGGTGCTCACCAGGTCCTCCCGCCCGCCGAGGTCGAGCCCGGCGGCCGGCTCGTCGAGCAGTAGCAGCTCCGGGTCGGTCATCAGAGCCCGGGCGATCTGGACCCTCTTGCGCTCACCCTCGCTCAGCGTGCCGAAGGGACGGTCGGCGAGGTGGGCCACCCCGGTCTCCTGCAGCAGGTCGGCGGCCCGAGCGCGGTCGAGGTCGTCGTAGTCCTCCTTCCAGCGGCCGAGGACGGCGTACGACGCCGACATGACCACGTCGCTCACCCGCTCACCCCGCGGCACCCGGTCCCCGAGGACGACACTGGCCAGACCGATCCGTGGCCGAAGCTCGAAGACGTCCACGGTGCCGACGACCTCCCCGAGGACGCCTACCACGCCTTCGGTGGGATGCAGGTGCGTGCTCACCACCTGCAGCAACGTGGTCTTCCCGGCGCCGTTCGGACCCAGCACCACCCAGCGCTCGTCGTCCTCGACCTGCCAGCTCACGTCGTCCAGCAGCCGGTTGCCCCCCCGGACCACCGAGACTCCCGCGAGCTCGACGACCGCGCTCATCCGACTCCTCTGCCTACCGCTGATGACCTGGACACCTAACCTATTGCACGCCCCGCGCCCAGGCGGTCGGACCGGTCGAGGCGGCACGTGCATCCCGGCGATGCCGCGACGGGACGGACGTGACAGGCGACTCTTCTACGCTGGGCGGATGCTGTCGCTACCGAACGCCGGCCGGGTCGCGTGCTGGCTCAATGCCTGGTTGGCGTCGCGCGAAGGCGCCGACGCCGTGATCTCCGGGATAGCGGGTCGAGACGGCGGCGTGGAGCTGGTTGGCCCCGACGTCGGGACTCGCCTGAGTGCCGCGCTGTTCCTGGGCGAGCTCCGTCGATGGGAGGTGTGGCGGGTGAGCACGGCGCTTCCGGTACCGGGGGATCCGCTCGGGCTGGGCGGGCCGGCCGGCTTCAACGCGGATGCCCTCGACACGGGGGAGGGCCTCGTGCTGCACGGACCAGACCTCGGACTGGTGCCCTCGCAGATCGGCGACCTCACCCGCTGGCAGGTGTCCCGGGCGCACCCACCGACGTACCTCCCCTCGGTGGCGGAAGCCGACAGCACCTTGCGGCTGGCCATGGCGGAGTCGGCGGCCCGGCTCGCGGACCTGGACGTCGCGTCCTGGCAGCCGGACGTGGTCGACATCCTGCTCGACGTCAGGAAACCGCCGCCGGCTGAGCCGCCCGCACCGTTCGCCTCGCCGCAGGCCGCCCGACTCGCGCACGACGCGCTCCGCGCCCGTCGTATCGTCGCTCTGGCCAGCCGAGACGACGGGGGTGCCGTGTCCACGTCCGAGGTGGCGCAGCGGGCCGCCGCCCTGCTCCCCCTCGACCGCGCCGCTCGAGGTGCCGTAGTGGCGGCCACCTCGTCGTTCGACGGCAGATAGCCTGACTGGCGCCATGACCGCCGCTCGCACGATTCTCCTGCTCGCGACCGGTCCCGACCGTCCCGGCGTCACCGCGGCGCTGTTCGGCACGCTGGCCGACTTTCACGTCGAGGTGCTGGACATCGAACAGAGTGTGCTGCGGGGTCATCTCGTGTTGAGCATCCTGGTCACGGCACCCACCAACCACCAGTCGCTCGCGGTCGCCCTGCGCAAGACCGCTCACAGCCTCGGGATCGACCTGGTCGTGCAACCAGGGTCCGGAGACAATGAACATCGACGTGACGGTCGGGTCCATGTGACGGTGCTCGGCCACCGGTTGTCCGCCCGGGCGGTGGCCGCGGTGTCGGGTCGAATCGCCGACACGGGCGCGAACATCGACCGCATCGTGCGCATGGCCCGCTATCCGGTGACCGCCATCGAGCTGCACGTGTCCGGAGCCGATGTCGGCAGGCTGCGCGAGATGCTCGCGCTCGAGGCAGCTCAGCAACGAGTCGACGTGGCGGTGCAGGCCGTCGGCCTGCTCCGGCACGGGCGGCGGCTGATCGTGCTCGACGTCGACTCGACCCTCGTGCAGGGCGAAGCCATCGACCTGCTCGCCACGGAGGCCGGCGTCGCCCAGGAGGTGACGGCTCTCACCGCGCAGGCCATGGGCGGGACGCTGGACTTCGCCGAGGCCCTGCATCGGCGGGTCGCTCTCCTGGCTGGGCTACCCGAGAGCGCCCTCCTTCGCGTGTACGACGCCCTGCCGCTCGCGCCGGGTGCACGCACCCTGGTCCGCACTCTCAACCGGCTGGGTTACCGCATCGCCCTGGTCAGCGGCGGCTTCGGCGTGGTCACCCGTCGCATCGCCGCCGAGCTGGGGATCGTCGACACGGCCAGCAACGAGCTCGAGATCGTGAACGGCCGGCTCACCGGCCGCCTAGTCGGACCGGTCGTCGACGCGCCAGGCAAGGCTGAGGCGTTGCGCCGGTTCGCCGCAGCGCAGGGCCTCGGCACCGACCGGACGGTGGCGGTCGGCGACGGAGCGAACGACCTCGAGATGCTGGCGGCCGCAGGTCTCGGCATCGCGTTCAACGCCAAGCCCACCGTGCGCGAGCAGGCGCACACGGCGGTGAGCGTGCCCTACCTCGACACGATCATCTACCTCTTGGGCATCACCCGGGAGGACGTGGAGGCCGAGGACCGGCTCGAGGGGATCGACACCCCGCGCCCCACGGTCTGAGGGGTCAGCCGCGGGGCACCTGCCGGTGCGTGAGCCGGGCCGAACCCACCGCCAGGGCCGCCCAGCCGTCCGGAACCGACAGCACCACCAGCCCGGCGGTCGGCAGATGGGGTGCCCACGGGTCATCCGGGTCCTGCTGGAGACGGTGCGCGAGCTCGCCCATGGTCGGGTTGTGGCCGACCACCAGGACCGACGCGACGTCGGCGGCCGTGCCGGCCACGACCGCTGTCGCCTCCTCGGCGGAGGCGCCGTACAACTCGTCGACGGTTCGCACCTCTGGCGCCGAGGCGAGCTCGGCGCTGACCAGTTCCGCCGTGCTGCGCGCCCGCACCGCCGGGGAGACCAGGACCAGATCGGGCGAGAGTCCGTTGTCGGCGAGCCAGCGGCCGGCCGCGCGGGCGTCGCGCCGTCCCCTCGAGGTGAGCTCGCGGGCCCGGTCGCTCGGGGCGCCCTGCTCCGTCTTGGCGTGGCGCATCACGATCAACTGTCGATAGCCTGTCTCGACCATGCCTCAGTGTCGCCCATCCGCTGCACACCGGGCACGTCACCTCGGCGGTCGGCGGTTAAGGTTTCGCCATGCCTGACTCGGCCGGACGTGTCGGAGCGCTGTACGTCATCGGCGGAGCTGAGGACAAGCTGCAGAGGCGCACGGTCCTCACCCGTTTCATCGCGGCCTGCGGCGGGACGGCCGCCAGGATCGCCCTCGTCCCCACCGCATCGGGCCTTGGCCCGGAGATCGTTGATGTCTACGTCGCGCTGTTCAGCCGGTTGGGGGCCGCGGAGGTCTTCGGCGTCCGGCCCGAGAGCCGCGAGCAGGCCGCCGACCCGGCGTACGTGAACCGCCTGCTCGACGCGACCGGCATCTTCATGACCGGCGGTAACCAGCTGAAGCTGTCCGCCATCGTCAACGGCACCCCGTTCGGCGAGGCCATCCTGGCGGCCCACCGCCGTGGCGTGACCATCGGCGGCACCTCGGCGGGCGCCAGCTTCCAGTCGTCGCACATGGTCGCCTTCGGAAGCGGCGGCGCCACGCCCAAGCAACGAATGACCCAGCTCGCGGCCGGGCTCGGGCTGGTCGACGGCTGCGTCATCGACCAGCACTTCAGCCAGCGGAACCGTTATGGACGGCTCCTGATGTGCGTCGCGCAGTCCCCGAACCTGCTCGGGATCGGCATCGACGAGGACACCGCCGCGGTGATCACCGACCACACCGCGCTCGAGGTGATCGGACGCGGGGTGGTGACGATCATCGACGGCAGGCACGTCACGAGCAACGCCCATGAGGCCACCCGGACCCGCCCGCTGATGATCTCCGGAGCCCGCCTGCACGTACTGCCCGAGGGAGCGAGGTTCGACCTGGCGACGCGCGACCTGGTTCGCCGGCCGATCATTGCCGACCCAGATGCCGAGGAGGAGCTGCGAATGGCGGAGGACGACCTGCTCCGGCTGGCCAGCGAGCTGGCTGCCGAAGGCGTCTCACCGACGTACCTGCGGCGGCGGGCACGGGCGACCCGCGGCGGTGAGACCGGGACGGCTCACTCGGAGAGCGACCAGCAAGACCGAGAGGACGGCACAGCATGAGCGGGTCCGCGACCCGGACAGCCGACGACAGTTCCTCGACGCCCGGCGCACCTCGTCCCGACCTGGCGATCGTCGAGACCCGGGTCTACCGCGGGGCCAACATCTGGTCCTACGCGAAGGCGATCCACCTGGTCGTCGACCTGGGTTGCCTCGAAGAGTGGCCGACGGACCGCCTCCCCCACTTCACCGACCGGCTGCTCGACCTGCTGCCGGGGCTGCGCAACCACTCCTGCTCACGTGGGCGCAAGGGTGGCTTCGTCGAGCGTTTGACGGAAGGCACCTGGCTGGGACACGTCAGCGAGCATGTCGCGCTTCAGCTTCAGCAGGAAGTCGGTCACGATCTGCGTCGCGGCAAGACCAGGCAGGTGCCGGGTGTGCACGGCCGCTACAACGTCATCTTCGGCTATGTTGACGAGAACGTCGGGATCGCCGCCGGTCGGCTGGCGGTGCGGCTGATCAACCACCTGGTGCAGGCGGAGCCCGACTTCGATTTCGAGCAGGAGCTCGAGTCGTACATTGTCCAGGCGGAGCGCACCGCATTCGGGCCCTCCACGCAGGCGATTATCGACGAGGCAGTCTCGCGCGACATCCCGTGGATCCGGCTCAACCGGCATTCACTCGTGCAGCTCGGGCAGGGCGTCCACCAACGGCGGATCCGCGCCACGATGACGTCGAACACGTCGTCGATCGCGGTCGACATCGCGAGCGACAAGGACTTGACCGGCCGGTTGCTCAGCGCCGCCGGGCTGCCCGTTCCGCGGGCCGAGTCGGTGCGCACGGTCGAGCAGGCAGTGGCCGTCGCCCGCCGCATCGGTTTCCCGGTGGTGTGCAAGCCGCTCGACGGCAACCACGGCCGCGGAGTGTGCCTCGACCTGCGGAACGAGGATGACGTCCGCCTCGCTTTCCCGGTAGCGGAGGAGCAGTCGAGGCTCGGCTCGGTGATCGTCGAGACCTTCATCTCCGGCCGGGACTACCGCTGCCTGGTGATTGACGGGAGGATCGCGGCGATCGCGGAACGGGTACCCGCGCATGTCATCGGCGACGGGATCCACACGGTCCGGGAGCTCGTCGAGACGACGAACGCCGACCCCCGACGCGGGGTGGGACACGAGAAGGTGCTCACCCGGATCAAGGTCGACAACGCCGCGATCGAGCTGGTCCGTGAACAGGGCTTCGCGATGACCGACGTACCCCCGGATCGGGCCATGGTCCGGCTGACCCTGACCGGCAACATGTCGACCGGCGGGATCTCCATCGACCGCACCTTCGAGGCGCACCCGGAGAACGTGGAGATCGCGGAGGAGGCCGCGCAGGTCGTCGGGCTCGACATCGCCGGCATCGACTTCATCTGCCCCGATATCACCGAGCCGGTACGCGAGTCCGGGGGAGCCATCTGTGAGGTCAACGCGGCGCCGGGGTTCCGTATGCACACCCACCCGACGATCGGTGACCCACAGTTCATCTCCAAGGCGGTCGTCGACATGATGTTCCCGCCCGGCGCCCCGAGCCGGATCCCGATCGTCGCGGTCAGCGGTACGAACGGCAAGACCACGACGTCGCGGATGATCGCCCACATCTTCAAGGGGATGGGCCGAAAGGTCGGGATGACCTCCACCGACGGCGTGGTCATCGACGAGCGGTTGGTCATCCGGGCCGACGCGTCGGGTCCCAAGTCGGCCCGGATGGTGCTGCAGAACCCGCGGGTCGACTTCGCCGTCTTCGAGGTCGCCCGCGGCGGGATCCTGCGGGAGGGGCTCGGCTACGAACGCAACGACGTCGCGGTCGTGCTCAACGTGCAGCCCGACCACCTCGGGCTACGCGGCATCGACACCGTCGAGCAGCTCGCCGACGTGAAGGCGGTGCCGGTCGAGGCCGTCCCCCGCGACGGCCATGCGGTGCTCAACGCCGACGACCATCTGGTGCGGGCGATGCGCCGCCGCTGCTCGGGTCAGGTCGTGTGGTTCAGCATGGCACCGGCCGGCTCGGAGGTGCGCGACTTCATCGACACCCACTGCCGTCGGGGTGGCAAGGCGCTCGTCCTCGAGTCCAGCGACAAGGGGGAGATGATCGTCGTACGGCACGGCAACCGCCAGATGCAGCTGGCCTGGACCCATCTTCTCCCCGCGACCTTCGGTGGCCGGGCGGTGATGAACGTGCAGAACTCCCTCGCCGCGGCCGCGGCGGCATTCGCCGCCGGCGCGCCCCTGCACGACATCCGACAAGGACTGCGTACGTTCTCCACGAACTACTACCTCTCCCCCGGTCGGCTCAACCAGTTGGAGGTCGACGGCGTCACCGTCGTCGTCGACTACTGCCACAACGCACCGGGGATGCGCGCGCTGGGCGGTTTCGTCGACCGGCTGGGCGACAGCATGCTGGCCACCAGCGACCTGGCCAAGCCGTCGCGGATCGGTGTCATCGCGACCGCCGGTGACCGCCGCGACGAGGACATGACCGAGCTCGGCTCCATCGCCGCCGACCACTTCGACGTCATCGTGGTACGGGAGGACGCGACATTGCGGGGCCGGCCGGCCGGCGAGACGGCCGGTCTGGTTGCCGACGGGGTCCGCGGACGGATCGCCTCGGGCGCCCGGTGCAAGCAGGTCGAGATCGTGCTCGACGAGATCAGCGCGATCCGGCACGCGATGTCGCGCGCCAACAAGGGTGACCTGGTGATCCTGTGCGTCGACAAGCACGCAGCGGCGCTGGCCGAGCTCGAGTCCTGGTCCAACCATGCCCAGGCCGGCGCCTCGACCACCGACGACGACCAGGTCGGCGACCCCGACCTGGCGGGCTCGACGCCCTCGCAGGCACCGGTCCTGTTCTGACCGGGCGGCAAGGTCGGTGACGGGCTTGGCCACCGCGCACCGGACACGGCTTGGGCGCGTTCTTGGTGCTCCAGGGGGCCGAAACGAGGGCTATTGCGTGTTCGGCGGGGTGACGGCTGCCCGGCGCTCCGCTGCCTCCCGGAACCGCCGCTCGGTCTGCGCCACCAGCCGGTCGGCCTTCTCGAGCTCCTTCTGAGTGCGGCGCCGTTCCCAGTCGGCTTCCGCCTGCGACGTGGTGGCGCGTTCGAGCTTGGCCTTCAGGCGGGCCACCTTGTCCTCGGCCTCCCGGCACTCCTTGGCGGCCAGCTCGACCGCGGCGTCCGCGTCGGACTTCGCCCGGGTCGCTCGGTCGACCGCGGACCTGGCGTCGGCTACCTCGCGGTCAGCGGCGGCGACTCGCGCCGCCAGCCGCTGATCCCTGGTGCCACTGCGCCCCGGCGCTGACGCCGCCGTCCGGCCGGTCGGGACGCTGGACAGGGCAGGTCCGCCGCCCACGATGGCCGGCCCAAAGCCGGCGTGCTGGAGACCGCTGCTCAGCCGTCCAGCCAGCAACCGCTCAGCGGCACCGGGGTCGACGAGCCCGGCGTCCAAGGTCTCCTCCAGGCCGCGGGCGGCGTCGGCGCTTACCTTCCGACCGGCCCGCGAGGCCAGTCCGCGACCCCGCTGCACGAGCGCACGCACCAGCTGCCGCTTCTGCCGGGTGAACTCGCGCAGCTGGTCGCCGGTGAGCCCGCCGGCCGCGTCACGCAGGCCCGCGCCGAGTTCGAGCAAGGGCCGCAGCTCGTCCGCGTGATGACGAGCCAGCTGGTTGGCCAGCCAGGCCACCTGGTTGGGCTTGGCGAGCGTGTGGATCTGAGCTGCCAGCTCCTTCTCGCCGGCCGCCCTGGCCTCCTTCTCGGCCGCCGTCCGGGCCGCGGTGAACTCCTCAGCCGGGAGCCCGTACAGCTCGTCGGCGACGGTGTCGAGGTCCACCGGTACATCTTCCTCCGCGTTCATTCCCGGCGGCGTCCCGCTACGCGACGTCACCGCCGGCGAGCAGCACCTTGTCCCGCAGCACGGCCGGGGAGTCGACGGCTCCTCCGTTGGCGCGGAGCCACTGGTCCACCTCGGCTCGGTCCTGGTGGCACATCAGCCCGATGACGTCACCGGGTCGGGCCCGCTTGACGAGCCCGGCCAGCCCGTCCAGCTCGGAACCGTAGGCCGGCACGTCGCGGACGCCCACCTCGGCTGCTCCCGCCCGGAACAGCTCGTCGATCTCCCCCGTCGTCCGGCCTCGGAGGTACCTGCTCTTGTGGATGATGGCCAGCACATCACTGCCACGCGCTGCGATGGCGCCGAGGCTGTGCAACAGGTCGTCGGTGCGGTCGCCTGCCGTTCCCAGCGCGAGCATCGTCCGCGCACCCGGCGGACGCAGGCCACGCATGATCTCGAGAAGGGCCTCGAGACCCGACTCGTTGTGAGCGAGGTCGACGACGACGGTCATCCCCCGCGCCGAGTAGACGTTCATCCGACCGGGGTTATGCTCGGGCCCGGGCTCGAACGTCTGCAGGCCTTCGACGACGGCGGCACGGGGCAGTCCGATGCCCAGGGCCGCACTAGCCGCCGCGAGCGCGTTCTCGACGTTGAAGCGGCTCAGCCCGGACAAGGTCATGGGCACGTCGACGAGCCGGGCCAGCGGGTCCGGGTCGTCGCCCGGCTCCAGGGCACAGATCCAGCCGTCGATGACGGTGGTGGCGCGGCCACCGGAGCCCAAGACCTCGCGGATGGCGGGCGCGTCGGGGTCACGCGAGAACGCCCAGGGTCTCGCCGCCGTCACGGACCGCATCGCGAACACCCGCGGGTCGTCGCCGTTGAGCACCGCCCACCCGCCGGGCCGGGTGATGCGCGGCACGACCGCCTTGACCTCGGCGAGCTGGTCGACCGTGTCGATGCCGTGGAGACCGAGATGGTCGGCGCTCACGTTGGTCACGACGGAGACGTCGTTGTGCGTCACGCCCATGCCCCGGAGCAGGATGCCACCGCGGGCGGTCTCGGTGACGGCCAGCTCGATCCCCGGCTGGGCTAGCACGCGGGCCGCACCGCTCGGTCCGGAGTAGTCACCGCTTTCGACGAGGACACCATCCGCGTAGATGCCGTCCGTGGACGACCATCCCACGTGCCATCCCGCTGCCCGGGCGATGTGCCCGATCATCCGTGCGGTTGTCGTCTTCCCGTTGGTCCCGGTGACCGCGACCACGGGCACCCGCGGCTTGACCGTTGTCGCCCGGGACCCCGGATCGGCGTTGCGCACGAACCGGGCGGCGGCACTGACGACCTCGTCGATGTCGGCGTCGACGCGGGCGAGCCCGTCCAGCACCTGCGCGACCGCGTGCCCGAGCGCCTCGGCCCGGCCACGGTGCCGCCACGGGTAGGCGACGACCAGTCGATCCGGGTCGTGGGTCGGCCGGACCCTGACCGCCAGCCGGTGCGTGCCCGCCTCGGCTGCCACCTGTCGGACCAGCCGGGCCAGCGTCCGGGCGGCGAACCGCTGGCGAAGCCCGCTCCCGGGCTCACCAGGCCTGACATTCGACAGCCCGATGCGCTTGGCCAGCCGCGTCGCCACGCCGACGCTCACCGCGGTCAGCGCCGTGACGTCCAAGGTGACCTTGACGGCTGCCTGCGAGAAATAGAGGTTCGGCCCTTCCAGCACCCGGAGCTCGAGCAGCGACGATGTCACCGCGACACGCTACTCACCCGTCACCAGGCCCGCGGCCGCCCGTAGCAGCGCGGCGGCCCCGGCCAGCCGGCCGACCACCTCCGCCACAGCCGGGCGACTGCCGTCGAGCAGGCCCACCCCCTGGCCGATGTAGAGCGGCATCGTCGCGAAGTCGCGGTCCCCGGGTGCTCGGCGGAAAGCGGCGACCGCCTCCGAATCTTGGGACAGCTCCGACTCGCGCCCTTCCCAGCGGTCGAAGAACGCGTTTCTGATCGTGCGGCCGCCGATCTCGGGTGGCCAGCCCACCGCCGAGGCAACATCGAAGACATGCCCGTACGCCGTCGAACTCTCGTCCGCCTCACCGAGCCTGGCCACCTGGTCGTCCGGCCAAGCCGACTCCCGGCAGCTCACGAACGCCGTCCCCACCCAGGCACCGGCAGCTCCCGCCGCCAGTACCGCGGCCAGCCCACGCGCTGTGCCGATGCCGCCGGCCGCGAGCACCGGGATCTTGACCCGCTCGAGGACACCCTGCAGCAACGGCAAGGTCGCCACGGTGTCGAACCCGTGCCCGCCTCCTTCCGAGCCGCGGCTCACCACCAAGTCGACGCCGGCGTCCTCGGCCCGCAGCGCCTGTTCGACCGAGCCCACTTGGGCCACGACGGCACAGCCCGCCGCCTGGAGCACGTCGACGTACGGCCGGAAGTCGCCGAAGCTGACCGATACCAGCGCCGGGGCGGTCGCGAGGACGGCGTCGAGCTGGTCTCGCCGCCTCGGCAAGGCCCAGGCCATCAGGCCGACGCCCACGGGCCGGCCGGGCGCGGAAGCGACCTCGATTTCGCGTCGGACTGCGGCTCCGGACGCCGTACCACCGACCCCGACCGTGCCGAGGATGCCGGCTCGGCTGGCCGCAGCTGCGAATCGGCCGTCGGCGGCCCCGGCCATCGACGCCGCGACGACCGGGATCTCCAGGCCGAACCGTCTGGTCAGCTCCGTCTCGATGATGGCCACCCGGTCCTCCTCTCCTCAGGCGCCCATCGCGTGGTACCCGCCGTCGACGTGGACGATCTCGCCGGTGGTCTTCGGGAAGAAGTCGCTCAGCAGAGCGACCACACCGCGCGCCGTGGGCTCCAAGTCCTCCAGGTCCCAACCGATCGGGGCCCGCTTCACCCACTCGGCCTCGAACCGGTCGAAGCCGGGAATGGCCTTCGCCGCCAACGTCTTGAGCGGACCGGCACTGACCAGGTTGCACCGGATGGCGTGCGCCCCGAGGTCGCGGGCGAGGTAGCGGTTGCACGACTCCAGGGCGCCCTTGGCGAAACCCATCCAGTCGTAGCCGGGCCAGGCCACCGACGCGTCGAACGTCAGGCCCACGACGCTGCCCCCACTGCCCATCAACGGCAGGCAGGCCACCGCGAGCGACTGCAGGGAGTAGGCCGACACCTGCACCGCCTGCGCGACGTCAGGCCACGGCCCGGCCAAGAACTTCCCGCCGAGGATGGTCTGTGGGTTGCCGTAGGCGATAGCGTGCACGACGCCGTCGAGGGAGTCGACATGCTCTCGCACCTGGTCCGCGAGCCCGACCAGGTGCGTGTCGTCGCTCACGTCGAGCTCCAGCACGGCGGGTTCCACCGGCAGCCGCTTGGCGATCCGTCGAGTTATCGACAGCGCCCGTCCGAAGTTCGAGATGAGGACCGTGGCGCCCTCCTGCTGGGCCACCTTGGCCGTCGCGAAGCCGATCGACGTGTCGATCGTGACCCCGGCGACGAGAATGTTCTTGCCTTCGAGAATGCCCATCGGGTGTCCTTTGCTCGCGTTCCAGCCTGGCTTGCCGTACGGGATGTGGATCAGTGACCCATGCCGAGTCCGCCGTCGACGGGAATGACGGCCCCGGTGATGTAGCCCGCCTCTTCGGAGGCCAGCCACCGCACGACGGCGGCGACCTCCGCGCTGGTGGCGTACCGGCCGAGTGGAATCGCCTTCAGGTACTCGGCCTTGCGCTCCTCCGACATCGCGGCCGTCATGTCTGTCTCGACGAACCCCGGCGCGACGACGTTCGTGGTGATCGAGCGGCTGCCGAGCTCCCGCGCCATGGACCGTGCCATGCCGACCAACCCGGCCTTGCTGGCCGCGTAGTTCACCTGCCCGGCCGAGCCCAGCAGACCGACGACAGACGACACCAGCACGATGCGGCCCCGGCGCAGCCGGAGCATGCCGCGGGCAGCCCGCTTGGCGACCCGGAACGATCCGGTGAGGTTGGTGTCGAGCACCGACTGCCAGTCGTCATCGGACATGCGCAGCAGGAGCGTATCGCGGGTGATGCCGGCGTTAGCCACCAGCACCTCGACCGGGCCTTGCTCGGCCTCGATCGTGGTGAACGCCTCGTCGACCGCAGCCGAGTCCGTCACGTCACAACGCACAGCCAGAAACCCCTCGGGTGGCTGACCCGACCGGTAGGTGACCGCCACCTGGTCGCCGGCCTCGAGGAAGGAGTGTGCGATGGCCCGACCTATCCCCCGGTTCCCGCCGGTGACCAGCACGGACCTGTTCACGCGACCTCCTCCTGACCCTGGTGTGGCGGTTGACGCTACCGGCTCGCCCGGAGCGGCGGAACCTCAGGCTCGCGACAAGCGCACCCGCAGGTCGGCGTACGGTGGAAGGGAGAGGACAGCCATGAGCCAGCAGCACGAAGCACCCGTGAGCATCACGTCGGCCCGGTCGAGCCGGAGCGACGACATCAAGCGCCGCGAGGTCAAGTACCTCGTCTCGATGGGCATCCGCACGGTGTGCTTCGTCCTCGCCGTCGTCCTCAGCGGACCGATGCGCTGGGTCATGGTCGCGGGCGCGTTCTTCCTGCCGTACTTCGCCGTCGTCATCGCCAACGCGGCCGACGGTCGACAGTCGGCCGGCCCGGCGCAGTTCGAGGACGAGGACCTGCCGCAGATCACGGCGGCCGTGCAGCACCCGGAACAAGACGTCGGCTCCTCGTCCTGACGTGGGAATGCGACGCTACCGAGCATGGGTGAAGAGCCGGACGTCCACGCGGACATGCTGCGTTGTTCGGCGCGTGGATGCACCAGGACCGCCGAGTTCGAGCTGCGCTGGAACAACCCCAAGATCCACCCACCGGAGCGTCGTAAAAGCTGGCTGGCCTGCGCCGACCACCGCGGAAGCCTTAGCGCATTCCTGGCCGCGCGTGGGTTCTTGCGTGCGGTCGAGCCGGTGCCCTGACATACCGGGCTGGGCTCGAGGTACCCCGCTCAGCCGCCGATGGCGCTCATCGGACGCACTGGCTGCAGGAACGATGGGTCGTCGATGCCGTGGCCGGGTCGTTTGGTCAGCATCGCGGCCTGCCAGCGCTGCGCGATCTCCTCGTCGGAGACGCCGGTACGTAGTGCCGTGCGGAGGTCTGACTCCTCGCGCGCGAACAGGCAGTTGCGGACCTGACCGTCGGCGGTAAGCCGCACCCGGTCACAGTCACCGCAGAACGGCCTGGTCACCGACGCGATGATGCCGACCGTCGCTGGCCCGCCGTCGACGTGGAAGCTCTCGGCGGGTGCGCTTCCGCGGTGAGCCGGGTCGGGCGTGAGCACAAAGTCGCGCTCGAGCGACTCGAGGATCTCGGCGGCGGTGACCATCTCGGCCCGGCTCCAGCCGTGCTGGGCGTCCAGCGGCATCTGCTCGATGAAACGCAGTTCGTAGCCCCGCGCCAGGCACCAGCGCAGCAGTTCCGCGGCCTGGTCGTCGTTCTGGCCACGCAGCAGGACCGCGTTGACCTTCACCGGGGTGAGCCCGGCCCGTTCGGCGGCGGCAAGCCCCCGGACCACGTCATCGAACCGGTTGCGGCGGGTCATCGAGGCGAACGTCTCGGACCGCACGGTGTCGAGGCTGACGTTGACCCGGTCGAGACCTGCCTGCGCCAGAGACAAGGCGGTGCGCTCCAACCCGATGCCGTTGGTGGTCACCGCGATCCTTGGCCTCGGCACCAGCGCCGCCGTACGAGCCACGATGCCGACGAACCCCGGCCGGATGAGCGGCTCGCCACCGGTGAAGCGCACCTCGTCGACGCCCAGCCGGGTGACGGCGATCTCGATCAAGCGGACGACCTCGTCGTCGGTCAGCACGTCGTCGCGCGGGAGCCACTCGAGCCCCGCGGCGGGCATGCAGTAGGAGCACCTGAGGTTGCACCGGTCGGTCAGCGAGACCCGGAGATCCGTCGCGACCCGGCCGAAGCTGTCGCGCAAGGGCGACGTCGTGGTCACGAGCGGGATGTGCATGGGCTCAGCGTACGTGGTGCTCGGGCAACCGCCTGTCTCCTGTGCCCCCACGGGTAGTGTCGAGGTGCCGTGCTGCGCTTCCTCTTGACACCCCGCTGGGTCGGCCTCCTCATCGTGGTCGTCCTCCTCGGGTTCACCTGCGTGAAGCTCAGCGAGTGGCAGTTCCACCGCTACCAGGAGCGCCGCGACTCCAACACGGTGGAGCGGTCGAACCTCGCCGCCGAGCCGGCCCCGGTGTCGGCGCTGCTCAGTACGACACGGGAGCCCGGCTCCGACCTGGAGTGGCGGAGGGTGACTGCGACCGGACGCTACGACGCCCGGCACCAGCTCGCGGTCCTCTACCGCACCCGAAACGGCGCGCCGGGGGTCGACGTCGTCACGCCGTTCGTTACCGATCGGGGCACCGCCGTGCTGGTCGACCGGGGTTGGGTCTCGAGCCCCGCCAACGGCAACATCGACCAGTCGCTACCCGAGCCCGTGGCGGGGCGGGCCACCATCTCGGGATGGGTACGGGCCGACTCGGGCGGTGACGCCGGCCAGGTGACGCCGTCGCTGGGATCGGTGCGGGCGATCTCGGCCGACGCGCTGCGGCCTTCGCTGCCCTACCCGCTGTACGACGGGTTCCTCGACCTGACCAGGGAGTCTCCACCGTCGCCCGCCGCCCCGCTCAAGGCGGACGGCCCCGATCTGGGCGGTGGTCCGAGCTTCCTCTACGGGTTCCAGTGGCTGTTCTTCGCGTTGCTGTTCTTCGGCTTCTGGTGTTATTTCGCGTGGGCGGAGTACCAGGAGAAGGTGAAGGGCAAGGACACCGGCCGCAGTCCGAGGCCGCCCAGGAAGCCGTGGCGGCCCGGCGCCGACGCCGAGGACGACCTATCTCCAGTTGAACCGCCAACTTAACTTGACGGCTCAACCGGAGGTGACGGACGCCTCGTCGGCGAACTGGGTGCGGTAGAGATCGGTATAGAGGCCCCTGCGGGTGAGCAGCTCGGCGTGCGTGCCGCGCTCCACGATTCGACCGTCGTCGACCACCAGGATCTGGTCCGCGTTGCGCACCGTCGACAATCGGTGCGCGATCACCAGCGAGGTCCGACCCGACAGCGCCGTGTCCAAAGCCCGCTGTACGGCGGCCTCGGACTCGCTGTCCAGGTGAGCCGTCGCCTCGTCGAGCACGATGATCCGCGGCGCCTTGAGCAGCAGCCGGGCGATCGCGAGACGCTGCCGTTCACCGCCACTCAACCGGTAGCCGCGCTCCCCGACGACGGTGTCAAGCCCGTCCGGCAGCGACCTCACCAGGCTCCAGATCTGGGCGGCCCGGAGCACCTCGGCAAGCGCTTCGTCGCTCGCCTCGGGCCGGGCGTAAAGCAGGTTGGCCCGGATGGTGTCGTGGAACATGTGGGCGTCCTGGGTCACGTAACCGACCATCGCGTGCAGGGAGTCCAGGGTGGCCTCGCGGACGTCGACCCCCCCGACCCGAACGGCCCCGGTGGTCACGTCGTACAACCTGGCCACCAAATGCGTGAGGGTCGTCTTGCCTGCTCCCGACGGCCCCACCAACGCCACCAGACGACCCGGCTCGACGGTCAGGCTCACCCCGCGGATGACTTCTTGGCTGGGCGCGGAGTCGTTCGCCATCAGCGCCTCGAGGCTGGCCAGCGAGACCTCGTCGGCTGACGGGTAGCGGAACCCGACGTCCTCGAACTCCACCCGCGGCTCACGGCCACTGACGTCGACCGCATCCGGACGTTCGGTGATCATCGGCTCCAGGTCGAGCACCTCGAAGACGCGCTCGAACGACACCAGCGCGGTCATGATGTCCACGCGCACGTTTGACAGCGAGGTCAGCGGTCCGTACAGCCGTCCCATCAATGCCGCCAGGGCCAGCAGGGTGCCCACCGACAGGCTGCCGTCCAGCACCAGGTGCCCCCCGACGCCGTACACCACAGCCGTGGCGAGCGACGCCACCAACGTGAGCGCGCTGAAGAAGATCCGGCCGGTCATCGCGATCTCGACGCCGAGGTCGCGCACCTTCGCGGACCGCTCCGCGTACAGGGCGTCCTCCTCCTCACGGCGTCCGAAGAGTGACACTAGCAGCGCACCGCCGACCTGGAACCGTTCCGTAGCCATCGAGGCCATCGTCGCGTTGGTCTGCATCTGCTCGCGGGTGAGCCCGGAGAGCCGCCGGCCGGCCCACTTCGCCGGGAAGTAGAACACCGGCAGGATCACCATGGCCAGCAGAGTTATCTGCCAGGAGAGATAGAGCATGGTGGCCCCGACGAGCAGCAGGCTGATCACGTTGCTGACCACGTTGGAGAGGGTCGAGGTGAACGCGCTCTGCGCCCCGATCACGTCGCTGTTGATCCGCGACACCAGGGCGCCGGTGTGGGTGCGGGAGAAGAACGCGAGCGGCATTCGCTGCACGTGACTGAAGACCGTCGTGCGCAGGTCGAAGATCAGGCCCTCGCCGATGCGCGCCGAGAACCAGCGCTGCGCCAGCGTGAGGGCAGCCTCGCCGAACGCGACCGCGGCGATCACCAGCGCCAGGATCGTGACCAGTCGACCGTTCCCCTTCGACACCCCTTCGTCGATGATGTCGCGGAACAGCAGCGGGGTGGCCACCACGAGAAGCGCGTCGAGGATCACCAGACCAAGGAACCACCCGAGAGCCCGCCGGTGCGGCCGGGCGAACGCGATGACCCGGCGGAACGTGCCCGGGGCCAGCCCCTGCCGTCCGGCCAGCGGGTCCGAGCGGGAGTAGGAGTGCATGATCCGGTACGGCGACTGGCTGCTCATCTCCGCTTAGGCTACCCGCCTGATCGGTAAGGACCTCAGGGTTGCTTGCCTCACATCCCAAGGGGCACCGCCTTGGCCCCAGCCGCTCCCACGGCGACGAACGCCAGCCCTGGCCGGGCGGTCATGCTCGAGTCGTAGACGACGAAGGTGGGGGTATCACATTCACCAGCAATCGCGGGTGCGATCCTTCCACTGACAACTTTTTCCGCGCCCTGGGCAGACCCGGTCTGAGGCGTGCACTGCGCGTTTTGTCTTGGCTCGAAACCGGGATCCTGACGACGTATGGGCTGGTCTGGACCTCGGTCGGACCGCTCGTCCAGGCGGAGGTCCTCCACTCGACCGACGCAGACCCCCGAGCGCTGGCCTGGCACACCTACCGCTGGGACCCGTGGTTCCTCGTGTGGGGCCTGCTTCTGACGACTGCCCTCGTGCTGCGTTGTAGGCACGAGGCGTAGGGGAACGGTCCCGTTGGTTGAGACCCCGGAGCATGCCACCCGACTGGCCGGTCTACCGTGGCTACGGCGCACTGGCCGCCTTCTCCGGAATCGCCGGGGTCACCGTGGATCACCGGCCACGATCAAGCCAGCGACACCAGCTCGACGTACTCGTCGTTCCAGAGGTCCTCGACACCGTCGGGCAGGATCAGCACCCGGTCGGGGTGCAGCGCGGTCACCGCCCCCTCGTCGTGCGTCACGAGGACGATGGCGCCGGCGTAGCTGCGGATCGCGTTCAGCACCTCGAGCCGGCTGGCCGGGTCGAGGTTGTTGGTGGGCTCGTCGAGCAGCAGCACGTTTGCCGCCGAGACGACCAGCGTGGCAAGCGCCAGCCTGGTCTTCTCACCGCCGGAGAGCACGGCCGCCGACTTGGTCGCATCATCACCCGAGAAGAGGAACGACCCGAGCACGCTGCGCACCTGGGTCTCGGCCAGGTCCGGGGCGGCGGACTGCAGGTTCTCGAGCACGGTACGGGACAGGTCGAGGGTCTCGTGCTCCTGGGCGTAGTAGCCGAGCCGCAGCCCGTAGCCCGGCTCGACCTGCCCGGTGTCCGGGTCGTCGACTCCCGCGAGGATCCGCAACAGGGTGGTCTTGCCGGCGCCGTTCAGTCCCAAGATCACCACCCGGCTGCCCTTGTCGACCGCCAGGTCGACGTCGGTGAAGACCTCCAGGGAACCGTAGGACTTGGACAGCTCATGCGCCATCAGCGGGGTCTTGCCGCACGGAGCCGGAGTCGGGAAGGCCAGCCGGGCGACCTTGTCCTGCCTGCGCTCGGCCTCCAGCCCGCCGAGCAGTCGCTCCGCCCGCTTGGCCATGTTCTGGGCGGCTGTCGCCTTGGTGGCCTTCGCGCGCATCTTGTCGGCCTGGGCGAAAAGAGTGTTGGCCTTCTTCTCCGCGTTGGCCCGCTCGCGCTTGCGGCGGCGTTCGTCGGTCTCCCGCTGATTGAGGTACGTCGACCAGCCGACGTTGTAGACGTCGACCACGGCCCGGTTCGCGTCGAGGTGGAACACCCGGTTGACGGTCTCGCCGAGCAGGGCCGCGTCGTGGCTGATCACCACGAGGCCGCCGTGGTGGGCCTTGAGGAAGCCGCGAAGCCAGACGATGGAGTCGACGTCGAGGTGGTTCGTGGGCTCGTCCAGAAGCAGGGTCTCCGCTCCGGAGAACAGGATCCGGGCCAGCTCGACGCGCCGCCGCTGGCCGCCGGAAAGCGTCCCGAGCGGCTGGTCGAGAACCCGGTTCGGCAGCCCGAGACTCGCGCTGATCTGGGCCGCCTCCGCCTCGGCCGCGAAGCCGCCCGCCGAGTGCAGGTCCGCATCGGCGGTCGTGTACCGCCGCATGGCCTTGTCGCGGACGACCGGGTCGTCGCTGCCCATCTGGTTCTCCGCGGCTCGCAGTCGCCGTACCACCTCGTCGATGCCGCGGGCGGACAGGATCCGGTCCCGGGTGAGCGTGTCGAGGTCGCCGGTGCGCGGGTCTTGCGGCAGGTAGCCGACGCTGCCGGCCCGGGTGACGGAGCCGCCGGTGGGCTGCGCTTCGCCGGCGAGGATGCGGGTCATCGTGGTCTTGCCCGCCCCGTTCCGGCCGACCAGGCCGACCTTGTCCCCGGGCCCGATCCGGAAGCTGACGTCCTCGATCAGGCTCCGGGCACCGACCCTGACCTGCAGGTGGTGGGCAGTGATCATGACAGCTGAACGGCGCTTTCCGGGGGCGTTGGGGTCGCCCGGCGGGGGCGCGAGACGGGCGTCGTGTCGACGGCTCCGACTAGGCTACATGCGGGCTCGAGGCATGGGCACGCCGATATCCGTGGTGTCGCGGATGAGGGAAGTGGCTCGGGGCTCCGGATGCTCTCCCCCGTCATCACGGGCTGATGGTGATCTCCACCGAGCGGACCTGGGCGACGGCGCCGTCCAGGACCGCCCTGGTCGGGTCGGGCAGGCCGCCGAGCCAGCTCTGCGGCACCCTCTGCAGCCCCGCGAGCTCCGGATGCGCAAGAACGCTGGCCACCGCCTGCCGGTCTCCGCCCGCCGCCAGCAGGTGCAGGGACCTGCTCGGCCCCGCGAGCAGCCGCTGGACGTGCCCGGCGGTGGCGTCGAACGCCGCTCTTGCCTGGTTGTCGCGTCGGCGGGCGAAGCGCTGCTGCGACCAGCCGCCGGCCTTGGTCCGGCCCTGGACGTGGCGTCGGCCGATCTTGGATTCGGTGACGGTCGGGCCGTCGAGGCGGGCAACCGCGAAGCCGCCTCGGCGCACCAGCACGATGCCCACCTGCCAGGAGCGCGCCAGGTGCGCGGTCAACCCCAGCAGGGTGGCATCGGTCAACGGCTCGAAGGGTACGGCGATGCTCACCCGGCTACCGTCCGGGCTCTCGGCCCGGGCGGCGGTGGCCGCCACGACCCAGACCGTGCCGGGGTGGGCCGCGTCGTACCTCGTCACCCACCCCGGCACCCGGTCGAAGGGAACCCGGACCAGCCGCGAGCGTCCGGGAGGCGGCTCAGGCAGCGGACTTGCGGTAGCCGGGCGCCAGCTCGTCGACCAGCGCATCGGTCGCGGCCTCCGCTCCACGGGGCGAGCCGTGCTGGCGGATCGCCGCATACATGTCGTCGGCCACCGCGATGACGTCGGGCCGGGAGGCGAAGCGGTCGGCCAGCCGCAGGGCGTCGCGCCACAGCTCCTCGCAGGCCGGCGCGGCCCGCAGGCCCGCGATCAGCGCGGTTCGCGCCCCGATCGGGTCGTGGGAGCGAGCCGACAACGCCGCCAGCCGGCGCGCGACGGCCACCGCCGCGACGGTGGTGTCTGACTCGCTCGACTCATAGACGAGCCAGCCGAAGCGATGGCTGGGCGCAGCCGCGAAGGGCGGCCCCGTCACCAGGCCGAGCGCCGCGCTGAGCTCGGCACGGGCGTCACATCCAGCCTGGGTGGAGCGGTTGACCAACGCTCGGAAGGTGTCCCAGTCCAACCGGACACCCGATCGCGCCAGCCGCCAACGACCTTCGCCGTCCACGCCAAGCCGCGGCTCACCCTCGTCGTCAACGCCGAGCCAGTGGGCGGCGGCGGCGAGCGCCAGGTCCCTGACGTCGTCGCCGACGCCGCGGGGCCAGATCGCGGCCGACAAGACGTTGGGGTGGACGCCGTCGGGATGCAGGGCGAGGTAGACGACGATCTCGGTCAGCAGGTCGAGACGCTCGGGGTCAGCGTCCCCAGGCGCCGAGACCGCCACCTGTCCCATGACGGTCACCTCGACCGGCTGCGGACGCCCCAGATCCAGGTCGGGCACCACCCCGGTGCGGCCCGGCTCCACCGGGTCCTCGACGGTTCCCGCGTCTCCACGGGCCACCGTCTCGTCGTACACCGCGAGCAGGTCGCGATACGTGTCGCGTGACATCCGGTGCGCGCTCAGGTCGATCCCGAGCGGGCCGCACCAGACCTGCCCGGTCTCGGCCACCACCAGCCTGACCGCCGCACCGGGGACGTCTCCCACCACGATGACCCCGACGGCATGTCGGGGGTCCGCGGCCAGCGACTCCAGGCGCGTCACGTCGGCTGCGGACGGTACCCCGGACAGGATCACGAAGTCGGGCGCCCACAGGCGTCGGTCGGGGTCCGCGGCCCGGCCCGCAGCCACCGACGGGTAACCCTGGCTGGCGCAGGCGCTCTGCTGCCGCCGGCGTGACGCGTCGACGCGGGTCAGCACCGCGGAGAGGTCGTCGAAGTGGCGGATCGCGTCCGGGGCGACCGCGGAGAGGTCGTCGGCGAAACCGACGAAGCTCACCCGAGGCGAGTCCGACCACGGGTTTGTGGCCAGGCCAAGGCCCATGGCGATCGCGATCTCCCGCGCCACGTGCGGATCACCACTCAGGCTAAGGATCCCAGGGACCGACTCGACGTCGATCAGCGTCTCGACCCGGGAGGCGTTCTCGCCCACCGCGACCAGTCCGGGAAACGGGCTCAGCGGCTGCCCCGCGAGGTGGACGTGGTCCACGTCGGCGCGTCGGAAGGTCCACGTACGGCCGCCGGCGTCGCCACGCCAGGGTGCCTGGAGTCGGACCCGCGAGGCGGGCGGGAACGTCAGCGCGAGCCCGTCGGCCCCTACCAGACAGGCATTGGGTGACGAGATGCCTGCACCGCTGGGACGGGATTGGGGCAGCCCGCGCAGTACCCGGTCGATGAAGGTCGCCGACGCCGCGTCCGCGCTGGCGCGGAGGTCGAACTCCGTGTCCAGCCTCTTGCCGCCGCGAGGGTTGGGCCCACCGTCCCAGCCCCGCCGGCGGCGCAGACCCACCAGCAGGCCGGCGGCCAGCAGGGCACCTCCGGCGGCGAATCCCCCGGCGGTCACGGCTCGCGGGTCGACACTAGAGCCGGAGCCGCCGTCGACGGAGGCCGCGGCCAGGTCGCCGGAGGGCTTCCGGTCCCTGGGGTGGGAGGGATGACCTGACGAGTGGGCAGGACGTGACCCCCGGTCGTGGGGCTGCACCTGGGCTGCGTGCTGGTCGGTGACTCGGATGCCGGGACCTGCGGCGTCGGCCGGGAGCTTGAGGATCCAGCCGGGGTAGATCAGGTCGGGGTTGCGCAGTGTCGTCCCGTCGGGCTGCACCGTGCCCATGTTGAGCGCAGCGATCTCCTTGTAGCGCATCCCGTCGCCGAGGTAACGCTCTGCGATGCCCCACAGCGTGTCGTAGTGCCGGCCCTGTGGCGGCTGGACCTCGACATACTTTTCGATGACCCCCCGGGGCGTCTCGGTGGCAAACGCAGGAGGCGACCCGTCGCCGTGGTGCCGAGCCGCCAAGGTCGCCGTCGCGGGGCGATGGTCGACGGCGTGCGACCCGGTCTGCTCGGCGCGGTGGAGGCCACCGGGGTCCGCGGCGGACGCCAGCGGCATCGCGAGGGTCGCACCACCGGCGAGCAGCAGCACGGCACTCACCAGCCGGCGAGCGAGCGCCTGGGTGCCGACCCCTGCCCCGGGCACATGCGGCGACAGCCCCCTCCCCCGACGCTCGTTGACGGCCTCGACCACGAGGCACACGACGAAGTGCAGCCACGCCAGCCAGACCACCAGGACGAGGACGGCCATCGCGTCGCGGGCGGTGAAGTCCGTGTAGAGCCAGTCGGTCGACGGCATGGTGTCGGGCCAGGGGGCTCCGAACCCGGCATAGAGCGCCAGTGGGACGCCGAGGACGAGCGCGCCCAGCACGACCAGGGCGACGAGGCCCCGGACCACCTCCCAGGTTCGACTACCGGTGGGGCCGCCGCTGGGCAGCCGCGACCCGGGCACCGTGCTGGCGCGCGTGTTGACCACGTGAGAGCCCTCCTCAGCGCCCAGTATGTCGCGCCCGAGGGTCACCCGGTCACCGGGTTACCAGTCGACCAGGGTCTGTACCTCGGCGACGGCCAGCCGTTGAAACGCGGCGTAGTGGAAGTCCCCCAGGTCCCGCAGAACTTGGCCGTCCGGGGTCTCCACCGTGACATGCCAGTAGGCCTCGGCGCGGATCTGGACGGTCTGGGTGTCGGCGTTGAAGGCGGTGGAGTGCGTGTACATCAGCCAGCAGTCGCTGCGCTGGCTGCCACCCTGGGACGAAGGAATCGCGTCCGGGGCACTGGAGTCGAACTCCTGGGCGGCCAGCCCACAATGCACGGGGTCCATCGCCGTGATGCCCGGGTGGATCACAACGTCGTGAACTCGCATGTGCAGGTAGACGGTGCCCTGGGTGAGCGTGTTGTAGGGGATCCGGTAGTTCTCCTCCGCCGGCTGACCGCTGTCTTGAGCCTTCACCCAGGTGGTCCAGAAGAAGGTGTAGGTGTCGACCAGGGCCGGCTGGGTCGGTCCGACGCTGATTCTCGGTACCGGGTAGAAGTTCTCCTGGGCGGCGTGCGCCCAGAACTCCCGCATGTAGCCGGGGATGCTGATGTCCCGGCCGTCTCGCACCCACTCGCCGTAGATCTCGACGATCAGGTCCCGCCCACCCCAGGGCTCCTGGGGGTCCCAGTTCGCGAAGCAGGCCTTGAGCATCCAGTGACCCCCGGGGGCGGCGCCGCCGTTGATGACCATGCCGGTCGGGACCTCGAGATACCGGCAGGGGATGAACGGCCTCCCCGCGAGCCAGGCCTGCAGGGTTGGCGGGCTCGCACCGCCGTACCCGGCGCCGCAGTAGCCACCGGCTGATGCGCTCGTGGCGTAGAACGTGCATGCGCCGACCTGCGCGAAGCCTGAGCCGCCGACGTCGGGCGCGCCGGCGCCGAGCGCCTGCGAACCGACGGGCCCGCTGGCGATCAGCCCACCGGCGGTCCATGCGGAGGAGGCCTGGGTCGACCCCGGGGTGGCGGAGCCGGTCGCCGCCCCAGCGACGACCAGGCCGCCGGCCAGCACGGCACTGGCGAGCAAGCACGACGCGCGACGCCGAGGGATCATGATGTGCTCCCGCATCTGATCGTGGTCTGGTTGTCGGGTTTGCTGAGATTATCTACCGACCAGGTCATCTTGACCAGTCGGACGGTTGCGACGGCGGGAGCCCAGGCCTGCGGCACCGGACCCGCCGGGGAGCGACCGGTGCGGGCGTCCTGGTACTCCGTCGACGGCAGCCAGAAGCACGCGCCGAGTCTGGCGAGCGTCGGGGACCGGTCGATCACGCTCACCACCTGCACCGAGGGAGTGGTCGGTACGGCGTAGCCGTTCGCCGCCGCGAACCCGACGACCTGCCGCTGCCGGGCCAGCTCCGTGGGGGTGGTGACCGACACCAGCCGGCGGGTCACCCGCCCGGAGTTGACCGACTCCGCGTGCGCCTCGACGAAGGAGAGCAACGCGGCGACCGCCCGCGACCGAGGAACTCCGATGCTCGCCCGGACTGTTGCCGGCCCACCCGGCGCTGCCGGCGTGGACGAGGAGCGGACGGGCGAGCTGGTCACCTGGAGCGGCGGGTTGTGGACCAGCCCCGACGCCGGGTCCGGCGTCGTGGCCTCGGAGCAGCCGGCCAGCACCAGGGAACCGATCGCCAGAGTCCGAACGCGCCACCGGACCGCCCGGCCGGGTCGTCGCAGGCTCGGGTGCGTCACCATCCCGACGGCGTGACGGTGGTCGGGTAGTTCGAGGGGGTCCTGGTGGGGACGGTCTTGGTGACCGTGGTGCTCGGCGGCGGTGGCGGAGGTGGTGGCGGGAGGGTGATCTTGGTGACGTAGCTGGTGTGCACGCAGGTCTGGCCCATGGTGATCGGGAGCCGGGTCGCGATTCCGCAGACCGTCGTGGGGTAGTCGGTGGGGGGCGGGAAGCTGGTCTCCGACGGTGCTCCCGAGGTCGGGACGGTGAGCGTCCCGGTGGGGTACTTGATGCTCGGTGGCTGGTCCCCGGGTCCCTGGTCGCCTGCCTCGTTGATGCCTTCCACCTCGGAGGCGGTCGCGGTCTGTGACACGTGCATGGTGTGGATGCCGATGATGCCGAAGAGCGTCGTGTCGAGCGACATCTCGACGGTCACCTTCACGTACGACACCGGCTGGTCGTTCTGGTCCTTGACCGAACCGAAGCCGGTGACACCGCAGGAGGTGATCTCGGCGCTCTCCTGGCGGGCCACCGCACAGAACCCGGCGACCTCCGCTACCGACTTCTGCCGGTCGATCACCGGTTGCTGCTGGGTGAGCACCAGCGGGTTTGCGCCCGCTCGGGCCGCCTCTTCCGCGTACGCCCTGGCTTGCAGCTGGGCGTTGAGCTCTCGTCCTCCGTCGGTGACCAGCCCGCCGAGCAGCAGCAGCCCGAGCGCCATCACGACGACGGCCGGCGTGAGCGCTCCCCGTTGGTCACGACGGCCCCTCGGACGTGGCCAGTGCGGGTTCTGGCGGGCAGCGAAGCGGAGCGGCGTCGTCGGCATCATCAGTACGTCCCGTAGATCGCGGGCATTGGGCTGGAGAACGAGCTGTGCATGACGATCGTCTGGCGGAGGCCCAAGATGGCGAGATCCGACAGGTCGACGGTGCACGTCACGGTGACGGTGAGCACGTTCAGGCCCTTGGCGTCGTACGGGTCGGAGGCGAGGAACAGGTCGCCGCGACTGGTCGTCACCTGGTGTGACTCGCTGTCCCGGCAGGAGCCGGGGGCGCTGTCCAGGTCGAGCGCGATCGTCCGTTCCACCGCCGCCTCGGCGGAGCCGAAGTCGCGGTTGGCGGTAGCGCTGCGCGCGGCGTCGCGGGCCGCCTGGTCGAGGTAGCCCTGCACGTTCGCATGCCGTCCCGCGAAGACGATCAGCATCATCACGGCCAGCAGGACCGGGGCCAGCAGCACCAGCTCAAGGGTGCTGCTGCCGTCTTCACCGCGGACCAGGCGCGGCCCGACGTCAACCGGCATCGGGCTGCCCCAGGTCGGGCTGGAAGTCCTCGGTGGACCCGGTGGCGGTGGCGGTGATCGACATGTCCCAGCCCGGGATGAGGTCGTCGACGGTGCCGGAGACCGTGACCGTCACGCGGTGGGTGCGGGGGTCGTAGGTCGCGTGCGCCGCCGGCCCCAACAGGGCGCCAAGATGACGCGCCTCGTCGACCGCCGCCGCCTCGATCACCCGTTGCCACTGCGCCGGCGCGCCCTTGGGGGCCACGGTGCGGAGTTCCGACACCCCCTCCCGGGCGGCCGCAAGTGCGACGTTGCGGCCGTGCATCCACAGCGCCGCCTCGACGATGGCGAAGATCAGCAGCAGGAAGGCCGGCGCCACGAACGCCATCTCGATGGCGCTGGTTCCTCGCTGGTCGCGCCTGGCGTCTCGCATGACCCGGGTGTCGACCGCGGCTCGACTACTGGCCCTGGTTCTGGATCTCGTTCCCCTTGTTCTGTACGACGGTGGTGATGATGAGCCCGAGGCCGACTGCCGCCGCGACGACGATGGCCGAGATGATGGCCCACTCGATAGCGGAGGCGCCGAGCTCGTTGTGCTCACGCTGGCGCATTGCGTCTCGGCGCAGCATGGCGTAGGCGACGAGCAGACGCGGCATGTCCAACATTCCCATTGGGGTGCCCCTTCGGTTGGCGAGTGCCCCCCTACCCTACGACGATTGACCCACGAGGACACAAGGGCCGTTGCCGCCCAAAATGCCCGAGGACGGCGGCCTACGGAGGTCGGCTGGCGGCAGCTGCGGTCAGAAGATGGTCCGGGTACCCCAGGACAGCAGGAACGCGGCGCCGGGCAGCACGTCAGGAGTTCACGATCTGGTACGCCGCGGGGAAGGCCAGGAACAGCAGGAACGCGGCGCAGATCAAAAGCTGCGCGACCAGCATGGACTGGGAGTTCTCCCCGGCCTGACCTTCGACGTCGGCGAGCTCCTTGCGGCGCATGGACTCCGCCCGGGCCATCAGCGACTTGCGGATCTTGGCGCCTTCGTCGCCGGCCAGCGCCAGCGCGGAGGCCAGGTCACGCAGCTCGTCCACCCCGAGCTCCTTGCCGAGCCGGCCCACCCCCTCCCACGGGGTGATGCCGACCACGCGGGCGTTGCTCAGCGCCTGTCGGATCCGGGCGATGGCCCAGTGGTCGCCGACACTCGAGGCGGCCATCAGCGCCTCCGGCAGGCCACGACCGCCGGCGAGGTTCATCGCGACGAGGTCGAGGAACGAGCCGACCACATGGCGGAAGTCTCGTCGGCGCTCCTCGGCCTCCTTGCCGAGCACGAGGTCGGGCAGGAAGAAGAAGACGACCGCGCCGAGGGTCAGCACGGTGGGTACCACGGTGCCGATGCCGATGCCGCCGAGGTTGAGCATGCCCGCCATCAGCGGCAGCCAGACCAGCGCACCCACGCCGAGCAGAACCTTGGTGCCCATATGCACCGCGAACGGCCGATTCATGATCGCCAGGTCGGTGTGGGTCCGCTCCAGCTTCCAGCCGCGGGCGAGAGCTTCCACCTCGATCCGGGTCCCGATGCCGAGCCGGGCCCGTTCGACGGCGCTCAGCTCGGCGATGTCGGCGGTAGCCACGTACGGCCCACCGGCGCGACGGCTGGCGTCGATGCGGGCTAGCGTCGCGGCCACGCCCGGGCGGGGCTGGACGAAAAGCCGCACCAGCAGGAACATCCCGGTACCGGCGACCGCGCCGGCGGCCATGACCAGGATCATCGGCCGGGACCTCCGACGATGACCTCGAGCCGGTTGCTTCCGCGGCGCTGGCTCTGCACCAGGAACCGTTCGGGTACGTCGACCCCGGCCAGCCGGCGCAGCCAGAAGACTCCGGCGGCGTACAGGAGCACCACGATCAGCAGGATGATCTGGCCCAACGTAGTGCCATACGGGTGCAGGTAGGTCTGGTTGAGCAGCACCAGGCCGCCGGACACGAACAACGTCACACCGACGACGATCTGGACGCTGCGTCGGGTGCTTCGGCGCGCACCCTCGACCCGCCGTCGCAGGTCGAGTTCCTCACGCGCCGACTCCGACAGGGCGCTCAGTACCTCACGCAGCCCCGGTCCGCGCAGCCGGGCGTTCAGGATCAGCGCCGCGATGATCAGGTCCGCGGACGGGTCGTCGAGGTCGTCGGCGAACTTCATCAGGGCGTTCGGCAGCGGCTCGCGGACCCGCAGCCGGTCCACGAGCAGGTTGAGGGCTGGGCGGATCACCGGCGCGGCGTTCACGGCGGTTGCAGGGATGGCCTGCTCGAGCCCGACGGCGCCGGCGATCGTGTCGCGCAGCGCCTCGGTCCATCCGGCCAGGCCTTCCAGCCGCTCGATGGCCCGTCGCTCCTCGGCGACGCCACCGAAGATGCGCTTCCAGAAGCCCACCAGCAGCGCCATGGCCACCGCGAGGACGACCCACCGGGTGACCGCCAGCACGAGCAGGAAGGCGACCAAGGCGAGCGCCACCTGCACGGTCGTCCGGCGGAGGTCGACGCTGCTCAGGCTGAACCGGTCGGGTGTGCTCTCGCGGGTGCCGGGCTCAGTGCCCACGAAGAACAGCACCAGCAGGAAGATCCCGAGGCCGACCAGCGCCCCCAGCGTCAGGAACAACGTCAGCGTGGTGACCACGTCAGGACCATCCGCCGCCGTGGACCAGCGGAGCGTAGCCGAACTTCTCCAGATCCGGGGCGCATTGGATGGGAGCATGGGCGACGGCGTCCCCGGTGGCGGGGTCCGGGGCGAAGACCTCGCTGGACAGCACCCGCTCGTCGTGCCCGACGACCTCGCGCACGCTCTCGACGACCCGCTTGAGCGTGCCACCCTCGGAGTAGTCGTTGGTCTTGCGGAGGAACACGACGAAGTCGAGCGCACCGGCGATCAGCATCTGGGTGGCCTCGATCGGCAACCGCTCCTGGGACTGGATCGCGTAGGTGCTGATGCGGTTGAACACCTCAACGGACGAGTTGGCATGGATCGTCGAGAGTGACCCGTCGTTGCCCTGGCTCATCGCGTTCAGCATGGTGATGATCTCGTCACCGAGCACCTCCCCGACGATCACCCGCGCGGGATTCATGCGCAGCGAACGCCGAACCAGCTCGGCCATCGAGACACCACCGAGCCCCTCCGAGTTCGGCAGCCGCTCCTCGAAGGCCACCACGTTGGGGTGCAGGTCGGGGAACTCTCCCAGACCCAGCTCGAGCGCCCGCTCGACGGTTACCAGCCGTTCCCAGGGTTCGATCTCGTTGGCCAAGGCTCGGAGCATCGTGGTCTTGCCGGCGTTTGTGGCGCCAGCGATCATGACGTTCTTGCGGGCGGCGACCGCTGCCTTCATGAACTGGCCGAGGTCGGGGCTCATCGTGCCGTTCGCGATCAGGTCGTCGAGGAACACCCGCCCGAGCCGCGCCCTGCGGATCGACACCGAGGGACGCGCACAGACATTCATGACGGCGGACAGGCGCGAGCCGTCGGGCAGCCGGAGGTCGAGCTGCGGGTTCGCCGAGTCGAACGGTCGGCTGGCGAGGCCAGTGTGGGCCGCCAGCACCTGGATCAGCTCGACCAGTTCCTCGTCGGACTCGGCGACGTCGCCGTGGCGCTCCTCCCGACCGTCGCCGTACTGGACGAACACGTTGTCGAAGCCGTTGATGTCGATGTTCTCGACCTCGGGGTCGTCCAGCAGCGGTTGCAACCTGCCGACCCCGAAGAGCGCGGAGTGGATGGCGGTCGCGAGCCCGGCCTCCTCCTCCGCGGTCGGCGGGGTGCGTCCGTCGGCCATCTCCAGCCGGGCGTAGTCCTCGAGGATCTGGATGATCAGCGAGCGGGAGTACTCCCGCTCGTCGTCGGAGCCCATCGGTGCGACCCCGTTCATCTGGTCGCGGCGCCGCTGCTCGTTGAGCCGGTCGGCCACCTGGACCCGCAGCGTTCTGACCAGGTCGTGGTCGATCATGTCGAGGGCCTCCCCTGTGCGCTGAACGAGAACCCTTCCCAGGCCGGGGCATCCGAGGGCGGACCGGAGTCAGCTGGCAAGCCAGGTTCCTCCTCGGGCGGCACCACGAAGAACGGCGCCACCACCGCCGCGGCTTCTTCGGTCGCCGGCCGGGCGGACCTGACCAGGGGTGTCTTCTCGGCCCGTCCGGTCACCCGACCCTTGAAGAAGCCCGCGCCTCTCTCGTCGTAGGCGAGATGCCAGATGTGGCGCAACGGCACCTCGGTGCGCTGGAGCGTCTCGCGGACCTGGGCGACGGCGTCGCGGGCCTTCGGGTCGGCGACGACGGCCACCGAGATCGGCGTGCCGACCGGGGAGGCTGGATCGAGGACACCGGCCAGCACCGTGAGCCGCTCGCGTAGGTGGACGACCGACGAAGGCTCGGCCGTGCACACCAACACCAGCAGGCGGGCGGCTCGCAGGACCGCCGTCTGGGGCGTGGTCGCGCCGATGCGGCCGCAGTCGGCGAGCACGTCCCGGCCGGGAAGCGCGTCGAGCGCGGCCCCCAGCAAGGGCCAGAAGTTCGTCATACCTGCCGCCTGCTCGGGTACCCGCGGGCCGACGAGCACGTCGAGGCCGCCGATCACCCGCTGGGTGTGAGCCAGCACGAGGTCGGACCGCAGTCCCTTGCGTCCGGCTGCGGCGAGGCTCAGCAGCCCCCGATCCGGGTCGAGCACGCCACCTGCCGCCTGCTCCATCCGCAGCGGGATGTCGGCACCGGAGGCATCGCACTCGGCGACGATGACCGGTCGGGGCCACAAGGCGCCCATGGCGAGTGTGGTGGTCGTGACGCCCGGCGAGCCCTTGGCGGAGGCCAGCGCGACGAGTCCCATCAGCGACCCGACTCGGCGGCGCCACCCAGCAGCCCGGACGAGCAGCTCAAGGTGGGCTTGCCCGGCGCCAGGAGGTTCAGGGCGACGTCGCCGTTGGCGGCCGCGGCCGTTAGCACGGTGTTGCACTGCGCCGAGACGACCGCGTCGACGATGACCCCCTGCCCGGTGCCGGCGCTCTGGACGTCCCGGACCGCGGCGACCGCGGTGCCCTGGGCGTCGTTGGTGCCTCCGTCGGGGTTCAGGACCACGATCGTGACGTTGTCGCCGATGGCCAGGCTCGGTGGGTAACGGCCGGGAGCGAGGCTCAGCCCGATCCGGCTCGCGTTGGTGGGAAGTGACGGCGCGGTCCCGATCATCTCTGGGACGATCGGACTGCCGGGCAGCAGGTCGGTCTGGGCGAATCTGCCGATCACCAAGTCACGGCTTCCCGCGACCATGAAGTCTCTACCGCTGCTGGTCGGGAGCTCGATGACCCCAAGGTCACCCGGGGTGATCTGCTCGTTGACCGAGACCTTGTCCCGGATCACCAAGTAGCTGCTGGTATGTCCCTCGCGTAGGGCCAGCCACCCGGCAAGCACGGCTCCACCGGCGATGAGCAGGACGGCGAGGGCGGCCAGCGCCGGCCGGCGTTCTCGGGTGGAGGGCAGCCGGGTGGGGGCCTGGGCGGCTGCCGCCCGCTTGCCCTTGCGGCCCGAAGGCTGGTTGGTGACAGTCACGGTGCAGTGGCTTCCCGTCGTCTCTTCAGCGCGAGTACTCCGGCACTTTACCTACCGACCGGAACAACCGCGTCATGCCCGGGCGCCGGGGCAGCGTTGGGGTCGGCGCTGTCCAGCGCGCGCAGGACGCCGAAGACCGCGATGATCACCGCCACGACCACGATGCCGGCGACCACCCCTGGCCAGATCCGCCGCTGCTCGCGCCAGGTGCGCCGCGACCCGTGCAGCAGCGCGGAGACCAGTTGGCGTCGGCGGAGTGCGTCCGCCTCGAGGAGGTACTTCTCGGCGTTGGGCGTCTTGCGGGCGTTGGGCGGGATCCAAGGCCCGGCTGCCGGCCGTTCGCCCGGGTCGGTGGGTTCGGCCATGTCAGCGATCTCCTCTCGGCCGTACGGCGCCAAGCGCCACCAGACCGGCGACGTCGACTATCGCCAGGCGGGTGGCCGGGCCGACCCGGGAAGGGTCGAAGACCGCGCCCTCGGCGAGCCACGGCTCTGGCGGGACCGCCACCACGCGGGCGCCGCCGGGCATCGTCTCGCGCATCCGGCGTGCGACGGTCCTGAGCGCCGCGTCGCGCGGGCAGACGACCACGTAGATCGCGGCGTCCAGCGCGTAGGGATCGAGGTCGGCGACCCGTTCCGCCGCCAGTCGGGCGCCGTCTTGGCTGTCCGGTCCCGGCCCGCTCACGATCACGACCTGGTCCGCCCGGCTCAGGATGCTCTGGGCCGCCTCGCTGGCGTCGTTGCCGACGTCGAAGAGCGCAAAGGTCGACGACTGGCCCAGCACGTCGACGATCACCGGCACGTCGTTTCGGCGGACCGGTGTGCTCCACCGGGGACCGTCGACCACCTGCAGCCCGCTCGCCAGCCGGAGCGGAGCCACCTCGACGTCGGTGCGGGCGATCTCCCTTGCGCTGGGGGCCGGTGCCCCGGCCAGCATCCGACCCAAGGAGGGAACCCCGGCGCGAAGCGAGACCAAGGTGGTGACGTCGTCGCGGAGCGCCGCGAGCACGCAGCCGACCCCGGTGGCCACCGTGGTCGTCCCGACGCCGCCCTTCCCGGCCAGGAACGCCACGACCCGCTGGTCGCTCTGGCGGGCGCGGACTCGTCCGACCATCTCACGCTCGCGGTCCGCCACCTCGGCCGCATCCGGGGTGACCACGCCGTACATCACGGCTCGGGCCAGCTCGGGGAGCGCTGACCGCGCCGGGGTGCCGGTCTGCTCACCACTCAGCAGCAGCGTGACCGGGTTCTCCGCGACGGCCCGCGACTGCCCGGGGGCGATCGAGGGCGGAGCCGGGGCCCAGGCGGCGCTGGTCCCGGACGGGGGCAGGACGTCGTCGGGGCGCAGGGGCACCACGTTCTCGGCGGGAGCGGGCAGCTGGTCGTGGGGTGGACTGGTGGCGTCGGTGGCCGGGGCGGGGCGAGCGCGGTCGTCCGACGGCTGCGGCGGCTCCGCCTCCAGCCCGAGGGCGCGGGGGTCGATGCCCATCCTGGCCAGGTCCTGGGCGGTGCTCTGGGCCGAGGAGCGGGTCCGGGCGGCCAGGTCCTCGGCGGTCTCCTCGGGGGGGTTCTCGGTCATCAGCGGTCCCGCAGCCAGCCGTACAGAGCCACCGCGCCCATGGTAACGACGATCAGGTCGACCACCACGATGAACTCCGTGACGTTCAGCACTCGCTTGATCCGGGCTCGGGTCACGTCGGACAGCTGGAGGATGCTCACCCCGAGGGCGAGTGCGCCGAGTCCGGCCACAACCGCGGTCAACCAGGTGTCGAGCGTCGGGTTGTCCCGCGCGAGCTGGAGCACGACTCCGAGCAGCACCACGAGAGACGCCACCCTCAACGGCAGCATGTAGACGGTGCGGCTGAAGACCCGGGACCGCAGCAGGAGCACCGCGACGAGGCTCACGCTGAGCAGGCCGTCCCAGAGGTCGTGTCCCCAGGCGTGCGGTCGCAGGGCCAGCCAGAATCCCACGGCACCCACCAGCACCGAGACGCCGTACAGCGCACCGAGCAGCAACGCGCTGCTCTCGTGCAGGCGGACCTCGAGCGCCCCGTCGGACATCCGACCCGAGTTGCGGATGCGGTAGTCGGCGCTGGAGAGGCCCCCGACCGCGATCGAGACCCGCGGCATGATCCCGACACTGAGTACCGCCAGCAACGCGACCACCCGGATCATCACCCCAGACTCGGCGCCGATGCTGGTGCCCACCAGAACGGTAAGGGCCGCCACCAGCAACACCGTCGAGGCCGCCAGCAAAGGCATTGCCCGCCGGGTGAACAGCCGCATGAGCCCCGCGCAGGCGGTACTGGCGCCGAGCCCCACACTGAGTGCGGCCGGTAGGGAGCCGCCCGCGCGCAGCACGAGCTCGGCGCTTGACGTCAGCGCCCAGACACCGGCTGCGGCGCTGGACAGGAAGCAGACCCAGGGGGCCGCCCAGCGGGTCCCCACCCAGGTGGCGCATACCAGAACTGCCGCGGCCACCAGCCCGCTCAGGCTGCGCTGGTCGTCCCAGCCCTCAATGGTCGCCTCCGCCACGACGGCGGCGATGGCCTGCGCCAACGGTCCCACGAGCAGGAGCAGCAGCAGACCGCCGGTTGCGCCGATGGCGAAGGTCGCCGTCGACCGCGTGTTCCACACGCCGCCGGCGTTGTCGACCGAGTCCTCGATGGCGTCGCGCACGTCCTCGATGAACGCGGGCCTGCTCGGCGCGTGGGCGGCCCGCAGCTCGATGACGTCGCCGTCGCGTACGCCGGCCTCTCCGAGGCTCTGCGACAGCGACAGCGACTGGCCGCCGACCTTGGCCAGGGTGAACTCGACCGGGCTGTCGCCGGACTCCTCGGGGGCACAGAAGCGGAGCACCTGCGGGACCACGTCGGCCACCGGCAGAGCACTGGGCAGCGCCAGGTCGACCCGCCGCGTGCCGCTCACCACCGTGACGCGGCTGTACGACGTGAGCACGTACCCTCCCGTGGCTGGCACTTCTCTGGCTCTGACCTTACTGAGACACTGTGCTGGTCCGCAGACACGGTGCGGGTCAAGCTCCGCCGTGCCGTCCAGAGACACGAAGCTGGTCCAGAAGCGTGGAGCATATCTGCTCAAAGCGGCACGACATCGGGAGGCGCCCATGACCACGACGCTGGTGAAGCGGCCGGCCCGGATCACCCCGCCCGCCGTCCCGGTCGACCAGATCACCATCGCCGACCCTCCCACCCAGGAGCAGACGCCTCCGGCGGCGACCGGGATGACCATGATCTTGATGCCGATGATGAGCGGCGCCAGCTCGCTCATCGTGTCCCTGTCGACCCGGGGCAACCCGCTGATCCAGATCGGCAGCCTGATCGTGCTCGTCGGCTCGGTCATGGTGGGCATCATCATGATCGTCTCCCAGCGGTCGGGGCCTAAACGGCTGCTCCGGGAGAGCCGCGAACGCTACCTGGACTACATCGAGGAGCTCCGGCACACTCTGCGCGGCACGATCGCCGCGCAGAAGCAGAGCTCGCGGTGGCGCCACCCCCCACCGGGCTACCTGCCCGACCTGACCCGTACGACGGCACGGCGGTGGGAACGCCGCCGTACCGACCCCGACCACCTGGTGGTGCGGGTCGGCGTCGGTGACCAGCCGATCGCGACCGAGCTGGCCATGAACGCCGACACCGGCCCGCTCAACCAGTTCGACCACGTCTGCCTGGAGGCCGCCGAGAACCTGCGCGACCGCTACTGCGTGCTGCACGACGAGCCGGTCACCCTCGACCTGCGGCAGCTCGGGGTGCTGAGCGTGCTCGGTGACCGGGTCGCCGGCCGCCGGCTGGCCACGGCGATGGCGCTGCAGCTCGTCACGTTCCACTCGCCGTCGGATGTGACGCTCGCCGTCGTGCGGGCCGACGCGCTCGCCGGCGACTGGGAGTGGGTGAAGTGGCTACCGCACTGCCAGAGCCCGCACGCCCTCGACGGTGACGTGCCCGCCCGGCTGGTCACCACGTCTCCCGCCGCGATGGCGGACCTGCTGGCGCAGGAGCTGGAGCGGAGACTGGACGAGCGGTCCCGCACCAGGGGACGGCAGGCCGACCCGCGCGAGCACCTGGTGGTCGTCATCGACGGGGAGGGGTTGAGCAACCTCCGTGGGTTGGAGTCCCCGGACCCGACGGTGAGTCTCGGTGAGCTCGGCATCCATCTGGTCTACCTGCTGGGCAACCGCCGGGAGGAGCCGGAAGTCGTCGACGACCGGGTCGAGGTCGGCGCGGACTCCGTCGTCCGGCAGGCGTCTCGGCTGGCGCCGTACACCGTCGACGAGGTGCCCGTAGGCCTCCCGTTGCTGCTCGCCCGCCAGCTCTCGCCGCTGCGGCTGTCGCTCGAGGACCGCGGGGGCGGTGAGTCGCTCACCGAGACCGTGGGGCTGCCGGAGATCCTCGGGGTTCCCGACCCCGCGCTGCTCGACCCTCGACAGACCTGGCGCAAACGCTCGCTGCACGACCTGTTGCGGGTGCCGATCGGCGTCGGCGCGGGCGGCGGCGTCGTGCTGCTCGACCTCAAGGAGTCGGCGCACGGTGGGATGGGCCCGCACGGCATGGTCGTCGGCGCCACCGGTTCCGGCAAGTCGGAGATGCTGCGCACCCTCGTGTCGTCGCTGGTGATCGGCCATGGTCCGGAGCGATTGGCGCTCATGCTGGTGGACTTCAAGGGCGGCGCGACCTTCGCTGCCATGGCCGACATCCCGCACCTCGCCGGGATGATCACGAACCTGCAGGACGACCTCACCCTGGTCGACCGCATGCGGGATGCGTTGTACGGCGAGATGCAGCGCCGCCAGGAGCTGCTCAAGCACGCCGGAAACCTGCCCAACGTCACCGCCTACCAGGACCGTGCCGACTCCGGACAGCCCCTCGAGCCATTGCCCCACCTGCTGGTCATCATCGACGAGTTCTCCGAGCTGCTCGTCGCCAAGCCTGACTTCGCCGAGCTGTTCGTTGCCATCGGCCGGATCGGGCGCTCCATCGGGGTCCACCTGCTGCTGGCGACCCAGAAGCTGGAGATGGGCAAGATCCGCGGCCTCGAGTCGCACCTCTCGTACCGCATCTCGCTGCGCACGTTCTCGGAGTCGGAGTCCCGCGACGCGATCGGCGTACCCGACGCCTATCACCTCCCTCCGGAGCCGGGCTCGGGCTACCTCAAGGTGGACACGTCGGTATTCGAGCGGTTCAAGGCGGCGCTGGTGTCGTCGCCGTACGCACCGCCCTCGGAGGGGCCCAAGGCCGAGGTCCCGGCCGTGCCGTACCTTGCGGTCAACGGGCTTGGCGCCTGGATCGCCCAGCGCGGTGCCGAAGCCGCCGCGACGGTCGGACAGACCGACGGGGCCGGAGTCAGCGCCCGGGAGCGGTCGGTCCTCGAGGTCGTGTGCGAGCGCCTGGTCGCGCCGGGGGCCGCGCGGGTGCGACCGGTGTGGCTGCAGCCGCTGCCCCCGGTGCTTCCGCTGGACGTGGTCGCCGACCCTCAGCAGCCGGGCACCCCCGCCACCGTCAAGGCGGTGCTGGGCCTGGTCGACGAGCCGGCCAAGCAGCGGCAGTTCCCGCTGGAGTGGGACTTCACCGGAGCCGCCGGGAATGTGATGGTGCTCGGGGCTCCCCAATCCGGCAAGAGCATGTTGCTGCGCACCGTCGTCGCGTCCCTCGGCCTGCGTTACGCACCCGGTGATGTCGTGTTCTACTGCCTCGACTTCGGCGGTGGCACGCTGCGGGGGCTTGCCGAGGTGCCCCACGTGGCTACCGTGACCCCGCGGACCGACCCCGAGCGCATCGGGCGCACGGTCAACGATGTGCTCAGCCGGTTGGAGGCCCGGGAGGACCTGTTCCGGCGACATGGCGTGTCGAGCATCGAGGAGTTCCGCCGGGCCCGGGCCGCCGGCCACGTCGACGAGGACGAGCCCGGTGACATCTTCTTGGTGGTCGACGGCTGGGGGTCGTTTCGGGAGGAGTACGACAGCCTCGACTATGTCGTCGCCGACATCGCGGCCCGTGGCCTCAACTACGGCGTCCATGTCGTGCTGTCGGCCACCCAGACCATGGAGGTGCGGATGCGCATGCAGCCGGCCTTCGGCGGGCGGATCGAGCTGCGGCTCAACGACGCGTTCGATAGCACCTACGGTCGCGCGGTCGCCGCCCAGGTCACCAAGGACACGCCAGGTCGCGGCGTGGTCGAGCCGGGGCTGCTGTTCCAGACAGCCCTGCCACGGATCGACTCGGTGGCCGGGGTCGACGACATCTCCGCCGCCCAGTCCGAGCTGGTTGCCGCGCTCCAGCAACGCTGGCCCGATAGTGCCGTCGCGCGGGTGCAGGTACTCCCCGAGCTCATCCTGCGCGACGAGCTCCCACCGGTGGATCCGGCCTACGGCGATGTCCCGGTCGGTGTCCTCGACCGCAACTTGCGCGCGGTGTCCGTCGACCTGCTCGGCGGCAGCTCACCGCACCTGCTCGTGTACGGCGACGGCGAGACCGGCAAGACCAATCTGCTCAGGGTGCTGGTGAAGGGCTACCTGCAGCTGAAGACCCCCGACGAGCTCGGCATCGTGCTCGTCGACAACCGACGGACGCTGCTCGACGTCGTACCGGAGGAGTACCAGCTCGCATACTGCACCGACAACGACCAGACGGCCGCCGTGGCGACCGAGATCGCCCAGAGCCTGCGCAAGCGGCTCCCCGGACCGGACGTCACCTCGGAGCAGCTGCGTAACCGCAGCTGGTGGAAGGGCCTCGAAGTGCTGTTCGTCGTGGACGACTACGACCTGGTGTCCACCTCCTCCGGCAACCCCCTCAACCCGCTCGTCGACTACTTCGCCCAGGGCGCAGATCTCGGTTTCCACTTCGTCATGGCCCGGCGGATGGGTGGGTTCTCGCGCGCCCAGTTCGAGCCGCTGGTCCAGCGTCTGAACGACCTGAGCGTGCCGGGGTTCGTGTTCTCCGGCGACCGGATGGAAGGCCGGGTCATCGGGGGCGTCACCGCCACCAGGCTGGCGCTCGGCCGGGCGTTGTATGCCAACCGAAACGGCCTGGTCGGCGAGGTGCAGACCGCCCTCGACCCCGCCGACACCTGACCCCTTCCCCGCGACCCGTGACGACGGGGTGGGAAACCCTGCCGGTGTCCCACCCCGTCGCCTCGTGGGTGTGCCGCTGCTCTTGGGTGGCCGCTCAGCCCCGGTTGCCGAAGAACGTGGTCGCCGCCTGCGCCGCCTGCTGCTGGATGTCCTGGCTCTTCTGGTTGCCGGACTGCATACGCGCCGCAGAGTCGATGCTCGTCGTGTCGCGCTCGAACTGCTGCTTGGCGATCGAGACGACCTGGGTGGAGCCGGCGACGTCGTCTCCGAGGGACGCCTGGGTCGTCTTGTGCAGCGACGACGACTCGTCGCGTGCCGAGTTGAGCTCGTTGTGGTGCTTGGAGGCCCCGGTGATCGTCTCTTCGCCGGCGCCGAAATCGTGGCGAATCTTCATCCCGCTCATGACACAACCCTTCTGTTCTGCCGCTCGGTGGCGGACTACGCCTCGATGGTCTTCTTCAGTGCCGAGAACGTCGACTCGGCGTCGGTCATGGACGTCTTCTGCTGCTGGAAGCTGTCCTCGGTGCCCTGGACGACGTGCTTCTCACCCTTGGCGAAGCTCTCCGCCACCTGCGCCCCGTGCAGACCGCCATAACCTGCAGCGCCGGCGTTCGTGTCCATCGCGGCCCGCTGCGCATCCGCGGCCGGACCGTAGTTGCGGCCATGTGTCCCTTCGGACACGCTCCGCAGCGCCTTGGCCGCCGAGACGCGAGTGTCGGCGTTCGAGACCATGCCCTTGGCAGCGTGCGTGACTCCACCCACCTGCTCCAAACCTACTGCGCCTGACGCCATCTCAATCTCCCTCACAGCCCGGGCCGGCTCTCACCGACCACCGATCAACAACATCAGCGACGCTACACAGCGAAGGGGTCACGCAAGAGGTCGTCCGCTCAGGCGCCGAGCATGACGCCGACGCGCTCAGCCGCGAAGCCCGGAAACAGCGTCGACAGGCTGACCTCGGGGAACCGCGACTTGAGGACCTCGTACAGCACAGACCGGTAGTCGGTTGTGACCTTCAGGTCACCTTCCTGGGAGTCGGCGAGTCCGGGCCAGCTCGTGTAGACGTCTCCGCCCCTGACTCCCGCGCCCATGACGAACATGGAGTTGCCCCAACCGTGGTCCGTGCCGGCATCCCCGTTCTCAGCGATCCGACGGCCGAACTCACTGATCGTGATCAGGGTGACGGAGGCGCTCAGGGTGCCGAGATCGGTGAAGAAGGCGGCTATCGACTTGGCCAGGTCGTCGGCCATCAGGCGCATGTCGCCGTTGTCGAGACTTCCGAGTCCCGTGTGCATGTCCCACGACGAGTGGTCGATGGTGACGACCTCCGCTCCCACATCCGCCCTGATCAGCCGCGCCGACTGGGCCAGCGCGTTGCCGAGGTCGCTGCCCGAGGGATAGACGGCACCGTTCTGCGGGTCCGCGGGCGTCTGCAACACGGGGTCCCATTCCGAAGCGGTCTCCATCGCGTCGCGTCCAGCCTGCCCGATGACACCCCCCGCGTGGTTCCACGTGTAGTCGAGTGACGCTATCCGTTGGGTCATCGCGTTCGGGGGACCATAGATCTGGACCTTCTCGATGTCTGCGGCGGATAGCATCGCTTGAGAACCGTAGATCTCGGTCTGGGGAACACTCTGACCGACCTGCACACCGGCGTGCAACGAGCCGGGATCGGTCATCCCGACCATCCGGTTGAGCCAGCCTATTCTTGCCGTCGAGCCGGGGTTGGCTTCCTCGACATCGAGGATCGCGGCGAAGTGTGACCGGTTCGGTGAGTTGAGACCCACAGCATGCACGGCGGCCATCTGGCCAGACACCCACATGGGTTCGAGGGGAGCCAGCATCGGGTGCAGGCCGAACGTCCCGTTCTTCTGCAACAGCTGGCTCTCCGGAATGCCGATTGTCTGGCGCAGGCTGTAGTACAACGGCTCCTGGTACGGTACGACGAGCGACAGGCCATCTGCACCGCCTCGCTGGCTGAGGACGACCAGGACGTTGGGCGCCTGACCACTGGCGGCAAAGGCGGTCTGCCGGAAGACGGTGCCGTGCATCGTCGCCATGACAGCGCCCGCGGAGACGACGCCGAGCCCCTTCAGGAAGCTACGGCGAGACGAGATCGAGCGGTGGAACTCCTCGCACCCTCTGGGCGCTTGGGGGGTCTGCATGGCATTCATCTCTTCTTTCGCTCAGCGGCTGAGGTGTTCGGGGGTGTCGAGGATGCTGACCATGAACCGGGGAAACTTGTACCTGATCAGCGGATGCGTCTCGTCGATCACGTCGTCGGCACCCAGATCAGTAGCCAGGCACGCTGCCTGCAGCATGTCCGGCGTGGAAGGCAGGAACAGCATGCGCTGCACGACGTGGTCGACAACGTCACTGAACAAGGCGGGCAGCCGCGGCATCCATTCGATCGGAGCCTTGAAGCTGATCCCTTCGTTCGGCCAGCTGCCACTGGAGGCATACCAGTGGACGCGCATCGAGCCCAGCAGACGCCCGGCGTTGCACCACGCCGGAGCGAGGTCGGGAAACGCGTCAGGTGTTGGCCAGTCGAAGACAACCTGCCCGATCGCCTTGCTGACGTTGATGAACTGGTTCGCCGCAGCCTGGTCGGACCGCGGCTGCGCCACCACCGCGCCGACCGCCGTCCAGGTGGCCAGCGCGTCCTCGACCGGAGTGCGCACCTTGTTCATGACCGTCGCCTTGAACTCCCCCGACGCCACGAGCGCTCGCAGGACCGGGACGATGGCCGTGTTGGAGGCCAGGTAGACCGTCGTCAGCGAGTCGACCAGAGCCTTCGACGGCTTGTCCGACATGAAACGCACCGCAAGCTTGGTACAGATGCGCTTCGCCGTCGCAGGGTGCATCGCGAGGTATTTCAGGTACTTGACGAGCACCGGGATGCCGTTGGGGTCCGCGTTCGCCGATGCGAAGCCCTGGACCTTGACCCGGCCGACCCAGTGGTCGGCGGGGTCGTAGGACGCGTCCCAGGTACCACCGGTATCGACGTGGAAACCGGTGAGGATGCGCGCTGAGTTGACGACATCGTCCTCGGTGAAGTTGCCGACCCCAAGGGTGTGGAGCTCGAGCAGCTCCCGGCCCAGGTTCTCGTTGATCGCGTCCGCGGTGGAGAGGACGTTACTGAGGTACAGGCCCATCGCGGGGTGCTGGATCGCCTCCACCAGGAGCTCGTCGAAGCGACCGAGGGCATGCCGGCGCACCATTGCGTCGTACTCGACGCGCCAGACCCACACGTCGCTGGCCGGTGAGGCAACGTGGAGATGATTGGACCAGAAGTCGACCATCAACGCCTCGACCGGCCGGTTGGTGACGAGCCGGCGCATCATGGTCCACGAGGCCAGGCTCTGCATCATCTCCCAGCCCGTCTCGATCCCTGCCTTGTAACGCATGAACCTCTGCAGCGGTGTGAGGGCGAGCGTGGGCCACCAGGCCCACATCGCATCGGCCTGCCGGTCGGGGATGTCCCCGGGAAAGAGCTGGTGCCTGAACCAGCGCTCGATCCCTCCATCGGCCGCGACAGCTGCCAGGTGCTGTGCACTGACCCCTGCGGTGAAGGAGCTCAGGACCTGGCGGGTCCGAGCATCCAGCAGGGCTGGGCCAGGTCGAATGCCGGTCGAGCTCGCGGAGGTGCTCGATCGAGGCTGCGCGGGTCGTCTGGGGAAGCGGTCCGGCTTACGCGGGGCGGCCGATACTGGCGGGGAGGGCACCACCAAGGCTGCGCCGACCGCCGTGGTGGCGACCAGCGCGGCACGGCGGCTGACCGACCTCGAGATCCTGAGCGAGGGCAACATGGAGCAACAATGTCCGATTAGTTGCTGAACGTCTAGGCATACGCAACAACACCCTCCCCACTGGAGCCGCTTCGGTAGATGTTCGGCGTCGCCGCCACCCTTCGCCGGCCCGAGGGCCGGGCGGAAGGGACGCCTGCTGGGAAGGCCCTAGACGTTGAAGCCCAGGGCGCGCAGCATCTCCCGGCCCTCGTCGGTGATCTTGTCCGGGCCCCACGGCGGCATCCAGACCCAGTTGATCCGGAAGTCGTTGACCAGGCCCTCGAGGGCGAGCCGGGTCTGGTCCTCGATCACGTCGGTGAGCGGGCAGGCGGCGGACGTCAGCGTCATGTCGATGGTGGCCGTCGCGGCGTCGTCGAGCGAAACGTCGTAGATGAGCCCGAGGTCGACGACGTTGATCCCGAGCTCAGGGTCCACGACGTCCTTGAGTGCCTCCAGAACGTCCCCTGCCGAGACCCTCGTCCTCGCAGCCACCGACTCGGTTTCCTGTTGTTCTGTCATCTACGCCTCCGCTTCTGCCACCGCGTGTGCCGTGGCGTCCTTCCATGCCATCCATCCCAGCAACGCACACTTGATGCGGGCCGGGAACTTCGAGACCCCAGCGAAGGCGATGGCGTCCTCGAGCAGCTCCTCGTCGGGCTCCACCCGGCCCTGGCCGTGCATGAGCGCGACGAAGGTGTCGTGGACGTGCATCGCCGCCTCGATCCGTTTGCCGATCAACAGCTCGGTGAGCACCGAGGTGGAAGCCTGTGAGATCGAGCAGCCCTCCGCGTCGTAGGAGATGTCCTCGACGACGCCGTCGGCCAGGCGCACACGCAGGATGATCTCGTCACCACAGGTGGGGTTCACGTGCCGCGCCTCGGCGTCGTAAGGCTCGCGCAACCCGGCATGGTGGGGCGACCGGTAGTGGTCGAGGATGATCTCCTGGTAGAGCGAGTCCATGTCGTTGTTCACCGCCATCGTCAGGCGACCTTGAAGAATCTCTTGGTGTGCTCCAACCCGTCGACAAGTGCATCGACCTCCGCCATGGTGCTGTAGAGGGAGAACGAGGCCCGGGTCGACGACTGCACACCGAACCGGGCGTGCGCTGGCTTGGCACAGTGGTGACCGGCCCGCACGGCGATGCCCAGCGAGTCGAGCAGCTGGCTCACGTCGTGCGGATGCACCCCGGCCAGCTCGAAACTGACGGCGCCTCCCCGGTCAACCGGCTCTGCCGGCCCGAGGATGGTCAGCCCGTGCACCTGGTTGAGGCACTCCAGCGCGTACGCGGTGATCTGCCGGTCGTGCGCGGCCACCGCGTCCATTCCGAGCAGCGTCAGATAGTCGACGGCGGCGCCCAGCCCCACGGCCTCGACGATCGGCGGCGTGCCCGCTTCGAACCGGTGCGGCAGGCCGGCGTACGTCGACCGCTGCATGGTCACCGTCTCGATCATCTCGCCTCCGCCGAGGAACGGTGGCAGCTCGCCGAAGACGTCGGCCCGGCCCCAGAGCACGCCGATGCCGGTCGGACCCACGACCTTGTGACCGGTGAATGCGACGAAGTCCGCATCGAGACCTGCGACATCGACGGGCATCTGAGGCACCGCCTGCGCCGCATCGATGATCACCAGAGCCCCCACCTCGTGTGCCCGCCTGGCGATTTCGCTCACCGGGTTGACCGTGCCGAGCATGTTGGAGACCCAAACCAGCGAGATCACCTTGGTGTGCTCGTTGACCAGTTCGTCGATGTTCGAGAGGTCGAGGCGCCCCTCGTCGGTCAGCCCGAACCACCGGAGCCGCGCGCCGGTGCGCTCGCCGAGCAGCTGCCACGGGACGATGTTGGAGTGGTGCTCCATCTCGCTGATCAGGATCTCGTCGCCAGCCCGCACACCGTGCGGCCCCGGCGCGTCGCCCAGGACGCGAGCCAGCAGGTTGAGGGCCTCGGTGATGTTCTTGGTGAAGACGACCTCGTCACGCGACGGCGCCTTGATGAAGGCGGCGACCTTGTCGCGCGCCGCCTCGTAGGCTGCGGTGGACTCCGCGCCCAGCTGGTGCACCGCCCTGGCGACGTTCGCGTTGTGCTGCGAGAGGTGGTCGCTCATCGCGTCGATGACCGCGTGTGGCTTCTGCGACGTGTTGGCGCTGTCGAGGTAGACAAGTGGCCGCTCGGCGGCGAGTACCCGGGAGAGGATGGGGAAGTCTGCCCGGACCTTGTCGACGTCGTACCCGACGCCGAGGTCGGTCAACGGTGGCGGCGCAGGTCGGATCCTCGTGTCGGTCATGACTGCACGGCAGCCTTGACGTACCTGTCGTAGCCCTCGGCCTCGAGCCGGTCGGCGAGCTCGGGGCCGCCCTGCTCGGCGATCCGGCCGCCGACGAAGACGTGGACGAAGTCAGGCTGGATGTAGCGCAGGATGCGGGTGTAGTGCGTGATCAGCAGCACGCCCCTGTCCGGCTGCTTGCGGAACCGGTTGACACCGCCGGCGACGACCTTGAGCGCGTCGATGTCGAGGCCTGAGTCGGTCTCGTCGAGGATCGCGAACGCGGGGTTGAGCAGCTCGAGCTGGACGATCTCGTGGCGCTTCTTCTCCCCGCCGGAGAAACCCTCGTTGACGTTGCGCTGCGCGAAGTCGCGATCCATCTGCACCTTGTCCATCGCCGCGTTGACGTCCCTCGCCCAGGTGCGCAGCTTCGGCGCCTCGCCGTCGAGAGCGGTCTTCGCCGTCCGGAGGAAGTTGGAGACCGAGACGCCGGGGACCTCGACGGGGTACTGCATGGCCAGGAACAGGCCGGCCCGCGCGCGCTCGTCGACGGTCATCGACAAGACGTCGACCCCGTCGAGGGTGACCGTGCCGGCGGTGATTGTGTACTTGGGATGGCCGGCGATCGAGTACGCCAGGGTGGACTTGCCGGAGCCATTGGGCCCCATGATCGCGTGCGTCTCACCGGATTGGACGGTCAGGTCGACGCCGCGCAGGATCGGCTTCTGGCCGTCCTCCGTGGTCACCGCGACGTGCAGGTTGGTGATGCTCAGCGTGGCCATGTGTCAGCTCTTCCCCGTGATGCGCTCGGTGGCGGTGTCGGTGATGTGGTGCGGGTTGTGGACGTCGACGAGGATGTCCCCGGAGTCCACCCGGCAGGGGTAGACGGGGACCGGCTCGGTGGCGGGCAGCCCGGTGGGCTTGCCGGTGCGCAGGTCGAAGCGCGATCCGTGCAGCCAGCACTCGATCTCACAGCCCTCGGGGTCGACATCGCCCTCGCTGAGCGCGACGGCCGCGTGCGAGCACTCGTCGCGGATGGCGAAGACCTCGTCGAGAGTCCGCACCAGGGCGATCTCGACGCCGTCCACCTCGACCGGATGAACTCCGCCCACGGAGACCTCGTCCATGGCACATGCCCGGGTGAAGCCGGTCATCTGGTTTCCTCGATCAGCGGGACGGCACCCACGGTCCGTGCCAACTCCAGCTCGAGGGACCCCATCAGCCTGCGCTCGACCTCGGGTACGCCGATCCGGCGGACGATGTCGGCGAAGAAGCCGTGTACGACGAGCCTCCGCGCCTCGTCCTCGGTGATGCCCCGGGACTGCAGGTAGAACAGCTGCTGGTCGTCGAAGCGTCCGGTCGCCGAGGCGTGTCCGGCGCCCGCGATCTCCCCGGTCTCGATCTCCAGGTTGGGCACCGAGTCGGCCCGGCAGCCGTCGGTCAGAACGAGGTTCCGGTTGGTCTCGAACGTCTCGATACCCTCCGCGACCTTGCGGATCAGCACGTCGCCCACCCATACCGAGTGGGCGCCGTTGCCTTGCAGGCCGCCCTTGTACATCGCGTTGCTCTTGGTATGCGGCTGGTTGTGGTCGATGAACAGCCGGTGCTCGATGTGCTGGCCGGCGTCGACGAAGTAGAGACCGAACATCTCGAGCTCACCACCTGGCCCGGCGTACTCGACGTGCTCGGTGATCCGCACCAGGTCGCCGCCCATGCTGGCCTGGAAGGTGCGCACCCTCGCGTCGCGCCCGACCCGGAGGCCGACGTGGCCGAGGTGGGTGGCGTCGTCGTCCCACAGCTGAACCGAGACCAGGTCGAGGTGGGCGTTGTCTCCGACGATGACCGCGGTCGACGCCGCGTAGCGCGCGCTTCCGGTGTGCTCGAAAACGATGGTCGCCTGGGCACCGGCGCCAACCCGGACCACGACCTGGCCCCAGACGACGTCGTCGGATGACTCCCCCGTCAGTGAGACGACCAGCGGCTGGTCCAGCTCGAACTCGTCCGGAACGTCCACCAGGACGGCGGCGGGACAGTTCGCGACGGCGAGCGCGGACGGCCGGTCGGTCGGCGGCAAGACCCCCAGCGCCGCCGCCTCCGAAGCCGAGACCTCCTTGACCGTCACGCCGGCGGGCACGTCGCTCTGCCAGCCGAGGCGTGCATCGGACGGCACCCCGTCGAGCAGGCCCCGCAGGCGCTTCAACGGGGTGAAGCGCCACACCTCCTCGCGCCCGGTCGGCATCGGATGGTCCGCCAAGTCGTACGACGGCTCCCCATGCAGATGACTCGCCACCGCCGGGGATGACTCGACCGCTTCCTGCACCGCACTACTGCTCAACGCTCGTCACTTTCTGGTCTGGATATCGATGAGGCCAACCGTCACCCGGGAGGCAGGGGCGGAGCGGCGGCGATTCGGCCGGGCGTGGATGGGCCTGGCCGCCGAGCGAGGAACGAGCGAGGCTGGCTGCCTGGAGCGACCGCCGTCGCGCAGCCCCTCGTCACCACAGGGCCGTCGCGGTTGGATGACCTTCGATCATCCAACCGCTCCTTCCATTTGCATCTCGATCAGCCGGTTCAACTCAAGGGCGTACTCCATCGGCAGCTCGCGGGCGATCGGCTCGATGAACCCGCGGACGATCATCGCCATCGCCTCGTCCTCGGCCATGCCGCGGCTCATCAGGTAGAACAGCTGGTCCTCGCTCACCTTGGACACCGTCGCCTCGTGTCCCATGGACACGTCGTCCTCGCGGACGTCGACGTACGGGTAGGTGTCACTGCGGCTGATCTGGTCGACCAGCAGCGCGTCACAGCGGACCGTGCTGGCGCTGTGGTGCGCTCCGTCGTTGATCTGCACCAGGCCGCGGTACGAGGTGCGCCCACCGCCGCGGGCGACCGACTTGGAGATGATCGAGCTCGACGTGTAGGGCGCGGCGTGAACCATCTTGGCGCCGGCGTCTTGGTGCTGGCCCTCGCCGGAGAACGCGATGGACAGCGTCTCGCCCTTGGCGTGCTCGCCCATCAGGTAGATCGCCGGGTACTTCATGGTGACCTTGGAGCCGATGTTGCCGTCGACCCACTCCATGGTGGCGCCGGCCTCACAGGTCGCCCGCTTGGTCACCAGGTTGTAGACGTTGTTCGACCAGTTCTGGATG
>JBBSGI010000017.1:0-45706 GCA_038254365.1 Propionibacteriales bacterium
GTGATCAACGATCGGGTAGGCGCGGTACGGCGGCCGGAAGAGGCCGGGAATATCGATAGCCGTCAGAGGCGCGACAGTGTCGGGCTGACCGGTCATGGCCAGCCCGACTACCACGTCAACGTGGAATTGCGACCAGGCCGGCCCAAGCCGGGCGACTACTGGGATCCGCACACCCTTGGCTACGTCGGCCAGCGGTGCGGCGCGGCCGAGGTCAAAGGTGAAGAAGTCGCCCAGGTCTCTGGCTGCCGCCTGGCGCAACGCCTGCTCCGCGGCCGTAACGTCGAGGGTGTCCCTTCGGTACAGGTCGACATCGAGGGAGTGCCGAGCGGCGGTGCGCAGCCGGGCCACCAACGAGGTGGCGCCCTTGAGAACCCACAGGTCCTCGTCGGGCGCGGCGCCCCAGTCAAGCCGGGCCAATAGCCGGTCGTAGCCGATCTGACGAGCCAGTTCGGCGAAGCCGTGTCTGGGGTCCGCTCGGACCGCTGCTTTGATCTTGTCGGTCACGGCCGCGCGCAGTGCTGCCGGCGACGCATACGGCAGCCCTGTGGCAGGCGATGTCCTGGGGGTGATCGGGGGCGGATCGTTAGGTGGGCTACGGCCAGTGGCCACGCTTACCTGCCCTGCGTGGCCGGGTGGTCCCTGGCCGGGTTCGCTGTGCCTGCTGCGGTGAGCAGGTAGTCCACCATCGCCTGACCGTCGTTAAGCGCCAGGCCATACCTGAGGGCGTGCGGGGCGACGGCCGCCGCCATCGTCTGCGCACTCTCGAGGCCCTGCCGTAGCGCCTCCGCCGCGATTGTGGCCACTGCGGAGGGATCTTCCTGGCCGAGCAGCAGGTCGGCGACCAGCCGGGACGGTCGGGTGACCGGCAGGCCCTCGGTGACGTGCCACTCCCCCGCCGCGAGGGGGCGTACGTGCAGGCGGACGCCGGGTCGACGGGTCTGCCGGCGAGTCGTGAAGGTGAACTCGTGGAAGTCGGCGACTAGGTCACCCAGACCCAGCACCAGGGCCGCGGAACGGTGTGACACCACGCCGTCCCCCTCGCGAGCACGCTGCCACGCCGGGCGTCGCGGATCCAGCTAGCCAGGCCGCCCGCAGCTCGACTAGCCGTGGCGGCTCACTCCCGCGCAGCCGGTAGACACCGTGAGTGAGCCGCTCCAGCACGCCAGCGCCGACCAGGCGCGCCATTCCTGTCCTGGAAATGCCAGCCTGCAGCGCTTGGGCATGAGTGACGAGGCCCCACTGATCCTCCCCCAGCTGGGCTAGCGCTGCCACAGACGTTGTCGTCGGCACACTGCGATAGTACACGTCGGCGAGACTTTCGCAGTAGATCGGACTCTGCTTCCTAGGCTGCCTTCTCGATCCAGATGACGATCGCGAGGCGCCGCGTCTGACTAGCGATAAGTTTCGCTTATCGTAGCCAGGGACGGCGTGTCGGAGTCACGGCCGCGCAGGCGGATAACGAGTCACGGGAACCAGCGTTCATGCCGTCGGAGGTCGGGCTCCATCGGCGAGCAGCTTGATAGCGGCAAGTGAGGGCAGGAAGAAGTACTCGCCGGCCGTCACGCGGACCGTCTGGGCGAGCAGTGGGAATGGGTGCTCGCCGCTCGGTTGCCGAAGTACGCAGGGTTGACCGGCGTCGTGGTGCCCGACAACAGGGTCGGGACCATCGGGCAGGCCCTGTGTTGGTGGGCCATACCCGGCGCCGGCGGGCGGAGCTGGCTGACCCGCGGGGAAGTTGGGGTCGTCGAGCCACCGGCTCTGTGGGACTTCGAATTGGCGTGCGACGTCGGCCACGACGGCGAAGAAGTGCAGCCCGCGTTCCTTGCCGTCGTCGCTTGTCGCCTGCGGCGAGAGGGCGGTGCCGTAGGGGATGCCGCGGCGGAGCATGCGGTGCAGACTCGGGTCGTCGTCCGGGCCGGGCACCGACTCATCGCGGGGGTTCGCCTTGCGAATGTGTGCCCACCGCGGGCACTTCTGGCCGTCTGGGTCACTGGCGTACTGGAACGCGTTGCTCTCGTTGCCGGGTCCCGGATCAATGTCCGGGTGGAGCTCGACCGGAGCGCCGCTGGGCCAGCGGCCGATCATCTTGGCGGCGAGTTGGTCTGCGGCGACCGTCGGGTCGGCGCCGGGTACGCCAGCGGCGGCCTGCTGGCGGAACAGCGTGACATCTTGGGCGAGACGCCTGAATACAACATGGGAGCCGTCGGTCCATAGTGGATCACCCACCGGCGTGCCGCCAGTGGCATCCGGGTAGCCCAGGACGAACTCACCCGGAGGAACAGCTGGGGGCTCGCCCGTCTGGGGCGGCTCGTTGTATCCATCGATGGCAGGCTGTGACCCGCCATCGCGGAACCCGAAGTGCTCGCGGCCACGCATCCGCCCACGGAGGGTGTGCCCGCGCTCCCGGAAGACAACGTGTGCGCCGCAGGCGGAGACCGCCTCGCGCACGCGAGCCACCTCGTGGCCGAGGTCTGCGATCTCGTCGGACGCGACGACGACCAGCATGTGCACGCCGGCTCCGGGTCGAAATTCAGGCTTCCACCCGGCTGGTGCGTCCTCGGGGCGGATGTCGTTGATCTGCGCCGCCCTGGCGGCCATGCCAGCAGTGAACGCGGCGCTGCCCTCACTGGCGCGCCGATCTACTTCTGCGACTCACGCTCACCGTGGCAGCGAGGCTCGAACGAGAACATGAACGGCCTACTGCGCGACTACTTCCCCAAGGGCACCGACCTGAGCACCCACTCCCCCGAGCACCTGTTAGCGGTGGAGAACGAACTCAACAGCCGGCCGCGGCGCGTGCTGAACGACCAGGCACCGGCCGAGCTCTTCGCCGCCCTGCTAGCGTCCAAGTCTCCGTCGGTGTTGCGACGTTGAGTAGAACCTGCCAATACACGTCGATCGCGTTTACCGAGCACTCCTCGACGCGGGGATCGCCGGCTCCATCGGCTCGGTCGGGGACTGGACAACGCGCTCATGGAGTCCACCATCGGGCTCTACAAGACCGATCTCATCGACCGCCCCGAGCAGACCTGGACCGGCCGGACCGAGGTCGAACGCGAGACCGCCTCCTGGGTCCACTGGTTCAACTCGACCAGGCTGCACTCCTCGATCAACTACTGCCCCCCGATCGAGTACGAACAGAGCTACCGTGAACGCACCACCCTGGCCGCCTCGACCCCCGAGGTGGCCTAAACGAAGCGTCCGTCAGAGCCAGGACGGTTCACGCCAGCGCCGCGGCGGCGACGGCTGGGGCAGTCCTGGTGCTGCGGCCGTCCGAGGTAGCTCGGCGCACCGGCCGACCCATGATGGACGGGGCTCGGTTCATGCCCCGCACAATGCTCGGCGATGTTGTCCAAACAGTTGCCCGCGCGTTCGTCCCTTGCGTAGCCGTCCGGGACGGACCGCAGCCGTTCAGCGACCCGCCGTCCGGGCGGCGACAACTGCGGCCGGGCAACATTGCGGGCAACACTGCGGGCAACTTTGATCGCACGTCTTCGAGCAGTCGTCCCCGACGCGCAGCGCGACGCGATAGTTGCGGTCGTCCGCGACTCGGGGTCGCAGCCCGGTCGACGACTGCAACGGCCGATGCGACGCCAGCCCCGTCACCGGTCCGGGGTGCACGCTGACCGCTTCCCGACTCGGCGCGGACCCCGACGTCGGAGCCGTCGCGTGCTCCCCCGCGCCGCCGGACGAGCTGTTGTCACCGGTGCGCGCTCGTCGCCGAGCTATCCGCGGCCCGCCGTCGCGTCGTTTTCCCGAGGTGCTATGTCAACGCCGCGATTGGGCTTCACCGTCAGCGCCCTCGACCTCACTGACGAGGGCGATGAGCAGGTTGGCGTCGAGCAGGTCCTCAGCCATCGTCTTCCAGCGACCGGACGTCGTCGTGGGTGACGGTGCGCCCCACCCGGGCGGTCGGTAGGCCTGTCATCGAGCTGCGGCCGTACTCGACAGTGCCCGCTTGGCCCAACCCACGCCAGACCAGCGCCGCGATCGCCTCGCTCATGGTCGTCCCCCGATCTTTGGCGATGCTGCGGGCGGCGGCGTGCAGGTCGGGTGGGAGATCGATCGTCGTACGCATCTTCGCATCGTAACGCGGAGCACATCATGATGTCCGAGAGAGCTGGCTGGCGGGTGGGCGAAGCGGTGTGTCGACGGGCCCCGATCCAGGTCGCCAGCCGACCGGCGGTTCGTGGTGGGTCGACCGAGGCGGGGCTTGAAGAGATCGTGGTTGGTCAGAAGACCGGACGCTCCACGTACCGTCCGAACACCGGTACCAGGGCGTTCACGATCTCGCCCATGCTCGCACTGGCCTTCACCGCCTCGATCGTCGCCGGCATGAGGTTCACGTCAGCTTGCTGTGCCTCCGACGTGAGCCGGGCCAGGCATCGCTCGACGACGGCACCGTCGCGGCTCTGCTTCACGCGGATGAGCTGGTCGATCTTGCGCCGTTCGGTCGTCGGATCGATCTTGTGCACCTCGATCGTCTGATCCTCCTCCTGGTCGACGTACTTGTTGACCCCGACCACGACCTTCTCGCCGCTCGCCTTGCGCAGCGCCGTCTCGTAGGCGACGTCGGCGATCTCACGCTGGAAGAAGCTGGCGTCGATGGCGGCGACCACGCCGCCCATCGCCTCGATCCGACCCAGGTAGTCGAGGATGCCCCGCTCGAACTCGTCGGTCAGCGATTCAACGTAGTAGGAGCCGGCCAGGGGATCGACGACCGCGGTGACGCCGGTCTCCTCGGCGATGATCTGCTGGGTCCGCAGCGCGACCTTCATCGCCTGCTCAGAAGGGATCGCGAACGCCTCGTCCAACCCGTTGGTGTGCAATGACTGGGTGCCACCGAGCACCGCCGACAGTGCCTGCAGGGCGGTCCGCACGATGTTGTTGAGCGGCTGGGCTTTCGTCAGGCTGGCAGCCGCAGATTGGGCGTGGAACCGCAACCGCATCGACTCGGGCTTCTTGGCGCCGAACTCGTCGCACATCATCTTGGCGTAGACCCGACGCACGGCCCGGAACTTGGCGACCTCTTCGAAGAAGTCGCTCTGGGCGACGAAGAAGAACGACAGCCTGGGCGCGAACTCGTCCACGTCCATACCGGTGGCCAAGACCTCTTGGACATAAGCCCGTGTGGCGGCGATCGTGAAGGCGGCCTCCTGCACCGGGCTGCTGCCCGCCTCGGAGATGTGGTAGCCGCTGATGTTGATCGGGTTGTAACGGGCCATCCGGCCTGTGCAATAGGTGATCGTGTCGCGCACGATGCGCAGGCTCGGCGCGGGTGGGTAGATCCACTCCTTCTGAGCGATGTACTCCTTCAGGATGTCGTTCTGGATCGTGCCGGAAAGCTGATTCAGGTCGAGACCGCGACGCCCGGCGACGACGATGTACATGGCCAGCAGGATCCAGGCCGTCGGATTGATCGTCATCGAGACGCTGATCGCCTCGAGGTCGATCCCGTCGAACAGGGCGTCCATGTCGTCGACCACGTCGATGGCGACACCCTCGCGACCAACCTCCCCCTCACTCCGCGGATCATCGGAGTCGAAGCCCATGAGCGTCGGCATGTCGAAGTCGACCGACAGGCCCGTCTGGCCCTGGGCGATGAGGTACTGGAACCGGTCGTTCGTCTCGTCGGGCGTACCGAAACCTGCGATCTGGCGCATCGTCCACCGACGGCCCCGGTACATGGTCGGGTAGGGGCCGCGGGTGAAGGGGAAGCGGCCGGGCAGCGTGGTCTCGTCCCAGACGCGCGGGCTGAGGTCGAGCGGCGTGTAGACGCGCTTGACGGGTATGCCGGAACCGGTTGTGTAGGCCTTCTCGTCGGGTTGGCGGTCGAGGAGGTCGGCGAGCTCCGTCTCCTCCCAGGAGGCCAGCTCCTGTTCGATCCGTTGCCTCAGCTCCGGCGTCAACAGTCCGAGGAGCTCGTCAGGCGAAAGGGTCACGTCGGGACCTCTCAATCAGGCGATGTGCATGGATCGGAACAGACCGCTGGCGGCTGCGTAGGGGCTCTCGTCACGGCGTACCACGGCCTCGACGGCGGCATCGAAGCCTCCGTCGAGCGAAGGATCGTGCAGTGTCGCCACCAGCAGCTCCTTGGCGATCTCGCGGATGCGCACCGCCGCCGCCCGTCGCAGCCTCTGCTCGAGGCCTCCCGACTCTCTGAGCCATGTGACGTGGCCATCCACGGCATCGGCGAACGCAGCGACGCCGGCTTCGGTCGTGGCGATCGTCTCGACCACCGGAACCCGGCGCGCGCCGGGGTCGTCAAGTGCCATGGTGAGCGTCAACATGGACGTGATCTGGGCCACGGTGAGCTGGGCCTCGGGCCTGTCCGCCTTGTTGACCACATGGATGTCGGCCAGCTCGAACAGCCCCGCCTTGATCATCTGGACGTCGTCTCCCAAGCCCGGGACGGAGATCACGGCCACGGTGTGGGCGATGCCGACGATGTCGACCTCGGCCTGGCCCACGCCCACGGTCTCGATGATCACGTCGTCGTAGCCTGCGGCATCGAAGACCGCGACGGCATCGACGGTTGCCGCCGACACCCCACCGAGGGACCCCCGGCTCGACAGCGAGCGCACGAACACGCCGTCATCGACGTTCAGCTCCGACATGCGGATGCGGTCGCCGAGGATGGCGCCCCCCGTGACGGGGCTCGAGGGATCGACTGCGACGACTGCGACCCGGCGGTCGCGGCGGCGGAGCTCCTTCACGAGCGCGTTGGTCAAGGTGCTCTTGCCGGTTCCCGGCGGCCCCGTGATGCCGAGCAGCCGAGCCCGACCTCCGGCAGCCCAGACCCATTCGCCCAGGTCCTCGAAGCCGGGGCGTCGTGACTCGAGGAGCGTGATGGCTCGGGCCACCGACGGTGGGTGCCCGGCCAGGACGCCGTCGGAGAGGGAGCTGACGACATCCGTTGACAACGTCATGGAGCGATCAACGAGCGGAAGAGCTCCCGCTCGTCGATGACGCGACGGCTCTTGAGGTCGGTTCGCTCCAAGCTGCCCGCCGGCACGAGGGAGACCATCGCACGGACGCCCAGCACCCGCTGCAGCTGCGCCTCGAGCCGTTCCCGGAACAGCTCGAGGCCCCGTGCGTCGCCCTCGAGCGTCCGGTCGTGCTCCACCTGCACCGCCAGCGCGTCCATGGATTCCGTGCGGCTCACGATGATCCGGTGCTCGCCGCCGTAGCCCGCCATGCCCGACACAACCTCTTCGATGGCGCTCGGATAGATGTTCTCGCCGCGCACGGTGAACATGTCGTCGATCCGGCCGTAGATCCCCTTCGGAAGCGTCGGGTACGTTCGCCCGCAGGGGCTCCCCGGAGCCTCCCAGCGGGTCAGATCGCCCGACGCCAACCTGATCATGGGCTGGCTGGTCCGCTCGAGGTGCGTGTAGACGGGGGAGCCCTCGCAGCCGTAGGCCACCCGTCTGAGGGTGTCGGGGTCGACGACCTCCGTGTAGACGATGTCCTGCCAGCAGAGCATCCCGCAGCGACCGGTCGACTCGCCGAGGCTCATCCACGGGGTCATCTCGGCCATGGAGCCCGAGTCGAAGACCTGCGCGCCGAACGCCTCCTCGATCTGGGCGCGAACCGTGGGGATCGAGGCGCCGGGCTCACCAGAGAAGAACAGGATCCGCAGCCCGAGGTCATGCGGGTCGATGCCGAGCTCATCGGCCACCTCGACCAGCCGCAGGGCGTACGACGGCGTCCCGTAGAACGCACTGGGCTGCATCTGCAGCATCCAGTTGACGGCACGCGCCGTCATGCCCGCCACCCCGGCCCCGAAGGGGAACACGGTTGCGCCCAGCCGCTCCGCTCCGGCGAGGGCCGCCCAGGATCCGAGGTAGAGGCTGAAGACCGATCCGATGAAGACCGTGTCGGACGGCCGGATCCCCATCCCCCACATCACCCGGGCCTGGGCGTTGGAGATGGCGCGCCAGTCGTCGGCACCGATGGCGAAGGTGGTGGGGCGCCCAGTGGTCCCCGACGTGCCGTGGACCCGCGCCACGTCCCGCTCGGGGATGCAGAGGTAGTCGCCGAAGGGTTGGTGCTCCTGCTGGGATTGCTGGAGCTCGGCCTTGGTCACCACCGGGACCTGCTCGAAGGCGTCGAGCGAGGTGATGTCGTCGGGACGGCACCCGACCGCATCCCACTTGCGGCGATAGAACGGCGCCCTTTCGTAGGCGTAGCTCATGATCGCCCGAATGCGCTCGAGGATGGCGGCATCTCGAGCGTCGGGCGCCATGGTCTCCCTCGTCGGGAACCAGTAGGGCTGGTCCGGTGGCGGACGGTAGGACTCGTCGTATCGGGCCGGGAACTGCCACTCCTCCATGAGGCTGCGACCTGACGTCGTCGATGTCGGCCTCATCGGACGGCGGACTTCTTGGCGACGAGTGCCCGAATCGTGTCGACGATCTGTTGGGGCGGGGTCTCCTGGCCGAGGATCTCCTGGACCCCCATCTCCTTGAGGGCCAGGACGTCTTCGTCGGGCATGACCCCACCGCCCACGAGGATGTGACGATCGAAGACGCCTTGCGACTTCATCAGGTTGATGATGCGGGGAAACAGCGTCATGTGGGCCCCCGAGAGGAGGCTGACGCCGATGACGTCGACGTCCTCCTCGATGGCGGAGCGGACGATCTCCTCGGGACTGCGGTGCAGGCCTGAGTAGATCACCTCCATGCCGGCGTCACGCAGCGCCCGGGCGACGATGCGTACGCCTCGGTCGTGACCGTCGAGTCCGACCTTGGCCACCAGGACGCGGATCGGTGGATCCTGGCTGGTCATGCGTTCGCCAGCGCGTCGGCGTAGAGCTCGGCGATCTCGGTTGCGTACGCCGGCCGGGGGTTCACGTCCTCGAAGAACCACTTGTTCTTCTGTGCCCGCTCGACGAGATCGGGGATGTGCTCGGAGCGAACGCCGACGCCGGACAGACCGCCCGGCAGCCCGAGGCGCTCGTTCAGCTCCGTGAGGGCGGTTGCGATCGCTTCGCCGGCGTCGTCGCCATGGAGCTCCAGCGCCGCCGCCAGCGCGCGGTACTCCTCCTTGGCCGTGGCAGCGTTGAATCGGACGACCGCTGGCGCCAGGAGCGCGTTGCACCGGCCGTGGGAGATGGGGAAGGTCGCGCTCACCGGGTAGGACAAGCCGTGGATGGCGGCGGCCCTGGTGTTGCCCACGACGATGCCCGCCTCGACACAGCCGGTGCAGAGGTCCTCGCGGGCGTCAGCATCGTCCGGGGCGGCATCGACCTTCGGCAGCGCGCGGAAGATCCGGGCGGCTGCGTCCAAGGCGAGGTGCTGGGCCAGCGGGCTGCCCCGCCGGCTCGTCAGCCCTTCGAGCGCATGGCTGAACGCGTCGAGCGAAGCGTCGATCAGGACGTTGCGCGGGAGGGACACGGTGTTGGCAGGGTCGACGAAGGTCCCGGCCGGCATGAGCCCGAGGGACCAGTTGGCGAACTTGGTCCCTGCGGCTCGGTCTGTGACGACGGCGGCTGGGACGAAGTCGGCCCCCGAGAGGTTGGTCGGGACGGTGAACAGCGGCAGCGGACGCCGCAGCGCCCGCTCGGACCCGAACCCCTGCCCGAACCATGCGACGACGTCGCGAACCGACCCGTCGTTCGACGCCAGCAACGCCATGATCTTGGCTGGGTCGACCACGCTGCCGCCGCCCACCGCCACGATCGCACGGTACGGCCGGCTGCGGGCGGTCTCGACGGCGCGCTCGACGGTCTCGACGTCCGGTTGCTCGTCGAGATCGGCGAACACCGTGGTCTGGAAACCAGCACTTGACGCGATCTCCTCGATCGGTTCGACGAGACCGGCCGCCTGGACACCGGGGTCCGTCACGACCATGATCTCGCCTCGTTCGAGCACCCCGAGCTGCGCTTCGAGGTCGCCTGCGACACCCGCCCCGAAGCTGACGAAGCGCGGCATCCTCAAGGTCCAATCCATCACGTTCCTCCTCCACGTGGAAGGTCAGACGACTGTGGCGAGGTGTCTTCGCCCTGATCGACGACTCGATGGTCCCCTGCGGGCCGCCCGAGGGCCACGAAACCCACCTCGGCGGCAACCTCGACAGCGATCGAGTCGAGCGCCTCGAGGCGGGCCATCGCCATCGGGAGGCCCTCGGACCGGCGTCGTTGCGAGGTCGACCACTCAGGCTCTCCTGCCGTCTGCACGCGATCCACCCCGTCCGCCGGCACTGCGTTGCGGAGGGCGTCGGCCAACTCGTCGGCTCGCTGCAGGAAGGTCGCCCGATCACCGAACGCAGCGATGTCCATGGCCATGAGGAAGTGCCCGCACGACCATCGATCGTGTTCGTCGCCGCCCTGGACGAGCGCTGGTGAGACCTCGAAGGAGAAGAGGGCCCCGGCCAAGGCGCCGCACAGCAGCTCGTTGGCGGTGATGAGGGCCGATCCCTTTGGGCCGCCAATCGGCAGGAGGGCACCGGTCAGCGCCACCGTGGGGTCGGTGGTCGGCACCCCGTCGGGTCCCACCGCCCAGTCCGAGGGGATGGTGTCGCCCCGCTGGGCCGCCAGCCGGATCTTCTCCATGACCCCGGTCAACGCCGTGTCGACCACGATGGCCGGGGGGGTGGCGGTCGGGAAGGCCCAGGCGATGGGGTCGTTGCAGAGCATCGGCTCGCGCCCGCCCCACACCACCGTGTGGGGCGGCCCGTCGGTGGTGGCGTGGCCGATGAGGCCGGCCTCGGCAGCCATCATGGCGTAGAAGCCGGCCATGCCGAAGTGGTTCGAGTTGCGGACGGTGACCACGCCGACCCCGTGCTCGCGAGCCATGTCGATGGCTCGCTCCATCCCGGCCCGGGCCGACACGAAGCCGAGCCCGTTGTCGGCGTCGAGCACCGCCACCGCCCCGCGCTGGCTGGAGAAGCTCAGCTCCGGCCGAGGGTTCAGCGAGCCGCGAGCGAGGCCGCGAAGGTAGCGGGGCGCGAAGTTCACCCCGTGGCTCTCGATGCCACGCAGGTCGGCTTCGACCAGGATCTCGGCGATCCCGTCGGCCTGGTCCTGAGGCACACCGACGTGTGCGAACAACGCCGCCACCCGTTCTCGGAGCATTCGATGGTCAACCACCACTTCGCCGGACGGCGTCACTGCGTCTCCTTCCGCTTCGGTCTCACGGGATGATCAGGACTGGTCGAGCCGGATCCTTCGTCGAACGCCGCCTGGCCCAGGCAGATCCTCGCCGGGCGGATCTCGCCGTCGTCGACGGCATAGGTTCGAAAACCGGCCTGGAAGAGGAACTGCACGACGTCCTCGGCTACGGGTCCGGCCAGCCGAACGCCGAACTCACACCCCGGACGACTGACGCGCGCCGCCGCGAGGCTCGTCATCAGCTGGATCGTCAATCCGTCGAGCTTCGTGCGCGGGTCGCCAGCCAGGAGATGGCGCCTGACGTAGTCGTCCAGCGGGTCACCAGGTTTCAGCAGCCCGCGGCCGTAGCCGAAGAGGGCAGCCTGGAGGCCGCGCACCTCCACCCACACGGTGTCGCACCGCTCGGCGATGTCGGCGGCCATGTGGACGGCACGGGGACTCGTGAGGGTCACGCCCGCCCGCACAGGCACCCGACCGGGGCCGCTGGACTCCTGCTCGACGATCCGCTTGACCTCGGCGGCCTCACCCGCATCGTTGACATGCCGCACGGTCAGCTGAGGTGGGCTCGTCACGCCGACCCGCGCCGCCGCGGTTGCCAGGCCCGCCACCTGCGCGGCGATGAGCGCAGGGATGGCCACCGGCAGGGCCAGTCGGGGTTGGCGCTCGATGAGGTCGGCGCCGAGGAGCTCCGCGAAGTCGTCGGCCACGAGGTCCACGGCCCGCAGGACGACGCTGGCCCCCTCGGCCGCTTCCAGCCGTGGTGCGAGCACGTCGGCCACCACCTGCTCGAAGCCCTTCAGGTTGACCGGATCGGTCTCGCGCTGGGCCACGAGGACCCTCAGCAGCTCCTCGATCTCACCGCTTGTGGCGAGGATGTCACCCAACCTCATGGCGATGCCGGACCCGCCCAGCTGGCGCACCCGCTCGACCTGCTCCACGGTGGTGGCTCGGCCGTAGACCTCGCATCGGGCCACCTCGTCGCCGAGGGTCAGGAGCGCACCGAGGTCGGTGTCCATGCCGTGGTAGCTCGACAGGGGCAGGACCCGGTCGAACACCTCGCCGGACGAGCCGTCGATGGCGACGGAGGCACCCTCCTCGAACCAGCGGCCGGCGAACGCAAAGCGCCGTGCATCGACGTCGACCTCCAGGTCGGAGCAACCCACCACGCACGGCGTGTCGAACGCCCGGGCCACGACCGCGGCATGGCTGGTGGCGCCACCTCGCGAGGTGACGATGCCTTGGGCCGCGAGCATGCCGTGGAGGTCGAGCGGGCTCGTGGTCGGCCGGATGAGGATGACGTCGCGCCCCTCGGCGCCCGAGCCCCGGCCCATGGCAGCCGCTCGATCTGCGTCGACGACGGCGATCCCGCTGGCGTGACCGGGTGAGGCGCCGATCCCGCGCCCAACGACCGCCCCTTCGGCTCTCGCTTGGTCTCGCACCGCCCCCTCGAAGCACGGGCGTTCCATCTCCCGCACCTGGGACGCCGACACCCGGCTCAGCGCCCGCTCGGCGTCGAGGCGACCCTCCCGCAGGAGGTCGGCCGCCACCCGCACGGCAGCCTGGGCCGTGCGCTTGCCGGCGCGGACTTGCAACAGGTACAGCGTGCCCAGCTCGATGGTGAACTCGACGTCGACCATGTCGCCATAGAGGTCTTCGAGCACTCGCAGGTGATCGCCCAGCCGGGCGAAGGTGTCGGGAAGCCCGGCGGCAGCCTCGGCCAGCGGCTGGGGCGTCGATGTCCCCGCGACGACGTCCTCCCCCTGGACACCTGCCAGGTACTCGCCGTACAGGTCCGACACGCCGGTCAGCGGGTCGCGGCTGAACACGACTCCGGTCCCCGACGGTGCGCCGAGGTTCCCGAAGACCATCCGCTGGACGACGACCGCGGTGCCGAGATCGTGGCTGATCTGCTTCGCGTTGCGGTAGGTCACCGCCCGTGGCGAGTTCCACGACGTGAAGACGGCCTCGATGGCCGCTGTCAGCTGCTGGCGCGGATCGTCGGGTATCCCCCGTCCGACGTCGTCGACCAGCACAGCGGCGGCGGCGGCGGCGATCGACTCCATCACCATTGCCGGCGACGCAGCGGGCGGGCACCCCTGTCGGGCAGCCACGGCGGCGTCGGCCACGTCATCACCGCTGGCGCCGAGCACGATCTCGGCGTACATCTTGCAGAACCGGATGAACACGTCGGCGGCGAAGTCGAGGTCCTCGGTCTCTCGTGCGAGGGCGACGGCGGTTGCAGGGTTGAGGCCCAGGTTGAGGATCGTGTCCATCATGCCGGGCATCGAGATCTGGGCACCGGACCGTACCGAGACGAGCAAGGGAGACGGCCCGGCGCCGAAGGCTCGCCCGGTCGTCTGCTCCAGCCAGCTCACATGGTCGAACACCTCGTCGGCCAAGCCCGGGGGGATCCCGCCCTCGAGTACGGCCTCGCGGCAGGCGGCGGTCGTGATGACAAATCCGGGGGGGACGGGAAGATCGGCGGCCTTCATCCGGGCAAGGCCGGCAGCCTTGCCGCCGAAGAGGTCGGGTCGGTCGCCTTCGGCGTCCTCGAAGCGGAAGACCCGGCGCACACCCGTGTGTGGCTCCGGCACGCTCGCGCTCGCAGTCTGCGCGTCCATCTACTCGCTGGCCTCGCCGTTCTCCATCGCTACCCTCTCGCTCTCCGTCGGGAGGTTCGCCGCGACGGGCCCGGACTGTATCGTCGAAACACCCTGACTCACGATGATGCCCGGTCTAACCAAATGTCAAGTAGACCGATGGGAGACAGTCCGACCGAGGGGGAACGATGATCGCTGCGCCTGACGCCCGAACCGAGGCCACGGTGGCCGCACGACTGGCCGAGGCCATCGCCCGGCGTGGCACCCGGCGCGTGTACGGCCTCAGCGGTGGCCACGTCCAGCCGCTGTGGGACGAGCTGGACCGGGCGGGCGTGACCATCGTCGACGTCCGCCACGAGGTCGCAGCCGTCCACATGGCCCAAGCGGAGAGCGAGCTGACCGGAGGGATGGGCGTGGCACTCGTGACCGCTGGCCCGGGTGTGACCAACGCCGTCACAGGCATCGCCAACGCCCTGGTCAGTCGTGTCCCGGTGCTCATCATCGCCGGGCGTACCCCTCGACCCCAGACAGGCATGGGCGCCCTGCAGGAGCTACCCCAAGCCGATCTTGTCCGATCGCTGTGTCGTTCCACCTGTTCCGTCGTGCACCAGCGCCAGGTCATCCCTGCCCTCGACGCCGCGTGGCGTGCCGCGGTCGGCATCCACGGTCTCCCCGGTCCGAGCTACGTCGATCTTCCGACCGATCTGCTGCGGGAGCAGGCCCAACCCCACTGGTTCGACGATCGACAACCGACCACACCGGCTCGAGGTCGCCGACTTCCCGATGACGACGCGCTTGGCTTGGCGATCTCTCTCATTCGCCAGAGCCGTCGCCCTCTGGTGGTCGCCGGCCGTCTGGCCAAGGGTGAGGCCGAGCTGCTCAGCCGGTGGCTCGACCGGGTCGGGGCGCTCCACGTCGCCAGCTCGACGAGCGGGGTTCAGCTGCCCGCCTCGCACCCGGCGTCAGTGCCCGGCAGCCGGCGACGAGCCATGGCGGAGGCCGACCTCGTCGTCGTCCTCAACCGCCGGCTCGACTTCTCGATGGCCTACGGCTCGTCTGCGGTCTTCGCCCCTGACGCCCGGTTCGTTCGCGTCGGTCGCTCCGACGAAGAGCTGAGCGACAACCGGCGTGCTGACGTCGAGCTGGCCGGCGACGTCGACGCCGTGCTCAGCGCCCTCCTGGCCACCGAGACCCGGCCCGAGGCACCCGATCTCGAATGGCGCAACGAGCTCCGGACGCTGCACCACCAGCGCGCCGATCGGCTCACCACCCTGCTCGACGACCCGCCGCCGACCGCCGACGGAAGGATCCATCCGTACGCCCTGCTGGCTTCGGTGCGGCGGCTCCTCGATCCGCAGACCATCCTCGTCGCCGATGGTGGCGACATCCTCTCCTTCGCCCGAGTCGCTCTCGATCCAGACACCTCCCTCGACTCGGGGCCCTTCGGTTGCCTCGGGGTCGGCGTGCCGTACGCCGTCGCCGCCGCCCTCTCCTGCCCGGACCGACGGGTGGTGTGCCTCACCGGCGACGGCTCGCTCGGCTTCAACGTGATGGAGCTCGACACCGCGGTGCGCTTCGGCGCGAGGATCCTCGTCGTCGTGGCCAACAACGAGGGCTGGAACATCGAGCGCCACGACCAGCTGACCACCTACGGCGGCAACATCGTCGGGACGGAGCTACCCGGCTGCCGTTTCGACCTCATCGGCCGAGGACTCGGCGCCTACGGAGCTCGCGTGGAGCAACCGGAGGATCTCGACGCCGTCCTGCGCGACGCGCTCGACCGTGCCCCTGCGATCGTCGACGTGCTGCTCAGTCGGGAGCCACCTTCGCCTGACGCGCGGAGTGGGCTGGCCACCGTGCCTGACCGTCAGGCGCTCACGCTGTGGGATGACGCAGAGGCGGCGAGGGATGCTCGCTGAACGAGTGGTGTCGAGGAGAGAGGCACCACGTCACCCCGCCCCGTCGGCCGTGGGCTGCCCGAGCGCCACCGCTTCGGGGTAGACGTGCTCGTAGAAGGTCTGGACGTGATCGGTGAACGCCCGGCTGGCGGCGTCGGGGTCCTTGCGCTCGATCGGCTCGATCAATCCTTCGTGGCCCAGCACGAGCGCAGCGCGTTCGGCTTCCCAGGTTCCGGATCGCTCGAGGGTCTTGAATGCGTCGAGCATCTGGCGGGCGATCGCATCGCGGAGCGCGCCCATGATGAGCGGGGCGACAGCGTTGCTCGACATCTTGGCGACGGTCATGTGGAACTCGGTATCGAGGGTGAGGAACCCCTCCGGCTCCTTGCAGGCGCGCATCTCGTCGACGATGCGTCGCAGCTCGGACACCTCGTCAGGTCCTGCCCGCTCGGCAGCCTTGCGGGCCGTGAGCATCTCGAGTGCCTCGCGCACCTCGACGAGATCCAGGACCGGCACGCGACGGAGCGAGGCATGGAGACGAACCAGCCCGGAGAGAGGGCTGTCGTCGTGGGCCGAGACGATCGATCCCGCGTCGGAACCGGTGCCCTGCCGGACCGTGACCACACCCAAGGCCTCGAGCACGCGCAGCGCTTCGCGCACCGACGCCCGGCTCACCTGGAAGATCTCGGCCAGCTCCCTTTCGGGGGGCAGGCGATCGCCGACGCTCAGCCGGCCCTCGAGGATGGCGTCCTCGATCTGCAGGAGGATTTCCTCGAAGGCGCGCCGACGCTTGACCGGTTCGAACGAGTCCGCAGTGTCGGTCATGTGCCTTCCATTCATCTCAGGCTTACCACAAGTTTGGCACGACCTTTCAACCAAGGCACGTACGTCGCAAGGTGGGATGTCGGGGGATGTTTCCTTGACCCCTGGCTCCACCTCAAGGTAGATTGGACTGACCATAGACGCCTGTTGGCGGCTAGTCCTAGTAAGGAAGACGAAGGCTAGTCCTAGTAAGGAAGACGGAGGGGGCCTGATGTCCGACAAGGTGGGCGTGGTCGGCTTGGGTCACATGGGCGGCTCGATGGCGTTGTGCCTGGTCGACGCCGGTCAGACCGTCGTCGGCTATGACGCCGTGCCTGCCGCCGTCGCCCGATTGGTCGACGGCGGCGGCGCTGGGGCGCCGAGCGCGGCGGCACTGGCCGCAGAGGTGTCGGTCGTCATCTGCTCGCTTCCCGACGCCCCCGCCGTTCGCGCCGCGATCCTGGGAGCGGACGGGGCGCTCGAGGGTGCAGCCGAGGGCACGACCATCATCGAGACCAGCACGATCGACCCCCACACCATCCACGAGGTGGCCGACGCGTGCGAGGAGCGTGGCGTCCACGTGCTCGACGCGTCGCTCAGTGGGCAACCACCTCAGGCCAGGACCGGCGATCTCACCTACTTCCTGGGCGGAGCTGAGGATCTCATCGAGCGCCACCGGCCGCTCCTCTCGATCCTGACGAAGCAGACCCACCACACCGGCCCCGTCGGCACGGCCAAGACGGTCAAGCTGATCAACAACCTCATGGCGCTCGGGAACATGGCCGTCGCCGCCGAGGCCTTCGCCCTCGGCGTGCGCTCCGGTCTCGAGCCCCAGCGGCTCTACGACATCCTGTCCACGACCGGCGGTCGATCCCACCACTTCAACTACGACTACCCACGGGTGATCGAGGGCGACTTCAGTCCGGGGTTCCGCACTGCCCTCGCCCTCAAGGACCTCGGGATCGTGCTGGAGCTGGCCCGACAGGAGGAGTACGACGTGGTGCTGGCGCCTGTGATCTCGTCGCTGTACGAGTCGGCCGTCAAGGAGGGGTACGGAGACGATCACTTCGCGTCGGTCATCAAGCTCTACGGCTACGAGGCTCCGGCGGCGGCGACGAAGCAGTCCACGGGCGATGGAGCGAGTCAGGACGCCGGTCGTTGATCGAGCTGACGGCGAGCACCATCCCGCGCTTCCTGGCCGAGCGTGGTGTCGTCGTCGACGCGCACGAGGCGACGGTGGAGTCGCTCTCGGGCGGCTTCATCAACAACGTCTTCCGAGTGACGATCGGCGACGTCGACTACGTGCTCAAGCAGTCGCTCCCGATCTCGCAGCGCGCCGCGCTGCGAGCCGACGTCACCCGGGGTCTCATGGAGGCGAACGGCATGCGCGCCATACGTGTCGCCGTCGGCGCCGACTGTCCGATCCCAACGGTGGTCGACAACGACCCCGAGAAATTCGTCATCCTCATGACCGCAGCACCACGTTCGGCGAGCCTCTACGAGGTGGGGCTGCTGCGAGGCTGCTTCCATCCGCACGTGCCCGGCCAGATCGGCCGGTACGCAGCGATGCTCCACGAAGCCACGCTCGGTGACGAGCTCCTGGCGGCAGAGTTCTCGGGGAACCCGGGCTTCAACCTGCGGGATCAGGGGATACGCAGTGCCATCCCCGCCAACCCCGACCTCGGGCGCCGCGTCGAGGCGGTACTGGACCGGGTCAAGGCGCAGCCCGAGGCGCTCAGCGATGCCGACATCACGCCGAAGAACGTGCTCGTCCACGGGGACTCGATGACCAAGCTCGACTTCGAGTGCCTCACGTTCGGCGACACCGCCTTCGATCTCGGGATCATCGCCGCCGACGTCATCCTGCTCGCCTTCCCCCGGCCCGACCTGGGTCCGCGACTGGTCGAGGAGGCCAGGCGCATCCACGCCTCCTACGTCGCCCTCCGCCCGACCGCCTCATCGGCGGCGTTCACCCAGCGCGTTGCGGAGTACATCGCCGTCATGATGCTCGGGCGGGTCGACGGCGACTTCGTCCCTGCCCATGTCGCGCCGCACCGTGACCGGGTCAACAGCGTCGCCCGGTCGTTGCTGTCGAGCTCCCCCACCCGCCCTGATGACCTGTTCTCGCTGGCCGAGAAGCTGATCCTGTAACAGCTCAGGCTTTGTTCGTTGCAGGACCTCGCACCCACGCTCACGACCCGCCGGAGGATGTCCCATGGGCTTTGATGTCGTCGTGCTGGGTTCGTCCGGCATGTACCCGTCAGCCGAACGGGCCTGTTCGAGCTATCTCGTGCGAGGCGCGGACGCGCGGGTGGTCGTGGATTGTGGACCTGGCTCGACGGTGAACCTGGCCCGGTTCACCCCCTTCAGGGATGTCGACGCCGTGGTCCTCACGCACATGCACACCGACCACTGCCTCGACCTCATCGGCGTGTACTACGCCCTCTGGTTCGAGCCGACGGGCGCCCGCTCCATCCCCGTCTACGCCCCGCCAGGCGCAGCCGACCTCTTGAGGGCGGTGCTCACACCGGATGCGGCCACCGCGTTCGACGAGGTGTGCCGGTTCGTGACGATAGGTCCTGGAGACCGGTTCACGGTGGGAACGCTGTCCTTCGAGCTGTTCGAGAGCAGCCACACCGTGCCGACCGTGTCGGTTCGCATCTCGAGCGACGGAAAGGTGGCGGTCTACTCCTCCGACTCGTCCGGTGGCCCCAACCTGGTGACGGCGGCCACCGGAGCCGATCTGTTCCTGTGCGAATCGACGTGGGAGAGCGACCAAGCCGATGTCACTGCAGGCGGTCACATGTCAGCCGGGCAGGCGGGGGCGATCGCCCAACAAGCCGGCGTGCGCCGCCTCGTCCTCACCCACCTTCGACCTGGCAACGACGAGCAGCGGGCGATCGCCGAGGCCAGCCGCTCCTTCACCGGACCGATCGACGTGGCCAGAGACGGCCAGGTGTGGATCATGGACTGAACCGCGCGGGACCTACAGGTCGAGCACCAGGACCTCCGAGCTCGCCCTCGCACAGCAGATCATCACGTACGTCTCACGCTCGTTGTCATCCAGCACGAAGTCATGGTGCTCCGGGGTCCCCGCCAGGTAGCGCGTGCGACACGTGCCGCACACCCCAGACTCACACGAGGTCTCGCAGTCGATCCCGGCGGCGCGCAGCACCTCGACGATCGACTGGTTCAGGGGGACGGGGAAGAGGTCACCGGAGCTTGCGACCTTGACGGAGAACTCGTCCCCCACCCCTCGGGTGGAACCCAGCGGCCAGACCGTCGGCGGCGGCGCGAAGTACTCGGAGTGCACCGTTCCAGCCGGCCATCGTGAGGACTCCCTGCCAACGGCCTCCATCAGGCCGGGAGGACCGCAGTAGTACAGGTGCGTTCCGGCCTCGTACTTCTGCATCACATCAGCGACTCGCAGACCCTTCGCCGGATCGCCGTCGTCGTGGTGGTAGACGACTCGACCCTTCTCCACGAGGTCCGCCAGCCGATCTCGGAACGCCGTCCGCTCCGGCGATCGTGAGCAGTAGTGCATCACGTACTCGGCCTCGAGGACCTCGAGCCGCTCGATCATCGCCATGAGCGGCGTCGCGCCGATACCGCCGGCGATGATCAGGTGCCGGGGTGCCTCCTCGATCAGCGAGAAGTTGCTGCGCGGGAGCGACACCGTGAGGTCGTCCCCGGCGCGCACATCTGCGTGCATGGCGCGCGACCCGCCGCGCCCGTTCACCACGTGCAGGACGGCGATCACGTACCGATGGCGCTCCCGGGGATCGTTGCAGAGCGAGTACTGGCGTACGAGGCCGCCCGGGATGACCACATCGATGTGTGCCCCCGCCGTGAAGGGCGGGAGGATATCGCCAAGAGGGTCGACGAGCTCGAACGAGTTGATGCCGACCGCTTCGTTCACGATCGATCGAACTCTGAGATTCAGCACCAGGCTTGCACCCCCGGGAGCGTGGTCTATGCGTCCCCCTTGAGACCGCCGTCGATCTCGTCGAGCCTCTTGAGCCTGTGGGACTTGCGCTCAGCGCTCGGCAGATCTTCGCACTCCCTCATGACCGCGAGCACCTTGTTGGCGGTCTCCTGGATCAGCTCGCGGTCCGCGTCGTTGTCGGCGAGGCGCGGAACGTGCAGGACGGTGTCCGAAGCATACCGAGGCAACGTCTCGTCGCCGAGGGCCTCGGACAGCAGCCGGGTCGGATCAGGTGCGGTCTTCCCCCGCACCGCGTCCCGCAGCAGGGAACGACACATGTAGACCCCCACGTCGGACCTGCCCGGGTGTTCGAAGCGGTGGGCCACGATCTTCCCCTGGCTCGTGATCGCCTCGTAGTCCCCGGGAACGCGCTGCTGCTCGTCGTAGGGCCGGTGCCGCGTCTGGCCGATGAGGAAGTCGATGCGATCGACGCCGCAGTCTTCCTCCCTCCCCACATGATCGGGGTCGACCTCGTCGTTGAAGTGGCGCCAGCCGAACGCGATCGAGTTCTCGTCGTCGACCGGCACCTGCCAGCGCGTCATGGCGACGGTGCTCTGCCTCACGCGATCTGCAGACGGCGCCAGTGACGCGTTCTGGGCCCAGTTGGGAAACGCGAGCTCGGAGATCCGGATCCACACCGTCTCGTCCGTGACACGGCGCCCGGCGGTGAAGATGATGCCGTTGCCATCGTGGGTGGACTGCCAATGGATCACCGGCAGCTCCGTCCAGCCGCCACTGAAGCTGGCGCCCGCTGCCAGCGCCGCATCGACCCCATCGACGGTCATGTTGTTGTGCAGGATCGCCGTGTGGTAGTGGTCGATCAGGTTCTCGTACACCTGGAGCCAGTTGCAGGCGAACACGTTCGAGAACGCGACGAGGCGTGTGCCCTCCGGCTGCACGTAGGCGTCGAACATCTCGAACTTCGGTTGCGACTCTGGTGGTCCCATGTACGCGAAGACCAGGCCGTCCCGTTCGAATGCCGGATAGGCGCCTTGGCACACCGTCTCCTTGAGACGGCTGTTCGCTGGCTCACATGGCGTCTCGAGGACCGACCCATCGACGTCGTAGAGCCAGCCGTGGTAGCAGCAGCGGATGCCGCGCTCGGAGACGATGCCGAACTCGAGCGAGCTGCCCCGGTGAGCGCACTGCCGATGCAGAACGCCCACCCGGCCGCTCCGGTCGCGGAACGCGACGAGCTCCTCGTGGAGGATGCGGATCGCCTTCGGGACGTCCGTCAGCTCCTCGGACAAGCACACCGGCTGCCAATACCTGCGAAGGTATTCGTTCATCGGTGTACCCGGTCCGGTCAGGAGCACCTCAAGTGCTTCGGCACCGTTGTCCCGTACCTGCTCTCGCAGGTGGTACCCGCCATACGGGACCTTCGCTCCGGCACCCGGCTTTGCTGTTTTTTGCTCGGATCTCACATCGATGCCCATCGTTGGGAACTCCCCTCACACTCAGTTGCTCGTCGTCCTGATCGTACGTGATCCGCTCGCACCTGATCCACGTCCTGCGGCCCAAACCTCGCTATGCGGTCTCGTGGACGTGGCGCTGACCGAACCATCCACCGAAGGCAACAGCGAACCAGATGACTCCCAAGATCGCCCAGTCCATCCACGTCAGGGGATCGCCACCGTAGCTAGCGTCGTCGATCGCCGCGAAGTGGAACACGCCAGTGCCGAGCCAGCGCATGAAGACGACATAGGTGAGGATGGCCGCGCCAGCCACGATCGCGGTCCGTACGAGCCGGTTGACAGCGGTGGAAGAGCCGTTCGGAGGCGCACCGGCGATCAGACCCCAGATCAGAGCCCACAAGCTGAAGCAGACACCGAGCTGGGCGGCCTCGACGGAGGAGGAGAAGGTCGGCAGGTCCTGCACTCCTTGAGGCACGACGACTTCGACGACCGCCTTGAGCACGAGGAAGAGTCCATACCCGCCGACCGTGGTCACCAGAAGGGCACAGAGCGCTGACGCATGACGGTTCTTCAGCAGCGACCACGGCCAGTTCTGCCAGAGCATCGCCCCGACGATCACGATGACGATCGACGAGTACACCCAGCCGAGAGCTGTCGGCAGTGACACCGGCGCGTTCGGTGCGAGCTGCGCGTTGAAGTTCGGGTACACGAGGACGAGGACGCCCGCCATGGTGATGAAGGCCCCCACGAAGAACCGGCCGACTCCCGCCTGGGGCTGGGTGAGGTCCTCGAACGGGTAGCCGCCCCAGCTCGCCGCCACGAGCGTGAAGCCATAGAACCCGATCAGGACGATGAAGGCAGCGGCGGTGTAGCCGGCGCCTCCTGGTGTGTCGTGGGAGAACGTCGGATCCCACGAGCCCACCACGTAGGTGAAGAGCCAGACGGCCACGAGCCCTATCACCACATCAGCGGCCACGTGGGCCACACCCGCCCAAGGCTGCGAGAGCTTGACGAACGGCCACGTCTCGAAGATGAACCCCGTGAAGATGTGGGCGAGGATGACCCAGAACAGCACCGCGCCGACGGCTTGCGGCGACTCACCGAAGATCCCCCAGTCAGGATCGGCCAAGAGCCACCAGAGCGCCGTCGCCACCACCAGGATCGCCACCACGTTCACGACCGGGGTCCATCGACCCCAGCGTGGGATGGGTGCCGCGACGGCGTCGGCCGTCGTCATGGCTCGTTCTGTCGTCATGTTCTGGTCTCCCCTCCTAGACGACGACTGCTGGGTCGATGCTTCCGGTTGGGGGAGACCGGTGGCTGGCCCCGGCTCGGGCGCACCAGACCTCACGAGCCCACCGATTCGGGCCCGCAGCTCCCCCGCCTCCTCTTCAGCGAGCTCACGTTGAGCTTCTGGGTGGAGCCAGGCCGGTGCCTTCGGATTCGGTTCGTCCGCCGTGCGAGGAATCAGGTGGCAATGCAGGTGAGGATCCGCGTTGCCGAGGATCTCATAGTTGATCTTGCTCACCGCCACTGCGCTTGCGATGAAGCTGGCTACGGCGCTCATGTCGTCTGCAAAGGCATGGCGGGTCGTGCTGTCCAAGTGGAACAGCTCTGTCGCATGCTGGCGGAGCGCCACGACACAACGACCCGGGAAGCGGTGATCCGACACGAAGAACACGTCGCTGACTGCGAGCCCGCCCAGGTAGTCACCCAGGTCGAACCCGCACTCGGAACACCCCGCTTCTCGGGCCATCGTCTCAGATCACCCGTCTCGGCCGGAGCTCTCGGGACTTCATGTCGCCGCCTTGCACCAACTTGATGACATGGCCCCCCGGTTGGACGTGTCTGTGGTCAGACCTCACGCTGTCACGACCATCTGAGGTTGTCAACACTTTCCGTGGTCAGCGAACGGGCGGCCGTACGAGCAGGCCGGCGATGTCCTCGTGGGGCCGAGCGATGACATGGCTCGCGCGCACCTTGCCGACAGCGGCAGCGCTGGCCGCACCGGCGTCCACGGCCGCCTTCACGGCGCCGACGTCACCTCGCACGATGATCGTGATGATGCCTCCGCCGGGGTGCTGCTTGCCCACCAAGACCACGTTGGCTCCCTTCACCATCGCGTCGGCCGCCTGCGTCGCCGCTGCCAGGCCAACCGTCTCGACGAAGCCGAGCGCTCCACGATCCCCGTCACTCATGGCTGTCCTCCAGGATTGGATGCGACGATGCTGGCGAGCGCGCGACGCAGCTCACCTGTCTCCCCCATCGGCGCCTTGGTGGCGACGGGGCCCGCCCCGACACGTGCATGCAGGCGGGTCTCGACGTGTCGCTGCCGACGCAGTGCCCAAGGACCCCGAGGAGCATCGTCGGGGTCGCCGGGGTCGCCGGGGTCACCACCAACGGAGGGTTCCTCGGCCGGGGTTCCGACACCGCAGGCACGCAACCCACCTCCGACCTCGACTCCGAGCCAGGCGAGCAGCTCCTGTGGCCAGAGGGCGACTCGTTCTGCTCCTGCGGCGGTCAGCTCGCGCTCGCCGTGCATGCCCCAGGCCACCCCGATGGCCCGGATCCCGCAACGTCTCGCCTCGACGACGTCGCCAACGGTGTCCGTCACCAGGAACACCTGGTCCATGACGAGCTCCGTCGGAGCGCTTTCGTCATAGCTCGGTGAGCACTGGCGAAGCGTGGCGTAGGTCTGATCGGCGAGGAACCGTCCGATCGACGCGGTCTTGCTCGGCTCGACGTCGCCGGCGAAGACGTGCGAGAAGCACGTGGCGACGTCCGCCTCCACGAGGGCTCGGCGTATCGCCTCGATCGTGTTCGACGACAGCACGGCGAGCGTGTAGGAGGGCGAGAGCGACTTGATCACGTCGACCATTCCCGGGATGACCGTCGGGTGGTACCTCGTCCGCAAGAGGTTCAGGAAGTGCTCCTTGGCCGCTTGAGCCTTGTCTCGATCCGGGCACATCCGCGCGAGTGACTCGAAGAAGTTGCCCTCGAACACAGCGAAGAACGCTTCGCGACTCTCGATGCCCAGCTCAAAGCGTGCGTTGGTCTCGGAGAACAACGCCCAGGACGGCTCGCGCGTGTCGACGAGCGTACCGTCGAAGTCGAAGAGGATCGCTCCGCCCCGCACCATGAGCGCTCCGCTCAGACCGGTCGCGAGGGCCGAGCCGTCTCGGGGTCGCTGTTGAGTTCGATGAGCTGCGAGACCTCGAAGAAGTCCATGATCTCGCCGTAGCCCACCTGACCTTCGCACTCCCAACGTCCCAGCAAGTTGAATGCGATCATGTTCGGCCAGCACTGCCACGGGTACGTGGTGAGTCCCGTGCTCGTGAGCTCGAGCACGCGATCGTTCCGGTCTGTCACCGTCAGCTCGATGCGTCCGGCGTACCGTTCCTGCGGTCGGTCGACGTGCCCGGTCCCGGCCTTGAGGCCGAGGACCTCTCCACCCTCGAGCACGTAGCCGTGCGTGAGGAAGAGCTCATCGCCGTTTCGTCGGGGGTCGAACCCGAAGATGCCGTGCACGGCGAGCTCGTCTGAGAAGTGCGCGTGGAGCCAGCTCATGTTCGGGCTACCGCGCTCAGGCCGGGGTCCCCAGCTGTGGTCCATCGTCGAGACGCAGTCGATCTCGTGGACCTGCCCTCGGATCTCGACTGCGCCCTTGAACCGCCCGGTCTGATCGAAGTGGCCGTTGTACGCGGTGCCCCACGCGAACTCGCCCTCGACCGACGCCGATGCACACATCGGGTCCATCTCCGGATCGTGGATGTCGTACGGCGGCATGAGCGCGTCGTACCGCACATCCATGACGGTTCCCTCGCCATCGTCGTACTGGATCGTCCAGACACGATTGGGCTCGAGGCAGCGGATGTGCAGACCGTTCAACAGCTGGTAGTCGAGGAGCGTCCGCGGCTCAGGAATGGGCATCGCGGCGCGGAGATCGCTGTAGTCACCCTCCCAGGGCGTCACCGCGCGCTTCGAGTTGAGACAGACGGTCGAGCTGACGACACCGAGGTTGGGGCGAAAAAGGGCGTAGACACCGATGTTCAAGTTGGCATCAGCGTTGTAGAAACCGAAGTAGTTCGTCTCTGCCCACGTCGGTTCGTCAGCATCAGCTTTGTGGAACTCGGCATCCTCGTCGGAGATCACAGCACCCACCCCTCGGCCCGCTGCCGGCCAGCGTGCTGAGTGACGACTCTAGAGAGATGCCTCATCATCGGACCAGGCACGCGCTGGACAACAACAGCGGCTCTGATTGGCCACGAAGGACAATGACAGGGCTCGGCCAGCGGCTTACCGTGCGGTACGTCGAAGGATGCGGCTGCTGAAGGGAGCGTCGGTGCACCTGGCAAGGGTTCGAGGCAACGTCGTCTGCTCCGTCAAGGCGAGCGGCCTCTCTTCTCACAAGCTGCTGCTCGTGCAGGATGTGCTCCCGCAGGCACCATGGGAGGACAAGCCCACCGACGTCGCCGGACCCGCGTACATCGCCATCGACCTCACCGGTGCCGGCGACGACGAGATCGTCCTGGTCACCCGCGGAAGCGCGGCGAGGGTCGATGACGGCGGAGCGTCGGTGCCCACGGATGCGGCGGTGATCGGCATCGTCGACTCAGTGCACTTCGCCGGCGAGGTCACCTTCGTCAAGACGTGACGAACCCGCCCGAGCAGACCAACAACCATCCCATCCCAAGGAGAGAACAACGTGGCGAACGTCCCGGCAACCGGAGCGAGTAGGCCTGAAGGACCGCGGGGGGCGCTCGGCCTGATCGAGACGCGCGGGCTCGTAGGCGCCATCGAGGCGGCCGACGCGATGGTGAAGGCGGCCAACGTCAAGCTGATCGGGCGGGAGCAGATCGGTGGCGGCCTCGTCACCGTGCTGGTGCGAGGCGACGTGGGCGCCGTGAAGGCGGCCACCGACGCCGGGGCCGCCGCCGCCAGCAGGATCGGTGAGATCGTCTCCGTGCACGTGATCCCTCGCCCGCACGAGGACGTCGAGGGCATCCTGCCGCAGGCCGAGTGACCGTCCGACGCCGCCCTGCGCGCCGCACGAGGCGCGCCGGAGCGCGGCTGCACTCCTTGGGGGTCGCTCGATGAGTCTGGTCGATGTCGAGGATGCCGAGCTGATCTCCATCGGCGAGGCCCGTGCGAAGGCCCGCCAGGCCCGCGCGGCCTTCGAGCGCTACGAATCGGTGACCCAGCAGGAAGCCGATCGACTCGTTGCCGCGCTCGCTCGAGCCGCTGCTGACGCTGCCGAGGAGCTCGCCCGCCTGGCGGTCGACGAGACCGGCTACGGCATGTACGAGGACAAGGTCCTCAAGAACATGTACAACGCCACCTTCGTGGCGCAGGCCATCCTGGGGATGCGCACGCTCGGCGTCTTGTGGGTCGACGAGGCGCGTCGCGTCACCGCCCTTGGCGCGCCGATGGGCGTCATCGCGGCGATCATCCCGGTGACGAACCCGACGTCGACGACGATCTTCAAGTGCCTGGCGGCGGTCAAGTCAGGCAATGCGATCGTGTGCGCACCGCACCCCAACGCCGTTCGCTGCTGCACCCGGACGGTCGAGGTGATGGCGGAGGCGGCCCGACGGGCCGGTGCACCGGACGGGCTGATCGGCTGCCTCTCGAAGGTGACGCAGGCTGCGACCCAGGAGCTGATGAGCCACCGCGACGTTGCGCTGGTGATGGCGACGGGCGGGGCGGGCATGGTTCGTGCCGCCTACTCCTCGGGGAAGCCCACGCTCGCCGTTGGTCCAGGGAACGTCCCAGTCTACGTCCACCGTTCCGTCGAGGACGTCGATGAGGCTGCGCTCATGATCGTGACCTCCAAGGCGTTCGACAACGGCACGGCATGCGTGGCCGAGCAGGCGGTGGTGCTCGACGAGCCCATCGCCGACGCCGCCCTTACGGCCTTCCAACACCACGGCACCTACTTCCTCGACCGCGAGCAGCAAGCCCGCCTGGCCGAGCTGCTCTTCTCCGACAGCGGCACGCTCAAGCCAGATGCGGTGGGGAAGTCAGCAGTCAAGCTCGCCCGGCGCATCGGCGTCGAGGTGCCGGCTACCACCAAGGTCCTCGGGGCGAGCATGACCGAGGTCGGGCCCCAGGCGCCATTGTCGGCGGAGATCCTGGGTCCTGTGCTCTCCTTCTACCGCACGGGCGATCTGGACGCCGGTCACCGCCGGTGCCTCGACATCCTGCGCTTCGGCGGCGAAGGGCACACACTGGGGTTGCACGCCAGCGACCTCGATGCGATCGAGAAGATGTCATCGCTACCTGCGTCGCGGATCCTGGTGAACACGCCGAGCCTGTTCGGCGGGATGGGGTTCAGCGCGGCGACCGACCCCTCCTTCATGCTCGGAACGGGGACCTGGAGCGGATCGATCGTGTCTGACAACGTGACGCCGTTGCACCTGATCAACATCAAGCGCGTGGCGCACGAGAACCGCCCCTGGCGTGATCTCTACGCGCCGGGAATGGGCGGGTGACCGGTGAACGAGGTCGCCTCCCGACCCCGCGTCCTGCAAGCGGCGGAGTTTCTCCGTCGTGCCGCCACGCGCCGTGGGGCATCCCCGGAGACCCCCACCCAGGAGCTCCGCTTCGGGATCGATCTGGGGACCGCCACGATCGTGTTGTGTGCCATGACCGCCGACGGCGAACCGCTTCACTGGGACTGCCGGCAGGAACGAGCCGTGCGGGACGGTGTCGTCGTCGATTTCGAGCAGGCGGTCAGGGCGGTGCGGGACCTGGCCGAGCGGGCCGAGGTCGCGCTCGGAGTCAGGGTCGAGTCAGCAGCGACCGCCCATCCACCTGGGGTTTCGCGCAGCGACTCCCGCGCCTGTCGGTACGTGCTCGAGCAAGCCGGGATCGAGTGCCGCAACCTCATCGACGAGGTGACGGCCGCACAGGCGCTCCTGCGGGTGCGGGATGGCGCCATCGTCGACGTCGGCGGTGGTTCGACGGGGGTGGGGGTCTTCCGGAACGGTGAGATCGTGTCGCTCAGCGACCGGCCGGGGGGTGGGCACCACCTCGATCTCATCCTGGCGGGGGCGCTGAAGATCTCGGTCGACGAAGCAGAAGACCTGAAGCGAACGGAGGGTGCCGTGCACCTGGATGTGCTCACGCCCGGCTTCGAGCGGATTGCGGAGTCGGTGGCGCAGCAATGCAACGGTGAGAGCCCCGGCGAGCTCCACCTGGCGGGTGGGGCGTGCCGGATCCCGGGTGCGAGCGGGATCGTCGAGCGGTACGTGGGGTGGAAGACGGTCACGTACCCGCACGCAGAGCTGATCACCCCCTTCGGGATCGCGCTCAGCTCGTCATGACCACACACCATTGCCCTGTCCCCACGGCCAGTGACGCCCGGGGTCTCGAGGTCGGAGGTCACGTGACGACACGGAGCGCTGCACCCCTTGTCGGTGCCGGCGGCGACATCGGCTCTGCGCTCCAGGGCAGGCGTTCAGGGTGGGGGCACTAGGTGGAAATCGAGCTCAGGACCTTCGCCTTCATCGATCGCATGCAGCCCCAGGCGGCTGCCCACGTTGCGGCAACCTGCCAGGGGGACGTTCCCATCGCCGGCATGTCCGAGCTCTTCATCGAGGTCGCGCCCGGCAACGAGATCTTCCGCTGCGCGGACATCGCGCTCAAGGCCGCCGACGTACGGCCTGCGCTGCAGGTCGTGGAGCGCGAGTTCGGCCTCCTCGAGATCCACTCGCGAACGCAGGCCGAGGTGCTCGCAGCGGGTGAGGCCGTGCTCGACTACCTCGGCCTGGTGGAGACGGACCGTACCAAGCCCAAGGTCGCATCCTCGCAGTTCGTGACGAACGTCGATCCATACCAGGCCCAGCTCATCAACAAGTGGCGGAAGGGCAACCTGCTGATCCCGGGCTCGAGCCTCTACGTGCTCGAGGTTTCGCCCGCGGCGTACGTCACGCTTGCGGCCAACGAAGCCGAGAAGGCAGCCGACATCCGCCTCATCGAGGTGCGTGCCCTGGGCCGCTTCGGCCGGCTGTTCGTCAGCGGCTCCGAGAGCGACGTTCAGGCGGCCGGTCGAGCCACCGTGGCCGTCCTGAGCGAGATGGAGGGCCGCGAATGACGGTGTACACCGTCGTGGACATCGAGCGCGCCACGTCGAAGCTGGTCATCCGCCCGACCGACCTCGTCACGCCCCTGGCGCGAGACCGAGCCGCCGAACGCGGCATCCCGATCGAGGTGGACGACGGGGAACCGGAGACCGCTGCCTCGCCTGTTCCGGACGCATCACCCGCTCGAGGTGCCTCCGGGGGATTGCTGGCGCCCGCATCCCCGGTCGCAGCACCTCGTCCCCCGGGGGGACTACTGCAGCCGCCGTCGGGGGCGATGTACCGCAGAGGTGCGCCGCTGCACGCCGGCATCGCTGCCCCCAGGGTGGGTGGCCAGCCGGCCAGGACTGAACCGCGATCCGGGAAGATCACGGCCGCCGTCGTCGGCGCCGGTCACGTCGGAGCGATGACCGCGCTGCGCCTTGCCGAGAGCGACCTGTTCGATCGCATCACCCTGGTCGACGTGATCCCCGGGCTCGCAGCCGGACTTGCCCTCGACATCTGGCACGGAGCGAGCCTGCGTGACTTTGCGACCCGGGTCGACGGTACGGACGACATGGCCGGCGTCACCGACGCGTCGTACGTGGTGGTGACTGCGGGTCGGCCGCGAACGCCTGGCATGAGTCGAACGGACCTGACATCGGTGAACTCCGAGATCGTCACCTCCGTCGCCGAGGGCATCCGGCGGCACGCACCACATGCGTGCGTGATCGTCGTCACGAATCCGCTGGAGGAGATGACCCACATCACGCAGCGCGTGACCGGGTTCCCCCCGGAGCGGGTCGTGGGCATGGCGGGCGTCCTCGACTCCTCCCGGTTCTGCTCACTCGTCGGCCTTGTGGGCGGGGCGAGACCGGCCGATGTCAGCGTCTTCGCGTTCGGCAGTCATGGGCCGGAGATGGTGATCCCGCTCAGCCAGGCCTCCGTCGGTACCACGCCGATCGAACGGGTGCTCGACGCCGCCACGCTGGCTGCGATCGTGGAGCGGACACGGGACTCAGGAGCGGAGGTCGTGTCCCTGCTCCAGAAGGGAAGCGCCTACTTCGCACCGGCCGAAGCGGCTGCTGCCATGGTCCGAGCCATGGTCACCGACGCCGATGACGTGATGACGGCGTGCGTGCAGTCGCGCGGCGCCTACGGCTTGGTGGACACACGTGTCGGGCTACCGGTGCGCCTCGGTCCGAGCGGCGTGAAGGAGATCGTCTCGATGCCGCTCCGTGCCGACGAACAGGATGCCCTGTGTGAGGCCGCCATGCGCATCGACGCGCGCATCCGAGAGCTCGGGTGAGGCCTCGTGCTCGGTGTCGTCTTCGTGGGACCAGGAGAGGTGCGCGTCCAGGAGGTCCCCGACCCTGACCAGCCGCCACCGCTCGGTGCGCTCGTGCGGGTTGCGCTGAGCGGCATCTGTGGCACCGATCTGCACCTCGTCCGTGGTCACCTCTCGGGCGTCGCGCCGGGCACGGTCATCGGCCACGAGTTCGTCGGCGAGGTGGTCGCCGTCGGCGCGCGGGTGGAGCGGGTTCGCTGCGGTGATCGCGTCATGGCGTCCGACTTCACTGCGTGCGGCCGCTGCCGGTGGTGCGATCGTCGCGAGCACTGGCACTGCGCCGATCGCGCCTTCTTCGGTACGGGAACCTCCTTCGGTCCCCCGCTCGCAGGCGCCCAGGCCGAGCTGGTGCTCGTGCCGCACGCCGACACGACGCTCCTCCAGATCCCCGATGCCTGTCCCGACGACGCTGCGCTCCTGATCGGCGACAACCTGGCCACCGCCTGGTCGGCGCTGGAGCGAGCTCGCTTCGCACCGGGCGAGTCCCTCGCCGTGGTGGGAGGCGGCGCGATCGGTCAGCTCGTCGCCCTCTGTGCGCAGGCAGCGGGTGCCGGACCGGTCATCGTCATCGAGCCCAACGCCGACCGTCGTCGCTTCTCGGAGGCCCAGGGGATGCTCGCGAGCGACACCGGCGAGGCCGAGGGCGTCGTCAAGTCGATCACGGACGGAGATGGCGCAGACGTCGTCGTCGACGCTGTCGGTGGGACCGCTGCGCTCGACGCTGCCCTGTTCCTGACTCGGCATGCGGGACGAACGGTCTCGGTCGGAACCCACACCAACGAGCAGTGGACGATGCCGGTCGCCCGGAGCTTCGCCAGCGAGTCCAGTCTGTCGTTCGCCATCGGCGACTCGATCCGAACACGCGATCAGCTGGTGAGGATGGTGGTGGGAGGCGCCATCGATCCCACGGTTGTGATCGATGCGCACGTCGACCTCGCCGAGGCGCCCTGTGCCTACGCAGCGTTGGACAAACAGGAGCTCATGAAGGTCGTCATCAAGGCGCGCCCCTGATCCGTCTGGCAGCGACGATCCGATGGCTGCTCGGGACGACCGGGAGAGCTCGATCGTCCTCTGTGGAGCCACGGGGACGAGGATCAGACTGCCGCCCGCATCAGCCCGTGGAGATGCGTTCGGCGAGGTCGGCGATCGAGTCGACGCGGTCGTAGTCAGCGTCGTGATGCAGGCCATGCGGGTCCATGATCACCGGGTGGATGCCCGCCCGGCGCGCCCCGACGACGTCGACCGCCGGCATGTCGCCCAGGTACCACGCGCGTTCGGGGGCGATGTCCATCGCATCGAGGGCAAGCGTGAAGATGCGACGGTCCGGCTTCTTGACGCCGACTGCGCCCGAGTCGATGAAGCACTCGACCTGCACGCCGGTGCCGGGGCCGAGCTGGAGGACCCCGAACGTGCGGAGCCGTTCGCCGATCAGGCCGTCGGCATTCGAGATCACACCGAGGCGGACCCCGGTTTCGGAGAGCGCGCGAAGTCCTTCGCGACAGCCCGGGATGACGTGCAGCCAGAGTGTCGGGTCAGCGAACTCTGTGTCGAGGTGACGATGAACCTCGTCCCGATCCTCTTCCGGCACGCCGCATGCATGGGCGTACCCGTCGGTGTAGATGGCCCAGCTCGCGGCCCAGTCATCCTCCACGCGGAGATCGGTGGTGAATCGGGACGCGCCCAGGTAGTGGGCAACGTCGAGCAGGTCGGCTCGCGGCGTGGAGCCGGCCCGATCAAGGGCCCGGAGGATGCGGTCGTGGTCGGGGAGCAGGAAGACCCCGCCGACGTCGAGGAGCACGACATCCGGCGCGGTCACGGGCGCCGAGGTGTCGACATGGGAGGTGCTGGTGGCGGCCGAGCGAGGCTCATCCATCAGGTCGCGCGGATTCCTGCGCCCGGTGCCGAGACGAGGAGCTCGTGGATCCTGAGAGCGAGGTCCGCACGTAGCCGGTCATCGTGGAGACGGAGGTCCAGGCCGCTCAGCCGTTGGATGCGGTCGAGCCGGTATCGCATCGTCTTGTAGTGGATGAACAAGCGCTGTGCCGCCTCCCGTTGTGAGCAGTTCGCATCGAGGTAGCCCCGAAGCGTGGCGACGAGATCGCCGTTCTTGGATCGATCCGAGTCCACCAGAGGGCCGATGAGGTCGTTGGCCAACCGGTTGAGATCCCCGTCGTCACCCGGGCCGACGAGGAACCTGACGACTCCCAGCTCGTCGAACACCGCCACGCGTCGCGGACCGAGTCGCTGTGCGACCCGGAGCGCCCCCAGAGCCTCGGCATGAGCCGAGTCGAGCTTGGTCGGATCGGAGCGGGGGGCGCTCACGCCCCACCGCAACGTCGGTTCGTTGCCCTGAACCATGTCCGCCTCGAGGCGGTCGAGAAGGTCGCGCAGGTCGCCCACATCGGGGATGATCGCCGCGACCGCGTCGCCGCGGACGCCGACCAGCTCGGCCCCGGTGCGCTCAGCGACGAGGCGCAGCAACCGGGCTCGGGTCGAGCGGCGGAACCGCTCGACTTCAGCGGTGTCCCAACCGTGGTCGGCGGCGTGCCGGCCGAGACCCTCCCAGGCGCCGACCATGACCCGATGGGGGCGGAGCAGGTCGATGCGCCTTCGGCTTGCTCGGGCCGCCGCGGCAAGCCGATGTTCGGCCGGGCCGTCGAGGAGATCCCAAACGATGTGTTCGACGATCTCGGCGCGAGCGTCCTCTGCGGCAGCCGCCCGAAGGTGCCAGAGCGCCGTGTGCAGCGCGGCGCTGCCGGCAACGATCTCTGTCAGGGTCGACGGCGGACTGCCGGCGAGGATGCACACCCACCCGAACACGTCACTCCCGGCGCACACAGGGTGGGCGGTGAGCCAGCCGGGCTGACCTGAGAGCACCGCCGAGGTCACGCCCTGCGGATTGCGCTCGGTGAGCTGTGCAACCTCCGGGCGCATCAGGGCGATGTCGAGATCTCGAGGTGAGCGGGCGAGCTCGCAGAGCTCGCGCGAGAGGATCACGACCCCAGCGTCGAGGAGATGAGCGGCGGTTCGAGCGATGGCGTGGACATCCTCGCCACTCAGCAGCAGTCCGCTGAAGCTGAGGTGGATGTCAGCGGCGCGCTGGAGCGCATGCACCTGGTGGCTGAGCGCGTCTTCAGCGGCTGCCAGCTGCCGGAGCCCATCGCGCGCCTGCTCGTAGAGGCGCGCGTTCTCGATGGCGATGGCTGCGAGGTTCGTCAGGGCGACCAGGCGGTCCACATCGCTCTCGGCGAACGGTGATCGTCGCCGCCGCCACACCTCGAGCACGCCGATGACCTCCCCGTGGACGGTGAGTGGAGCCCCGAGGGCGCTCCGTGTGCGCTCGCTCCGTGCAAGGGGATCGAAGTCGTGGGTGATGCGCTCACTGCCGAGGTACGCGTCGACCTTGCAGGGCTCGCTCGTCTCGAGCACTCGCCCCGCAAGACCCCTGCCTCGACCCATCCGCAGGCGGGCGGTCTCGATGTCGTGGTTACCGACGCAGCAGCGCATGACGAGCTCGCCGTCATCGGCGAGCAGCACGCCTGCCATGTCGGCCCGGAGCAAGACGAGGATCTCGTTCGCGATGGACAGCAGCACCTGGTCCAGGTCGCGAAGGGAGAGGATCTCTGCGGTCACGCCGTGATGAGCGGCCACCTCTTGCATGAGGACCCGCACCTGGTCCTCGGCGTTCGCTGCTCTGAGGGCCAGCTCGGCGCATCGGAGCTCCTGTGCGCGAGCACTCACGACGATGTCCTGCACCACCGCGTCGACGACGAGCACGAAGGGCCCGGCACCGAGGGCGACAACGGTGAGGGGCTGCTCGTCGCCTGTGCGAACGACGTCATCGAACCATCCGTCCTGGAGCCTGAACAGCGCCTTGTCGAAGGGCGAGTGCCGCGTGACGAGGGCCACGCTTCCAGGACCCCGACGGATCACCGCGACCTGCGCCGACCACCAGCTCGCGGCGGCCGACGCAACACCGTCCGCCACCACCTCGAGGCCGCAGTCGATGAGATCTGCGAACGGCGTCAGCTCCTCCCCCGCAACGCGGGCCTCACGACCTGCCGGCGGTCGACGAACCAGATCGGTCGGGCGCAATCCCGATGGCGGCACCGCCACCTTGGAGCTCTGGCCCACGTCCATCCCCCTGGCTGTCACGGGCGAACCCAGGCTGCACTCGGATCCGGTGCTGCGGGGGCTGCGTTCGGCGCGACCATATACCTAAGCAGTGGGCTCGCGGCAGTCCCATCCTGTCAGGCCCGGCGGGTGGGACGTTGAGCCAACGTGGCGCCGCTGCGAGCCTCGGACGACATGGTGACGGGCGCTACCCGCACCTCGACGTCGTGGAGGGGCACCTAGCGTGGCCGCCGTGAGCGATCCCTCCTCCGGCACCACTTCGTCCTCCTCCACCACTTCGACCCCCGCCGCCGGCACCACTTCGACCCCCGCCGCCGGCACCACTTCGGTGCCTGCAAGCCCCCCGATCGCCAAGCAGGTCCTCGTCGAGCGGGTCCGCCACGGCGACACCGTCGCCGACCCCTACACCTGGCTCCAGGCGAAGGACGATCCAGAGGTGCTCGCCCACCTCGAGGCCGAGAACGCCTTCACGAAGGCGAGCCTGGCCCACACCGAGGCGCTCCAAGCGGAGCTGTTCGAGGAGATCAAGGCCCGCATCCTCGAGACCGACCTCTCGGTGCCGGTCCGCAAGGGCGCCTGGTGGTGGTACTCCCGCACCGAGGAGGGCAAGCAGTACGGCATCCATTGCCGCAAGCCGGCGACCGCCTCGCCCGGCGGGGGGTGGTCCGACGAGGTGCCGGGTGACGACGTGGCCGAACAGGTCCTGCTCGACGAGAACCTCGAGGCGGGCGACGCCGAGTTCTTCGCCGTCGGCGCCTTCGACGCGAGTCCTGACGCCGCCCTCCTGGCCTGGTCGAGCGACACCGCCGGAGCCGAGGTCTACACGATGCGCTTCCGCGACCTGGCCACGGGCAGGGAGCTGCCCGATGTCATCGAGGGCACCTACTACGGGACCGCCTGGGGCGGCGACAACCGGACGTTCTTCTACACGCGGCCCGACGACGCCATGCGCCCGCACCAGGTGTGGCGCCACGCCCTCGGGACGCCGGTCGACCAGGACGTCCTCGTGCACCAGGAGGACGACGAGCGCTTCTTCGTCGGGATCGGCACCACCAAGGACGAGCGCTACCTCGTGCTCGGCCTCGGCAGCAAGGTCACCTCCGAGAGCTGGGTCCTGGAGGCGGACGATCCCACCGGCGCCTTCAGAGTGATCGCACCGCGGGACCAGGACGTCGAGTACGACATCGAGCACCACGGCAACCGCTTCCTGATCGTCACCAACGCCGACGGGGCCGAGAGCTTCAAGCTCGTCGAGGCGCCCGAGGACAACCCGGGACGCGAGCACTGGGTCGACGTGATCGCGCACCGGCCCGACGCGAAGCTGAGCGGCCTCGACACCTTCGCCGACCAACTCGTGCTCTTCGAGCGGATGAACGGGCTGCGCCAGATCCGGGTGCGCCCGGTGGCCGACGGGAGCGGCCACGTCATCGACCAGCCCGAGGAGGTGTCCACCTCGGGTGGCGGGGCCAACCCGGAGTTCGACTCGAAGGTGCTGCGCCACGGCTACACCTCGATGGTCACCCCGTCGTCGGTCTTCGACTACGACATGGAGACCCGGGAGCGGACGTTGCTGAAGCAGCAACCCGTGCTCGGCGGCTACGACCCGGCCGCCTACGTGACCGAGCGGCTGTGGGCGACTGCCGGGGACGGCACCCGGGTGCCGATGTCGATCGTGTACCGGAAGGGCCTCGAGCGCGACGGCGACAACCCGACGCTCCTCTACGGATACGGGTCCTACGAGGCGAGCATGGACCCCGGCTTCTCGTCGCTGCGGCTCAGCCTGCTCGACCGTGGCTTCCTGTTCGCCATCGCCCACATCAGGGGTGGTGGCGAGATGGGCCGGCGCTGGTACACCGACGGCAAGTACCTGCAGAAGCGCAACACGTTCACGGACTTCATCGCCTGCGCCGAGCACCTCGTCGACGAGGGGTGGACGCGGCCTCGCCGCCTCGGCATCCGGGGCGGGAGCGCGGGTGGCCTCCTCATGGGGGCGGTCACGAACCTCCGACCCGACGTCTTCGGCGCCGTCGTGGCCCAGGTGCCGTTCGTCGACTGCCTCAACACGATCCTCGACCCGTCGCTGCCCCTGACCGTGCTCGAGTGGGAGGAGTGGGGGAACCCGGTCGAGTCACCCGAGATCTACGCCTACATGAAGGGCTACGCGCCGTACGAGAACGTCGAGGCGAAGGACTCCCCGCCGATGTTCGTGACGGCCGGGCTCAACGACCCGCGCGTGTCGTACTGGGAGCCGGCCAAGTGGGTGGCACGCCTCCGCGTCGCCAAGACCGACACCAACCCGCTGCTGCTGAAGACGGAGATGGGGGCCGGCCACATGGGTCCCTCCGGCCGTTACGACGCGTGGAGGGAGGAGGCGGAGGTCTTCGCCTCCTCATCGACACGCTCACGGGAGAGCGCTGACCGGTCATCGGTTCGCGGTCGGTGTCCTCACCGGCTCCCGCACCTGACGAGCTCGTCCGGGTGCTCGCAGGCGCGTCGCTCCCGGACGAAGACAGCTCAGCGTCGGATCCCTTGTTGGACAACGAAAAGTATGGGATAATGATCTTGAGCGAATGGAAGACGTGCGCCCTCCGTGTCCCTGACCAAGCGCTCAATGGCCTCAGTTTTCTGAGGCTTTCATAGCCCGTATCTCGCGGTTCGCCCGCGCTGGTGCGGGCTTCCTCTGGAGGTATTCAGTGAAGAAGCAAGCCTATTGGGACTCGGGTCAGCTGCGAACGTTCCTGTGCGCACCGGCGATGACCCGCTACACACGATGTTCACGGTCCTGGGAATGACCGGTCTGCGGCTGCAGCGGGCGGTGGCCTGGAACCTCGTCGATGGCGAGGCCGAGCCGGTCGTGCCCGCCACCGGGCCCGCGCTGGCGTGGCAGCGGGTGCCGCCGAACGAGGCGCTTGCCGGCCCGGGCGAGCAGCGGCTGGACGACGTCGTCACCTTCGGCGACGAGCTCGTCGCCGGCGGGTCGTCGCACCGGCCCGATGAGCCCGGAGGAGACGTGGACGGCGCGGTGTGGCGCTCGCCTGACGGGATCGAGTGGGAGCGAGGGACCGAGGCGTCCGCCGGCCTCGGTGGTCCCGGCGACCAGCGGGTGCTCGGCGTGACGGCGGGAGGCCCCGGTCTGGTCGCAGTCGGCTCCGACGGCGGCTCGAGCTCGGCGGCGATCTGGAGGTCGTCCGACGGGGCGGCGTGGAACCGGGTGACGGCGGACGAGGCGGTCTTCGGTGGGACGGGTGACCAGGTCGCGTCGGCCGTGAGCGAGGCGGGTGACGGGACCTGGTGGCGGTTGGTTCCGACGCCGGCAGCGGCGATGGCGACGCCGCCGTGTGGCGATAGACCGACGGCGGCCTCACCTGGGCGAGGGTGCTCCTCGGAGGTGACCTGGGCGGGACTGGCGTACAAGCCGTGACCGACGTCGTCATCGTGGGTCCGCTCCTGGTGGCGGTGGGCCGGAGCGGGGACGGGGCCGCAACGTAGTCGTCGCTCGACGGGGTGACGTGGGAGCGCCACGACCTGGGGACTGGTCGCGCCGAGGCCGTCGTCGCGACGACGACCGGGGCGGTGGCCGTGGGTTCGCGTCCTGGCGATGCCGGGCAGATCGACGCCAGCGCATGGACCACCGGCGACGGGGGGACGTGGTCGGCCGTCGCCATCGACGACGGCGCGCTGGGCGTCGCCGACCAGGCCCTGCTCGACGTGATCGTCACCGCCCCGACCGACAGCGAGCCGATCGTGGCCGCCGTCGGGCACACGAACCTCGGGCCGGGCGACGACGGTGCCGCCTGGCCAGCCTGGACGGATCGGTGTGGGTGCGCACCCCCCACGCCGAGGACGTCTACGGCGGCGACCATGCCCAGCGCATGGTCGCCCTGGCCCAGCTCGGCGACGTGGTGGTCGCCGTCGGCTGGAGCGGCTCCACCCCCGCCACTCGGGACGCAGCGGTGTGGGTCAACGCCCCGGTCGGCGGCGGCGGCGTCCTCTAGCTCCGCGTCAGCGAACCGGCTGAAGCACCTCAGCAGCGTGGTTGGGTCCGCTGGAGGCGGGCGACGGGCACCTACGTGGTCCGAACGTCGTGGCCACCAAGGTGCTCCGTTTCGCTGCCATCAAGGACAACGACGGCGGGACCCCGCTGGTCTGGATGGACTGGGTGATCCTCGTACTGCTCTGGTACCCGGTCACGTTCGGTGGCTTCCTCTCGACGCGCGGAGCGCGGGTCTGACCGGGTCAGTTGACATCACGGGACGCCTGTGCAAGATTGCACCATAATTTGGTCTGACCAATGACCGACCGGAGGGGGCGTCTTGACCTTCACACCGTCTGACGAGCGGCCTCCGCCGTCGCGCAGCGACTCGGCTCCTCCGGGCGACAGCCCCTCTTGGAACCAAACGGTTGAGACAATGGATCCGGCCGATTGGACTCGGCTCATTGTCGGCCAGCTCAAGGCTCAGCTCGGTGACTGCTACGAGAAGGCCGGGTTCTACCGTGAGAGGCGGGACGCCACCGGCGTCAATCCGTACAAGATCTCGTCGCTCGACGGCTTGAGCTTTCCCCCGCGCCAGCGCGGTGGCTCGGCCTGTTGGGCGATGAGGAGGTGTTCACATAGAGCATCAGGCTCAACCCCACCTTGCCGCCCGGAAGGAGGTTGCGCCCGAAAAGCTCATCCACAACTCTTGACGATGTAACTCTTGACGGTTTCTCGCGCCGGGCGCATACGCACTTCCCCGCGGGTTGGAAGTAGACGATTTTCCTGAGGAGGAATGTCTGAGATGAACAAGCTTGAACTGATGTCCACTGAAGAGACTGTCAAGTGGGCAAAGCACAATTCTTGGTATGTGGCTGACCTGCTGGCGAGGAGGGGCACGGAGGGCGACAACCCACTGATACCGAGGGCGGAGTACGAGATGCTGTCCTTCCAGACCACCTTCCTGCAGCACCCATGGCTGTACCTCTGGCTAGGGGAGAAGGTGGGGATGGAGGGAATAAGAGCAACCTGCAGCTCAGGCCACCGAGAGTTCGGGATCAAGACCATTACCCCGTGCAACATTCAGTGGGGCTGTGGGATCGCCTTGTTCGGCAGGTTGTTTCTCATCGATGGTGGCCTTATTGGACCCAATGACTACATCGACAACCTCAGGATAATCTACAGCTTCTGGAAGACCGTGTTCGAGGGCTACATGCGGGAAGGGAAGCCGGCGGTCATGGACGTGGGGTATGCCCTGCAAGTGCTCGACCAGGACGTGGTGGAGAACGTGGTGGAGCAGGTGGAACCTCTCGACGACCCAGAGCTGCGGGCCACAGTGGGCCAGTTCAACTCCTTGGTCCAGCTCATGGGCTTCCTGGACCACTATGACTGCCGGCTGGGCCTGGGCGACACCGGCCCCTATGAGGTGGGCGACAGGCTGGTCTTGGTCAGGGACTGCTTCGTGAACGAGAAGTCGTTCCCATGGACCTTCGTGGTCGGGGACCTGCCGTTCTCCTACAGCCTGGTCTTGACCTACGACAAGAAGAAGATGATGCGAGACCGCAAGAGCGGCAAGATGAAGATGTTCTCCATCTACAACACCGGCACCCTCTTCTGCGACCCCCCTGACTACGAGGATCAGGCGTTGCTGGAGGTCGCTGTGTACATGAGAGACGAGGACTATCCCAATGGCACGACAACCAGGATACCGCTGAGCGACCTGCCGATCCACATCGAGAAGCTGGAGGCGGCAGTGGAGCGGATGTACCGCTACCTGGCCATGAAGCCCAAGTTCGACAAGATACTCGAGGGTAACTGGGTCTACGTGGCCGCATCGCTTCCCTATGTCCGCGCCCATGACCTCGAGGCGGAGGCGGCCGCGATGGGGTTCTGGGATATGGACCTGAAGAGCATGGAATACTTGCTCAAGGGCTACACCAAGGCCGGGGAAGTCCAACGGAACGCAACGGCTGGTCTGGGGGCTCCTCCTCTGCAGATGCCTGGGTTCCGCTGCCGGGGGACCAAGGACGGTCGTTACGAGGTCGTCCGGTAGATGCAAAGGCCAGGAAATGGCTGAACGGAATGGGTCGACAAATGGCTGGGCTGACAGTCGAGGAAGAAAGCGAGAGACAATGGCTGGGCTAAGAGTCAAAGAAGAGAGCGAGAAGAGGTTCAAATGGTCCCACGAGGAGTGGGGGGTTGACCTGAACCTCAAGACGTCGGAAGAGTTCGAGGAGTGGCTCAACAAGGAGACCAAGTACTTCATCAGGGCCAACGCCGGCTTCTATGGCCAGTGTGTGATCGTGTGCATAGAGTCGAAGAATGACGAGTTCCTGTGCTACGTGGACTACTACAAGGGTAAGTTCCCGCCCTGGTACTCCGCCGAGGAGCTGGAAGTACTGGACATCGACAAGCTTCGCCTGGAGCCCGCCACGATCAAGTGGGATGACTGGGAGTGGACGACCTTAAGAAAAGATGATTTTCCGCTGCGTCTGAAGGAGGTCATTTTTCTGTACCCGCCTCAGGAGCCGACCATACCGTGGCTCTTCCTCCCGCCAGAGGAGAGCGGCTTAGCGGAGATGGAGATAGGGGATGGAGAGATAGAAAGGAAGACGAGGACAACACATGGCTGACGAAACCGAAGGGTACGAGATCGAGGGGTACAGGTATATCGGCCACGGCTACGGTGTGGTGCCCGTGGGGAAGCGTGCTGGTATTGCCATGAACGTCAAAACACCACAGGAAATGATAAAACTGATGTCCGACCCGCAGAAGATCAAAGAGACCGTGGTGGTCACGCCTGGCGGCACCACCACCTTTGTGGCCCCGCTTCTTTACAAGAAGCCGGCCGGCATCGTCACCTTTGCCGGGACGCCGGAGTCTCATCTGGGAATCGTGGGGCGGAACTTTGGTATCGCCATCGTCATGACGCTCCAGCTGGAAGGGATGGACTCCATCCCCGATGGCACACGCCTGCTGCTCAACTGTGAGGGCAAGCTAGGGCGCGTTTACGTAGAGACGGAGGCTGGCGCGGGGCAGAAAGCGGATGGGTCGGTCCTGGGGGATGGGTCGGTCCTGGGGGATGGGTCGGTCCTCGGGTAGGAATTGCAATGGAGCAAAGTGCTGAGTGTTGCCTGGGGTAGCCCCCACCCCGGGCAGCAGCTAGCCCTCGGACGGAATGGGACAAGTGATTGCGGAGACAAAGCGGCTGGGGTGATGTCGGGCGCCGCCCTTACGCGTCGGACAAAGTGTTGCGAGGTGACCATGCTGGATGAACAAGCATTCTTCGTGTTGAACGCGTTATATCTCAAGAAGATGGCTTCAGCCGGAGACTTGGCTGAAATTTCGGGCGTGCCTGCCGACCAAGTACGGGCAATGGTGAGCGGCTTCGCAGAACGAGGTTGGGTGCTCGATATGGGCGACGAGCTTCTCATCCAGCCCGAAGGAATGGCCGAGGTGCAGGGCTACTATCGCGAAACCTATTCGGACCTTTCCCAACGGGACGAGGTGCTGCGATGGTATGCGCGGTTCGAGGCCATCAACACTCAATTCATCAAAGTTGTCACCGACTGGCAGCAAACCGGAGGCGATCCCAGAGTCGAAGGGCGCGTCATTGCGACGGTTGAGCGGCTCGTCAAGTTGATCGGCGGGATGACGCAGCTGGTACCACGGTACGCCGGCTATATTCGCCGGTTCGAACGAGGTGTGACCACAGTCGACCAAGGGAATCCTGACTTCGTCTGCACTCCGACCGTTGATTCTTTGCACAACATCTGGTTCGAGTTCCACGAGGATCTCCTCATGATCCTTGGGAAGGAGCGGACGGAGTGACTCCGCGTTCGGCCGGGAGTGTCTCGGCCGACCTGCCGTTCGTGTGCCGCATCGAGGACGCTGACGCCTCCCAGCCGGGACTTTTCGGCGGGAAGGGAGCGGGGCTCGCTCGGATGACCGCCGCCGGGCTGCCCGTGCCGCCGGGGGGTGTCATCGCCACCGAAGCGTGTCGTGGCTATGGCGGCAGTCTCCGACGGTCCCGTCAAAGACGGGAGACGGAGAGCGGAGGAGCGATGACGGACGGGTTCGATCTTCGGGAAGGCCAGTGACCAAGACGGCGCCTTGCCGTGTCTTCCTGCTTCGCCACGGGCAAGCGCAGATGCCCGACGAGCAGGGACAGGTCTGGAACTACTCCGAGGCCGCACTGACGCCGGCCGGCCGTCGCTGCGCCGCGGAACTTGCGACCGCATTGCAGTCCGTCCACCTTGATGCTGTCTTCACGTCAGATCTGCGCCGGGCCCGCGAGACCGCCGAAGCCATCGCTACGCCGCGCGGCATCCCGCTCGTCCTCGACGCTCGCCTACGCGAGGTGGACATCGGCGACTTCGAGGGGATGACGCTGCCGCGGCTCCGGCAGGTCGATCACCGCTTTCTACCGTGGCTCGAGATCTACTTCGAGGGCCGTCACCCCGGTCCGGCGTTTCATGTCCCGGCCGATCTGCCGTGGCCGGGAGGCGAGTCGGTCGCCGGTGCGCTCAGCCGGGTTCTTCCCGTCTTCCTCGACATCGTCCGCAACTACCAGGGGCGGACGATCGCCCTGTGCAGCCACGCCTACGTGCTTCAGGCTCTCCTCAGCCACATCGTCGGGGCTGATGTCTCGCAGTACTGGACGTTCGCGGGATTGCATGCGTCCCTGACGCTCGCTGAGATCGGTACCGACGGCCGCGGTGTCCTGCGGACCATGAACGGCGACGTCGGCTTTGCGGGGCTGGTCGGCGGCCGCCTTCCGCTGCGCGAGCGAGAGACATCTCCGCCCCCCGACTCCCCGACGGGGAGTGCGGCTCTGGCGGACCTGCGCAGCACCTGCCGCGTCTTCGTGGCCCGGCACGGCCAGTCGATGGTCGTCGAGAGCGGGGAGCCGGTGTACAGCCACCACCCGATCGGGCTGACCGCCGACGGACGTCGGCAGGCGGAACGACTCGCCACGATCCTGGCGCCGGTCCGCCTTGATGCCGTGTACACGTCGGATCTCAACCGCGCCCGCGAGACGGCCAAGTTCGTGGCCGATGCCCAGGGTTTGGAACCCATCGTCGTCCCTGAGCTGATCGAAGTATCTCTCGGCGACTTCGAGGGAATGACCTTGGACCGAGTGCATGCGGAGCAGGAGCTTTTCGTTCCGTGGCTGGAGGTGGCGTTCAACGAGCGGTTTCCCTCTGACGAGTTTCACCATCCGGCCGAGCTTGGCTTTCCCAATGGCGAGAGTGTGCTCGAGGTCTACGAGCGAATCATCGATCCGTTCCTGCGCATCGTGCGCGCTCACCTCGGGGGGACGGTGGTCGTAGTCAGCCATGGTTGGGTGGTCCAGTCCCTGCTCTGTCACGTTCTCGGCGCGCCGATCACCAGTTACTTCCGTCTGCAGTTGCGTTACGCCGAGCCCACGCTCGTCGAGATCGACGCTGACGGTCTGGGCGTGCTCGAAGTCCTCAGCGCAGGGTCGCGCGTGCAGGAGGCGGCCGGGCCGGGGCCGCTCGCGGAAACGCAGGGAGGCAGCGGATGAGGGCCACCGATGCGGGCCGATCACCGTTGGGATGCCGGAGGCGCAGGCAGCCGGAGTCGCCGAGATACTGGTCCTCGCCGACCTGAGCGGAATGCGAGACCCACGATGTCAGCAGCCGCCGGGCCACACTGTGTCTCGGCGGTTCACCCACAGTGAGATCCCACATCGAAGTGATGTCGAGCATCCACAACTCGGATCACCGAGGGCCATGAACTCGAGACACCGAGGCACACGAACCCTGATTCCCGAGATGCTGCGAAGGTATGGCGGTGACGACCCGGGACGGGCTCAGCAGCAGCCGCCGACCGTCCGGACTGGCTCCTGGTCGGCCGGGTGGGTCGAGGTGCTGCATGCCCCGGGGCCGCGGGTATCGACGGTCCGGAGGTCGCCGTTAGGGGTGTCGCTGTCGCCGAGGACCGTGTAGATCTCCCACGGCGGCCATCGGGGTCGTCGACCCACACCTTGTCCTGCACTGCGTAGCAACAGGTGACGTTCTCCGGCTCTACGCAGCCAAGCGTGGTAGCCGGCCTCTGATCGGGGTCGTTTGGTGAGTCTGCCAGGTGACTCCGCAGCTGAGCAGGAGGCGGAGCCGGTAGTTGCGGAAGGAGCGGAATCCGAAGCCGGTCCGCTTGGTCCTTTTCACCAGGAGGTTGGTCGCCTCGGTGCGTCCGTTGGAGGCGCGGCCGGTGGTGAAGTAGGCCAGGATCTCCACCTCCCACTGGGAGATGGTGCGGGCGAGGCGCTGGAGTTCGGGTTCCTCGCTGAACGCGCAGTGCAGGTAGAAGTCGGTGAGCCGGCGGCGGGCGTCGGCCGGGTCGTGTGCGGCGTAGA
>JBBSGI010000018.1:0-44047 GCA_038254365.1 Propionibacteriales bacterium
TCCATCGCTGTCGGCGCTGGCCGGCGCGCCCGTACCAACCGGCCCGCACTACCAACGACTTCGCATGCTCTGGCATCGGACAGGTGGGAACTTCCATGGATTCCACGCTATCTGATATCCACGCTAAGCGACATAGGTCATGAGTTCGAATCTAGATCACACTGCCGACAGTTTCCTGGCTGCCCGCCACACTTGTGGATCATTGGGGAGCGCGTATCTCACCAGCCGCGAGCGCGCCACTCACCCAAATGCGGACGCTCCGCGCCCAGAGTGGTGTCCTTGCCGTGGCCGGGGTAGACCCACGTCTCGTCGGGTAGCTTGTCGAAGACCTTGGTCCTGACGTCGTCGATCAGCGAGCTGAAGCTCTCGGGGGAGCCGGTCTTGCCGACTCCTCCCGGGAAGAGGCTGTCACCAGTGAAGATGTGCGGCGTGCCCTCGGGGTCGTCGTACAGCAAGGCGATCGAACCCGGCGTGTGCCCGACGAGATGGATGACCCGCAGCGTGCACGAGCCGACGGAGATCGTGTCACCGTCCTCCACGGGGCGGTCGGTCTTCGCGGGGATCCCGACTGCGTCGTCCGCTCCGGCGATGGTCTCGGCGCCGGTCGCCTGAATCACCTCGCCGAGCGCCTGCCAGTGGTCGGCGTGCTGATGAGTCGTGATCACCCGGGTCAGCCCGTCCGGCCCGATGAGCCGTATCAGCGTGTCGGGCTCCGCGGCCGCGTCGATCAGCACCTGCTCGTCGGTACGACGACAGCGCAGCAGGTAGGCATTGTTGTCCATCGGCCCGACGGACGCCTTGGTGATGATCAGCTCGGGCAGCTCCCGCACCGCCGGCGTGCCCGGTTTGACCTTGCCCCAGTAGCTCATCGTCTCGCTCCACTCATGGACATATGGTAGGTCCAAGTCGCGCCGCCGGGCTCGTGCGACCTGCGGCGAGCGATCGAGAGGCCGACCCATGATCGAGTCGATCGACGACCACTTCATCCGGCGTGTCTCCGCCTGGGTCTTAGCCGGCGGGAGAGCGGACCTCGCATCCGGCCAGGACCCGTTGGGCGGGTCTGTCGATCTCGATCGTCTGCTGGCTTGCTTCGACGCTCAGCTCCAGAGCAGGCATCTCGACCTGGCGGCCCGCTGGCTGCAGGACAAGGGCGAGGGGTTCTACACCATCGGGTCGTCGGGACACGAGAGCAACGCGGCCGTGGCGCTCGCGCTCCGACCCACGGACCCGGCGCTCCTGCACTACCGTTCCGGGGGCTTCTATGTCGCGCGCGCCCAGCAGGTGCCAGGGTCGACGCCGGTCACCGACGTCCTCAGCGGCGCAGCGGCGGCCAGGAGCGATCCGATCTCCGGCGGTCGTCACAAAGTCTTCGGCAACCACGGCCTTTCGGTGATTCCCCAAACCTCCACCATCGGGTCCCATCTGCCGCGCGCGTTGGGACTCGCCTTCGCGATGGGCCGGGCGGGTGCCCCTGCCCTTCGCAGCCACTGGCCGCCGGACGCGGTTGTCGTGGCGAGCTTCGGAGACGCATCGGTCAACCACTCGACGACGGTAGGCGCGTTGAACGCCACGGCCTATTGCGCTTCCCGCCGTCTGCCGGTCCCGTTGCTGCTCGTCTGCGAGGACAACGGCTTCGGAATCAGCACGCCCTCGCCAGCCGGATGGGTACGACGGGCGCTGGCGCACTGGCCGGGTGTCGGCTACCTGACGGCGGACGGGTTCCGGCCCGCCGAGGTGCTGCTGCGCACCGACGAGGCGGTGCGCACCGTGCGGGAGACGCGCCGGCCGGTGATCCTGCACCTGAATACGGTGCGTCTGATGGGGCACGCCGGGTCGGACGCCGAGCTGGGATACCGGTCGCGTGCCGAGATCCTGAAGGACTACGAGCGCGACCCCTTGCTGGCCGCAGCGGCCACCCTGGTGGGGCTGGGCGCCCTAGAACCCGCAGACGTGGTGGACCGCTACGAACGGACGCGCCGAATGGTGATGGCCGAGGCCCAACGGCTGGTGGGAGCGCCCCGGCTGGCAACTGCGGCGGAGGTGATGGCGCCGCTGACCGAGCGGCGTCCGGAAGCGGTGCGGGCCGCGGCCTGCCGGACCAGCTCCAACGGCAACGAGGACGCGGATGCCGCGGTCACCCTCGCGGGGTCGATCAACGCGACCCTGGTCGACGTCCTGACGACCTGGCCACAGGCGATGGTGTTCGGGCAGGACGTGGCGGTGAAGGGCGGGGTTTACGGCGTAACCCGCGGCCTCCGGAAGCGGTTCGGCGGGCTACGGGTGTTCGACACGCTGCTTGACGAACAGACCATCCTCGGCACCGGGCTAGGCGCCGCGCTCGCCGGCCTGCTGCCGATCCCCGAGATGCAGTATCTCGCGTACCTCCACAACGCCGAGGACCAGATCCGCGGCGAGGGCGCCTCCCTGGCGTTCTTCTCCAACGGCCAGTACCGCAACGGCATGGTGGTCCGGGTGGCCGGCCTCGGGTACCAGAAGGGCTTCGGCGGGCACTTCCACAATGACAACTCGGTCGCGGTGCTGCGGGACATCCCTGGCCTGGTGATGGCAGTCCCGTCACACCCCCGGGAGGCGCCGGGCCTGCTTCGCACCTGCGTCGGCCTGGCGGTGGAAGAGGGCCGGGTCTGTGTGTTCCTGGAGCCGATCGCCCTGTACCACGAGCGGGACCTGTTCGACGGAGACGCCGGCTGGCTGGCGCCGTACCGCCCCCCGTCCAGCAACGACTCCGAGGTCTTCGGCAAGGTTGCCGTCCACGGCACCGGGGAGGACCTGCTGCTGGTCACGTTCGGCAACGGGTTCCGCATGTCGATGCGGGCGGCGCATCGGCTTCAGCGCAAGGGCGTCGCCTGTACGGTGCTCGACCTGCGGTGGCTCGCTCCCCTGCCGTACGACGACCTGCTGCAGCACGCGCGACGGTTTCCCCGTCTCCTCGTCGTGGACGAGACCCGGGCCAGTGGCGGCGTGGCGGAGGGCGTGCTCGCGGCCCTGGTCGACGCTGCCTACAAGGGTTCAGCACGACGCGTGACGAGCCAGGACAGCTTTGTGCCGCTCGGCCCCGCAGCCGGAGTCGTGCTGTTGTCGGAGGACGACATCGTCCGGCAGGCGTGGTCACTGGTGACGCGTGAAACCATGGAGGATTGCCCGCTGCAGGAGGAAACGATGCAGGAGGAACCGGTGCAGGTCGAACAGGTCCGTACGTCGATGGTTTCCGCCCCGCCAGTGCAGGGACGATGACGGACGTCCCGGGCAGGACCCAGAAGATCCTGGACCGGCTGGGCGTGCCCGACCCGTTCGACCCTGATGGCAGGTTGGTCGCCCGGTCACCGATCGACGGAAGCGAGATCGGACGGCTCCGAGCGCACACTGTCGAGGAGGTCGCGGCGGTCATTGGTCAAGCACAACAGGCGTTCGAGACATGGCGCACGGTTCCGGCACCGGCGCGCGGGGAGCTGGTCCGCGGACTGGGCGAGCTCCTGCGCCGCCACCAGGAGGACCTCGGAGCGCTGGTCTCGATCGAGGCCGGGAAGATCCTGTCCGAGGGTCTCGGGGAGGTCCAGGAGATGATCGACATCTGCGACCTCGCCGTCGGTCAGTCGCGGCAGCTGTTCGGGCTGACCATCGCCAGTGAGCGGCCCGGGCACCGGATGATGGAGCAGTGGCATCCCCTTGGCGTGGTGGGCGTCATCTCGGCGTTCAACTTCCCCGTCGCCGTCTGGTCGTGGAACGCTGCACTCGCCTTGGTCTGTGGGGGTGCGGTGATCTGGAAACCGTCGGAGAAGACATCACTGACGGGGCTGGCCTGCCAGACCCTGCTGGCCGAAGCGGCCCAGCGGGTCGGCGCGCCGGAGCACGTGTCGTCGCTGCTGCTCGGCGACGCCTCCGTCGGCGAGGCGCTCGTGGACGACCCGCGGGTGGCGCTGGTCTCGGCGACCGGCTCGACCCGCATGGGCAAGACGGTGGGACCGCGGGTGGCCGCTCGCTTGGGCCGGGTCCTGCTGGAGCTCGGCGGCAACAACGCCGCGATCGTTGCCCCGTCGGCCGACCTCGACCTCGCCGTCCGAGGCATCGTCTTCTCCGCTGCCGGGACCGCCGGCCAGCGATGCACCTCACTACGTCGGGTGATCGTGCACTCCTCGATACGCGACGACCTGGTGGAGCGGCTTCGCGCTGCCTACGAGTCCTTGCCCATCGGTTCGCCGCTGGAGACCACGACGCTGGTCGGTCCGCTGATCGACGAGACGGCGGGTAAGGCTTTCGACGCAGCGGTCGGGCGTGCCTTGGACGACGGTGGCACCCTCGTCACGGGTGGGGACCGCGTCGCGGTCGGCGCTGGAGGCTGCTACGTCCAGCCGGCGATCGTCACGATGCCGGCCCAGACCGACATCGTGCGCACGGAGACGTTCGCCCCGCTGCTCTACGTGCTGTGCTACGACGAACTCGATGAGGCGATCGCGCTGCACAATGACGTGTCACAGGGTCTCTCGTCGTCGATCTTCACCTCCGACTTCCGTGAGGCGGAGCGGTTCCTGTCGGCCACCGGATCCGACTGCGGCATCGCTAACGTCAACCTCGGCCCCTCCGGCGCGGAGATCGGTGGTGCCTTCGGCGGCGAGAAGGAGACCGGCGGCGGCCGGGAGTCCGGCTCCGACGCCTGGAAGGCATACATGCGCCGAGCAACGAACACGCTCAACTACTCGACCGACCTTCCGTTCGCGCAAGGAGTCGAGTTCGGCTGAGCTCAACTCAGGTCCTTCACCTGCGTGAGGCGGAAGTTGTTGCCGGAGGGGTCGCGGAAGCCGGCGTCGATCCCGTATGGGCGTTCCTCCGGCGTCTCCTGGAACTCGACCCCGCGTGAGAGGAGGTCCTCGTAGGATTTCCGGCAGTCATCGGTGACTAGGAAGACGGTGCTGGTCCCACCCTTGGCGAGCAAGGTCCGGATCTGCTCGGCGGTCTCGGCGTCGAACACGGGCGGCCCGGGGATGGCCATCAGCACGATCGCGAAATCGTCCTGGCCCACCGGCCCCACCGTCAGCCAACGGAAGTTTCCCAGCTCCGCTCGGCGTCTTCTCGAAACCTGCGGTTGTGTGGACGCCCGTAGGCGCGCACGATGCAGGCCGGGACGATGGCGTACGCCGACGCCGGCGGCAAGCCGGCCCGGTAGGCGGCGGGCGGCTCGCCGTACACCCGGGTGAACGTCGTGGTGAACGAGCCGAGGCTGGAGAGGCCGACCGCAGTGCAGATGTCCGCGACTGAGCGGTCCGTCAGGCGCAGCATCGCCGCGGCCCGCTCCAGCCGACGCGTCAGCAGGTAGGCGTGCGGGCTCTCCCCGAAGGCGCGGCGGAACTCCCGGCTGAAGTGCGCGGGCGACAAGCGAGCCGCCGCGGCGAGGTCGGCTACCGTCAACGGCTCCGCGAAGCGAGCGTCGGCGACGTCCTTGGCCCGCAGAAGGTGGCGGGTGATGGGCTGCGAAGTCATCGCGGCAGCGAGGTCATCTGGGTGGTGAGGTCAACGCCATGGGCCGAGCTCGGGAAGCGGGGAGTCGCTGTGCAGCCCGATCCCGTCGGTACGACCGAGAATCCACCCTAGGAGTGACGGGGGAGTGCCGGTGATCTCCGGTCCGCCGTCGCCAACCACCCATCGGCCCTCGTTGTCATTGCCGACCAGCACGAAGCCACCGAGGTCCTCCCGTTCCGAGAGGTCCTTCGCGCTGCGCGCCAGCATCGACAGCACGAAGTCGGCGGGAAGATGCGCCAGCGTGTAGTCGAGGTCGACGTCCACGTGATGCACCTCGACCTCCACCCGTCGGAGCTTAGGAACCAGGCCGGCCGGCGATCGGCGACCGTCCTTGCCCCACCTGATCTCCCGCTTCCATCCCTCGTCGCCGACCTCGGCCATGGCCGCCAACAACCGGTCGTGGGAGTCCTTCACGTCCTGGATCAGGTCCACGGCCGGACGGCCGGAGCCGGCCTCGATGTCGGCGTTGCGTTGCTCCCGGCTCGCATACATCGGGGTCTCCACGCCGGTCCGCGCCCAGCCGACCAGGTGACCCAGCGCGTCGGCGTTGCGTGCCACATGGGTGAGCACGTGACCCCGCGTCCAGCCGGGCAGCAGTGACGGTTGCCGGGCTCGTTCGTCGGTGAGGTCGGCGATGCTCCGTTGCAGCGTCTGGGTTGACGCGGTCATCGCGCCGACGGCCGCCGAGACCTCACGGTTCATGAGCAGAACCTACCCGGCGACGCTGCTTTCAGGCGAGCCCCTGCCCTGCCGGAGACACGCCACATGGCGGTTCAGCCGGAACGGGAACCGTTCGGTAGGATCGCGAACGTATGTTCGAACCGCGGGAGCCCCGACCACCAGAGCTGGAGCGACCGACTCTGTCGGCGGGTCGTGCCATCATGGCGCGGGTGACGATGGTGCGTGGTACGACGAGGGCTCGCCAAGGGCAAACGCTGGGGATCGAGGACGGCCGGTGACCGACAAGCTGCTGATCCGCGGCGCCCGCGAGCACAACCTCAAGGACATCTCGCTGGATCTGCCGCGGGACGCCATGATCGTCTTCACCGGGCTCTCCGGGTCGGGTAAGTCCAGCCTCGCCTTCGACACGATCTTCGCCGAGGGCCAGCGGCGCTACGTCGAGTCGCTTTCCGCGTACGCCCGGCAGTTCCTCGGCCAGATGGACAAGCCCGACGTCGACTTCATCGAGGGACTCTCCCCGGCGGTCTCGATCGACCAGAAGTCGACCTCGAAGAACCCGCGGTCGACCGTCGGGACGATCACCGAGGTCTACGACTATCTCCGGCTGCTCTACGCCCGGGCCGGCCGGCCCCACTGCCCGGTCTGTGGCCGGCCGATCGCCCGGCAGACCCCGCAGCAGATCGTCGACCGGGTGCTCGAGCTGGAGGAGGGTGCCCGCTTCCAGGTGCTCGCGCCGGTCGTCCGTGGACGCAAGGGCGAGTACGTCGACCTCTACCGCCAGCTGCAGGCCCAGGGCTTCTCCCGGGCCCGCACCGACGGCGAGACGCACCCGCTGACCGAGATCCCCAAGCTCGACAAGCAGAAGAAGCACACCATCGAGGTGGTGGTCGACCGGCTGTCGGTGAAGCACTCGGCGAAACGACGGCTTACCGACTCGGTGGAGACGGCACTGGGGCTCTCCGGCGGCCTGGTCACCCTCGACTTCGTCGACCTGTCGGTCGACGATGCCCATCGCGAGCGCGTCTTCTCCGAGCATCTCGCCTGCATGTACGACGACCTGTCGTTCGAGGAGCTGGAGCCTCGATCGTTCTCGTTCAACTCACCCTTTGGGGCGTGCACCGAGTGCCACGGGCTGGGCACCCGGATGATCGTCGACCCCGAGCTGATCGTGCCCGATCCGGGGAAGTCGTTGTCCGCGGGCGCCATCTCGCCCTGGGCTTCTGCCCACGTCGCCGACTACTTCATCCGGTTGCTCGACGCGCTCGCCGAGGACATGGGCTTCTCGACCGACACCCCCTGGCAGCTGCTGCCGGCCAAGGCCCGCGAGGCGGTCCTGCACGGTCGCCCCGGCAAGCTGCACGTGCGCTACAAGAACCGGTACGGGCGCGAACGCTCCTACTACGCGCAGTACGAAGGGGTGCTGCCGTACATCGAGCGCCGGCACGGTGACGCCGAGAGCGACACCAGCCGGGAGCGGTTCGAGGGCTTCATGCGTGAGGTTCCGTGCCTGGCCTGCGACGGGGCGCGGCTCAAGCCCATCTCGCTCGCGGTGACGATCGGCGACAAGAACATCGCCGAGGTGTGCTCGCTGCCCGTCGACGAGGCAGCCGGCTTCCTCAACAGCGAGCTCGGGCTCTCGGAGCGCGAGCGGCAGATCGCCGAGCGGGTCCTCAAGGAGATCAACGAGCGGCTGCGCTTCCTGCTCGACGTCGGCCTCGACTACCTGACCCTCAACCGGCCCACCGGGTCGTTGTCCGGCGGCGAGGCCCAACGCATCCGGCTGGCCACTCAGATCGGCGCCGGCCTGGTCGGCGTGCTCTACGTGCTCGACGAGCCGTCGATCGGGCTGCACCAGCGCGACAACCACCGGCTGATCGAGACGCTGGTGCGGTTGAAGGACCTGGGCAACACCCTGATCGTCGTCGAGCATGACGAGGACACCATCCGGACCGCCGACTGGGCCGTTGACATCGGACCGGGCGCGGGAGAGCACGGCGGTCAGGTCGTGGTCTCCGGACCGGTCAAGGAGCTGCTCGAACATCCCGACTCGCTGACCGGCGCCTACCTGTCCGGGCGCCTCGAGATCCCGTTCCCGGCAGTGCGACGTCCGCCGACGCCCGGCCGCGAGCTTGTCGTCCACAGCGCCACCGAGCACAACCTCCAGGACGTCACGGTCGGGTTCCCGCTGGGCTGCTTCGTGGCGATCACCGGGGTCTCCGGGTCGGGCAAGTCGACGCTGGTCAACGCGATCCTGTACTCGGCGCTCGCCAAGCGGATATACAACTCCCGCGAGGTGCCTGGCCGGCACCGTGACATCACCGGCATCGAGCACGTCGACAAGGTGATCCACGTCGACCAGTCGCCGATCGGCCGCACGCCGCGGTCCAACCCCGCGACGTACACCGGAGTCTTCGACCATGTCCGCAAGCTGTTCGCGCAGACACCCGAGGCGAAGGTCCGTGGCTACCTGCAGGGCCGGTTCTCGTTCAACGTGAAGGGCGGCCGCTGCGAGGCGTGTGCCGGCGACGGCACGATCAAGATCGAGATGAACTTCCTCCCCGACGTCTACGTGCCGTGCGAGGTGTGTCACGGCGCGCGGTACAACCGGGAGACCCTCGAGGTCCACTTCAAGGGCAAGACGATCGCCGAGGTGCTCGACATGCCGATTGAGGAGGCCGTCGACTTCTTCGAGGCGATCCCCGCGATCTCGCGCCACCTACGCACGCTCTGCGACGTCGGGCTCGGGTACGTCCGGCTGGGCCAACCGGCCCCGACTCTGTCCGGCGGCGAGGCGCAGCGGGTCAAGCTGGCCTCCGAGCTGCAGAAGAGGTCGACCGGGCGCACCGTCTACGTGCTCGACGAGCCGACCACCGGCCTGCACTTCGAGGACATCCGCAAGCTGCTCGGCGTGCTCCAGCGCCTTGTCGACCAGGGCAACACGGTGCTGGTCATCGAGCACAACCTGGACGTCATCAAGACGGCTGACTGGCTGATCGACCTCGGCCCCGAGGGAGGGAACAAGGGCGGGCTGGTGGTCGCCGAAGGCACCCCCGAGGACATCGTGCTGGTCGACGCGAGCTACACGGGCCAGTTCCTCGCGCCGATCCTGCGAGGTCGGGAGGTCGCGGTGGACTGGCACCGTCGACCCGCGCCGACGCAACCGCAGCGTCCGCTGACCGCGACGGCGAAGAAGGTTGCGAAGAAGGCCGCGGCGCAGCAGGCCAGGGCCGAGAAGTCTGCGGCGAAGGTCGCCGCGGCGAAGGAGGCGGCAGCAAAGCGGAGCGTGGCCAAGAAGCCGGCCGCCGCCAAGAGGGCCGTGGCGAAGGTCGCAGCCCGGCGCCGAGCCAGTTGATCGAACTCTTCCGGCGGTGAGTCCGTGTCTTCCTGAAGACACGCAAGGGGCACTCAGCATCGCGACCTAGGCTCGCGCTACCACGCCCGATACCGAGGAGCACACGATGGCCGACCAGCACACGACCACCAGCGATCCACAGCAGGCAGAGTCCGTCGGCCCAGAAGGCGCCGCCGCGCTGGGCCGTCGGACGATGCTGAAGGGGCTCGCCGTCGCTGGCGCCGCCGTTCCCCTCCTGGTGGCCTGCGGGTCGAAGGACTCATCCACACCACCCAGCGGCGGCGGCCCCACCAGGAGCGCTCCCGGCGGCGCGGACACCACGACGCCGTCCGGCGGCGGACAGACCACGACGCCGTCCGGAGGCGGACAGACCACGACTTCGGCCGGCGGGGGCGGTGGCGGCGACGTGCTCGCCAAGGCCTCCGACGTCGAGGTGGGCGGAGGAGTGATCCTGCCAGACCAGGAGATTGTCATCACCCAGCCAACGAAGGGCACCTTCGAGGGCTTCTCGGCGATCTGCACCCATCAGGGATGCACGGTCTCCTCGATCAGCGGCGGCACCATCAACTGCCCGTGTCACGGAAGCAAGTACTCCATCAAGGACGGCAGCGTCCGGGGCGGTCCCGCGCCGGCCCCGCTGCCCAAGAAGCCGGTCAAGGATGACGGCGGCAACATCGTGCCGGCCTGACCCCTGACTGAGATGGCAGCTTCCATCCGTGAAGGGCGCCGCCAGCAGAAGGCCGCTGGCAAACCTACGGCGTCTTCATCGACGAGCTCACGGCACTTCAGGTGTAGGAGCGAGCCGGGTTGACGTCCGACCAGGTGACCGTGCGATTTGCGGTCATCGGCCCCCGCGCTGCTCGCGCCCGACGTCGCACCCCGGGCCTCATCCGGCGTCGGAGGGATGCCCGTCCAGCAGATGGTCGGCGGCCGGCTCGAGTTGACCGCTGACCATGACGGTGTTCTCGTTGCGGACGTCGTCACCGAGTGGGCGGCGCGTTACGAGGCCTCAGCCACCGCGCGGAACGCCTCGTCGCGGGGACAGTTCCGGCGGTCGAGTCGCCGGTCGATGACCGGCAGCGCCTCCGCGTAGCGACCTGCCGCGAGCAGCGCCGCAATCAGCGTGTCTTCCACGACCTCGCGCTGCGCGTCACTTCCGCCCAGCCGGCGGACCGTAGCGATCATCAGGGTCAGCCGGTCGGCCGCGGTGCTGGCGTCGCCGTCGGCAAACGCCTGCAGCGCCGAGCACAGGGGAGAGACGACCTCGCCGTACGTCGGGTCCGGCTGACTGCCCGACCAGCGGTCCAGCCGGGCCAGTCGGACTCCCTCACCGAGCGCGCAGAGGGTCACGGCCGAGTGCATCGCCATGAACGGGGTGGGCGGCGTGTCCAGCAGGTGCTCGTCGATCGTGTCGAGAACGCCGTCGACCTCGGGCACGTCGCTTGCCCCGGGGGTGATCGCCCACCGCCACAGCAGCGAGCAGGAGTCGACCAGGGCCCGGCAGCCAACCACCGTCGGGGGGGCCAGCTGGTCGGCATAGCGGTTGCGCACCGCTGCGAAGTCGCCCATCGAGAGCTCGTGCAGGGCCGCGTGCCAGGAGTAGTGGGCCAGGTTGTCCGCGGTCCGGCCATAACCATGGATCCAGCCGTCGATCCAGTCCCGGCCGGCCAGATGGTCGCCGGTCTCGTAATGCACGTGGGTTCGCGCATGCACCGAGTGCCCCGCGGTCGGCTCCTCGTCCAGCGACCTGCAGGCGAGGGACATCGCCTCGTCCCAGCGGCACTGCTCCTGACGCATGAACGCCAGCAGACCGCAGTACCACCAGTCGTCCCCGTAGGCGGGTCGGGCCCGCTCGACGATGTCCCACGACTCCTCGGGCACCGATGTCACGCCGGCGAAGGCGATCGTCGGTACGGCGACCGAGAGCAGCAGCGCGTCGCGCGGGTAGGCCTCGAGGTGGGCGACCAGCGGGCGCGAGTCACCGGCGAGGTGGGAGACCACCGCGTGGACATGGCTGCGCTCGCGGTCGGAGCCACGTCGGGCGTGCAGTCGGGCGGCGGCCAGCCGGCCCTCTACGTCGACCGCGGCGCCGTACTCGTGACCGAGCAGGGCCAGCCCCGCGTGGCCCAGCGCGAAGGTGGGGTCGTGGCTGATCGACTCGGAGATCCCGAGCAGGCCACCCTCCTGGACGCGCAGGAGCGCGCTGACACCCTGGTTGTAGGCTGCTGCGGCCGTTGCGGACGTGGACAACGCGTGGCCGTACAGGTCGCGGCTCGGCGTCATCCTCGCGCCCTTTCTCCCAGTAGATGGTTGCCAACATTGTTCCACGCGTCGACGGCGCGGGCTGTCCGCCGACACTGTGGGCAGCTCGGCGACGGCACCACCTCCGAGCGAGACGTCCCGACCCGAGTGGCAAGCAGCGACCACTGGGCGAATCTCGACGCCGGCGGCGCCCACACCTGTGGCCTTCGCACCGGCGGAACCCTCTGGTGCTGGGGGGACAACTACTACGGTCAGCTCGGTGACGGGACCGGGGTGCAGCGGCTGTCGCCGGTCCAGGTAGGCAGCCGTCGCGGATGGGCGTCGGTTGGCGCCGGGGCAGAGCACACGTGTGCGCTGCGGACGACGGGCGCTGCGTGGTGCTGGGGGGACAACCGGCTTGGCGAGCTCGGCGACGGCACGGGGCTCGATCGCTTGGCTCCCGTTCGGGTCGTCGACCGCTGAACCACCCGGCGACCCCGTGCATCGCCGGTCATTGTCGCGGCGCTGGCTAGGGTTGGAACGTGCCGGACCCGTCGACGTACCGCCCCGCGTCGGGGTCGATCCCGGACTCCGCGGGCGTCTACCGGTTCCGCGACCCCAGCGGCCGGGTCATCTACGTCGGCAAGGCCAAGAGCCTGCGCTCCCGGATCTCGTCGTACTTCCAGGACCTGTCGAACCTGCACGAGCGCACGGCCCGCATGGTCACGACCGCGGGATCGGTCGAGTGGACCGTGGTCGAGACCGAGGTCGAGGCGCTCCAGCTGGAGTACTCGTGGATCAAGGAGTTCGACCCCAGGTTCAACGTCAAGTACCGCGACGACAAGTCCTACCCGTGGCTGGCCGTGACGCTCAACGAGGAGTTCCCGCGGGTGATGGTGGGACGCGGCCCGAAACGTAAGGGCGTCCGCTACTTCGGGCCGTACTCCCACGCCTGGGCCATCCGGGAGACGGTCGACCTCCTGCTGCGGGTGTTCCCGATGCGCTCCTGCTCGACCGGGGTGTTCAAGCGGAGCTCCCAGATCGGCCGGCCGTGCCTGCTCGGCTACATCGGCAAGTGCGCGGCTCCGTGCGTCGGGCGGGTCAGCGCCGAGGAGCACCGGGACATCGCCGAGGACTTCTGCTCGTTCATCGCCGGTCAGACCGGGGTGCACGTCAAACGTCTCGAGCGGCAGATGCAGGGGGCGTCCGACCGGCTCGATTTCGAGCTCGCCGCCCGGCTCCGCGACGACATCGGCGCCCTGACCAAGGCGATGCAGAAGAACGCTGTGGTGCTGGCGGACGGCACCGACGCCGATGTGATCGCCGTCGCCGAGGACCCGCTCGAGATCGCCGTCCAGATGTTCTACGTGCGCGGGGGACGAATCCGCGGTGAGCGCGGCTGGGTCGCCGACCGGGTCGACGACGCGGAGCTGCCCGAACTGCTGCGACGGTTCCTGATCCAGGTGTACGACGGCGAGAGCGGCGACGCCATTCCGCGCGAGGTCCTGCTGCCGCGTCAGCCGGCCGACGCGGCGGCGGTGACGACCTGGCTGAGTGACAAGCGGGAGAGCAGGGTCGCGCTCCGGGTTCCCCAGCGCGGCGACAAGCGCAGCCTGATGGAGACGGTGGCCCGGAACGCCGGACAGACCCTGGCGATCCACAAGACCCGGCGGGCCAGCGACCTCACCACCCGCAGCCGGGCCCTGGAGGAGATCCAGCGGGCCCTCGCGCTCCCCGAGGCGCCGTTACGGATCGAGTGCTACGACGTGTCCAACCTGCAAGGCACCGAGGTCGTCGCGTCGATGGTGGTCTTCGAGGACGGGCTGCCGCGCAAGAGCGACTACCGGCGCTTCGTGATCAAGGGTGTCGACGGGCAGAACGACGTGGCGGCCATGCACGAGACCATCAGCCGGCGCTTCCGGCGGCTGCTGGACGACCGGGCCGAGACGGCCCAGCCCGACCTCGGCGTCGACACGACGGTCGAGGGTCCGACACTTGTCGACCCGGAGACCGGCCGGCCGCGCAAGTTCGCTTACGCCCCAGGACTGGTTGTCGTGGACGGCGGACCGCCGCAGGTCGCGGCCGCCCAACGTGCCCTCGACGAGCTGGGCATCGACGACGTGCCGATCGTGGGTCTGGCCAAGCGGCTCGAGGAGGTCTGGCGGCCGAGCGAGCCGGACCCGGTCATCATGGCTCGCACCAGCGAGGGCCTCTACCTGCTCCAGCGGGTGCGCGACGAGGCGCATCGGTTCGCGATCACCCACCACCGCAACCGGCGCTCCAAGTCCATGGTCGAGAGCGTCCTCGACGACGTTCCCGGGCTCGGCGAGGTGCGCCGCAAGCTGCTGCTGCGGCACTTCGGCTCGCTCAAGAAGCTGCGGGCCGCGACGCCGGACGAGATCGCCGCGCTGCCCGGTTTCGGCGCCCGGACCGCGGAGGCGATCGTGATCGCCCTCGCGTCCCAGCGAAATGTGGGTCAGCCCGCGGTCAACACCGCGACCGGTGAGATCATGGAGGACGACCCGGACCAGGTCGGGCAGCCCACCGAGCTCGTGCCGTCGTCATCACCGCGCGGAAGGACAGGGCATGGCTGAGCTGGCCGGCGACCTCATCATCGTCACCGGCATGACCGGAGCCGGTCGCAGCACCGCGGCCAAGGCGCTCGAGGACCAGGGTTGCTTCGTGATCGACAACCTGCCGCCGCAGCTGCTTCCCGACGTGGTCCGGCTGGTCAGCGCCGAACGCGACGAGGTGACGCAGATCGCCGTCGTCGTCGACGTCCGGTCGCGCGGGTTCTTCAACGACCTACAGGCGGCGGTCGACCGGTTGAATGGGCTGGGTGTCCGGTCGCAGGTGCTCTTCCTCGAGGCGTCCAACGACGTCCTCGTCCGCCGCCAGGAGGCCGCGCGGCGCCCACACCCCCTGCAGGGAGGCGCACGCCTGCTGGACGGCATCCTCCGCGAGAGGGACCTGGTGCGGGACCTCCGCGGCACCGCCGACGTCCTGATCGACACGTCCGCGCTGAACGTGCACCAGCTGGCGACCAAGGTGGCCGGGATGCTCTCGGTCGGGAGTCGACCTGTCCTCCGGGCCACCGTGGTCTCGTTCGGCTTCAAGTACGGCATCCCGGTCGACGCGGACATGGTGGTCGACATGCGCTTCCTGCCCAACCCGCACTGGGACCCCGAGCTCCGTCCGCAGAACGGCCTCGATACCGACGTCCGCGAGAACGTCCTGGGGCGGCCGGCGGCGGGGGAGTTCCTGGACCGGCTGGACGCGTTGCTCGAGACCATCTACGCCGGGTTCCTCGCGGAACGCAAGCACTACATCAACCTCGCGGTCGGTTGCACCGGCGGCAAACATCGCAGCGTGGTCATGGCCGAGGCCGTGGGCGAGCGGTTGACCAAGCGGGGAGTCGAGACCCTCGTGGTCCACCGCGACCTGGGCCGCGAATGACCTCGCAGGCCAGCGACGTTCCAACGGTGGACGTCGCCGGCAGCCTGTCGGTGGCCGCGCTGGGTGGCGGGCACGGCCTCGCGGTGACGCTGACCGCGCTGCGCACGTTCTGCTCCGAGATCACCGCCGTCGTGACGGTCGCCGACAACGGCGGGTCGTCGGGACGGCTGCGCACCGAGCTCGGGGTCCTGCCTCCCGGGGACCTGCGGCAGGCGCTCGCGGCGTTGTGCCGCGACGACGAGTGGGGCCGCACCTGGGCCAGCGTGCTTCAGCATCGGTTCGCGAGCGGAGGTGACCTGCACGACCATGCCGTCGGCAACCTGCTGATCGTCGCGCTGTGGGAGCTCCTCGGTGGCCATGTCCAGGGTCTGGATTGGGTCGCCCGGCTGCTCGGTGCCGAGGGCAGAGTGCTGCCGATGGCCGCCGTACCGCTCGACATCTCCGCCCGGGTCCGAGGCGCCGACCCGGGTCGCCCGAGCGACGTCACGACCGTGCGCGGACAGGTCGAGGTGGCCACCACCTTGGGTTGGGTGGAGTCGGTCGAGCTGGTGCCGCCCGACCCGCCGGCCTGCCCGGAGGTCCTCGAGGCGATCGGCTCCGCCGACTGGGTGGTGCTGGGCCCCGGCTCGTGGTACACCAGTGTGCTTCCGCACCTGCTGGTCCCGGAGCTGCTCGGCGCCCTCGTCAACAGTCCGGCGAAGCGGTGCGTCACGTTGAACGTCGCTCCACAACCAGGGGAGACCGATGGCTTCGACTCGAATACATACCTGGAGGTGCTGGCCGCCCATGCCCCCGACCTGCAGATCGACGTCGTCGTCGCCGACGCCGGCCAGGTCGTCGACGCGCAGATGCTGGCGGACACCGTGCACGCTCTGGGGGGACGCCTCGTCGTGGCCGATATCGCGGCGCACGACGCTACCCCGCGCCATGACCCGGTGCGCCTCGCTGCCACGTATGCCGGGATCATGACGTGAGCTCCCAGCCCATCCGTCTGGTGGCATCTCTTTCGCACCAAGGCCATCCGGGCCTCAAGCGTGGCAGGATCGGGCTCATGGCGATGACGGCACAGCTGAAGGCGGAGCTCGCGAGCACCTCGGTCAAGAAGTCCTGCTGCCGCAGGTCAGAGGTGTCTGCCATGCTCCGTTTCGCCGGGGGGCTGCACATCCAGGCCGGTCGGATCGTGGTCGAGGCCGAGTTCGACACCGGGGCCGCGGCCCGGCGGATCAGGCGCGACCTGCTGGAGATCTACGGTCACCACAGCGAAGTCATCGTGATCAGCAGCGGGGGACTGCGCAAGGGCACCCGGTACGTCGTCCGGGTCGCCAAGGACGGCGAGGCGCTGGCCCGTCAGACCGGGCTGCTCGACAACCGGGGACGACCGGTGCAGGGGCTGCCGCCGCAGGTCGTCAGCGGCGCCACCTGCGACGCGGTCGCGGCCTGGAGGGGCGCGTTCCTCGCCCACGGGTCGCTGACCGAGCCTGGCCGCTCCTCGGCACTGGAGGTCACCTGCCCCGGCCCGGAGGCCGCGCTCGCCCTGGTGGGTGCGGCGCGACGGATGGGCATCCAGGCCAAGGCGCGGGAGGTGCGAGGGGTCGACCGGGTGGTGATCCGTGACGGCGACGCGATCAGTGCGCTGCTCAGCAAGCTCGGCGCCCACGAGTCGCTGCTGGCATGGGAGGAGCGCCGGCTGCGCCGCGAGGTCAGGGCCACCGCCAACCGGCTGGCGAACTTCGACGACGCCAACCTCAGACGGTCCGCCCGGGCGGCGGTGGCGGCTGGGGCCCGGGTCGAGCGTGCGCTGGAGATCCTCGCCGACGAGGTCCCCGACCACCTCAAGATGGCCGGCGAACTCCGGGTCAAGCACCGGCAGGCCAGTCTCGAGGAGCTCGGCCAGCTGCACGAGCCGCCGCTCACCAAGGATGCGATCGCCGGCCGGATCAGGCGGTTGCTGGCGATGGCGGACAAGAGAGCGGAGGAGCTCGGAGTCCCCGACACCGAGTCGTCCCTCACCCCCGACATGCTCAGCGACGCCCCCTGACCGCTGAGCACATCCTCGCGAGCATTCTGAGCAAGCTCGACCTTCCATCGACCACCGACGACCATCGCCGGGTGCTCGCCGTCCTGGCCTCGCTTGGTGGCTGAGCATGGCCCGTACCGGCCGGTCGCCTGTTGATAGGCTCCAGGCGCACGGTGGCCGCGTCTGGTGACCACAGGCCCGCAACCTCGTCTTAGGGAGATCGTCGCGTGACCGTCCGCGTAGGCATCAATGGATTTGGCCGCATCGGCCGCAACTTCTTCCGGGCCGTGCAAGCGTCCGGAGCCGACGTCCAAGTCGTGGGGGTCAACGACGTAGCGCCGACCGACATTCTCGCCCATTTCCTCCGCTACGACTCGATTCTCGGCCGGTATCCCGGCGAGGTCCACGCCAACGACGACGCTCTCGTGGTGGACGGCACGTCGGTCGCGTCGCTGTCCGAGCGCGACCCCGGGTCGCTTCCCTGGGGTGATCTCGGGGCGGACATCGTGATCGAGTCGACCGGCATCTTCAACAAGGCGGCCGACGCCGGGAAGCACATCAGCGCCGGCGCCAAGAAGGTGATCATCTCCGCACCGGCCACCGACGAGGACATCACCATCGTGCTCGGTATCAACGAGGCCAGCTACGACCCGGAACGACACCACGTCATCTCAAACGCTTCGTGCACAACGAACTGTCTTGGTCCGATGGCGAAGGTTCTGTTGGACTCGTTTGGTATCGAGCGGGGACTCATGACCACGGTGCACGCCTACACCACGGAACAGCAGCTGCTCGACCAGATCGCCCTGACCCGCAAGGGCACCATCGACCTGCGCCGGGCGCGGGCTGCTGGCCAGAACATCATCCCCACGACGACCGGCGCCGCGCGCGCCATCTCGCTCGTGCTTCCCGAGCTGAAGGGAAAGCTCGACGGGTTCGCGCTCCGCGTACCGGTGCCGACTGGTTCCGTCACCGACCTCACGGTCACCCTCTCCACGGAGGCGACCAGGGATCAGGTGAATGCGGCATACCAGGCGGCCGCCGCGTCGGGACCGCTCTCGAAGTACCTCGAATACACCGAGGACCTAATCGTGTCCTCGGACATTGTCGGATCACCAGCGTCGTGCACCTTGGACTCCGGGCTGACAATGGCGAACGGCTCGCAGGTCAAGGTGGTCGGGTGGTACGACAACGAGTGGGGCTACTCGAACCGCCTCGTCGACCTGGTGGCCTACATCGGCTCGTCGCTCTAGGCGTATCCAGGTGGCGATGACCGTCGACCAGCTCGACGAGCAGCTGGGCGGCCTCGGTGGCAAGCGGGTGCTGGTCCGGTCGGACCTCAACGTGCCGTTCGACGGGGGCAGGATCGGGGACGACGGGCGGGTCCGGGCCAGCGTCTCGACCCTCGACGACCTGAGTCGCCGCGGAGCGCGGGTGGTCGTGCTGGCCCACCTGGGCCGGCCCAACGGCGAGCCGGACCCGGCGTACTCGCTCGGCCCTGTCGCGGTGCGGCTCGCCGAGCTGTTGGACCGGCCGGTCACGCACGCGACCGACACCGTAGGCGAGTCGGCGCGCTCCACCGTTGCGGGGATGGCCGACGGGGACGTCGCCCTGATGGAGAACGTGCGCTTCAACGCGGGCGAGACCAGCAAGGAGGACGGGGTGCGCGGTGCGTTCGCGGACCAGCTGGCGGTCCTGGGCGACGCGTTCGTCAGCGACGGCTTCGGCGTCGTACACCGCAAGCAGGCGAGCGTCTACGACGTGGCCCAACGGCTACCGCATGCCGCCGGTGGGTTGGTGCTGGCCGAGGTGCAGGTCCTGCGCCGGCTCACCGAGAACCCGGAGCGGCCCTACGTCGTGGTGCTTGGCGGGTCGAAGGTCTCCGACAAGCTCGGGGTTATCGACAACCTGCTCGGCAAGGCCGACAAGCTGCTCGTCGGCGGCGGCATGGTGTTCTCCTTCCTGGCGGCGCTCGGGCACGAGGTCGGTCGAAGCCTGCTCGAGGCGGACCAGCTCGACACGGTCCGGGCCTACCTCGTCCGGGCCGAGGAGTCCGGCGTCGAGATCATGCTCCCGACCGATATCGTGGTGGCCCGTGAGGTGTCGAAGGATGCGCAACCGACCGTCGTACCGGTCGACGAGATCCCGCCGGACCAGCTCGGGCTGGACATCGGACCCGAGAGTGCCGCCGCCTTCGCGGCGGCCGTAGCCGACGCCCGAACCGTCTTCTGGAACGGACCGATGGGCGTTTTCGAGATCCCGGCCTTCGCGGACGGAACCCGAGTCCTCGCCGGCGCGCTCACCATGATCGACGGGTTGTCGGTCGTCGGCGGCGGGGATTCCGCGGCTGCCGTGCGGAAGCTTGGCTTCGACGGTGACTCGTTCGGCCACATCTCCACCGGCGGGGGTGCCAGCCTCGAGTACCTCGAGGGCAAGACGCTGCCCGGCCTCGCCGTGTTGGAGGACTGAGATGGCCAAGTCGAACCGGCTCCCGCTGATGGCGGGCAACTGGAAGATGAACCTCAACCACCACGAGGCCGTCGTCTTGGTGCAGAAGCTGGCCTGGACCCTGGCGGACAAGAAGTACGACCCGACCCGGAGCGAGGTGGCCCTGCTCGTACCGTTCACCGACCTCCGCAGCGTGCAGACGCTCGTCGACGGGGACAAGCTGCCGCTGAGGTACGGCGCCCAGGACGTGTCGGCGCACGAGTCGGGCGCCTACACCGGTGAGGTGAGCGCGTCGATGCTGGCCCGGCTTGGCTGCCGCTACGTGATTGTCGGGCACTCCGAGCGCCGGCAGCTCCACGAGGAGGACGACGCCCTGGTCAACGCCAAGGCGCGTCGGGCGGTCGCCGCCGACATCACCCCGATCGTGTGCGTGGGCGAGGGGCTGGAGGTGCGTCGCGAAGGCGGCCAGGTCGACCACACCCTCGCCCAGGTGAGCGGGTCCCTGGCCGGGTTCGACGCCGAGGAGGTCGCGGACCTGGTGATCGCCTACGAACCGGTCTGGGCGATCGGGACCGGCGAGGTGGCGACACCAGAGGACGCCCAGGAGGTGTGCGGCGCCATCCGGGGGATGGTCGCGCAGACCCACGGCGCCGGCGCCGGAGACAGCGTCCGGGTGCTCTACGGGGGCTCGGTCAAGGCTGCCAACGTGGCCGCGATCATGTCCCGGCCGGATGTCGACGGCTGTCTGGTCGGCGGCGCCAGCCTGCAGGCCGACGAGTTCGGCGGCATCTGCCGGTTCTACGACATGCCGCTCCTGTGACCGCTTCCCGTTCTCGGCCATCGTCATTCGGCGGCCGGGGGAACAGGTAGGATATTGCGTTGTGATCATAGCTTTTGACATTCTGCTCGTCCTGAGCAGCGCGTTCCTGGTCCTGATGATCTTGCTGCACAAGGGCCGCGGGGGCGGTCTTTCCGACATGTTCGGCGGCGGGGTCTCCAGTGGCCTCGGCGGATCCTCGGTCGCGGAGAAGAACCTCGACCGCATCACGGTCGGGGTTGCGGTGCTCTGGGCCGTGTGCATCATCGCTCTTGGTCTGCTGCTGAAGAACGGCTGAGCTCTCTCAGCGACGTACCAATCCCTCACCGGGTGCCAGAAACGTGCCCGGTTCACCCTCTAGGAGTCTTGGTGGCTGGTGGAAGCGCGATCCGCGGGAGCAGGGTGGGGGCCGGGCCGATGGGGGAGGCCGAGCGGGGGGAGGCCGCTCCGCGCCAGCGCATCGCGTACTTTTGCGCGCACGGCCACGAGACCGCCCCGATGTTCGCCCTCGACGCGCCGATCCCGGACAACTGGGACTGCCCCCGCTGTGGGCTGCCGGCGAACCGCGACTGTGACAACCCGCCACCGCCGCCCAAGGCGGAGCCGTACAAGACCCACCTGGCCTACGTGAAGGAACGGCGCTCCGACGCGGAGGCCCAGGAGATCCTCGACGAGGCCCTGCAGATGCTGCGCGCCAAGCGCAAGTCCGGCGAGATCATCTACTGACCCGCCGGGCTACTTGACCTCGCTCCGCGTCAGTCGGACGAGGCCAACCGTGAGCGGGGCCACGACCCAGATGCATGTCGCCACGGCCAGCTGCAGCCAGGCCTGACCGGTCATCTCATGGTTGAACAACGGGCTCGTCGCCGTGTTCAGGTCGACCCACGGCGCCGCGGGGTGGAGCCAACTCACGAGCCCGAACAGCACCGACCACGCGATAGGCGCCACGAAGTAGGCAACGATGGCAGCTGCCGAGTTCATCAGCAGCATGCCGAAGGCAAGTCCCTCGATGATGCCGATGATCTGACCGATGCCGACCTCGCCCACCCAGGTCGCCGCGTAGTGCCACGACCCGTCGCCACCTTGCAGCCCGATACCGAGCAGGTTGCCACCGACCGCGAGCGCATAGGCGACTGCGACGGCCGCCAAGCCGAACAGCACCATCGCGGCGAACTTGGCACCGACCACTCGGCCCCGGCTGGGCTCCAGGGTGAACGTCACCAAGCCGGTTCGCTGCGACCACTCGCTGGTGATGGCGAGGACGCCGAGGACTGGCAGCAGGTAGCCCTGCGGTCCGCCGGTGGCGCTGAGGAAGTTGTTGAACGTGAGGTCGGACTCGTTGCCGACGAAGAGGACCAGGACGACGGCCAGCGCTGTGATCGCCCCGATCAGGATCAGCAGCCACTTGCCGGCTCGGGTGTCGATGGACTTGCGAAGCTCGACTCGAATGAGCCGCGTGAGGGGGACCCTGGGCGTTGTCTCGATGCCCAGGGGCTGGCTGCGTTCAACTGTGGTGGCGGTCATGCCGCTGTCTCCTGTCGGGTGTCGTCCGCGGTGAGCTGGAGGAACATTGCTTCCAGGCCGGCGCCTTCGGCCGGCCGGAGCTCGGTGAGCACCACCTGCGCGGCCAGCGCGGCCCGGCTGACCTGCTCGGCGCTTGCGTCGACGATCAGCGCGTCGCTCCCGTTGTCGGTGAACGTCAGACCCGCTGACACCAGGGCGGCGCGCAGTTCTGTCGGAGTGACGGCGCGGACCAGGATGCCGGACTGGGAGAGCAGCGCGTCCTTGCTGCCCTCGGCCACGATCCGGCCGCGGCCGATCACCAGGAGCTGGTCCGCGATGACCTCGACCTCGTGCAGCAGATGCGAGGAGAGGAACACCGTGCCGCCGCGCTCGGCGAAGCCGCGCAGCAGGCCGCGCATCCAGTGGATGCCGGCCGGGTCGAGCCCGTTGGCCGGCTCGTCGAGGATCAGCACCGAGGGGTCGCCGAGCAGTGCGTGCGCGATCCCGAGGCGCTGGCGCATGCCGAGCGAGTAGTTGCCGACCCGCCGCTTCGCCTCGTCTGGTGTCAACCCGACGACCTCGAGCAGCTGGTCGACCCGGCGTTCCTCGAGGTCCATCACCAGGGCCCCGAGGGTGAGAATCTCACGTCCGGTCCGTCCGGCGTGCTGGGCGGAGGCGTCGAGCAGGACCCCGACGTGGCGGCCCGGGTTGGGGATGTCGGCGTAGCGTCGGCCCAAGATGGTGGCCTCACCGGCCGTCGGCGGGGTGAGCCCGCACATCATCCGCATGGCCGTTGACTTGCCGGCGCCGTTCGGGCCGAGGAACCCGGTGACCGACCCTGGCTCCACGGTGAACGACACGTGGTCGACGGCGGTGAAGCCGCCGTACTTCTTGGTGAGCTCGTCGACGATGATCATGCCGGCAATGCTGGTCGATCGCGGGGGCGGACACATCGGGCATAAGTCTCGACCATGCGTAGCCGAAGGTCGGGGGCAACCGCGACTCTCGGCCGTGGCCCGCGGCCGAGGTGGACCCTAGGCTCGATGGGTGGACCCCGCTGGCCCGGATCTCGCCTGCCCACCGCTGAGCCGGTGGCAGTGGACGTGGCGCTACGCCTCGGCGCTCGTCATCGGCTCCCTCACCTGGGCCAGCGAGGTTGGCGCCGAGTGGTCACACGTGAGGTGGTTGTTCTGGGCTGACCTCGGGCTGGGTCTCTTGGGGTTCCTCGTCTACCGCTTCCACCGCCGCTGGCCGGTCGGCGTCGCGGTGCTGACGACGGCACTGGGTGCTCTCTCGGCCGCGGTCACCGGACCTGCTGTCCTGGCGTTCGTCTCGATGGCGACGCGGCGTCGGTGGCGAGAGATCATTCCCGTGTCGCTGCTCAACATCGTGTGCGGGATGGCCTTCGTGTCCATCACCCCCGAACGCCAGGAGCCGTGGTACGTCGACGTCATCTTCACCGTGCTTGGCACCGGGATCGCGGTGGCGATCGGCCTGTACATCGGGGCCCGGCGAGAGCTGCTCGCGACCCTTCGCGACCGCGCGGACCGAGCGGAGCGGGAGCAGGCCATGAGGGTCGCCCAGGCCCGCGCCACGGAGCGCTCCCGGATCGCTCGCGAGATGCACGACGTACTGGCGCATCGGATCTCCCTGGTGGCGATGCACGCTGGGGCCTTGGCCTATCGGACCGACCTCACCCCACGGGAGACCACGGAGGCCGCGGACGTGATCCAGCAGAACGCCCACCAGGCGCTGGTAGACCTCCGGGAGATCCTCGGGGTGCTCCGGGACAGTGACGGTGCCCCGAAGCAGGAGCGGCCGCAGCCGACGCTCAACGACCTCGGGACACTGATCGATGGCGAACGCGGCGCCGGCGCCCACATCCGGCTGCGCACGTCGGTGCCGCTGGATCAGGTGCCAGAGTCGGTCGGTCGGAGCGCCTTCCGGATCGTTCAGGAGAGCCTGACCAACGCCCGCAAGCACGCCCCCGACACGACGGTGGACGTCGGGCTGGCGGGGGAGCCCGGTGCGACGTTGCGCATCACGGTGAGCAACCCGCTGCGGGTCGGCGGCGCGGACTCCGCCGTACCGGGCGCAGGCCTCGGGCTGATCGGCCTCGCGGAGCGGGCGGCGCTGAGCGGCGGCGGCCTCGACCACCGCACCACACCCGCAGGTGACTTCGTGCTGCGGGCCTGGCTACCGTGGCCGACGTGACCGGCCGGACCGACAAGGCGCTGATCCGGGTGGTTGTCGTCGACGACGACCCGCTGGTGCGGGCGGCCCTGTCGATGGTGCTCCACGGGGCACCCGACATACGAATCGTCGGGGAGGCCGGGGACGGCTCGCAGGGACTCGAGGTGATCGCCCGGGAGCGTCCCGACGTCGTGCTGCTGGACATCCGGATGCCGGTCATGGACGGGCTCGAGGCGCTGGCCGCCCTCACCGCGTGGTCGGACCCGCCGAAGGTCATCGTGCTGACGACCTTCGACGCCGACGAGTACGTCGCGCGCGCCCTCGGCGCCGGGGCGAGCGGGTTCATGCTCAAGGACACCCCGCCCGCGGACCTCGTGGAGGCGGTGCGCAAGGTGGCGGACGGCGACCCGATGCTGTCGCCGAGCGTGACCCTGGCGCTGATCCGCCAGCTCACCGGTGCGACCGAGTCAGGTACCGAGCCGGCCCGGGCCGCCGAGCGGGCCAACCGTCTCGTGGGCTCGCTGACCGCCCGCGAGCGCGAGGTCGCGACGGCGGTGGCCGAGGGCAAGTCGAACGCCGAGGTGGCCGCGGAGCTCTACATGAGCGTCGCCACCGTCAAGGCCCACGTGTCGCGGGTGCTGGCCAAGCTCGAGTCCACCAACCGGGTCCAGATCGCCATCTGCATGCACGACGCCGGCCTCCTCTGACGACGATCCGCCCGTTGTGCCCGACGATCCGCCCGTTGTGCCCGACGATCCGCCACTGGTGCTGCCCCGTGGGCGGTACGGACCGACCGGTGACGGGCTCGATGGGGCCGGTCGGCTCATCGGCTATGACCTGACCTCCCGGACCCTTAGGCCGAAAGTGACGGATGGTCTGTAACCAGTGACGGATCGTGTGTAACCAGTGACGGATGGTCGGTTAGGGGGAGGACCTGCGGGCGAGCTCGGGTGGGAGCTGGGACGCGGCCGCCTTGTCCAGCATCCAGAGGGTGGTCTGGATGCCGCGGGGACCGGCCGCCGGCACCTGGACGACGCCCGCCCCCGCCAGGGCCAGGTGGACCGCACGCGCCTTGTCCTCGCCGGACACCACGAACCACACGTCGTGTGCCCGTTGCAGCGTCGGCATGGTCATCGAGATCCGCACCGGGGGTGGCTTCGGCGACCCGCGGACACCGACCACGGTCCGCTCCTCGTAGAGAGCAGGCCGGCCCGGGAACAGCGACGCGACGTGACCGTCTGGGCCGACGCCGAGCATCAGCACGTCGAACGTCGGAACACCGCCGTGGTCACCCGGGCCGCTCGCCGCGGCGAGCTCGTCGGCGTAGCTCTGCGCCGCCAGGTCCGGGTCGTCGCCGGCCCGCTCGGCGGTCGGCATCGGGTGCACCCGCCGTTGGTCGAGCGGCAGGTGGTCGAGCAGTGCGGCGCGTGCCTGCACGTCGTTGCGCTCGGGGTCGTCGGCGGCCACGAAGCGCTCGTCCCCCCACCAGACCTCAACCATCGACCAGTCGACGGCGTCGCGAGCGGGGGACGCGGCTACCGCGCGATGGATCCGGTCCGCGATCGACCCGCCGGTGAGCACGATCCGCGTCGTCTGCCCGGAGGACTGGATGTCGACGAGCCGGGTGATGAGCCTGGCGGAGACCGCCTCGGCGAGCGCTTCGGCGCTATGGCGCACGGCGACCGACGGCGTACTCATCGGCTGCGCTTCGCGGCCTTCTTGCGCGGCGAAGCCTTCTTGGTCTGCGCCCCACCTCTGGTACGGCGGCCGGGCGACGTGCGTCTAGGCGTGGCAGCGGTGGTGGTGGAGGCGGCGCTCGGTGCGGCTGCGGCCTTCGCCTGACCGGCCCTGGTGGCCGGCGCATCCGCCAGCCGGCACAGGCGCCGCACGGTCGCGGCATAGACGTCGTCAGGGTCGAGCCGGCGCAGCTCCTCGGCCAGCAGTTCCGCGGTGTCGCGGCGTTTCAGCGCCACCGGGCGGTTCGGCGCGTTGGGGATGGTGAACTTGGCGAGCAACCCATCGGGGCGGGAGATCTCGATCGGGCCGCCCCCGGTGTCCATCTCGACCGCCGTGATACCGGGACCCTTCGACACCGACCGGGTGATCTCCACGTGCAGGCGGTCCGACAGCCAGGCGACCAGCAGGTCGGCGCTCGGGTTCGTCCGCTCGGCGTGGACCACGCCGCCCGTCACCTTGGCCGGGTACTGGTCCAGTGCCGCGGCGAGCAGGGCCCGCCAGGGCGTCAGCCGGGTCCACGAAAGGTCGGTGTTGCCGTCGGAGTACGACCTGGCCTGGGTGAGGATGGCTTGCGTCTTGCCGCGTTCGCTCGCGGCGGCGTCGGTGATGCGGCGCTGGGCGAGGTGTCCGAGCGGGTCGGCCGCCGGGTCGGCCGGAGCCTGGCGTGGCCACCAGACGACCACCGGGGAGTCGGGCAGCAGCAGCGGCAGCACCACGCTCTCGGCGTGCCTCGTGAGCTCGCCGCTCATCCGGAGCAGGACCGACTCGCCGGAGCCGCCGATCGTCAGCTCGGCGTCCAGGTTGGGCTTGCCGCGCGCCGACCGTCTGATGATGCCCAGGATGCGGGCGGGATGCTCACGCGACACCGCCCGGGCCACCTTGAACGCGTCGTAGTGGTCGCCCTCGTCGGTCACCACGACGAACGTCATCACCATGCCCATCGAAGGGGAACCCGCATTGCGGCGCTCGCGGAGCAGTGCGCTGGCGATCTGGCTTGCGTTCGTCGCCGTGAGCTCGATGGTCATGGCCCTCCTCAGGGACGACGCCAGGCGCGCCCGTCGCGCGCCAGCATGTCGTTGGCCGACTCCGGGCCCCAGGTGCCCGACTCGTAGGTGTCCGGCTTCCCCTGGTCGGCCCAGTACTCGATGATCGGGTCGAGCACCCGCCAGGACAGCTCGACCTCCTCGAGCTGGGGGAACAGCGGCGGGTCGCCGAGGAGGACGTCAAGAATCAGCCGTTCGTAGGCCTCCGGGCTGGACTCGACGAACGAACCGCCGTAGGCGAAGTCCATGTTGACGTCACGGATCTCCATCGCGGTGCCGGGCACCTTAGCGCCGAAGCGCACCGTCACACCCTCGTCCGGCTGCACCCGGATCACCACGCAGTTCTCGCCCAGCTCCTCGGTCGCCGTCTTGTCGAACGGCAGGTGCGGCGCTCGCTTGAACACCACGGCGACCTCGGTGACCCGTCGGCCGAGCCGCTTGCCGGTACGGAGGTAGAACGGCACGCCCGCCCAGCGGCGGGTGTCGATCTCCAGCTTGATCGCGGCGAAGGTCTCGGTGGCCGACGACGTCGGGATGTCGGCCTCCTCCAGATACCCTCCGACCTTTACCCCACCCGCCCAGCCCGGCCCGTACTGGCCGCGGCTGGTCGCCAGGTCGAGACGGTGCGGGCGTCGTACGGCGCGCAGCGTCTTCTGCTTCTCGATCCGCAGGCTCTGGGCGTCGAACGAGACCGGTTCCTCCATCGCGATCAGCGCCATCAGCTGCATCAGGTGGTTCTGGATCACGTCACGGGCCGCGCCGATGCCGTCGTAGTAGCCGGCCCGAGAGCCGATCCCGATGTCCTCGGCCATGGTGATCTGCACGTGGTCGACGTAGTTGGAGTTCCACACCGGCTCAAAGAACTGGTTGGCAAAGCGCAGCGCCAACATGTTCTGTACGGTCTCCTTGCCGAGGTAGTGGTCGATCCGGAAGACCGACTCCGGCGGGAACACGCTCGAGATGACGCTGTTCAGCTCCATCGCACTGGCCAGGTCGTGGCCGAACGGCTTCTCCACGACGAGCCGGCGCCAGGAGCCGCCCGCCTGGTCGGCAAGCCCGTGCTCCTTGAGCTGGCCGATCACGTCGGGGAAGAACTTCGGCGGGATCGCCAGGTAGAAGGCGTGGTTGCCGGCGGTGCCGCGCTCCCGGTCCAGTTCCTCGATCGTCTCGCGGAGCTGGTCGAACGCGATGTCGTCGGAGAAGTCGCCGGGCACGAACCGGAACCCCTTGGAGAGCTGGTTCCAGACTTCTTCGCGAAAGTCCGTCCGGGCGTGGGCCTTGACCGAGTCGTGGACGATCTTGGCGAAGTCCTGGTGGACCCAGTCGCGCCGGGCGAACCCGACCAGGGCGAAGCCTGGAGGCAGCAACCCACGGTTGGCCAGGTCGTAGACGGCTGGCATGACCTTCTTGGTGGAAAGGTCGCCGGTGACCCCGAAGATCACCATCCCGCACGGCCCGGCGATCCGGGGCAGCCGACGGTCGTTCTCGTCCCGCAGCGGGTTGCTCACCGGAGCAGCTCCAGCAGCCGCCGGACCCCGGCGGACGGGTCGCTCAGGTGCAGGCGTAGTACCGGCCGGTCGTGGTCGGCGAGCACCGTGGCGTCGCCGGCGGCCTGCGCCGCGATCAGCGTGCCGAAGGTGAATGGGCGACCCGGGATGTCGACGTCTCGCGGCTCGTCGGAGGTGACCTGCAGGAAGACGCCCTGGGGCGGTCCGCCCTTGTGGTACTGGCCGGTCGAGTGCAGGAAGCGGGGACCCCAGCCGAAGGTCGTGGGTCGTCCGGTACGGCGGGCCAGCGCCTCGCGGGCTTGCCGGAGCGACGCGTCGCGCTCCGGGTCGAGATAGGCCATCACCGCCAGGTAGTCGTTGTCGCCGAGCCGGCCGAGCAGCGCCTCGACCGCACCGGCGATCGAGCCCACACCCGCGAGCAGGCCGGCCGAGCCTCGTGCCTCGATCCCGTCCTCGCTGACGTCAGCGGGCTGGTCGGCGGGCTGGGCGTCTAGCAGGCCGCGGGCCGCCTTCTTCGCACTCTCGACGTCGGGCTGGTCGAACGGGTTGATGCCGAGGATGCGCCCGACGATCGCCGTGGCGGTCTCCCAGAGCAGGAACTGCGCGCCCAAGGTGCCGGACGCCGCGACCCATGGCTCGCCGATGCGGTCTTCCGGTCCGGGCTGCTCGGGCGGGGTGATCGCGGCGGCGACCACGTCGTCTGCGGGTCGGCCCATCTCCGGGGACTGCGGACCCTCGACGGCGACCGGCAGCACCCCCGACCCCTGCTTGCCGGTCGACTCGGCGATCAGCTGCTCGGCCCAGTCGGCGAAGCCGCGGATGTCGGAGCCGAGGTCGGCGATGGCGACCTTGTCCCGCCCGGGGTTGGCGGAGAGGGCCGCCGCCAGCACCAGCGCCGGGTTGTCGGGGCTGTCGGAGGCCAGCTCGCCCATCACGGCCTCGGCCTCGTCGAGCAGGTCGGAGACGTCGACGCCCGCCAGGCCGGTCGGTACCAGGCCGAACGCGGTGAGCGCGCTGTACCGGCCGCCGACGTGCGGGTCGGCGAGGAACACCTTGCGGTATCCCTCGGTCTTGGCGAGATTCTCCAGGTCGGAGCCCGGGTCGGTGACGACGACCATCCGGGAGGGGGCGTCAATGCCGGCCCCCTCGAACGCGGCCGCCAACGCCCGGCGTTGGCTGTCGGTCTCGAGGGTGCCGCCGGACTTGCTGGAGACCACCACGACCGTGTGCGACAGGTCGCCGCTCACGACCCGGTGTATGACGCTCGGGTTGGTCGAGTCGAGGATGGTCAGCGGGATGTCGTACGTGCGGGAGATGACCTCGGGCGCCAGCGAGGAACCGCCCATGCCGCACAGGACGACCCGGTCCAGCCCGTCGGCCCACAGGTCGGCTCGCAGGGCGTCTATCTCGGCAAGCAGGGGTCGGGAGCCGGTGGGGAGCGAGACCCAGGACAGCCGGATGGCGGCTTCCGACTCGGCGTCCGGCCCCCAGAGCGTCGCGTCCTTCGCCGCGAGCCGGCTGGCGACCCGCTCGAAGGCAAGCGGGGCTACCGCCTCGGCGTACGACGCCGACGTGCAGACCGTGAGGTCGATCTTCATGCGTCTGCTTTCTTCAGCTCCGCGCGGACGGTGTTGAGCAGCTCCTGCCAGGACTTCTCGAACTTGTCCACCCCATCGTTCTCGACGGCCTCGACGACGTCGTCGTAAGCGATGCCGAGCTTCTCCATCCGGTCCAGCACCTCCTGCGCGTCCTCGTAGGCCACGGTCACCGCGTCGCCGCGGATCTCGGCATGGTCGGCCGTAGCCTCGATCGTCGCCTCGGGCATGGTGTTGACCGTGTCGGGCGCGACCAGCTCCACGACGTACATGGTGTCCGGCAGGTCGGGGTCCTTGACGGAGGTGGACGCCCACAGCGGACGCTGCCGGTGGGCACCCGCCTCCTCCAGGCTCGCCCAGCGCTCGCCGGAGAAAACTCCCTGATAGGCCTGGTAGGCAAGCCGGGCATTCGCCACCGCGGCCTTGCTGCGCAGGGCCTTGGCCTCGTCGCGGTGCTCGTCGGAGTCGACGAGCGCGTCCAGACGCTTGTCGACCTCGGTGTCGATCCGGCTGACGAAGAACGACGCCACAGAGCGGATCGACGCCAGGTCGATGCCGTTTTCCTGCGCGTGCTCGAGCCCGCAGAGGTAGGCATCCATCACCGCGCGGTAGCGCTGGAGGCTGAAGATCAGTGTGACGTTGACGCTGATCCCCTCCGCGGTGGCATCGGTGATCGACGCCAGCCCCTCCCGGGTGGCGGGGATCTTGATCATCACGTTCGGCCGGTCGACCAGCCACCACAGCGCTCGCGCCTCGGCGGTGGTGGCGACGGTCCGGTGCGCGAGGCGGGGGTCGACCTCGATGCTGACGCGGCCGTCCTTGCCGTCGGTGCGGTCGTAGACGTCCCGCAGGACGTCGCAGGCCCAGCGGACGTCGTACGTCGTGATGGCCCGCACCGCCTCCTCCAGGTCGACTCCGCGGACGGCGAGGTCTTTCACCTGCTCGTTGTAGTCCTCGGCGGCGGATACTGCCTTGGCGAAGATCGTGGGGTTGGACGTCACGCCGACCACGTGCCGCTTCGCGACGAGCTCGGCGAGGTTGCCGCTGGTGAGGCGCTGGCGGGAGATGTCGTCGAGCCAGATTGACACTCCCTGGTCGGAGAGCTCTTGTAACCGGTCGGTCATCGGGTGTCCTTTCCTTGGCGGAGCCAGGTTGGTGCGCGGTGCGTCAATGGCTGCGGCTCAACCCTTGGCGTCGGCGGCGGCGATGCTGTCGATGGCCGCCTGGGTGACGGTCTCGGCGGTCATGCCGAACTCCAGGTATAGGCGCTGGTAGTCGGCCGAGGCGCCGAAGTGGTCGATCGAGACGATCCGGCCGGCGTCGCCGACGATGTCGCGCCAGCCCATGGCGACCGCTGCCTCGACGGAGACGCGGGCCTTGACGGTCGGCGGCAGCACGGTGTCGCGGTACGTCTTGTCCTGTTCCTCGAACCACTCACGGCACGGCATGGACACGACGCGTGCCCGGATGTCCTTCGCGGCCAGCTGCTCCCGCGCCGCGACGGCGATCTGCACTTCGGAGCCGGTGCCGATCAGTACGACGTCGGGGGCGCCGCCGTCGACGTCGAGCAGGACGTAGGCACCCCGGGACACGTTGGTGGTGTCGGTGTAGCCGTCGGTCCCGCGGGGGAACACCGGCAGGTTCTGTCGGCTGAGCGCCAGGCCGGCCGGCCGGTCAGGGTGCTCGAGGATGGTACGCCACGCGGCCACGGTCTCGTTGGCGTCGGCGGGTCGTACGACGTCCAGCCCGGGGATCGCGCGCAGGGCCGCCAGCTGCTCGATGGGCTGGTGGGTGGGGCCGTCCTCTCCCAGCCCGATCGAGTCGTGCGTCCAGACGTAGGTCACTGGCAGCTTCATCAGCGCCGCCAGCCGGACGGCGGGACGCATGTAGTCCGAGAAGATCAGGAACGTGCCGCCGTAGGGTCTGGTTCCGCCGTGCAGCGCGATGCCGTTGAGCAGCGACCCCATCGCGTGCTCGCGGATGCCGAAGTGCAGGACCCGGCCGTACCAGTCACCGCTGAACTCCTTGGTGGAGTGCTCCGGCGGGATGAAGCTCGGCTGGCCCTTGGGGGTGGTGTTGTTGGAGCTGGCGAGGTCGGCCGAGCCGCCCCAGAGCTCGGGCAGCATCGGCGCTATGGCGCTCAGGACGTCGCCCGACGCGGCCCTGGTGGCGATGCCCTTCTCGGTCGGTTCGAAGGTCGGGAGCGCGGCCGTCCAGCCCTCGGGAAGGGTGCGGGTTCGCATCCGGTCGAACAGCGCCTTGCGATCCCCAGCCTTCGCGGCCCAGGTGCCGAACTCCTCCTGCCACTGCGACTGGGCGGCCTTGCCGCGGTCGATGGCCTTGCGGGTGTGGGCGATGACCTCGTGGCTGACGTCGAACGTCTTCTCGGGGTCGAAGCCGAGGACCTCCTTGGTCGCAGCCACCTCCTCGTCGCCGAGTGCGGAGCCGTGCGCCTTTCCGCTGTTCTGAAGGTTCGGCGCCGGCCAGCCGATGATGGTGCGGAGCTGGATGAAGCTCGGGCGACGGGTCTCGGCCTTGGCCTTGCGGTAGGCGTTGTACAGGTCCCGGACGCTTTCCTGGTAGTTCTTGCCGTCGTTGGTCCAGTCGACCGTCTGCACGTGCCAGCCGTAGGCCTGGTAGCGCTTGGCGACATCCTCGTTGAACGCGATCGAGGTGTTGTCCTCGATCGAGATCCGGTTGTCGTCGTACAGCAGCGTCAGGTTGCCGAGCTGTTGGGTGCCGGCGATCGACGATGCCTCGGAGCTGAGGCCCTCCTCCAGGTCACCGTCACTGGCGAAGACGAAGATGTCGTGGTCGAACAGGCTCTCACCGGGTGCGGGATCGGGGTCGAACAGCCCCCGCTCGCGACGAGCCGCCATCGCCATACCGACGGCGTTGCCGACGCCCTGTCCGAGCGGTCCGGTCGTGGTCTCCACCCCGGACGTGTGTCCGTGCTCGGGGTGGCCCGGCGTCAGGCTGCCCCAGACCCGCAGCGCCTTCAGGTCGTCGAGCTCGAGGCCGTAGCCGGCGTAGTAGAGCTGGATGTAGAGGGTGAGGCTGGAGTGACCGCAAGACAGCACGAACCTGTCGCGCCCCGGCCAGTCCGGGTCGGCGGGGTTGTGGCGCATCACCTTCTGGAACAGCAGGTAGGCGGCCGGGGCCAGGCTCATCGCCGTGCCGGGGTGCCCGTTCCCTACCTTCTGGACGGCGTCCATCGCGAGCACTCGGACGGTGTCCACCGCTCGGTCGTCGACCTCGGACCAGTCCAGCTGGCGGCCGCGGTTGGCGGAGGCGCTTGTCACGGAGGCGGTCCTTCCTCAGTCTGCTCGGCTGGGATCGGGGGCTTTGCTCGGCGGGCGGTGGCTGCTGTTCCCGCCTCGGTCGAGCCTACTGCCAGCGTCGGCGCAGCGCGCTTGAGCGTCCTGCCCCACGGCAGGCGAGCACGCCCGCCCGGACTAGACTGGCCGCGAAGGACGTGCCCGTGCGCAGCCGGTCTGCCCAGGCACCCCACGTCTACCCGAGGTGTCCGTGACGGCAGTCGACCCGCAACCTCCCGTGTTCGCCCGGGAACCGTCAGTCCTGGCTCCACCGATCGACCGGTCGGCCCAGGACGCGCCGGCTCGGTTCGGTCCGACCGCCGTGCTCGCTGCGTACGTCGCACTCACCAAGCCGCGGATCGTGGAGCTGCTACTGCTTACCACCGTGCCGGTAATGTTCCTGGCCGAGCGGGGGGTGCCGCCCTGGTGGCTCGTCGCCGTCACGGTCGCCGGGGGGACGCTTGCCGCCGGAAGTGCGAACGCCCTGAACTGCGTGCTCGACCGCGACATCGACGAGCAGATGCTGCGCACCCGGCGCCGGCCGCTGCCCCGGCACCAGGTGTCGACGCCGGCGGCAACCGTCTTCGGGCTGGCCCTCGGCGTCGCCGCCACCCTGGTGCTCGGCGTCGCGGTCAACTGGCTGTCCGCCGCCCTGGCGCTGGCGGCGAACGTGTTCTACGTGCTCGGCTACACCCTGCTGCTCAAGCGCCGGACCTCACAGAACATCGTCTGGGGCGGGGCGGCGGGCTGTTTCCCCGCCTTGATCGGGTGGACCGCCGTGACCGGCTCGCTGGCCTGGACCCCCGTCGTGCTGTTCCTCGTGGTGTTCTTCTGGACGCCGCCGCACTTTTGGTCGCTGGCCATCCGCTACCGCGACGACTACGCCGTAGCCGGGGTCCCGATGCTTCCGGTGGTAGCATCCGCGGCGGTCGTGGGCCGCCAGATCGTCGCCTACGCCTGGCTGACGGTGGTCACGTCGCTGTTCCTCTGGCCGGTGGCCGACACCGGCTGGCTGTACCCGGTTGCCGCCGTGCTGCTGGGCTGCGCCTTCGTGGTCGAGGCACACCGGCTGAGCCGGCGGGCCAGGCACACCGAGGATCCCGTGGCCCTGAAGGCGATGCGGATGTTCCACTGGTCGAACGCCTATCTGGCGCTGCTCTTCCTCTTCGTGGCGCTCGATCCGCTGGTCACCCGCTGAGACCGTCGAGGGGCCAGCAGAACGCGGACGGGAAAGTATTGCGATTTCGTATCACTTTGCCGGTGACGTCTTTCTCAGGCCGCCCGGCTGCCTAACCTCAGACGATCACCGTTCCCGACCCGAAGGCCGCCATGAGCCGTTCCGCACGTCGCCCCGCCGTCCGTGCGTCCGTGGTGTCGATCGTCGCCGTCGGTGTGGTCGCGGCGGGCACCGGGTGTGGGGGCGGGGAATCCGGTGCCCCCCGGCGGCCGCCGGAGTCGCGGGCAGGCACATCGCACCCGCACCCGCCGGCGCCCGACCCATCCACCGGCGCGCCCGCGGAGCGCCGTGCAGAACCCGGCGCCGCCTGCCTGCGACCCGCTGACCATGCGCAGCTGGTGCATTTCGGACCAGGGCGCGGGCTGGGGGGCTACGTCCTCGGCACCGGGCACCGCTACGTCGTCCTCGCCCACCAGCTCGGCGGCGACAGCTGTCAGATGCTGCCGCTTGCCAAGCGGCTGGCCGCGGACGGCTTGCGACCGCTCGCCTTCGACGCAGCAGGTGTCGAGTCGAGCTACCCGAGCGACCAGGAGGGTCACCAGGTAGCCGACGACGTACTGGCCGCGCTCGGGTGGGTGAGGGCCCACGGTGGCGGGCCGGTCGCGCTGGTCGGTGCGTCAAAGGGCGGGTACGGCGTCCTGGACGCCGGCACCCGGGCCCAGCCGCCGGTCGACGCGGTGGTCAGCCTGTCGGCCCCCAGCGCCTGGGACGACCCGACCGGCAAGCCGCTGGACATCTCCGAGATGACCAGCCCGACCCAGCTGTGGGCGGCGCGCCAGGATCCCGCGGCTTTCGAGGCGGTCCGCGGGTTCGCCCGGCAGGACGCCGCGGCCGAGGTGCACGTCGAGCCCGGCGCGGCCCACGGGGTGGAGCTGGTTCCGGCGGCGTTCGCCCGGATCAAGGCGTTTCTGAACGCGCACCTTCGATGACCACGGTGCCGGCGAGTTTGTCGTGCAGGGCCTGGTTGCGCTTGTCCCACAGTGGCCACAGGTAATCGAGCAGCCCGGCGAGAGACGCCAGCAGACCCACCACCGGCACCAGGCTCACGATGCCCAGGCCGTAGATGAGGATGAGCCGGCGCCCGATGGTCGACCAGGGCAGGCGGCCGCCCTGCTCCCAGCGGCGCACGCTGATACCGAGCAGCCGCTTGCCGGGGGTGGCTCCCCAACGACGCAGGCTGACGGACTCGTAGCCGAGCTCGACCACCAGGGTGATCGCGACGGCGACCAGCTCCCACTTGACCACGTCCGCGTTGGGGGAGAACGGACGGTTGGTGCCCTTAGCCATCTCGTCCGCCAGCACGTGGATGGCGCGGTAGAGGAAGTAGCCGGTGAGGGGCAGGCTGGCGAGGAAGACGAAGATGCCGTCCAGCAGACGCGCCGCGAAGCGCTTGACCCAGCTCGTGACCCGTGCCCCGTCAGGGGTCAGTACGGCACCCGGCGGGTGGGTTGGCGGCGGAGAGAGCCACGGTTCCTGGGGGGGTGCCGGGGTCGGCTGACCGTACTGCCAGGCCTGCTGCTGCGCCTGCTCCGCGCCGGGGAAGACCGGCATGGCACCCGCCGGCGGCGGGGGCTGCTGACGCGCCGTGACGTGCTCGGTCCACGCCGCGCCGTCCCAGTAGCGCAGCCGGCTGGGGTCGCGAGGGTCGTCGTACCAGCCGGCAGTGGGAGCCATGGGCCCAGCCTGTCAGGACGGGCTCGTCCGGGTGGGCGCGGGGGTTGTCACGCCGCCCCGGTTTGACGGGGGCGGGGAGCACTGCCGACCGCGGTCGCGCAGGCCGAGTGCGAGCCAGGTCGCGGCCGCGGCGATCAGGGCCGCGCCGAGCATGTGCAGGCCGACCAGGATTACCGGCAGGTCGGTGGCGTACTGGAGGAAACCGATGGCGCCCTGGGCCACCTCCAGCCCGAGCAGTAGGCGGGCGGCCCGCTGGGCGCGTTCGGGAGCCCCGGCGGCGCGCAGCGCCAACCAGGCGCCGACGGTCAGGCCGACCAGCAGGAAGACGAGGTCGGCGTGCAGTTGGCTGACCGTCGAGGACGTGAGCCCGTTGCGCGGCGAGTGCTGGTCTCCGGCGTGCGGCCCCGAGCCGGTCACGACCGTGCCGACATACAGCACCAAGGCCGTCACCGCGAGGAGCGCCCGGGTGAGCAGTACCACGGGCCGCGGGACGGTCGGCCGGGCCGGGCGGTCCTCCTCGTCGACCCGACGCAGCAGCACCACCGCCGTCGAGACCAGCGCGAGCGAGGCGAGCAGGTGGAAGGAGACCACCCACGGGTTGAGGTCGGTGAGCACGGAAACGCCGCCGACCGCAGCCTGGACCGGGATGCCGAGGAGCAGCCCGGTGGCCAGCCACCGGATCGACCGCCGCGCCGGGTGCAGCCGCATCGCCACCACCCAGGTGGTGATCGCGATGACGACGAGCAGGAACGTCAGCAGCCGGTTGCCGAACTCGATGTACCCGTGCCCACCCAGCGCCTCGTGCGCCACGAACGACCCGTCGGTGCACCGCGGCCAGGTCGGGCAGCCCAGCCCGGACCCGGTCAGTCGGACCGCGCCGCCGGTGACCACGAGGAGGATGTTCGCCACCAGGGAGGCCCCGGCGAGCCGCCGCATCGTGGTGCGCGTGGGTGGTCGCAGCAGGGCCCGAAGCCGACCCGGCACGGCCGGGCGTGAGGTCCGGCTCGAGTCGACCGTCTCGGTCACTCCCATCGGAATAGCCGCATTCCGGCGGCCACACCGACGGCGGCCCAGGCCAGGAGCACCGCCAGGTGGCTCGTGGACAAGGAGCCGCCGCCGAGCGTCTGGCGCAGACCTTCGGCCAGCGCGCCGGACGGCAGCAAGGTGACCACGTCACGGATGCCGCTGGGGTACGACGACAGCGGCACCACGACGGCGCCGGCCACCAGCAGCAGGATGTAGACCAGGTTCGCTGCCGCGAGGGTGGCCTCGGCGCGGAGCGTGCCGGCCATCAGGAGCGCCAGCGAGGCGAAGGCCGCGGTTCCCCCGGCCAGCAGGAGCACCGCCCACACGGCGCCCACAGCCCCGGGATGCGGGTGCCAGCCAAGGGCCAGTCCGATGCCGCCGATGACCAGCACCTGGGCCGCCTCGACCACGAGCAGTGACACGATCTTCCCGAGCAGCAGCCCGCTGCGCGGGAGGGGTGAGGCTCCGAGCCGCTTGAGGACCCCGTACCGCCGCTCGAAGCCGGTGGCGATCGCCAGTGAGGTGAACGACGTCGACATGATCGCCAGCGCTAGGACGCCCGGCGTGAGCACGTCGATCCGGCGGCCGGCTCCGAGGTTGACGACGCTGCCGGCCTCGGCGCCGCCGACGAGCAGCAGCACCGGGATCACCAGCGCGAGCAGCAGCTGCTCCCCGTTGCGGAGGAGCAGCCGGGTCTCCATCGCCGCGTGCGCCCGCACCATCGCGACCAGCGGCGCGCGACCGGGAGCGGGCACGAAGCTCAGCGGCGTCATGCTCGGAGCTCCCGTCCGGTCAGCTGCAGGAACACGTCCTCCAGCGTCGCACGACCGACGCTGAGGCCCTCCGGCATCAGTCCCTGCGCGGCACACCAGGACGTCACGGCGGCGAGCAGCTGAGGCGAGACCTCGCCGCCCACCGAGTACGCGCCACCAGGCTGGGCCGTGACGGTGCTGCCCGGCGGCAGCGCCGCGGTCAGTGCCGCGACGTCCAGCCCGGTCGGGCCGTTGAAGCGGATGGCCTCGCCGGCCCCGGCGGACGTCAGCTGGCTGGGGCTGCCGGAGGCCAGGACGACGCCCCGGTCGAGGACATGCACCTGGCCGGCCAGCCGTTCCGCCTCCTCGATGTAGTGGGTGGTAAGCACGACCGTGACGCCGTCGCGCGCCAGCTCCTCGACCAGCTCCCAGGTGGCGTGCCTGGCCTGCGGGTCGAGCCCCGCAGTGGGCTCGTCCAGGAACAGCAGCTCCGGTCGTCCGACCACCGCCATGGCGATGCCGAGCCGCTGCTGCTGACCGCCGCTCAGCCGTCGGTACGGCGTCCGGCCGCAGCCGCCGAGACCCAGCCGTTCGATGAGCGCGTCCACCGGGAGGGGGTCGGCGTGGAGTGCCGCGACGTAGCGCAGCATCTCAGAGGTCCTCGCGGCCGACCACGCGCCGCCCTGCTGGAGCATCACGCCGACCCGCGGGGAGAGAGCATGATGCTGGCGCCGCGGGTCGAGCCCGAGCACCCGGACCGTTCCCGACTGGGGCGACCGGTAGCCCTCGCAGGTCTCCAGCGTGGTGGTCTTGCCGGCTCCGTTCGGACCGAGGACCGCGGTCACCTCGCCGCTGCGGATCTCGAGAGACACCCGGTCGACGGCGAGCGTGTCGCCGTACCTCATCACGAGGTCCCTGATCTCGACGGCAGGGACCTCCACCGCGGCGCTCACGTGCACAGTCTAAAGAGCGGCGTGCTGGGCTCGTTCGCCCATGACGAGGTGGTCAGACCGCACCGTGGCTGGAGTTCACCGCGGCTTGCCTGAGGGCTCGATCACCGGGTGGCTGGCTGCCCGCTCGGCCAGCCCGGGCTGCGGACGGCCGTCGGCGCCGAACGCCTGCTCGAGGGCACGCAGCAGAGGCGCGGGGTCGCGGACGCCGAGCGCCCACACGGAGGTGGGGCCGGACGGAAGCGGTCCCCGCCCGAACGTCGACTGGCGGAGCACCAGCATCCGCCGCTTGGTCCTGCCCGCCAACGGGTCGTCGGCGTCGAACGCGGCGTTCGCCAGCTCCCAGGACCGTCCGACGAAGCTCACCGCACGGGTTGAGTAGATGGCCATCCGCATCGTCGGGCTGCCGCCGGTGCCGAGCCGACGGGCGATCATGTTGGCCCGGTAGTGCACCGTCACCGTCTCGGGCTGGATCGTGGACAGGGGGATGACGTACGGCGGACGTCCGCGCGGCCAGGACAGGCCGACCACGACCGCGTGCTCGTAGACCCGGTGCAGCTCGAGAAAGCCGGAGAACGCGGCCGGGCCGATCACCAGCAGGGCTCCGATGGTGCCGAATCCCACCGGGAGCAGCGAATGCCCGTTGGTCACGAAGATGAAGGCGTCGAGCAGGAGCACGACACCGACCGCCAGCGCGATCGGCAGCGTGCGCGGCAACGGCCTGACCGCGTAGAGCAGCAAGCCCAGATCTTCGCCGCGCTCGCCGCTCATGGCTTCATTCGACCATCCCCACCAGGCGTTCGACCAGCTCGGGTCGGCCGACGTCGCACATGCGCACGCCCGATCCCTCGTGAGCGGCCACCACGAGCCGCTCGGCCCCTGCGTAGACGCTGAGATAGCGCTTCACGTTGTGCCCACCGCGGGCGGAGACCGCCGCGACCACCGTGACGACACGCGGCTCTCCCAGAGCCCCGACGACGTCTGCGATCTCCTGCGCGCCGACGGCCTGCTCTCGCGGCTGCCGCGGAGCCGGGGTCTCGAACGGGTCGCACCAGGCGGCCAGCTCGGTGACGGCGGTGGCCCTGGCCATCGCCGTGAACCGGTGCAGGCCGCCAGAGTTGACCGCCTCCTCGAGGGCGGTCCCGTCGAGCTGGAGGTAGTAGACGCGGGCCCGGGTCTCCGACTCCAGCTTCTGCTCGCCGAGGACGATCCACTGGGCGGTGCGGCGCAGAGCCAGCACGGCGAGCAAGGCTCCGACCGGCTCGAGCTCGAGCTCGCCGATCGAGGTGGCCGTGGCGTCGGCGACCGCCCAGCCGCGCGCCACCAGCCCGCGGGCGGCCACCGCGACGGCGGTCTCCCGTGCCGACGGCGGTTGGGCGTCGTACCAGAACCGCGGTGCAACGGAGTCGGTGCCCTCCAGGGCCACGATCTCCTCATCGGTGAGCGTGACGACGTGGTCGCCGACCGTCACTAGAACAGACCGCCGATCACCGGGATCTTCTTCGCCTGCTCGTCGACCCAGTCACCCGCGGTCTTCAGAGCGTCACCGGTGGCGTCCACGGCGTCCCCGAGGCCGTCGACCGCGGCACTGACCCGGTCCTTGGTCCAGTTGTAGGCGGTCGAGACGCCGGCCTTGATGTCATCCCAGTGGTCGTAGATCAGGGTCCCCAACGCGATCCCCCCGGCGATGATCGTGGCTCCGATGACGATCGGGGCCGCGATCGGTGCGGTGATCAGGCCGGCCGCCATGAGCAGAGCGCCGCCGCCGCCGATGATCCCGGCCGCGTCACCGGTGAGCTGGATGTCGCGCCGAACCCCGGTGTCGCCGTTGGGGTTCCAGCCGATGTCGTAGAAGCCGCTGAGCACGGCGAGGCCGGCCACGCCCTTCGCGAGCTTCGACCCCGCCGCTGCCGCGTCGAGAAGTCCCATGCTGGACCGGGCCGCCCGTGCGGTGTTGTAACCGTCGCGGAGCGTGTTGAGGGACTCCTCGCCGGCGAAGTACTGGTTCAGCACGCGGATGTCGGTGGCGTCCGCGCCGACCAGCCGCAGCACCGCGTTGGTCTGCGCGTCGGCGAGGTTCTTGCCCTGCAGCAACGCCAGCGATGCGCGCTCGAGGGCGAGCTGGGTCTTGGCGAGGTCGACCGGGTACTTCGACAACGTGACCAGACTGTAAGCGCCGGCCGTAGGGTCGAAGGCCATCTTGAACCCGTCGACGACGTCGGGGAACGTGACCCGCGCCTGCCCGGGCAGCTCCGCGTTCATGGCGAGAACCAGGGCCGCCTCCTTGGAGGGGCCCTTGTCGAGCACCCCGACGACCACATCGGCCTCGCCGTCCAGGGTCTCCCGGAGCTTGGCCTCCTCCGCGGCTAGCGAGGACTTGAGGCTCGACTGTGCCGCTGACACGGCGTGGTGGTAGGCGGTCTCCCGTTGCTGCTGGGTCAGCGTGCCGTGGTTGTAGAACTGGTCCTGGTCGACGTTGAACCCGTTGGCGGCCGCCGCGGCGTAGCGGGCGTTGAGATCGTCGATCCCCGCGTTGTAGGTGTCGATGGCCTTGGCGAACAGGTTGAGGGCGCCGCCGGCGATCGTGGCGCACTGCGCCGTCTGGTCGGCGTAGCCGTCGAACGGCCGCACCGAGGAGACCAGCGGCGCGGTCAGCACACCACTGGTCGCCGAGACCGCGACGTCATGACGCTGGTCGACCGAGACCCTCAGCTCGGACACCCTCGTCGCTCCGCTGAGTACGTCGGTGGCTGTGGCCCGAACTACGTCCGGGTTCGCCTCGTAGTGCGTGAACAGACCCATCGACCGGTCCTCCCTTCTTCGAGCCGCGGCCTGTGCTTCCGGACCTCGTTGCGCCGTTGCCCGGCCAGCACACTACGTCCCGATCGGGTCACCGGACCCGACGATGACCCTCTCGCGTCCTAGCCTTTGAGCACTGGTCGGGTCCCGGACCCGACGCGCCTGGAGGAGGGGACATGTCGCCGAGCTACTACGAGATCGACCCCGACGTCGTGCAGTCGTCGGGTCGGCAGGTGCACGAACTGCAGCCCCAGGCAACCAGCGCGGTCCATGGGGTGCTCAGCGGGTACACGAGTGGGGCCGGGGCCGTGGTCCACGCCAAGGTGCAGGCGGCCTTGGGACGGTTCCACGACACGCACCAGAAGGCCCATCTCGCAGTTCCGCAGGCCGTCGCGAGCCTCGGTGCCAACACGGCGCTTGGAGGCAAGGCCATCGCGGACGGCACCAACGAGTCATCGCGGGTGCAGATGGCGTCGTTGGCGACCCAGCAGGCGGCCGTGACGTCGCTGCGCCGCCCCATCGCCTCCTGATCTGCCCGTGACCTGGACACCCAGGCGGCTGGTTGCCGGTTGACGCTGGACCGCCGGGGTTTCGTTCGCCTGGTTAGGGCAGCCTTATTTGAGAGCCGTTGGGAATTAGGACACAATGGTGTTGTGAAAACAGTGAGTACGATGACCGCCGCCGCGGTCGACGACTCGCCGACGCGCGAGCGGGTGGCAGGCTCCATCCTGGAGAACGGCCCCTCGACCGCCGCCACCCTGGCCGAGCGGCTCAGTCTCACGACAGCGGCGGTGCGCCGTCACCTTGACCATCTGGTCTCGATCGGCGCCGTCGAGGCCCGCCATCCTCGGGTGTACGGCGCTCGTGGCCGTGGCCGACCGGCCAAGGTGTTCATGCTCACCGAGTCCGGGCGCGACACGTTCTTCCAGGCCTATGACGACCTCGCTCTGAGCGCGCTGCGCTTCCTCAACGAGGCCGGGGGACCCGACGCGGTTGCCCACTTCGCGCGCCGCCGGACCGCCGAGCTCGAGGAGCGCTACCGACCGGTGGTCGAGGCCGCGGCGCCAGCGGACAGGACCGCCGCACTCGCTGAGTCCCTCAGCCAGGAGGGGTACGCCGCGTCGGTGACCACGTCTCCGATTGGTGACCAGCTCTGCCAGCACCACTGCCCGGTAGCGCACGTGGCGGCCGAATTTCCCCAGCTGTGCGAAGCGGAGACCGAGGTGTTCGCCCGCCTCCTCGGGCGCCACGTCCAGCGGCTGGCCACCATCGCCCACGGGGATGGTGTGTGCACCACGAACGTGCCCCGCCTCACGAACGCCACCCGTCCCACGAGCGCGAAAGCTGCCCCCCGTGGCCGGCGTGGTCCCGAGTCCGTCGTACCCGTCCCGAGTGGAAGGACCACCGCATGACTTCGATCGAGCAGCTCAACCCGGCGCTGGAAGGCATCGGTCGCTACGAGTACGGCTGGGCCGACGCCGACACCGCCGGCGAGGGTGCCCACCGCGGGCTCGACGAGAGCGTCGTGCGGGGGATCTCCACGCTGAAGAACGAGCCGGCGTGGATGCTCGACCTGCGGCTCAAGGGCCTGAAGCTGTTCCGTCGCAAGCCGATGCCCACGTGGGGAGCCGAGCTCGGTGGCATCGACTTCGAGAACATCAAGTACTTCGTCCGCTCCACGGAGAAGCAGGCGACGTCGTGGGAAGACCTCCCCGAGGACATCAAGAACACCTACGACCGGCTGGGTATCCCCGAGGCGGAGAAGCAGCGCCTGGTCGCCGGCGTCGCCGCGCAGTATGAATCCGAGGTGGTTTACCACAAGATCCGCGAGGACCTCGAGGAGAAGGGCGTCCTCTTCCTCGACACCGACACCGCCCTGCGTGAGCACGAGGACATTTTCCAGGAGTACTTCGGCTCGGTGATCCCCGTCGGCGACAACAAGTTCGCGTCCCTGAACACCTCGGTCTGGTCGGGCGGCTCGTTCATCTACGTGCCGAAGGGCGTGCACGTGGACATCCCGCTGCAGGCCTACTTCCGGATCAACACCGAGAACATGGGCCAGTTCGAGCGGACCCTGATCATCGTCGACGAGGACGCCTACGTCCACTACGTCGAGGGCTGCACCGCCCCGATCTACAGCTCGGACTCGCTGCACTCGGCGGTCGTCGA
>JBBSGI010000019.1:0-43883 GCA_038254365.1 Propionibacteriales bacterium
CGAGCTGAACGCTTGGCAGGCCGCCACCAACGCCGGCCAGCGTCAAGTCGACTGGCAGTTCACCACCGACGATGCCCGCATCAAACTGCGCCACCTATACCCCAACTAACAGCGGCGACAGTCTACTAGGGAGGGTCATCGTCGAAGGGGGCGACGACCATTCGCAGCATCGCCGCCAGCGACTCGCGTTGGCTGGTAGTCAGGCTGTCGAGCAGCATCCGCTCCTGCTCGAGCAGGCCCTCGAGCGCCGCGTCGACCCGACGCTGGCCTTCCTCGGTGAGCCTGACCAGCACACCCCGCTTGTCGTCGGGATCGGGCATTCGGAGCACCAGCCCCTTCGTCGCCAGCCGGTCGACCCGGTTCGTCATCGTCCCCGAGGTCACCATCGTCTCGCGCAGCAGTCGGCCTGGGGAGAGCTGGTACGGCGCCCCGGCCCGCCGCAGCGCGGTCAGCACGTCGAACTCTCCGTTCTCCAGGTCGTGGGCCTCGAAGGCCTCCCGCCGGGCCAGGTCGAGGTGGCGGGCCAGTCTGGTGACTCGACTGAGCACCTGCATGGGGCTGCTATCCAGGTCAGGACGCTCCCGCGCCCAGGCCGCGACCAGCCGGTCGACCTCGTCCGACAGCGGTGTGACCACGCGGGAAGTGTAGTGCCGGAGCTTCCGTGGCAAGGTATCTTGACATCAAGAGAGTTGTCCAGGAGACTTGTCTTGATATCGAGAGACCGAGCGGAGGGCTGCTGCTGATGGCGACGTGGGACCCGGCCAGCTACCTGCGCTTCGCCGACGAGCGCTCCCGGCCGTTCCTCGAGCTGACCCAGCGCATCGGCGCCGAGGATCCCGCGACGGTCGTCGACCTCGGGTGTGGCCCCGGGCAGCTCACCCGCGTGCTGGCCGACCGCTGGCCGAACGCGCAGGTAGTCGGCCTGGACTCGTCCGCGGAGATGGTGGAACGCGCGGCGGAGCATCGCAGTGAGCGGGTCGGGTTCCAGGTTGGCGACCTCCGCGAGTGGAGGCCCAAGCATCCGGTCGACGTGATCGTCTGCAACGCGTCGTTGCAGTGGGTGACGGGGCACCGAGACCTGCTGCCGGGGCTGGTGGCCCGTCTGGGTCCGGGCGGCTGGCTCGGCTTCCAGGTGCCCGGCAACTTCAGCGAGCCCAGCCACGCCCTGCTCCAGCAGCTGGCCGAGGACTCGAGGTTCGCCGAATCGACCCGCGGGGTCGAGCGCCCCGCGGCATTCGGGCCACAGGTCTACCTCGCCGACCTCGCCGCACCCGGCCTTGAGGTCGACGTGTGGGAGACGACGTACCTGCATGTGCTTGCCGGGGACGACCCGGTCTTCACCTGGATCAGCGGCACGGGTGCGCGGCCGATCCTGCAGGCCTTGTCCGACGACCAGCGTCAGATGTTCGTCACCGAGTACAAGGCCATGCTGCGCGAGGCTTACCCGCCTCGCTCGTTCGGCACGGTACTGCCCTTCCGACGGGTCTTCGTGGTGGCGCACCTCGTCGACGTCGACGGGTCCGCGTCGGGCGAGGGAATCGCGCCATGACCGCGCTGCACCATGTGCAGGTCGGCTGCCCGCGCGGGAGTGAGCACGCGGTGCGCGGCTTCTATGGCGGCCTGCTCGGCCTCGAGGAGGTCGACAAACCGCCGGTTCTGGCGGCTCGAGGCGGCGTATGGTTCCGGGGGGACGGCTATGAGCTGCACGTCGGCGTCGAGGAGCCGTTCCGCCCGGCCCGCAAGGCACATCCCGCGTTCCTGGTCGACGAGGTCGACGACGTCGCAGACCGTCTGGTGCTGGCCGGGTACGTCGTGAGCTGGGACTCAAGCTTCCCCTGCTATCGCCGCTTCCATGTCGCCGACCCGAACGGCAACCGGGTGGAGATCCTCGGCGCGAACACCGACGGCGCCCCGTCGACTTAGGCTCTTTCCCGTGACCACGCCGAGGCTTCTCGACTTCATCGCGACGCTGCCGAAGGCCGAGCTGCACGTCCACCATGTCGGTTCGGCGCCCCCGCGGGTCGTGGCGGAGCTCGCCACTGCCCACCCGTCCGCCGGCGTGCCGTCCGACACCAGCCAGCTGGGGGAGTACTTCACGTTCACCGGCTTCGCCCACTTCATCGAGGTCTACCTGACCGTTGTCGACCTGATCCGCACCGCTGAGGACGTCCGACTGTTGACCTATGAGGTCGCCCGGGACATGGCGGCGCAGCGGATCCGCTACGCCGAGATGACGTGCACGCCGTACACCTCGGTGCGCAGTGGCATCCCCGGCGAGGCCTTCTGCGAGGCCATCGAAGACGCTCGGCTCGCCGCGGCGCAGGACTTCGGGCTCGAGCTGCGCTGGTGCTTCGACATTCCCGGCGAGTTCGGTCTGCCCGCTGCCGAGGAGACGTTGCGGATCGCGACGAGCTGCCAGCCGGCCGGGCTGATCTCCTTCGGTCTCGGCGGCCCGGAGGTCGGCGTCCGCCGCGCGCAGTTCGCGCCGTACTTCGACGCGGCGCGCGCCGCCGGCCTGCGCTCCGTCCCGCACGCCGGAGAGACCACCGGGCCGGAGACCGTGTGGGAGGCGCTCCGGTTCCTCGGGGCCGAGCGAGTCGGCCACGGGATCGCCGCCGCGCAGGACCCCGATCTGATGCGGCATCTGGCGGACCACGGCATCGCGCTCGAGGTCTGCCTGACCTCGAACCTCGCGACGCGGGCGGTCTCCACGCTGGCTGAGCATCCCCTGCGGGCCCTGCGCGATGCCGGAGTTCCGGTCACGATCAACAGCGACGACCCGTCGATGTTCGGTACCACGCTGAACAACGAGTACGCCGTCGCGGCCGACCTCCTCCACCTCGACGAGCCTGGCTTGGTGGGGCTGGCGCGCGACGCGGTAGCGCTGTCGTTCGCCGAGCCGGCGGTCAAGCAGCGGCTGCTGGCGGAGATCGAGGCAAGCTGGACAGGCGCGACGCCGCGCACGTGAGCTAGGCGCCGGTGGCGATCGGTGTGGAGGTGGCAACCAGCTCAGAACCGGACTCGGCGTCGGCCTCAACCGGCGCCGGGTGGGCAGAGGCGAGGCGGGGGCCTGCGACGGCCACCTGCAGCGTGGGTTCCTTCTCGAGGCCTGAGAGCCCGTTCCAGGCCAGATTGACCAGGTGGGCGGCGACGACGGACTTGGCGGGCTTGCGCTCGTCGAGCCACCACTGCCCGGCCGTGCCGACCATGCCGACGAGCATCTGGGCGTACATCGGCGCGTGCCGCGGGTCGAAACCTCGTCGGCTGAACTCGGCGGCGAGGATGTGCTCGACCCGGCCGGCGATGTCGCCGATGATCGACACGAACGAGCCGGACTCGGACCCGATCGGAGAGTCCCGGACCAGGATTCGGAAGCCGTCCGACGACTGCTCGATGTAGTCCAGCAGGGAGAGCGCCGCGCGCTCCAGCAGCTCGCGGGCATGACCTCCGGTCAGCGAGGAGCGCATCATCGCGAGCAGGTGACAGACCTCGCGGTCGACCACGACGGCGTAGAGGCCCTCCTTGCCGCCGAAGTGCTCGTAGACCACGGGCTTCGAGACCTCCGCACGAGCGGCGATCTCCTCGATCGAGGTGCCCTCGAAACCGCGCTCGGCGAACAAGGCCCGGGCGACGTCGATGAGCTGCTCGCGGCGTTCCGCGCTGGTCATCCGGCCCCGGGTGGGGCGTTTCCGCTTCTGGGTCACCTGGCCAGTATCCCAGGCCGGCTCCCGACCTGGGGCCGGTCAGCGCCCAACGAAGTCAAAAGGCCCCAACAATTCAAGAGCGGTGGTACGGGGTCAGGGGCTGGTGTGGTGGGCTCGCTTGAGCTCGAGGCGCTCCCTGACCGGCCACCGCACCGCGCTGACCCAGCCGAGCTTCTCGAGCAGCCAGATGATCCGTGCGGAGGTGTCGAGCTGGCCGCGCAGCACCCCGTGTCGGGCGCAGGTCGGGTCGCTGTGGTGGAGGTTGTGCCAGGACTCCCCCATCGAGGGGATGGCGAGCCACCAGACGTTGCCGGACTTGTCGCGCGAGCGGAACGGACGCTCGCCCACGGCGTGGCAGATCGAGTTGATCGACCAGGTGACGTGGTGGAGCAGCGCCACCCGGACGAGCGAGCCCCAGAAGAACGCGGTCACAGCGCCTTGCCACGACATCGACCACAGCCCGCCGGCGACAGCGGGAAGCAGCAGGGACACCGCGACCAGCCCGGGGAAGGACCGTGAGATCGCGACGACGTCGCGGTCCTTGAGCAGGTCGGGCGCGTACTGGCGCTGCGAGGTCTGCTCGGAGTCGAACAACCAGCCCATATGGGCGTAGAACAGGCCCTTCATCAGCGCGGGGACGGATTCGCCGTAGCGCCACGGCGAGTGAGGGTCGCCTTCGCGGTCGGAGAACTTGTGGTGCTTTCGGTGATCGGCCACCCACCGCACCACGGGGCCCTGGATCGCCATCGAACCGGCAAGTGCCAGGGCGATCTTCAGTCCGCGGTTCGGCTTGAACGACTTGTGGGTGAAGTACCGGTGGAAACCCACCGTGATGCCGTGGCCGGTGATGGCGTACATCACCAAGGCGATCACCACGTCGTGCCAACCGAGCCACCCGCCCCACGCAAGGGGGACCGCCGCGACCAGCGCCAGGAACGGAACTCCGATGAAGATGCCGAGGGCAATCTGCTCGGCGCGGGACTGCTGCTCCCCCCCGAGGGTCGCGCTGTCCACCTCGTCGAGGGTGGTGGGAGGCGGTACGACGGAGGTCGCAGGCGTCATGGCGTTAGTCCTAAGCATCCGAGGCGATCAACCTACGCCAGAGTAACTTACGGTAACGTAGGTTGTTCTGCCCACCCTACCGAAGGTCGACGCCAGCGCAAGACGACCCGGCCTTCTGTGGCAGACTTGGGCCCGCGCAGGGGTGTGCCGTGACGGGTCACTCCATGCATTCCCAGGCGGTCAGGTCTGTCCGCGACCCGGACTTTCCTGGGGGCAGTCCCCTGTGGGGTAACCCGGCAGCCCGCAAGCCTTTGAAGCTTGAGGTCCTGGATCGAAGCCAGGCGGGGGAGCGAGCACCGCAGCAGCATCCCGGACCAGCCGATGACGCAGCCGAGGAGCAGATGCCCGTGACGCCCACCCGACCCGTCGCCGTCGTCGTGCTGGCGGCGGGTGGCGGCACCAGGATGCGGTCCTCGACGCCCAAGGTCCTCCACCAGCTCGCCGGGCGCACCCTGCTGGGACACGTCCTCGCCGCGGCCCGCGGAGCCGGGCCCGACCACCTCGTTGTCGTCGTACGGCAGGACCGTGACCGGGTGGCCGAGCACGTCGCGGCCCTGGACCCCGGCGCTCTCGTCGCTGACCAGGACGCCCTTCCCGGCACCGGCCGGGCCGCCGAGTGCGGGCTCGCGGTGCTGCCGCCCGATCTCGCCGGAATCGTCATCGTGACGGTGGCGGATGCGCCGCTGCTGACGGCGCAGACTCTCACGGAGCTGGCTCAGCAACACGCCGAGGCGGGGTGCGACGTCAGTGTCGTCACCGCATCGGTGGCCGACCCCCTCGGCTACGGCAGGATCCTGCGCGACGCGGACGGTTCCGTGCGCGGCATCGTGGAGGACCGCGACGCGACACCGCAGCACCAGACGGTGACTGAGGTGAACTCGGGGCTGTACGCCTTCGAGGCGGGAGTCCTGCGGGCAGCCCTCGTGGAGGTGGGCACCGACAACGCCCAAGGTGAGAAGTACCTCACCGACGTGCTTTCGGTGGTGCACCGGAAGGGCGGACGGATCCGGGCGCACGTGCTCGCGGACGCCTGGCAGACCGAGGGCGTGAACGACCGCGTCCAGCTGGCCCGTCTGGGCGCCGAGCTCAACCGCCGCATCGTCGAGGGCTGGATGCGTTCCGGGGTGACCGTCGTTGATCCGGCCAGCACCTGGGTCGACGTCGACGTGAGCCTGGGCCGGGACGTGACGATCCGCCCGCACACCCAGGTGCTCGGCGCCTCCACCATCGGTGACGACGTCCTGCTCGGCCCGGACTGCACGCTGACCGACGTCGAGATCGGCGCCGGCGCCAGCGTCGTCCGCACCCAGGCGACTCTTGCAGTGATCGGGCCCGGCGCCAGCGTGGGACCGTTCGCCTATGTGCGGCCGGGCACCGAGCTCGGCGCCGGCGGCAAGATCGGCGGCTTCGTCGAGACGAAGAACGCGGTCATCGGCCCCGGCGCGAAGGTCCCGCACCTGAGCTATGTGGGCGACGCCGACATCGGCGAAGGCACCAACATCGGCGCCGGCACCATCGTCGCCAACTACGACGGGGTCGCCAAGCACCACACCACGATCGGTGCGCACTGCCGTACCGGAGCCAACAACACGTTCGTCGCCCCGGTGGTGCTGGGCGACGGAGCCGCCACCGGTGCGGGGGCCGTCGTACGGCGGGACGTGCCGGCCGGTGACATGGCGGTGACCACCGGCGCCCAGCGCCACCTGGTGGACTGGACCCGCCGGCGGCGCCCCGGCACCCCGTCCGCGGCCGCGGTGGACGCCGCGTCAGACCGGGCCGAAGCCGCAGCTCCGGTAGCCACCGAGGAGGAACCGGCGTGAGTGGTCTGAAGCGCACCACCGAGAAGAACCTGATGCTCTTCGCGGGCCGCGCTCACCCACGGCTGGCCGACGAGGTGGCCGCTCTGCTGGGAACTGCCCTGGTGCCGACCACCCACCGCGACTTCGCCAACTCCGAGATTTATGTGCGCTACCAGGAGTCGGTTCGCGGGTGCGACGCCTTCGTCCTGCAGAGCCACACCGCTCCGATCAACATGTGGATCATGGAGCACCTGCTGATGGTGGACGCGCTGAAGCGAGCGTCGGCGAAGCGGATCACCGTCGTGATGCCCTTCTACGGCTACGCCCGGCAGGACAAGAAGCACCTGGGCCGCGAGCCGATCTCCGCGCGGCTGGTGGCCGACCTGTTCAAGACCGCCGGCGCCGACCGGCTGATCACCGTCGACCTGCACACGGCCCAGATCCAGGGCTTCTTCGACGGCCCGGTCGACCACCTCGCGGCGCTGCCGCTGCTCGCCGAGTACGTCGTCAACAGCTATGCCGGTGAGCAACTCGCCGTCGTGTCACCCGACGCGGGTCGGATCAAGGTGGCCGAACAGTGGTCGGCGCGACTCGGTGGTGTCCCGCTTGCCTTCATCCACAAGTCCCGAGACATCAACCAGCCCAACGAGTCGGTCGCGAACCGCGTGGTCGGTGACGTCAGCGGTCGGCTCTGCGTCCTCGTCGATGACATGATCGACTCCGCAGGCACCATCTGCCAGGCCGCCGACGCGCTCATGGCGGGCGGAGCCGCCGGCGTCGTCATCGCGGCCACGCACGCGATCCTGTCCGGTCCTGCGGTCGACCGGCTGAAGAACTCGCCGGCCCGTGAGGTCGTCGTCACCAACACCTTGCCGATCGCCGACGACCGGCACTTCGACAAGCTGACCGAGCTCTCGATCGCGCCGCTGATCAGCCGGGCGATCCGTGAGGTCTTCGAGGACGGCTCGGTCACCAGCCTCTTCGACGGCCACGCCTGAGCGTGCGCCGCTCGGTGGCCGCAAAGTGCGGAAAGTGGCTCCCCATCCCCCCGGCTCCACCGTTCTCCCGCACTTTCGCGACGTCTGGGCCGCAGCAGGGCAGGGGCGCGGCATTCAGGACCTCACCACCTTCGACCGCATCGAGAGGACGCCCGCGCCTCGATTTCATGCTGCCGCGTCAGGGACGATAAGATCGATGGGTTGCCTCGGCGAGGGACCGCGTGATCGCTTGCTTTTGAACGGTCGGGCTCCGTGATCGACGTGGAACTCGTGCGGCTCTCGACGCCTGGCGACCGATGCCCCGCATTCGGCTGACAATCCGGACGCATGTCCAGTCGACCGTCTACCGCCCACACGTCGCCACGCCAAGGAGCTTCCCGTGCCGTCCGAGGTCAAGATCGCCGCAGAGTCCCGCACCGAGTTCGGCAAGGGCGCGGCCCGACGCATCCGGCGTGCCGACAAGGTGCCCGCCGTGCTGTACGGCCACGGGACCGACCCGATCCACATCACGCTGCCTGGCCATGACCTGATGCTCGCCCTGAAGACCGCCAATGCCTTGCTGTCCATCGAGTACGACGGCAAGCGCCAGCTGGCGCTGCCCAAACAAGTGCAGCGCGACCCGATCAAGGGCTTCATCGAGCACGCCGACCTGCTGATCGTGCGGAAGGGCGAGAAGGTCACCGTCGACGTAGCGGTCGTGCTGATCGGCGACGCCGCGCCCGACACCTTGGTCAACCTGGAGAACAACACGGTTGCTCTCGAGGCGGAGGCCACCCACATCCCGCAGTCGGTCGAGGTCACCATCGCCGGTCTGCCCGCAGGCACGCAGATCCACGCCCGGGACCTGGTGGTGCCTCCCGGCTCCGTCCTGGCCGTAGACGACGACCTGCTCATCGTCAACATCACCGCCCAGCAGTCGCAGGAGGCACTGGAGGCCGAGTTGGCCGAGGCCGAGGCTGACCTGGGCGTCGAGCGCGACGAGCCGGAGACCGAAGAAGACGCAGAAGAGGCTTCCGACTCCGATGACGGAGCCGGCGCCGACTCCGACGGCTGACTCCGACGTGCTGGGCAGGCGCTTGCGGCGACGGTCGGAGGAGCCGGTGCCGAGCGACGTCTGGCTCGTCGCCGGCCTCGGCAACCCCGGTCCGACCTATGCAGGAACCCGACACAACGTCGGCTACCTCGTCGTCGATGCGCTCCTGCGGCGATCGGACAGCACGCTTCGACCGCACAAGTCAGGGCGCGCCCTTGCCGCCGAGACGCGGCTGAACGGCCCGACCGGCGAACGCGCGGTGCTGATGCGTGGCCGTGGCCACATGAACGAGTCCGGTGGGCCGGTCGCGGCGGTCCTCGGGTACTACCGGGTTGCCCCGGACAAGCTGGTCGTCATCCACGACGAGCTCGACCTTCCGTACGGCGATCTGCGGGCGAAGTTCGGCGGAGGGGACAACGGTCACAACGGGCTCAGATCGATTCGGCAGTCCCTGGGCACCGGTGACTACTTCCGGGTCCGGTTCGGTATCGGGCGACCGCCGGGACGTCAGGACAGCGCCGACTTCGTCCTGAGGCCCTTCTCGCCGGGCGAACGGCGTGAGCTCGATCTGCATGTGGAACGGGCCGCCGACTGCGTCGAGCTCTTGCTCCGCGCCGGACTCCAGGCCGCTCAGAACGCCTTCAACGCCTGAAGTCAGGTTGGCAGCCCGGCAACGAATTGTTGTGTCCAATCCTTGATTTGCAACTAAAAGCCCGGGTGGACGCCTCCAGGACATCTGTTATCGTTCGTCGCGTTGCTCTTTTCCTGACCATCTGGTCATTCCACGGCAAGGGCAGCTGGGGGTCCTTTGTACCTGCTTGATGGGGGAAGTGCCGCCGTGCGACGAAACCGCCGACAGCAACGGGCTGCCGGCGAGCAAGGCAATCAGGAGGGGAAATCTCGTCATGAAGAAGCTCATCATCGGGGCCATGTCCGTCGTAGCGATCGGGGGCCTTTACGCCGGGCCGGCATCCGCCACTACGCCGAACGCCACCACGACCGAGTGCACGGGCACGCTCACCGGCACCTACGACCGCATCGTGGTGCCCGACGGGCGCCACCTGTAACTTGGACGGCGCAACCGTCACCGGCAGCGTCACGGTCGGCGCAGGAAGCTCGCTGTACACCATGGGTGCGACGATCGGCGGCAACGTCATGAGCCGTGACGCGGCGACCGTGCGACTCATCGACTCGGACCTGGGTCACAACGTCATGATCACCGGCACCACCGGAGCCGTCCGGATCGGCAGCAAGGGTTGCAAGGTCGACCCGGCCGCCGCGCTCAACCTCAAGGTCAAGAAGAACCTCGGCAACGTCGCCATTTGCGACATGTCCGTGGGGCGGAACCTCATGGTCAAGGGCAACGCGGGACGCACCGGCATCTTCCGAAACGTGGTGGGAAACAACGTGATGCTCTACGGCAACACCGGCAGCGCCAACCGGGTGCGCGACAACAGCGTTACCCAGAACCTGCACTGCAAGGGCAACGCCCACAAGGTGATCTCCTCGGGTAACACCGCCAAGAAGATCATGGGGCAGTGCAAGGCCTGACAGCTACCCGCGCACGACTGTCGGCCCCAGGCCAACAGCGATCCGCCCCCGGTACGGCCCACGCCACGCCGGGGGCGGTTGCACGTCGTCGCCGCCTCAGCTCGGCCAGGTCCCCGCTTGCTGCCTGGTCAACGGCTGGCGGCCCGCTCGTCACCATGTGGCAGAGTGGGTGCCCGTGCCCCACGAGGATCTCGACCTGCCGGCGCCGTCAGCCGACGTGCTTGCCGACGACCATCTACTCGCCGCCTGGGCCGCGACGGTGGCCGGGGAACGGCTCGAGCACCTGCGCGGAGGCGGCCTCGAAGGCCAGGCGTTGAAGGACGCCGGGGACCGCCTCGGCCACCTGATCCTGATGCAGCTTCTCGGCACCTACCGTCGCGGTGACGCGGTCCTGAGCGAGGAGGGCAAGGACGACAAGGTGCGGCTGACCCGCAACCGGGTGTGGATCGTCGACCCGCTCGACGGCACCCGGGAATACTCGGAGCCGCCACGCGACGACTGGGCCGTCCACGTCGCCCTCTGGCGCGATGGAGACCTGGCCGCCGGGGCAGTCGCCCAACCGGGGATGTCCACCACGTTCAGCACCGCCCATCCCCCCGTCGTACCAACCCGCACCGACGGGAAGCCGCGGATCGCGGTAAGCCGCACCCGACCTCCGGCGTTCGTCGAGGTGCTTGCCGAGCAGATATCCGCAGAGCTGGTGCCGATGGGCTCGGCCGGCGCGAAGGTCATCTCCGTCGTTCGCGACGTCAGCGACATCTACGTCCACGCCGGGGGCCAGTACGAGTGGGACTCAGCGGCTCCCGTCGTGGTTGCCAGGGCCGCCGGGCTGCACACCAGCCGAGCCGACGGCGCGCCGCTCGCCTACAACCAGGACGACGTCTGGCTCCCCGACCTGCTGGTGTGCCGCCCCGAGCTCGCCGGGACCGTCAGCGACTTCGTCCGCGACTACTGGGCGGAGCACGGCAGCTGACGGCTCTGCCGAGCCCCGCGCCGATGATGATGCAGCCTCGACCATGACCCTTCGTGCCCTGGTCCCCGTCGTGGCGGCCGAGCCTTCGTTCGCGCAGGCGTTGAGTCGGCTCGGTCGAGCCGACTCCTCGACGCTCGACCTGACGACCCCGGCGGCCCTACGGCCGTTCATCGTCGCCGCGCTCGCGGCGGATGCTGGGGATCAGGCGCCCCCCACGGTGCTGGTCGTCACCGCGACGGCGCGCGAGGCCGAGGAGATCGTCGAGGCCGCGCGGTGCCTGCTGGACGACAGCTCGGTCGTCGAGTTCCCCCCCTGGGAGACGCTTCCCCACGAGCGGCTCTCGCCACGCTCGGACACCGTCGGTAGGCGGCTGGCGGTGCTTCGCCGGCTGGTCCATCCCGACGACCCCGGATCGGGACCTGGCCCGCTGCGCGTCATCGTCGCCCCGGTCCGCTCCGTCCTACAGCCGCAGGTCAAGGGCCTGGGTGACCTCGCACCGGTGGCTCTGCGCGAGGGTGACACCGTCGACCTGGAGAACGTCGTACGACGCCTGGCGGCGGCGGCCTACCACCGGGTCGACCTGGTCGAGCGCCGGGGTGAGTTCGCGGTGCGCGGGGGGATCGTCGACATCTTCCCCCCCACGCTCGAGCATCCCCTACGGGTCGAGTTCTGGGGTGACACGGTCGAGGACATCAGGACGTTCGCCATTGCGGACCAACGCTCCCTGGACCAGGCTCCGGACGGCTTGTGGGCACCGCCGTGCCGTGAGCTGCTGCTGACCGATGACGTACGAGCGAGGGCGGCCCAGCTGGCCGAGCAGCATCCCGAGCTACGCGAGATGCTCGACAAGATGGCTCTGGGCCACGCCGTCGAGGGGATGGAGTCGCTAGCCCCCGCGCTGGTGGACGAGATGGAGATGCTCGTCGACCTGCTGCCCCGGCGCTCGCTCGTGCTGGTGTGTGACCCCGAGCGGGTGCGCTCGCGTTCGCACGACCTGGTGGCCACCAGCCAGGAGTTTCTGCAGGCGTCCTGGGCTGCGGCCGCCGGCGGCGGACGGGCCCCGGTCGACCTCGGCGCGGCGGCGTACCGCTCGCTGGGCGACGTCCGGACGCACTCCGTCGCCGCCGGGCTCAGCTGGTGGTCGGTGTCGCCGTTCGGGCTCGACCCGGAGTCCCCCGCGCTCGCCGCCGCTCCGGTGGTTCGCACGGATACCGGTGAGATCGTGTCGGTGGACGTCGACACGGCAAGCACCGTCGAGACCCTCGCGTTCGAGGTTCGTGCCGCGGAGGCCTACCGGGGTGACACCGAGCGGGCCGCGGGCGACATCGCCCGCTTCCTCAGCGAGGCGATGTCCGTGGTCCTCGTCACGGAGGGCCACGGGCCGGGGGAGCGCCTGGTCGAGGTGCTCCGTGACCACGACATCGCGGCCAGGTTCGTCTCCGACCTGTCCTTCCCTCTGCAGACGGGCGTCGTTGACGTCGTGCAAGGCAACCTCCGGCACGGATTCGTGGCACCGGGCAGCGCCCTCGTCGTCCTCACCGGCGCCGACCTGACCAGCCAGCGGCCGCTGCCGCGCGATGCCACCAGGATGCCGTCGCGCCGTCGGCGACAGGTCGACCCGCTGCAGCTCACGCCCGGCGACTACGTCGTCCACGAGCAGCACGGCGTCGGCCGCTACGTCGAGATGATCCAGCGCACGGTGGCCGGGGCCACCCGCGAGTACCTGGTAATCGAGTACGGCGCCTCCAAGCGCGGGCACCCGCCGGACAAGCTGTTCGTGCCGACCGACGCGCTCGACCAGGTCACCCGCTACGTGGGCGGCGAGCAGCCCACGCTGGACCGCCTCGGTGGGTCGGACTGGGGCCGCCGGAAGGGCCGGGCCCGTAAGGCGGTGCGGCTGATCGCCGCCGAGCTGATCAAGCTGTACGCCGCTCGGCAGGCGACCAGGGGACATGCCTTCTCGCCCGACACGCCCTGGCAGCGTGAGCTCGAGGACGCCTTCCCGTACGTCGAGACGCCCGACCAGCTGGCCAGCGTAGAGGAGGTCAAGCGGGACATGGAGCTGTCGGTCCCGATGGACCGGCTGATCTGTGGCGACGTGGGCTACGGCAAGACCGAGATCGCCGTCCGGGCCGCGTTCAAGGCGGTCCAGGACGGCAAGCAGGTGGCGGTGCTGGTGCCCACGACGCTGCTCGTGCAGCAGCACCAGCAGACCTTCACCGAGCGCTTCTCGGGGTTCCCGGTCAACGTGCGTTCGCTCAGCCGGTTCCAAAGCGACGCCGAGGTCAGCGAGGTTGTCGCGGGGCTGCGCGAGGGCACGGTCGACGTCGTCATCGGCACCCACCGGTTGTTCAACCCGGAGGTCAAGCTCAAGGACCTCGGTCTGGTGGTGGTCGACGAGGAGCAGCGCTTCGGTGTCGAGCACAAGGAGGCCCTCAAACAGATGCGCACCGCCGTCGACGTGCTCAGCATGTCGGCCACCCCGATCCCGCGGACGCTCGAGATGGCGGTGACCGGCATCCGGGAGATGTCCACGATCACCACCCCGCCCGAGGAGCGCCATCCGGTGCTCACCTTCGTCGGCCCGCAGGACGCGGGCCAGGTAGTGGCCGCGGTCCGCCGTGAGCTGCTCCGGGAGGGGCAGGTCTTCTACATCCACAACCGGGTCCAGAGCATCGACAAGGCCGCCAAGAGGCTGAGCGAGCTGGTTCCCGAGGCGCGGGTCACCGTCGCGCACGGACAACAGCAAGAGCACCAGCTCGAGCAGGTCATGCTCGACTTCTGGGAGCGCAAGTACGACGTGTTGGTGTGCACGACGATCGTCGAGTCCGGGCTGGACATCGCCAACGCCAACACCCTCGTCATCGAGCGGGCCGACCTGCTCGGCCTTTCCCAGCTGCACCAGCTGCGCGGCCGGGTCGGTCGCGGCGGTGAGCGGGCCTATGCCTACTTCCTCTACCCGCCCGAGAAGCCGCTCACCGAGACCGCCCACGAGCGGCTGGCGACGATCGCCCAGCATGCCGATCTCGGCGCCGGCATGGCGGTGGCGATGAAGGACCTGGAGATCCGCGGCGCCGGCAACCTGCTCGGCGGCGAGCAGTCGGGCCACATCGCCGACGTCGGCTTCGACTTGTACGTGCGGTTGGTGGGCGAAGCGGTGGCCGAGTTCCGCGGCGACGCCCCGGTCGACGAGCCCGAGGTCAAGATCGAGCTGCCGGTCGACGCCCATCTGCCGCATGAGTACGTGCCCAGCGAGCGGCTGCGTCTGGAGATGTACCGACGACTCGCGGAGGTGAAGTCCGGCGACGAGGTGGCCGGGCTGCGCTCGGAGCTGCTGGACCGGTACGGCGCCCTGCCGCCCGTCGTCGAGAACCTGCTGGCGGTGGCGCTCCTGCGGGTCAAGGCCAAGCAGGCGAGGGTTACCGACATCAACGTACAGGGCGCCTACGTGCGCTTCGCCCCGGTGGACCTCGCCGACTCCACCCGGGTCCGGCTCGAGCGCCTCTACCCCAAGAGCGTGGTCAAGCCCGCTTTGCGCAGCGTGCTGGTGGCCAGGCCGAGGACCGCCGTGGTCGGGGGCGAGGCGGTGCGCGACGTCGCCGTACTAGATTGGGCAGGTCGCGTGATCGAGGACATCTGCGTCTCGCCGACGACACCGCCAGCCTCCCCGGCATCGCAAGGAGCACAGCAGTGAGTGCACGGACCAGAAGGAGCGGGCTCGCCGCCCTGGCCTGCGTGGGTGCGATCCTCGCATCCGGGTGCACCTTCCACCCGGGGCAGGCCGCCGTGGTCAACGGCAGCAACATCAGCCAGAGCTCGGTCGACGATCTGGTGCAGGCGGGCTGCGTGCTGAGCAAGCTGTTTCGGCAGCAGGGCGGCGGTCAGGCACCGGACACGTCAACCGCCAGCCTGCGCGGTTTCTTTACCGAGAACTTGATCCTGTTCAAGGTCGTCGACAAGGCGGCCGCCGAGATGCATCTCACGGTGAGCCCGGCGACCATCGCGAAACTGACCGAGCGGCAACACCTTCCGGCCGGACTCTCATCCTCGGAGCGATCGCTGCTGTCGACGTTCTTCACCGAGTCAGCCCGTTACGAGCTCCAGCGGGCGGTCATCGGAGCGCACCTGAAGGATCCGTCGGTGACGAACGCCGACGCGGTCGGGCAGTCCGACGTAGCCGCGTCCCGCGAGTTCGTGACCCAATACACGATCAAGCAGGACATCACGGTGAACCCGGCCATGGGCACGTGGTCCAAGGGTCAGCTGATCGATACCGACGGGTCGCTGTCGGCCGCCCAGTCGGCGCCCGCCCGGCGATGGCTGTCGCTGCGCGCTGACAATACCCAGAGTGTGGCGGGCCTCCCTCCGAACCAGGTGTGCGGCTGAGCGGGGATCCAGCCCGTCGAGACGGTCGGCTCGCGGTCATCCTCACGTCACCGCGGTTGCCGGCGGGCTTGTTGACTCCGGTTGCCTGGCGTGCCGTCGGGGACGCCGACCTGGTCGCCTGCGCTGACGCCGGCACCCCACTCGCGGCAGCCCTGACCGCCGCCCGCGTCCCGGTGGCCGCGCTTCCCCAGTCCACGGCACGGTCCCTGCTGACCCTCGCGGAGAGCCAGGGCGTCGTCTGGCTGGCCGCTGACGACGGCGACGAGGTGCTCACGACGCAGCTCGCGAGTCTCGTCGTACGACGGTCGCAGGGGTCAGCCGCAGGCCCAGAGGTGGAGATCATCGTGGGGTCGTTCGACCCTGAGGGGGCCCGGCTGCTCGACGCAGTGACCGTGATGGACACCCTGCGGCGCGAGTGTCCGTGGGACCGGCGGCAGACTCACGCGTCCCTGGTCCGGTACCTGGTGGAGGAGACCTACGAGGTCATCGAAGTCATCGACTCGATGAGGCCCGGGGAGGGGAGCCGCCACCACACGCAGCGGAGCCTCCGCGAGGAGCTCGGTGACCTGCTGCTGCAGGTGTTGTTCCACGCCCGGCTGGCCGCCGAACACGCGGAGGAGCCGTTCACGATCGATGATGTCGCGGCGAACCTGGTCGAGAAGCTGGTCCGCCGCCACCCACACGTGTTCGCCGACATGCAGGTGAGCGGGGCCGACGAGGTGGCCACCAACTGGGAAGAGATCAAGCGGGTAGAGAAGGGGCGGCAGTCCGCACTCGACGGCATCCCGGCTGGGCTGCCGGCGCTGAGCCTGGCCGACAGCGTGATCGGCCGCGTCGTGCGGGCCGATGGTTCGCTGAGCGTGCCAATTCCGGAGGGCGAGCCGGCGTACACCGAGGAGACGTTGGGTGAGGTGCTGTTCGCGCTGGTGGCGGCCGCCCGGGCCGCGGGCCTCGACGCTGAGCAGGCGTTACGGGCCAAGGTGCGCCGCGAGATCGCCGCGGTGCGCGCAGCCGAGTCTCGCCCCGACTGAGCTGGCAGCCTCCGGCTCGGGTTGCTCCCCCCGCCACTCTGCGAATTGCGGGAAGATGGCTGGATTCCAGGCGCCCGATTCAACCAGTTGCCCGCAGTTCGCGGGGGATAGATGGTCCCGCCGGGAGTAGCGTGCCGAACCGACGAACGAGCGCACCCCTGGTTAGGCTGACCGGGGCACCCCACACGGGCAAGGAGCAGGCAATGGCGCACATCGAAGCGGTCGGGGCTCGCGAGATCCTGGACTCGCGCGGCAACCCCACCGTGGAGGTCGAGGTGGCGCTCAGCGACGGCACCGTGTCGCGTGCCGCGGTTCCCTCGGGCGCGTCAACCGGGCAGTTCGAAGCGGTCGAGCTCCGCGACGGCGGCGTCTGGTACGGCGGGAAGGGGGTCGGCAGGGCTGTGCTCGCCGTCAACGACGTGATCGCCGAGGCGCTGCTCGGTGTCGAGGCCGACGAGCAGCGCGTCGTCGACCAGGTGCTGATCGACCTCGACGGCACTCCGAACAAGGCCACCCTCGGCGCCAACGCGATCCTCGGCGTCTCCCTGGCCGTCGCCAAGGCAGCCGCCGAAGCCGCCCAGCTTCCCCTGTTCCGCTACGTCGGCGGGTCGAACGCGCATCTGCTGCCCGTGCCGATGATGAACATCCTCAACGGCGGGGCCCACGCCGACAGCAACGTCGACGTGCAGGAGTTCATGATCGCGCCGATCGGCGCCGCCACCTTCACCGAGGCCCTCGAGTCCGGGGTCGCGGTGTATCACGCCTTGAAGGCGGTGCTGAAGGGCCGTGGCCTGGCGACCGGTCTCGGTGACGAGGGCGGCTTCGCGCCGAGCCTCGACTCGAACCGGGCCGCCCTCGACCTGATCGCCGAGGCGGTGGACAACGCGGGGCTGACCCTCGGCACCGACATCGCGCTGGCCATGGACGTGGCCGCCAGTGAGTTCTACGACGCCGACCCCGGCCACTACATGTTCGAGGGGCAGGCCCGTTCCGCAGAGCAGATGACCGCCTACTACGAGGAGCTCCTCACGGCCTACCCGATCGTGTCCATCGAGGACCCGCTCCACGAGGACGACTGGGCCGGGTGGGTGGCACTGACCGCCGCGCTGGGCGACCAGGTACAGGTTGTTGGTGACGACCTGTTCGTCACCAACGTCGAGCGGCTGCAGCGCGGCATTGACGAACGGGCGGCCAACGCACTGCTCGTGAAGGTCAACCAGATCGGCAGCCTCACCGAGACCCTCGACTCCGTCGACCTGGCCCACCGCAGCGGCATGCGCTGCATGATGAGCCACCGGTCCGGCGAGACCGAGGACACCACGATCGCCGACCTGGCCGTCGCGACCAACTGCGGGCAGCTCAAGACCGGGGCACCAGCCCGGTCCGAACGGGTCGCCAAGTACAACCAGCTGCTGCGGATCGAGGAGGAGCTCCAGGACGCCGCGCGGTACGCCGGCCGGGGCGCCTTCCCGCGGTATCAGGCGAGGGGCTAGGAGATGGCCGCTCGGACCGGGCGCGGGGCCGGAGCCGGTCCAGCATCCACGCCGGGGAGAGGTGGCCGCCGCCCCGGCGGATCCTTGCCCACGACCCGTCGTACCACCCGGGTCGTGGTGCCGGACCCGGCTGCCGGGCCGCGGCGGAGGGGGAGCTTCACCAGCCGGGCCCTGATCCTGCTGCTGGTGCTGGCCGTGCTGGGGGTGTCCTACGCGTCGAGCATCCGGGCCTGGCTCAACCTGCGAAGTGAGCAACACACGCTGTCCGCGCAGATCGCCGCCCAGCAGGCCGCGATCTCCTCGTTGCGGCACACGACGTCGCGCCTGAACGACCCCGCCTACATCGAGACGCTGGCTCGGCTGAGGTTCGGCTGGGTGATGCCCGGTGAGCGCAGCTTCCGCGTTATCGGCAAGGACGGCAAGGTGCTCAGTGCGGGCACCAACTCGCTGACCGAGGCCACGCCCGGAGCCGGGACGGCGCAGCCGCCGTGGTGGGCGGGGGCTACCGGCAGCCTGGCCCGCGCCGACGCCCTTCCTCGGCCAGCGAAACCGGGCACCGCTGTTCGCCACCCGGCCGCCCTGATCGGTCCGACGCCCGGCCACCTGACCGGGCGGTGACCCTGCGCGCCCTCCGGGACTGCGACCTGGCGGCCGTGCAGGCCCAGCTCGGGCGGCCGCCTCGGGACCTGCTCGGGGTGGCGCACGTTTGCCCCTGCGGTAACCCCGACGTCGTCGCGACCTCGCCCCGGCTGGGCGACGGATCGCCGTTCCCGACGTTCTACTACCTGACCTGCCCGCGGGCGGCAGCGGCCATCGGCAGCCTCGAGGCAGGTGGGCTGATGGCCGAGATGGCGCGTCGACTGGCCGATAGCGCCGGGCTCCGCGAGCGTCAGCTGAGGGCCCATCGCGCGTACTTGACCGCCCGGGCCGCCCACGGTGAGGTGACGGAGATCGAGGAGACCTCGGCCGGTGGTATGCCGGACCGGGTGAAGTGCCTGCACGCCCTGGTGGCGCACGCGCTGGCCGCAGGTCCGGGGGTGAACCCGCTGGGCGACGAAGCGCTGGACCGGCTCGGTCCGTGGTGGGCGGCCGGTTCCTGCGTCCTCCCGGCTGACACGTGTCCATCGAAGATGGACAAGAGCGGCGACGCCTCGTGAGACGGGTGGCCGCCCTGGACTGCGGCACGAACACGCTCCGCCTGCTGGTAGCCGACCTGGACCCACAGGCCGGTGCGGCGCATGTCCTGGACCGCCGGAGCACGATCGTCCGGCTGGGGCAGGACGTCGACCGGACGGGAGTCTTCGCGGCGGCCGCGCTGGCGCGCACCTTCGCCACCTTGGACGAGTACGTGTCGCTGGTCGAACGGCACCGGGTCGACTCGGTCCGCTTCGTCGCCACATCGGCGGCCCGCGACGTCCAGAACCGGGACCTGTTCGTCAGCGGCGTTCGGGACCGGCTGGGCATCGACCCCGACATCATTTCCGGCGACGAGGAGGCCCGCCTCGCGTACGACGGAGCAACCCGTCAGCTGACCGGTGTGACCGAGGTACGGCGGCCCTGGCTGGTCCTCGACATCGGGGGCGGATCCACGGAGCTGGTGCTCGGCAGCGAGGTCGGAGACGAGATCAGCGGTGTCTCGCTCGACGTGGGGTCGGTACGGATCACCGAGCGCCATCTGCACGGAGACCCGCCGACGGCGGGGGAGGTGGCAGCGGCGGTCGCCGACGTCGACGCGGCGCTGGACTCGGTCCAGGTGCGGCTCGCGTCGGCGCGGTCGCTGATCGGCGTCGCGGGTAGCGTCACCACGATGGGCGCGATGGTCCTCGACCTCGACCAATACGACCGCGAACGGGTCAACTTGGCCCGGCTCCCCAGCGCGGACGTCGGCCGAGCGGTCGGCCGGGTGGTGGCGATGAGCATCGAAGAACGCCGCGCGCTGAGGTTCATGCACCCGGATCGGGCCGACGTGATCGGTGCTGGTGCGCTCATCCTGCGGTGTGTGGTCGAGCGGGTCGGGTTGGCGAGCCTCGTCGTCTCGGCACGCGACATCCTCGACGGGATCGCCTGGTCGATGCTGTGAGACCGCTGCCGCATCCCCTCACCGGTGAGCTGTTCGCCAGCCCCGTGCCGCCGGGGAGTGGTTGGCCTGGCGACCTGGCCACGCCCGCGACACCGGTCGCGACCGATGTCGCCGAGGTGCTCGACCTGGCCGGGCGGGCAACCGGGCTGGCCGCGTTGTCGGCGCAAGTCTCGGTGTGCCGGGCCTGCCCTCGGCTGGTCGCCTGGCGCGAGCAGGTCGCGGCCGACAAGCGGGCGTCGTTCGCCGAGCAGCCCTATTGGGGCCGGCCGATCGCCGGTTGGGGCGCCGAGAGGCCGCGGGTGCTGGTCGTTGGCCTGGCGCCGGCCGCGAACGGCGGCAACCGGACGGGCCGGATCTTCACCGGCGACCGCTCGGGCGACTGGCTGTTCGCTTCGCTGCGCCGAGTGGGGCTTGCCGCGTTGGCCACCAGCGAGCATGCCGGCGACGGCCAACGCCTGATCGACACCAGGATGCTCGCCGCGGTCAGATGCGCGCCACCCGCGAACGCGCCGACCCCTAGCGAACGGGACACCTGCTCGGCCTGGCTGGACGCCGAGCTACGCCTGGTGTACCCCGCGGTCCGGGCGATCGTGTGCCTGGGGGCGTTCGGGTGGGAGGCGGTATGGCGAGCGCTCGGCCGCCAGGGTTTCGCGGCGCCGAGGCCACGCCCACGGTTCGGCCACGGCGCACGCGTGGTCGTGGAGCGGCCGTCGGTGCCGGGCGAATCCGGCGGTCGGGAGGTCGTCGTACTGGGCTGCTTCCATCCCAGCCAGCAGAACACCTTCACCGGCAGGCTCACCGAGGCGATGACCGACGCGGTGTTGGGTGCCGCAGCCGCGCTGGCGCACGAGGAGCCGGAGACGGGCTAGGGTCCGCAGGCCGGTATTCGGCGCGACCTTGTGAAAACTTTCACCAGCCCTAGGATGAACAGGACGGGAAGGGACTGACCGATGACGACCTCGCACACCGCTCCGCACATCGTGATCGCCGGAGGTGGTTACGTCGGCATGTACACCGCCCTGGGGCTGCAGCGGTCGCTACGCAAGGGTGAGGCGCGGGTGACCCTGATCGACCCCCGCTCGACGATGACCTACCAGCCGTTCCTGCCGGAGGCGGCCGCGGGCAGCCTGGAGCCGCGTCACGTCGTGGTCCAGCTGCGCAAGGTGCTGGACGAGTGCGAGGTCATCACCGCCCGGGTGGGGGAGATCGACCACGCCCACCGCAGGCTGCGGGTTGAGCCGGTCGAGGGTGCGGCCTACGAGCTGGCCTACGACGAGATCGTCGTGGCCCTCGGCTCGGTGGCGCGGACCCTGCCGATTCCCGGCCTCGCCGAGCGCGCGATGGGCTTCAGGCAGATCGAGGAGGCCATCGCGCTGCGCAACCAGGTCCTGGACCGCCTGGACCTGGCCGCGTCGGTGCGGGACGAGGCGACCCGCAGGTGCGCGCTGACGTTCGTGTTCATCGGCGGCGGATATGCCGGCATCGAGGCACTGGCCGAGATCGAGGACATGGCCCGCTTCGCCACGAAGTACTACGCGAACATCGAGCCTTCGGACCTGCGCTTCGTACTGGTCGAGATGGCCAACCGGATCCTGCCGGAGGTGGGCGAGAAGCTCGGTCGCTATACCGTCGACCAGCTCAGGGAGCGGGGGATCGAGGTCAGGCTCGAGACGAAGCTGGTCTCGTGCGTCGGCGGCCATGTCGTGCTGTCGGACGGCACCGAGCTCGACGCCGACACCATCGTCTGGACGGCCGGTGTCAAGGCCAACCCGGTGCTCGGGTCCAGCGACCTACCTCGCGACAGCGCCGGCCGGGTCCGCGCCCAGGCGAATCTGCGGGTCGACCGGATCGACCACGCCTGGACCGCCGGCGACAACGCGGCGGTCCCAGACCTCACCAAGCCCGGCAAGCTCTGCGCCCCTAACGCCCAGCACGCTGTGCGTCAGGCGCGGCTGCTCGCGCGAAACCTGGTTCGCTCCCTGCGCGGTGAACCCCTCGTCGACTACCGCCACAGGTACGCCGGGTCAGTGGCCAGCCTGGGTCTCTACCAGGGGGTCGCCCAGGTGTACGGCATCAGGCTGCGCGGTTTCCCGGCCTGGTTCATGCATCGGACCTACCACATGAGCCGGATGCCCACGTTCAACAAGAAGGTGCGGGTCGTGCTCGACTGGACGTTGTCGCTCTTCTTCCGTCGCGACGTAGTGTCCCTCGGCACCCTGCAGGATCCGCACGCCGACTTCCACCGCGCCAGCCGCTAGCGCTGCCCGTCGCCTTACCATGGGGCGTCGTCGTCCGTCGGTGCGCGGCGTCTCACGGCGATGGCCGCCCCCGTATCCCAACGGCAGAGGAAGCGCCCTTAAAAGGCGCCAAGTGTGGGTTCGACCCCCACCGGGGGCACGAGGCAGGTCGGCCGCCGGCAGCGGCGAGCCCCCCGCAGGGATGGTGGTGTGGCTTGCGGGCTGGCGGGTCGACGAGACTGACGCGGGCGCCTTGACGACGAGGGTGCCGTGCATCGTGGTGCGGATGCGGCAGTGGAAGGGGTAGCTGCCCACGGTCGCGGGCGCGTCGAACCGTACCGTCGTGCCGCACCTCCGAACGCATGAGGTCAGCTGATGCGCTCGAGCAGGCCGGTGTCGACGTCGTACAGGAAGCCGCCCACGGTCACCGTGGACGAGATCAGCGGGTGCGCCCGGACCTTGGCGACGTCATCCGCGACGGTCGTGGCCTGGTTCGTGATCACATCGAGGGACAGCCAGGAGGCGTCGCGGCCGCTGGCCCGCGCCAGCCGGTCACGAAGCTGGTTCTCAGTCGCCGTGGCCATGGCGCAGCGGGTGTGCTGCACGACCAGGATGCGGTCGACGCCGAGCAGGTTGACCCCGATGACCAGTGCGAGCATGGCCTGGTCCGTGACCCGGCCGCCGGGGTTGCGCAGGATCTTCGCGTCGCCCGGCACGAGGCCGATCATGCCCAGCGGATCGATCCGCGAGTCCATGCAGGTCACCACCGCCACCCCGGCCCGAGCGACGCCGTCGAAGCCTGACATGACGTGGCTGCCCGCATACTCCCGGTTCGCCGCCAGCAGATCGTCAAAGTCGCGGCGGTCGGCCGGAGCGGCATCCGCAGGCACGGTCACGGGCCAAGGCTACCGGCGGGGCGGCCGTCGAGCGCCGACTGGTCGACGCGGCGGAGACCACCCTGGTCGGCGCCGGTGTCTCAGGGTCGTGTCGATCTTCAACCGCAGCTAGCTCGAACGCGAGGGTCTACTCGAAGGAGCGGTGCGCCTTGTGCAGGTCGTGCTCGTGCACGATCGCCGTGGCGTGACCGTGAGCTATGCCGTACTCGTCCCGCAGCCACTGCACCTTGTCGTCGAAGCGCAGGAAACCGGGGCAGTTGTCGAGCTGCCCGAACCACTCGGCGAGAGGACGACCCGTTGCTTCGGGGACTCGGCTGACCAGCAGCTGATGCGTCGCCTCGGAGTGGTGTAGGGACATGGGGTACCTCCGGTCGCGGGACAGTCGTCGGTTAGGCCGAGCCTGCCTCATCCCCGCGGTCCAGACAACCCTTTCTCCACACCCGCCACGGATTCGCCCTCCCCATCGCCGGGGTTCTCCCGCGGACCGACTCCGGCGAAACCGAAGTCTGGTGGGTCGGGGGTCACCGGGCCGACCGCCACGATCGGGTGGCGGCGACGACGCAGGAGCAAGGCCCGTCGCCGCCCGGCGGGGCGCTGCGCGTCGTTCGGACCGACCTCGGACACTTCGGTTCCGGCGTGCTCGGCGGCGACCACTGCCGCCCTGGCCAGCGCGTACACCCCTTCACCGCGGAACGTCTCCGGCTCCTGCCCGTCATCGGGAAGTACGCCGATCGCGCTCGCCACTGTGGGCAGCATCGCGGTCGCGCAGCTGCGGTAGCCGGCAGCTGACGGGTGGAACCCGTCGGGGCCGAACAGTTCCAGCGGCGACGCGTCGAAGTCCGGGCCCAGCAGTGACCCAAGCGACACCGAGTGGCCGCCCGACTCGACACAGGCGATCGTCTGGGCGGCCGCCAGCCGCCGGCTCCAGCGCCTGGCCACCTGCCGCAACGGCGGTGCCAGCGGGCGCAGCGTGCCGAGGTCCGGGCAGGTGCCGAGCACGACCTCGGGGCCGCTCGCGCGGAGCGAGCCGGGGGGGCCGCCCATCCGCAGGGTGGTCACGGCCAGCCGCAGCGCCGCGAGCGAAACCCGAGGCTTGACCTGGTGCGTCACGTCGTTGGCCCCGACCACCACCGCCACCACGTCGGGATTGTGGGGCAGCGCGTGTCGGATCTGGCCCATCAGGTCGGTGGTCTGGGCGCCGACGGTGGCCAGCGCACGGAGCCGCACCGGGCGGTGGGCGAGCATCGACAGCCCACTGGCCAGGTACGCCCCGAAGGTTTCCTGCGGCACGCTGGCGCCGTAGCCCGCGGCCGCCGAGTCGCCGATCACCGCCAGCCGGATCGGCGGACCGGGGAGCATGGCTCCGTAGAGCCCGCTCGGGTCGGGAGGCGTCCGCACCGCGTCGCCGATGGCCCGCCGCGCCAGCACGGCCTCGAGCCGCAGCACGCCGTACAGCGAGCCACCCAGGATCCCGAGACCACCGCCCCCGACGACTGCCGCGGCGGCGAGCCGTCCCGCCGAAGCCGCACGGTTCATACCCACCTCCTCGTCAGGTCCACTGTAGGGCTGGCGCGGGCGAACCCTCCCCGCGATTTCGGGGTGGCTGGGGGTGATGGCGTGCGCCGGCCCGGACGCCAGGAGCAGCCTCCCGGCGGTGTCCGGGTGGCTGGACGCTGGAGGCAACAGATGCACGGACGCAACGAGTCGGCGCCTACGCTGTGCGGGTGGACTACGTGGACTCCCTGCTCGAGCTGATCGGCAACACCCCACTGCTGAGGCTCACCGGCCCGACCGACGGGGCCCCCGGGACGATCCTCGCCAAGATCGAGTACTTCAATCCGGGTGGCTCCGTGAAGGACCGGATCGCGGTCGCGATGGTCGACGCGGCCGAGGCGAGCGGTGCCCTCCAGCCGGGCGGCACGATCGTCGAGCCGACGTCCGGCAATACCGGCGTGGGGCTCGCGATGCTGGCCCAGGAGCGCGGCTACTCCTGCGTGTTTGTCTGCCCCGACAAGGTCAGCGAGGACAAGCGCAACGTACTCAAGGCGTACGGCGCCCAGGTTGTGGTCTGCCCCACGGCGGTCGCGCCGGAGCACCCGGATAGCTACTACAACATGTCGGACCGGCTGGTCGCCGAGATCCCCGGCGCCTGGAAGCCCGACCAGTATTCGAACCCGCAGAACCCCGCGAGCCACTACCAGCAGACCGGCCCGGAGATCTGGAAACAGACCGAGGGCCGGGTCACCCACTTCGTCGCAGGCGTGGGCACGGGCGGCACGATCAGCGGGGCCGGTCGCTACCTCAAGGAGGTGTCCGGCGGCCGGGTGCAGGTGATAGCGGCCGACCCCGAGGGCTCGGTCTACTCCGGTGGCAGCGGGCGGCCGTACCTCGTCGAGGGCGTCGGCGAGGACTTCTGGCCGGCCGCGTACGACCGCACGATCGCCGACCGGGTGATCGCCGTCTCCGACCGGGAGTCGTTCGAGGTAACCCGTCGGCTGGCCCGCGAGCAGGCGCTGCTCGTCGGCGGCTCGTCGGGGATGGCCGCGGCGGCGGCGATCCGGCTGGCGCACGAGCTCGGCGATCCCGACGCGGTGATCGTGGTGCTGCTGCCCGACGGCGGGCGAGGATATCTCAGCAAGGTCTTCGACGACGCCTGGCTGGCGTGTTACGGGTTCTTGAGTACGCGTGACGAGCGCACGGCCGGCGATGTGCTGCGTGGCAAGGACGGCCGCCTGCCGGCCCTGGTCCACACCCACCCGGGCGAGACCGTCGCGCAGGCCGTCGCGATCCTACGGGAGTACGGCGTCTCCCAGATGCCGGTCGTGCAGGCCGAGCCACCGGTGATGGCTGCCGAGGTCGTCGGCTCGGTGAGTGAGCGCGAGCTGCTGGCGGCGCTGTACGGCGGCAAGGCGCGGCTGGCCGACGCCGTCGCCGGCCACATGGCCCCGCCGATGCCCCTGATCGGAGCCGGCGAACCCGCCGCCGTGGCAGCGGAGCGCCTTCAGGAGGCGGACGCGGTGCTGGTCCAGGAGGACGGCAAGCCGATCGGGGTCCTCACCCGGCACGACCTGCTCGGCCTGCTCGCCGGGTCGTGACCAGAGGTCTCAGCCGTCGCCCGTCCGGGTGGCAACCCCCGTGCGGTGCGCCTCGCGGGGTCGGCGGCCAGTCGGAACCTAGCGACCTGGACGGCGCGTTGTCACGGACAGAGTCCGCGGGACACGTCTCCGAGGCGGGGCTGTCAGGTCACGTCAGGTCAGGTCGACGAGGACCTTCCCGGTGACGTTCGCCTCCTGGGCCTGATGGGCGGCGGCGACCTCGTCGAGGGTGAACCTGTGTACGGGGAGTGGCGACAGAGCTCCCGCCCGGAGTGCGTCGGTGATCCCCGCCGCGGCCGTGGCCAGAGCGGGGCGCGGAACGCCGTACAGGAGCACGAAGCGCAGTGTGACGTTGGCGCTCATGCAGGCGCGCACCGGAAGCGCCGGATCTTCGCCGCTGGCTGCGTAGGAGACGATCGTCGTCTCTGGCCCGGAAAGCCGCAGGTCTGTTGCCAGGTTGACCCCGATGTTGACTTCGATGATCCGGTCCATCCGTGGCGCGAAGTCCCTGAGCTCGTCGACCGCGTGGCGAGCCGTGTAGTCCACCACCCGATGTGCTCCTGCCGCTACGGCGAGCGCCGCCTTCTCGGGGCTGCTGACGGTGGCCACCACCCGGGCACCATGGCGGACGGCCAGCTCGATCGCGAAGTGCCCGACAGCACCGGCACCACCGGTCACCAGCACGTTCTGACCCTCCACCGGGCCGTCGGCGAGGAGGCACCGGTGCGCGGTCATCGCGGGCACCCCGAGATGCGCACCCAGCTCGAACGACACTCCGTCGGGCATGACGACTGCCTGCTCCTGCGGTACGACGGTCCACTCGGCGGCGCTGCCCCACCTGTCGGCCGCCGCCATCCAGAGCCAGACTCGATCGTCGACCCGGGACTCGGAGACTCCCGGTCCGACGGCGTCGATGACCCCCGCACCGTCCTGGTGGGGGATCTGGAACCGGTCGATCGGGCGCGGTACGGCGCCGCTGCGTGCCTTGACGTCGGTGGGGTTGACCGCCGACACCTGCATGCGCACCCGGACCTGGCCAGGGCCGGGCTCGAGGGGGTCGACGTCCTCGACCCGGAGCACGGTTGCCGCCGGCCCGGTTTCACGGTAGATCGCAGCCCGCATGGCGGCTCCTGGTCGGTTGTCGGACGGGTCGGGGTGGGTCACCCGCTGACGCTCGTTCGCCTGCGCGACGGCGCGACGCCGCTTCCCACGATCGAGATGTCGCCAGTGCGTGGCACGGGGCGACGCTAGCACCGGTGAAACGGGTCGGCGGTCGGCGTTACGGTCGGGGCATGCAGTTCGGGTTCGTTGTTCCGTACGCCGACGCCAGGGACTTCGCCGACCTCGCGGCGTTGGGTGAGCGCTCCGGGTGGGACGGGGTGTTTACCTGGGAGGCGTTGTTCGGCGTCGACGCCTGGGTGTCGCTCGCGGCGGCGTCGATGGTGACGGAGCGCATCAGGCTGGGCACCCTGCTCACCCCGGTGTCGCGATGGAAGCCGTGGGACCTCGCGTCCCGCGTCGGGACCGTCGACCGGCTCAGCGGCGGCCGGGCCGTGATGGGGGCGGGTCTTGGCGCGCTGCACGACGGATGGACCGCCTTCGAGACCGACGAAGGACGCAAGGCGCGCGCGCAGAAGGTGGACGAGTGCCTCGCCGTCTACGCGGGGTTGATGGCAGGACAACCGTTCGCCTTCGACGGCGACTACTACACGGCGAGGCCCACCGACTTCATGCTGCCCGACCCACCGATCCAGCGGCCGCATCCGCCGGTCTGGATGGTCGGGGCCCACATGGTCGGGCGCTCGGCACAGCCGTCACTCGACCGCGCGGCCCGCTGGGAGGGTCTGATCCCTCAGGTCATAGACGTGGGGCAACAGCGGCGCAAGGGCGGGATCGACGAGTTCGCCGGGGTCGTCAGCGACGTGCTGTCGCGTCGCCAGGCCCTCGGGCTGCCCAGGAAGGGCTACGACGTCATCCTGGAAGCCGACAGCACGGGGGAGTTCATCACGCGAGAGCCAGTCGAGCCGGCCGCTTGGGCCGACGCCGGAGCCACCTGGTGGGTGGAGTCCTGGTGGACGTTGGAGCGTGGCGATGCCGGTCTGTCCGAGCTGCGCCGCCGCATCGCCGCCGGCCATCCTGCTGCCTGACCCTTGTCGAGCTCCGGGCCGGCGAGCATCCGCTAGAGCCACCCACCGAAGGCGTAGGGCTCCCGGGTGAATCGGTACGTCGCCCAGTTGAGGTGTGTCACCACCCCGGCCGGACCTCGGTTCACCCGCAGCAGCTCACCAGTCTCGCGGCCGGACTCGGTGCGGTAGAGGTCTTCAGCGATCCTGGCGAACATCGACGCCGGCATCGTGGCCGGCATCGCGTCGAGACGGGCCTCGAGCCGACCTTGCCTGATGCTGAACGTGAACGAGCGCCCCTCCGAGTACCACGTGCCGAGCAACGGCACGAGCTCGTCCGGTACGAGGGTCCCCGGCCGCCAGGCGTCGGGCGTCGCCGGCTCGTGCTCGACGACGTACCCGCCGAGCTCCATCGCCGTCCCTGACGGATCCGGCGAGGTGGTCGAGTTCGTCAGCACCGTCGCGACCGTCTTCGAGGGCCGGTCCACCAGCAGGCTGGTGATGTGTCCGGGCATGCCTCCGTCGTGCCCCACCCACACCCGGTCGTCGTCCCGCAGCAGCATCAAGCCGAGCCCCCACGCCATCCGCCAGCTGGTCAGATCCGCCACGATCTGGGGCTGACACATCTCCTCCACGGTGTCCGGCGCGAGGACCTCGGTCACCGGGTCCGCCAGGAAAGCGCCCCACGTCATGAGGTCGGCAACGGTGCTGGCCAGCGCACCGGCCGGTGCAGTTGCCTTGATCGCGAGCAGCGGCTCCACCGCCGGTACATCGGTGAACGGTGGCACGTAGTAGCCGACGGCGGCATTTCCCTCGAGCCCGACCGTCGTGCGGCGCATCTCCAGCGGGTCGAGGATCCGCGCCTGCAGCGACTCCGCCCACTCCCTTCGGTCGAGGCGGGCGACGATCTCGCCAAGCATGGCGAAGCCCAGGTTGGAGTAGTGCCACTTGTGATGTGGCCGCAGGATCCGCTCGGCCCGATTCCAGCCCTCGACAAGCTGCTCCCGATCGGGGTACTCGAGGGTGTCCCAGATGTCACCGATCGGCTCGCGCTGCATACCGGTCACGTGTGCGAGCAGCTGGCGGATCGTGATGCCGCCGTGCTTGCTCTCCGGGATATGCACGTCGACGGTGTCGTCCAGGTCCACCTTCCCCTCGTCTCGCAGCGCCATCACGAGGACTGCGGTGAAGGTCTTGGTGTTGGACGCGATCAGGAACTGGGTGTCCGCGGTCGGCGCGTCGTCCGGGTGTGCGAGGTCTGCTGCGCCAACGCCCTCGCACCACATCAGCCGTCCGTCCCGCCCGACACCGGCCACGATGCCCGGGATGCGATGCTCGACCTGCTTCCGGGCGATGACTCGACGGAGGTGGAGCGCGGTCTGTGCGGTGATCTCGGTCATGCTGGCGACCATACTCAGGCGCCTACGGCGAGGCAGTCACGGCGTCGCCGCGACGAAACCGGCTGCCCGTGCTGGCGGTTCGACAACTTTTGCCAGCAAGGCCTGGCACGGCGACTCGTAGATCTCGAAGCTCACTGCGGCCAGCCGGGTGGCGTGATCGAGGGCCATCGACTGCCTCGCCCATCGTCGCGCTCCGCCGGGCCGGACGAGTGCAGGGTCAGGAGGCGTAAGCGGTCAGCGGGGTGTGGTCGGCAGGAACCGTCTCCGCGGCCGACGGTGGTCCGGGCGGCGTGCCCTCACCGAACGGGCGGCCGCCGAGCTCCTCGCGACCATGCGGCTCGAGCCAGCCCGAGAGCTCGGGGCCCTTGGGCACGATCTGGGCCGGGTTGAGATCGGTGTGGACGACGTAGTAGTGCCGCTTGATCTGCACGAAGTCGGTGGTGTCGCCGAAGCCGGGGGTCTGGAAAAGGTCGCGGGCATAGGACCAGAGCACGGGCATCTCGCTGAGCTTCTGCCGGTTGCACTTGAAGTGGCCGTGGTAGACGGCGTCGAAGCGAGCCAACGTGGTGAAGAGCCGGACGTCGGCCTCGGTGATGGTATCGCCGACCAGGTACCGCTGATCCGTGAGGCGTTCGGTCAGCCAGTCGAGGCCGTGGAACAACCGGTCGTAGGCGCTGTCGTACGCCTCCTGGGACCCCGCGAAGCCGCATCGATACACGCCGTTGTTGACCTCGGTGAAGACCCGACCGGCCACCTCGTCGATCTCGCCGCGCCGGGGCTCTGGGTAGAGGTCGGGGGCGTCTTCGCGCTGGTATGACTGCCACTCTGTCGACAGGTCGAGAGTGATCTGCGCATAGTCGTTCGTCACGACCTCGCCGGTCGAGACCTCGACGATGGCCGGGACCGTGATACCGCGCTCGTACCCGGGGAAGCGCTTGACGTAGGCGTCCTGGAGCCGCGGAATCTTGAGTACGGGGTCCACGCCCCCCGGGTCGAGGTCGAATGTCCAGCTGCGCCGGTCGTGCGTTGGACCGCACAAGCCCATGGACAGCACCTCCTCGAGACCCAGCAGGCGCCGGACGATGATTGCGCGGTTGGCCCACGGGCAGGCACGCGCGACGACGAGACGGTAGCGACCGGGCTCGACCGGGTAGCCGTCCCTCCCGTCGGCCGTGATCCGGGTCCTGATGTAGTTGGTGTCTCTGGCGAACTCCTTGCCGGACGCCACATAGGCGCCCGTCGTGCTCTCCTCGTCAGTCTTGGCCGTCATGGTTCACCCTTCTGTGGTCAGTCTCCCCAGTACCCACGGTACGAGCGGGAGTGTCATGGCAGGTGACCAGCAGGGGTGCCGGGTTGGTTTCGTGGTCGGGGAGCCGGTCGACCGGGAGGCGCTCGATCGGCTCGCGCCTGTCGGATGTACCTTCGATCGGCCGTGGATGAGCTGGCACCCGTGTCCAAGCTGTGGAAAGCGCCATCGAGGGCTGCCGCGCGGCACACTGAAGGCATGGGTGACGACGACGGGACCGTGCACAGCCGGCTGTGGCGCGACGGCGCGCTCGCCGAGGAGAACTTCCCGTTCGATCTCATCTCCGACTACCTGGAGCAGGACGGCGCGCTGGTCTGGGTCGACATCTGTCACCCGGACCCTGAACGGCTCACCGCGCTGGCCGAGGAGCTCACCCTCGACCCGCACGCCGTGGAGGACTCACTGACCAAGGTCGGGCGGGCGAAGGCGACCCGCTATGCGACCCACACCTTCCTCACGGTGTACGCGAGCGCGCTCCTACCCAGTCCGGCCGCCGACGCGACCGACGGCAGGCTTGCGACCAACCGGATCTCCGCGTTCGTGCTGCGCAGAGGCATCGTCACGGTCCGGCAGGGCGAGGAGTTCGACATGGACGAGGTGGTGCGACGCTGGGACGACAACGCCGACCTGCTCAAGTATGGCGTCGGGGCCTTGCTCCACGGCCTGCTGGACACCGTCGTCGACGGCCACTTCGAAGCCGTGCAAGCCATCGACGACCAGATGGAGACGCTGGAGGACCGGCTGTTCGACGAGGCGGGACCGGACCGCGCCGTCCAGCGACGCACATACCAGGTCCGCAAGGACCTCGTCGAGCTCCGCCGGGTCGTGCTGCCGATGCGTGAGGTGATCAACTCCGTCCTGCGCAACCGCCGGGACCTGGGCGCCCCCCGCGAGCTCGACGCCTACTACGACGACCTCTACGACCACGTGCTGCGCGCGTCGGAGTGGACCGAGTCGCTGCGCGACATGGTGACGACCATCTTCGAGACGAATCTCTCGCTCCAGGACCAGCGCTTGAACACGGTGATGAAGAAGCTCACGAGCTGGGCGGCGATCATCGCGGTGCCGACCGCGGTCACCGGCTACTTCGGCCAGAATGTCCCCTACCCGGGCTTCTCGCAGGAGTGGGGCTTCCTGCTCAGCTCGGCGGTCATCGCCATCGGGGCCGGTCTGCTGTACCTCGGGTTCAAAAGCCGCGACTGGCTCTGAGCGCGGATGGGTGGGCTCCCCCCTGCGCGGCCGGATGCGTTAGTCGTAGTGCTGGAGAGCGGGCCAGATGACGCTCCAGCCGGCCGTCGGGTCGCTGCACACCGCGACCGGCTCGCTCTGCTCCTCGTTGTCCACGTTCTCCCGGTTGTGGAGCCGCGCCTCAACAGAGCAGTCGCGGAACCAGCGCCTGACGCTCGACACCTGACCCCCGACGACGATCGCCTCCGTCGTACCGTCTGGAGGCCGCGCCTGGAAGTAGAGCTGGTTCTGGGCGCCGTACACGGCGGGCAGTCCCTCGGCTGGGCCGTAGCGAGCCACTGCGCCGGCCTCGCCGTAGTTGCTCGCGATGATCACCGCGGCATCGGCCCGACGCGGCGGCAGGTCGTCGTACACGCGGGCGATCTCGTCGACGTAGGCCGGCCAGCCCACCGCGTCTCCTGCGGTCTGGTTAATCGCGGGAATCGGCGTCGCGCCGAGCGCAGACACCGGCACGAGAGGCAACGCGATAACCGCGGAGACCAGCGCGTTGACGGCGAACGACACCGCCACCGCGCCCCGCCACGCTCTGGAGCGCTCGACCAGCTCGCCGGCTGGGACGCAACCCGCAGCGAACAGCACCGTGAGATATCCGAAGGGGTAGTAGATCTGCGTACCCGCGACCAGGACCATCACCAGCATCAGCGGGAAGCCGGCGGCCACGAAGCGGATCGAGCGCCACTCGGGCCGACGCCACAGAGCCACCAGGCCGGCCCCCCACACCGCAGTCAGAGGAGGCCCGAGCAGGATCAGCAGAAACGGCCACATCAGCACCCGGACGTCACCACTGTTGTTGTCCGCCAGCGCCCGACCCATGGTCAGCTCCGGCCAGTTGTTCGTCGCTTGGTAGATCAGGTTCGGTGAGCCGATCGCCAGCGCGAGGAGAGCCGAACCGACCACCCACGGGGAGAGGAGGAGCCGACGTGGTCCCACCATGGCGATCCCGCCGGCCAAGGCGGCGAGCAGCAGCGCGATGAGGAGCTTGTTGTACATGCTGAGCCCCACGACGACCCCGGCGGCCAGCCAGAGGCGCGGGTCCGGGCGCAGCGCGGCCTGCACGATGAGCAGGACCACCAACGGCCAGACGACGACGTCAAGTGACGACGTCAGCATGACATGACCAAAGAGTAATGGACTGGCGGCGAACCCATAGCCCCATGCACACACGGTTTGTGCGGTGCGTCCGCCGCCGAGCTCTCTGGTGAGGAGCGCGACGACGAGGACCGAGGCCACGGTGCACGCGGTGGCAGGTGTGCGGATCGCCCAGGGCTGGTCGGCGACGTGCGCGCTGAGGAAGCGCACCAGCATCGGGGTCAATGGCCCCTGATCGACATACCCCCAAGCCGGCATGAGCATACGGAAGTAGAGCTCGTCGCGGTGGAACCCGTACCCGTCACTGAAGGCCGTGAGGACGACCGCTACCGTGCCCATGGCAGCCAGGACTGGGCCGCGGGCGAGCGGTCGGGTTGCCTTGCCGGAGACCGCACCGGTCCATGACTGCGAGTCCTCGGGCGGCACGTCTCGACGCTACTCCCCCCAGGCGCGCCGTTGATCGGTCACTCGAGGCGTTCGAGCACCCCGGTCTGCGCCAGCATGGCGAAGCGGTCGGGCACTCCCCAGTGCTCGGCGATCCTGCCATTGACGATGCGCGCCACGTCGATCACCGTGATGTCGACCGGTCGACCACTCGCAGCGCCGAAGAACGGCCCGCTCGCGGTGCCCAGACCTCGGGCGCGCACCCAGATCTTGTCACCGACCTCCACGGAGTCCTCGATGGTGAAGGTGATGTCGGGCACTGCGGTGTGCACGTCGCGGATCGCCGCCTTGACCGACTTGATCGCGTCGACGCCCGTCCCGGCCAGGCCGAACTGATGCTCGACGAGATCCGGGGCGCAGATCTGGTCCACGATCGAGTCGTCGCCGGTGGCGAAGCCCTCGTCGAAGATGCGCCGCAGCACCGACAGGGCAGAGCCCCGCTGCGATGCGGCCGGTCTTGGGTCCGTCGTGCTCATAACATTCCTTCCAGGGCACGACGGGCCAGGCCGCCCGTCGCCGCGTGGTGGTGGTTGACTAGATTCATTCTAGTGAACCTAGAGCGAAAGGAGGCTGCCGTCAAGTCATCCCGGACCTACCGATCGCCAATGCGCGACGAGCAGGTCCGGCTCACCCGTCGCCGCGTGGTCGAGCAAGCCCGCGAGCTCTTCCTGGAGCAGGGCTACTCGGCGACGACGGTGGCCGAGCTGGCCCGCCGGGCAGGTGTCTCGTCCGATCTCGTCTACAAGTCGTTCGGGTCAAAGATCGGTGTGCTCAAGCAGGTGCTTGACACGGTGATCGGCGGCGATGACCAAACGATCCCGTTGCTCGACCGGCCGGGTCCGCAGGCGGTGCGTGAGGAGACCGACCAGCGGCGCCAGCTCGAGTTGTTCGCGGAGGGAATGACCGAGCAGCTGGAACGGGTCCGCCCGCTCGACGACATCCTGCGGAGCGCGGCCGCGGTGGATGCGGTGGCAGCCGACCTGCGCGCCGACCTGCAGGTCAGACAGCGGCGCTCGGCCATGCGGGCCGTGGCTGCGTGGGTGGCCGCTCGGGGGCCACTGCGTGACGGGGTCAGCAAGGAGCGGGCCGCTGCCATGCTGTGGACCCTCACCTCGCCGGAGGTGCACCTCATGCTCCGCGACACCTGGGAATGGCCGCGGGAACGCTACACCCAGTGGCTGTGTGACACGCTGACGTCGTCCCTGCTCCCCCCGGCGGAGGACCGCTAAACGCTCCACGGTCACCGAGCGGCGGCGCAGCAGCCACCCATCCGCCCCGTTGCGCATGGCGGCTCCGCATTTCGTCCCGCGGGTTGGTTGCCGGAGGATGCCTGCATGGACCAGAGGCGCGTCGGATGAGCGTGAACGAGGACGGCAGGGTCGGGCAGATCATCGAGCTGGAGGTGGGCGCGGTCGCCCACGGTGGCCACTGTGTAGCCCGTCTCGAGGGTCAGGTGGTCTTCGTCCGGCACTCCCTTCCCGGCGAGCTTGTGCGGGCGCGGATCACGGAGGGCGGCGAGGAGTCGTCGTACCTGCGCGCGGACGCCGTCGAGATCCTGCGTCCCGCTGCGGGGCGCGTCGAGCGGCGCTGCCCGGTGAGTGGTCCCGGTGGATGCGGCGGCTGCGACTTCCAGCACGTCGACCTGCCAACCCAGCGGGCTCTGCTGGGGGATGTGGTGCGCGAACAGCTTCGCCGGCTCGCCGGCATCGAGTACGACGTGGTGGTCGAGCCAGCCGACGAAGGGGACGGCCTCGGCTGGCGCTCTCGGGTGGACTTCTCGGTCGACGGCGAGCGGCGGCTCGGCCTGCGCCGGCATCGCTCCCACGACGTGATCGCGGTCGACCCCTGCCCTATCGCGCACCGGAGCCTCGACGACTTCACCGGACATCGCTGGGAGGCCGAGCGGGTGGAGGTCGTCGTGTCGTCGCGTGCCGATCGCCTCGTCGTCGTCCAAGCGCCGGGCACCCGGCTCCCACGCCTCGATGTCTCGGGTGTCGTGGACGGGCGTGGAAAGCGAATCGGCGGGCGCACCTATGTCCGGGAGCAGGTCAAGGACCGGGAGTTCCGGGTGACCGGTGGCGGCTTCTGGCAAGTGCATCCCGCCGCCGCGGCGAAGCTCACGGACGCCGTCCTCGGCCTGGCCACGATCGGGCCGGGCGAGCGGGTCGTCGACCTGTACGCGGGTGTCGGTCTCTTCACCGCCTTCCTGGCCGCCGCGGCTGGGCCCGACGGGATCGTGTACGGCGTCGAGGCGAACCAGCGTGCCGCCCGCGATGCCCGCCGCAACCTGCACGACCTGGCACAGGTACGGCTGGTCCACGCGCCGGTCGCGGCAGCGTTGACGCGCGGGCTGGTCCCAGACCATGTCGACGTCGTCGTGCTCGACCCGCCGCGCACGGGCGCCCGGTCGCGGGTGGTCGAGAGCATCGTGAGACTGACACCTTCTCGCGTCGTGTATGTGGCCTGCGACCCGGCCACCCTGGCCCGGGACGTCGCGTCGTTCGCCGACAAGGGCTACCGCCTGGATCGCCTGCGCGCCTTCGACCTCTTCCCCATGACCCACCACGTCGAGTGCGTTGCGCTGTTGGTGCCCGCCGCTGGTTGATGACGTCGGGCAGGCTCGAACGGGACCATTCCGACCGCGAGCGGCTGAGCGGTCCCTCCGTCGGCGCGGCGTGTCCGCACGAGTGGGCGGAGCAGACACTCGCCGGCGAGTATCGCGTGTTCCACCTGATCATCGCGGACCGCAGGGAACCCGACGGCTACGAGCGGGCGCCGGTCGTCGATCTGCGAGAGTGAGGCAGATGAGAGCAGTCACCTCGTTCGGGCTTGGGACGGCGGCGGCAGTGGCTGTCGGGGCCTGCGGCTACCTCGGGCTGGTCACCGGCGCGGTGCCCGTCGATCTGGGGATCGGTGCCCGCCGTCGTCCGCTAGGACCACTGAGCGTCGAGTGTTGGCTCCGCGGGAGCTCGTGTTCGACGTGATCTGTGCGCCCTACGACGCGCGTGCCTCCCGGGCCATGCAGGCAAAGGTCAAGGTGCTCGAGCGGGGTCAGGACATGGTGCTCGCGGCGCACTACACGCCGTTCCGCGGTGGACTCACGGCGACCACCGTGGAGACGGTGCGCTTCAGCCGCCCCGAACGGGTCGACTTCCGCCTGGTCCGCAGGCCCGTGCCGTTCGTGGTGGAGGCGTTCTGTCTCGAGGAGCGGGACGACGTGACACTTCTGCGGTACGACGGCGAGCTCGGCACCGACCTCTGGGGGCTGGGCAACAGGTGGGGTCTCGGGTATTTGCGTTCAGACATGTCCGCCATGATCGGGGCCCGGCTGTCCATCCGCCAGTGCTTTCCGAGGTGACGTTGCCCGAGCGCGTGTCAGCAGCCGAACTTCACGCCGGTGGCGTGCAGGGGGCAGTAGCCGTACGGGTTCTTGTGCAGGTACTGCTGGTGGTACTCCTCCGCGTAGTAGTAGCTCTGCAGCGGGAGGATCGAGGTGGTCACGTCGCCGTAGCCGGCCTTGGTCATGGCCTTCTGGTACGCCTCGCGTGAGGCCACGGCGGCCGCCTGCTGCTCGTCGCCGGTGGTGAGGATCAGGGACCGGTACTGACTGCCGACGTCGTTGCCCTGACGCATGCCCTGGGTGGGATCGTGGTTCTCCCAGAACACCTTCAGCAGGTCGTCATACGAGATCTTCGCGGGGTCGAAGACCACTCTGACCACCTCGGCGTGCCCGGTGCGTCCGGAGCAGACTTCCTCGTACGACGGATGCTGGGTCGAGCCACCGGCGTACCCGACGGAGGTCGACCACACGCCGGGCAGCTGCCAGAACGTCTTCTCCTCGCCCCAGAAGCAGCCGAGGCCGAAGACGCCGACGCCGAAGCCCTCAGGGACCTCGCCCTCGAGGGGCGTGCCGAGGGCCGCATGCTTCTCGGGTAGGGTAAAAGGTCGCTGGGAGCGTCCCGGCAGCGCGGTGGCAACTGTCGGGAGCTGAGTCTCGGCTTTCGCCTTGCGGAAAATCATCCTCTGCACTTCCTGGTGGTCGATATACGGTGAACCGTGCCCGTCGTCATCAGACAGCTTGCAGGCTCCGACGCGAATGACGTCCATTCATTGTGGCACTCCGCCACCGACCAGCGACGAGTCGAGCTCGGCCTTGAGCGCCTCTCCGAGCAGAGCCTCATCATGAACCGCCCCGGCGTATTCGCCGTGGGAGCGGTCGACAACGACAACCTGCTGTCGATGGCCGTGGCGATGCCGGCGCGAGCCGACGATGGTCGTAGCGAGCACAACGTGCCCGGCCTCGCACATATTTCGTCGGTCGCCACCGTCCCCGGTCATTGGGGGAAGGGGCTGGCAGGTCGGTGTGTGCGGGCCGTCATGTGCCAGGCCACCCGGCGGGGCTACGCGCGAGTTCAGCTGTGGACCCATCGCTCCAACTCCGCGGCGCAGCGCCTGTACGAGCGCGCGGGTTTCGAGCTCTCGGGCCGGCAGAAGGTCGACGACCACGGGGAGGTCATCGTTCACTACATTCGCGAGCTTCCCGTGCTGCCCTGGATCGGGCGGCCTGCTTCACGGCTCGTGTGCCTTGATCCCCTCGAGCGGGTGCTGCTGCTCCACTGGCGTGACCCGCTGGACGGCTACCAGCTCTGGGAGCCACCAGGAGGCGGTGTGGAGGCCGGAGAGACTTCCTACGACGCCGTGGTCCGCGAGTGGACCGAGGAGACCGGTCTGGAGCTGCCGCGGATGGTCCTCGAACCCACGTGGGTCGGGCGGGAGGTGATCTTCAACGGATGTCGCAGTGTCGTCGACGAGGCGTTCTACCTCGGCCGGTCGAAGACCTCGGGAAGGCCGCGACCCGATGCGGCGACAGCCACCGAGCAGGAGGCCTACCTAGGCCATGCGTGGGTGCCGCGGGACGAGCTCGCGAAGCTGGACGACCCGCTCGAGCCTGACCTGCTGCCGGTGCTCGAGCGTCTCGACGCGCGTCCCGCCCGCAGTGCGCAGACTACCTGCCGAAATCATCGATAGCCCTTGCCAGGAGGTGTGATCGGTAGCGGCGATCGCGATTGGCCGGGAGGTCGCTCACGCCTACGAGATGATCCAGATGAAGACCGACGGGGCGGTGAAGGTGGTCTTCGAGCCGTGGTCAGGCTGGACGATCATCGGCCGGCGGCCGGACCCGCACGACGTCGGCCGACACGTCGCGCACCTTGAGGTTGGTGTCCTGCGACATCCGGATCAGGAACTAGGCCCGGGATCGAGTGTGGCAGTGGCGCAGGCGGCTGAGCGCGCAGTGATAACGCCGGAAGGCCCCGAACACCGCTCGGGGTCGGGGCCTTTCCCAGGTGAGCTGGCTGTTGTCCGCGTGGGCCGTGCTGGCCGACTCCCTTCGTGATCGGGCCGACGCGGGACGCGGGCCTAGGCGCTGATCTGCTGAGTGGTGTCGGAGCTGCTGACCGCGACCTTGCGCGGCTTTGCGGACTCGTGGATCGGGATCTCGAGCTGCAGGACGCCGCCCGTGTAGTCGGCCCTGATGTGCTCGGTGTCGAGGGTCTCACCGAGGAAAACCTGCCGGGTGAAGACCCCGGTGGTGCACTCGTCGGCGATCAGCTCGACCACCTGGTCCGGCTCGGCGGACTCCCGCTCGGCATGCACGGTGAGGACGTTGCGCTCGACGGTCAGGTCGATCGAGTCCGGCTTGATACCCGGAAGGTCGAAGTTGAGATGGAAGGTCTCGCCCTTGCGGTATGCATTCATCGGCATCACCGCGGGGCGGGAGACGGTCCCGAACACCTGCTGGGTGAGGCGGTCGAGCTCACGGAACGGGTCGGTGCGCATCAGCATTGGTGGTCTCCTTCCTGATGAGGTCTCAGCCCGAAGCCAGTGCCGCGGGGCTTACTATCTATATACCGCAACGAAGATAACATGACAAGACTGCTGCAGGAAATTCGTCCCCGAAACACGCGCGTGCCGCCCGTCGCTCTCGGCTCCAGGGTCACGGGGCAAGTTCGTCGGCCTTCACGGCGCCGCGTCGACCCAGGGGCTGCGGGCCCCCTTGGTGGTGTCCCTGATCGGCTGCCCCTCCGCCTCGGCATTTACCTCGGCGCCGATCAGCACCACCAAGGCGGTGATCCAGAACCAGAGCAGCAGTACCACTACGCCCGCGAGGGCTCCGTACGTCTCGGCATAGCTGCCGAAGTTGTCCACGGAGAACGCGAAGGCAAGCGACGCAGCGACCCAGACGACCGTCGCAGCGACCGAGCCGAGGGACAGTCACCCCAAGGCGGGGGCGTCCCGGTCGGGAGCCATCCTGTACAACAGGCCCAGCGCCACCACGGCGAGCGCGACGAGAAGCACCTAGCGCAGGATTCCGAGCAGGATCTGGACGGCCAGACCGCCCCCGATCTCGTCGGTCAGGAAGGGCATCACGGCGATCAGGCCGATCGCGACCCCGAAGAAGATCACGAACCCGACGGTGAGGAGGAGCGCGCGGGGATGTCGGTAGGTGACTCCGCGTCATGTCCGGCGTCGTGCGACGAATCCAGAGTCTGCTCGGTCGTCGACTGCCTGCACCACCAGCACCCCACCTCGCTGATGGGCAGCCTCAACCAGCTCGGCATCACCACGCGAGCCAATCGCAACGCGGCCATGCTCAATCTGGCGGCTACCGTCCCGGCGGCCGTTTTCGCCAGCCTCATCGGCATCAGCGTCAGCACCGCCACGAAGTGGGGCCGAGTAGCCGGCGGCAACTGGACGTCCTACGCCGCCATCCGCGGAAAGGTGACCGCCAGCCCACGTCAGAACCGGTAGCAGGGCAGCACGAATCAGCGAACGCCATCCGCGGCAGGGTCCGGATGCATCGCACATGCGCTCGCCACGCACCCGGGGCGTAACTGGCTTGATTGCGGGGGATCGGATCGGCAGCGTCGTCGTCGATGACCAGAAAGTCAGACCTGCCACCGTTGGACATGCTTGTGACCGCCGCGGACGCAGGCCTTCACCCGTGGGTGCGCGCGTATGTCGCGCAGCCGGTCCGCCGGGCAGGTCAGGAAGAGGAGTTGGGTTTCTGGCTCAACACCGCCGCGCAAGACATGGACTACGCGACCACTTACGCCGAGGCAGCGCCGCAGTCCGGGGAGCCGCCCGAGTCGTACTTGGACCGGTGGCTGCCCCTACGGACTGCTCCACGACGTCTTCGTGGATGGGAAGTGGGCCGGAATCCTGGCTGCGGAACCCGATAGCCGCCGTGGAGTCCGTGGCGCCAGGGTCGTCGAACTGCTGCTAACCCCGGAGAACCGACGCCGAGGACTCGGAAAGCACCTGAGTCACCTTCTCGCGAAAGCGCTGTCCATGGGTGACGACGAATGCTTGATGGGCACGATCCATGCGGACAACGATGCGGCCTACCGGGCCGCACTGAGGGCCGGCCGAGTAGACGTGGGTGGCGAAGTCCGCCTCCCCTTGTAGTGCATGCTCATGTTCTCCTCCCTGGCGGATACCTCGGTAGCGTCCGGTCAGAAGGTGCCGGTGCTGGAGGGGTAGCTGCCTGACGTGTCGTAGCCGGACGTGGCGTTCGTCGAAGTGCTGTCGTCGGTGTCGCCGCCATCACTCGCGGAGCCGCGGACTTCTTCGGTGGCACCCTGCGCCTCGGAGCGGACGGTCTCGGCCGACTGCCGGCCTTGGTCGGCCACCGTCTGTGCGGCCTCGGTGGCGGTCTCCTTGACGCTCTGGACGGCGTCTTGGGCAGAGTCCTGCAGGCCGCCCTTCATCTCTTGGGCCAGGCCGCTCAGCTGCTCCTTGACCGGGTCCTTGAGCTTGTCCTCGATGGCCTGGGCGGCCTGCTGCTCCTTCTCGGAGGCCGGCAGCAGGCTGGCCACCAGCCAGCCGGAGGCGAACGCCAGCATGCCCGCGATCAGCGGGTTGCCCTGCGTCCGGTCGATGGCTGCCTGCGGTGCTCCCGAGACGGTATCCGTCACCGTCGACTGAGCCGAGCTTGCCTTGTCGCCGACCATGCTTGCCTTCTCTCCGATCATGCTCGTGCCCGATGACGCCGTACCCATCACCCGCTCGCGAACGGAACCGACCGCACCCTTGGTGCGGTCCACGCGACGCTGCACGATCCGGTGTGGACTCACCTTGTCGCTGATCCGGTCCACGTCACGGCTCATGTCCTGACGGGTCTGCTCGATCTCTGCTTTCAGTTCTTCTGGGCTTTGAGCCATTGCGCGTCCTCCTTCAAAGAGTCGATCGTCTGTTCCGGCTTGGGGTTGACCGCCTGGAGCTTCTTCTTGCCGTTCATCGCGAGGACGACGGCCGCGATGCCCCAGATGAGCGTCACGATCAGTGCGGCCAGCGTCAGGTCCATGACCTTGCCGAGCAGCCACATCACCGTGACCGACAGGAAGATCGCGGTCATCCAGGCGGCGAACGCAGCTCCGCCGAGCATGCCGGCCGCCCTTCCGGCGGTCTTGGCCTCCTCGCGTAGCTCCACTTTGGCGAGCGCGAGCTCCTGGCGCATGAGCTTTGACATGTCGCCAGTCAGAGACGAGACGAGGCTCCCGAGCGAACGGTCCGAAGAGTCGGTTTCGCTGCTGGTGCTGCCGCCGGTGGTTCCAGGCTCGAAAGTCGAGCTCACAGCGTGCCTCCCGGCTCCGAGCTCAGCGGGCTGGGCGGGGTGGTCGTCGAGGTTGGGTAGGCCGCTGCATCCGGCCCCCATGCATCGGCCCCGACCGACGGCTGGGTGGTCGGCACGGCGTACGCGGGCCGCGACTCGAACGAGCTGGTCGGCAGGTCCACGTCGGCGGACCCTCCACCGGAGTCCGAGGAGTGCGCGCTCTTGACGCCTCGGGTGAGCCGGCCGGCGACGAGCCCGGCGATTGCGGCACCGAGGAGGAACGCCCCGGGGCGACGACGGGCGAGGTTGCGCAGCTCGTCGACCAGCTCGCCGGGCTCACGCTCCTCGAGGAAGTCCGCGGCCTGGGAGGCCACACTGCCCGCCTCGCGGGCGACCTGTACGCCGAGGCCCGCGCCTTCAGCGCTCTCGGCCATCTGCGACAGCTCCCCACCCGCGGAGCGCAGGCTCTGGACGGCCCGGTCACGCTGGGCTCCCGCCTGCTCCATCAGCTGCTCACGAGCCTCGCCGGTCAGCTGGCGGGTCTGCTCGCGGACGTCTGACGCCACGGCCTGCACCTGCTCCTTGGCCGTCTCGACGACCTGCGTCGCCTCATTCTTGGTGGTGCCGGCCACCTGCTCCGCCTGCTCCTGGGCGGTGCCCTTCACGTCTCCCGAGGACGCAGAATCAACGGTGCTTGTATCGGTCACGGGGCTTCTCCTTCACTAGGTTTGCTTCCGGTTTCGATGGTTCGGGGTTGCTTCCGGTTCGATGGTTCGGCCCCACGTCAGAAACCTGCTCGAGGCAGGTGGCCCCCGAGCGGGCCGGAGTGCAGACTTACATCGTAAGCCAATCTCCGGTGCGGCGCACGCCGCACGTCAACCAGTGGGCTCCTCCGACCGGGGAGGAACTCGGCTAGTACCCACCCTCGCGAGTGGCTACCGGCGGATCGGCGGGTTTTCGTGATGGTCCGGGATATCGTGAAGCGGCCGGAGAGGGGACACATGCAATCCAAGCAGCAGAGCGAGACAGTCGACGTGGATGCTCGGGTCGGGCCGGGAGCCCGGCCCGTTTCGCAGCGCATTCCCCTCGACCGACGTCGGATCGTCACAGCCGCCGTACGCTTTATCGACACCTACGGGCTGACCGGTCTGACGATGCGCCGGTTGGGGGCCTCACTGGACGTCGAGGCAATGTCGCTCTACCGCTACGTGCCCGGCCGTGAGGATCTGCTCGATGCCGTCGTCGAGGCGATCATCGACGAGATGTACGACGACAAGGACGTCCTGGCCCGCCCCCGCGACGGGTGGCAGGACTTCCTGCA
>JBBSGI010000020.1:0-41723 GCA_038254365.1 Propionibacteriales bacterium
CCCCGGGTGTGGGGCCGGCCACCCCCCCCGCCACCCCCCCCCCCCCCCCCCGTTGGGCCGGTAGTGCGGGTTGACCGGGGGGTTGACCGGGTCGGGTACCTTTTTGGGCCCGCGGGGGGGGGGCTCCCCCCCCCCCGCCGCGGAGGTGGAACCGCCCGTTGAGGTCACGTAGCCGTTCCGGTTCAGTCCCTTGTTTTGAGAAGCCGTGACGATCCGAGGCTCGACCGCCAGGTCGACACCGAGGATCGGCCGGATGCCGGTGGCCTGGCAGGCCTTGGCGAACTTGACGGCGCCATAGACACCATCACGGTCGGTGAGCGCGAGCGCGTCCATCTCCGCCTCGGTGGCGCGTGCCGCCAGGTCATGGGGGTGCGAGGCGCCGTACTTGAGCGAGTAGCCGGACGCGACATGCAGGTGGACGAAGGGATCCATCAGTCGATGCTGCAGACGAGCCGCCAGCACCCGTCGCTCCAGTCGAACGCGAGGTCGAAGACGCCGGCGGTCGCCGCCTTGCCGCGTCCTGCCTCGACCCGCCAGAACTCGCTCTCGGCGAGCCGGTCGGGCGCTTCGTGCTGCTCCCACCAGGCACCGGTGCGGACCCAGTGCGCGATGATCTCGCGGACCACCCAGAGCCGGCCATGCCAGACGAACTGCTCCGGTGCGTCGTGGCCCGCGACGATCCCCCGACGGACGTCGATGAGATCGTCGTACCGACGCATCCGTACACCTCTCCGCCTGCGAGCACCGAGATCGTCGAGCCCTTCCCAGGCCCGATCGACGGCGAAACGGCGGTGCCGTGACGGGGACGAGGGTCGAGTTCATCCTCGCCACGGCTGTCCGCCTTCCGAGCGAGGGGCCGCGATGCCTCACCCGGGTGTTCGAACATCTGTTCGAACGACTCCTCCAGTAAACCTCCTCTCCACCCTCACGTCAACCCCCCAGTGAGCCGTCAGGTATTCGCGTTCAGCCGTCAGGTTGTGAGCGCCGAAGCGCGTGAGAACGTGACGACTCAAGGGCAAGAAGATGACGGCTCAACCTTTATGGTGGAGGCGTGGCGTTGCATCCGGCGATCGAGGCGGTGGCCGCCCGCCTGCACGCGCTGGGCGCCCGAGGCGAGGTCCGCGTCCTGCCCGACGCGGCCCGGACCGCCCAGGAGGCCGCCGCCGCGCTGGGGTGCGAGGTCGGCGCGATCGCGAACTCGCTGATCTTCGACTCCGCCGGCTCCCCCGTGCTGATCCTCACCTCCGGCGCCCATCGCGTGGACACCGACCTGGTCCGACCCGCCCTGGGAACCACGTCCTTGACGCGCGCCACTCCCGGCTTCGTCCGGAGACACACCGGCCAGGCCATCGGCGGCGTCGCCCCGGTCGGCCACCCGACCTCGATTCCGACGTACCTCGACCGCGCCCTCGCCGGTTACCCCGTCGTCTGGGCGGCCGCCGGCCACGCGCACGCGGTCTTCGACACGACGTACGACGAGCTGAAGGCGATCACCGGAGCCGCCGAGATCGACGTTGCCTAGCTCGCTTCGGGCCAGCCGTCCAGGCGCGGCAAGCCGACCTGGCCCGAGGTAAAGGCATTGACGTGCTCGCGACCGTGGTGTGAGACTCCCGCGTGATGTGAGACGAGACCCGTAGCGCGAGCAGCCCCGCTGGTCTGTCCAGTCGCGCGCCCGCCCCGTTCTTCCGCTCAGGACTCACCGCGACGTACGCACTCATCACCTCACGAATCGAGAGCTCCGATGGCGCCCACGCCTCCCTTCCCTCAGTCCGATGACTCGCCGCGCCGACCCGCCTCGCCGCTTCCGTCGATCCACCAGCATCCGTTGGCCTACCTCATCGGCCTGGAGGGCGTCGCGTTGATGAAGGCCTTTGCCGGTGAGTTCGACCGACAGTTCACGTCCGCACGGTTGGCGGAAGTTCGGACCCTGCTCGACGCCGCCGAGGCCCTCGGCGACGGCATCGACATTCCCCCGATGTCGCTCGTGGCCGGCTACGACGGATGGGCGGCCGGCTATGACGATCCGGAGAACGGCATCTTCGCGATCGAGGAGCCTGTGGTGCGTCCGATCCTGGATCGTCTGCCCGTCGGGGTCGCCGTCGATGCGGCGTGCGGAACGGGCCGCCACGCCACGTACCTGGCGCAGCGTGGTCATCAGGTGCACGGTTTTGACACGTCTCCACGGATGCTGGTAATCGCTCGGGCGAAGGTACCTGACGGATGGTTCGCCGAGGCGGACCTGCGGTCGATGCCGGTGCCAGACCACAGCGTGGACGCCGTGGTCTGCGCGCTGGCGCTGGGGCACGTGGAGCACCTCGAGCCGGTCTTTGCAGAGGCGGCACGCGTCCTTCGGCCGGGCGGCCACTTCGTCATCTCAGACACCCGCAGCCACTTCGTCGGATCGCCCTTGTACCCGCTTATCAAGTGGGATCTCGAGGATCGGTTCGGCTACCTCCCCACCTGGCGGCACGCGACGAGCGCGTATCTACGTGCTGCCCTGCCGCACGGATTCATGGTCCGGGACTGCCAGGAGCCGTTGCGGCCACGAGATCTCGTGGACCTGTCCGCCCGACCCACGCCGACCCCGCCGTCGGATCCGAGCGAACCCCCGAACGTCTGGGACTTGCATGCTTGGGCCCCGGAGGCAGCCAACGCCGCCTACCAGACCGAGCCCTGCCTCATCGTCTGGGACTTCGAGCTGGCCGGAGATCCGGATTCACGTGCCCCCTAAGGCTGCGGGCGGAGCGCGCCGAGAGGGCCGGGCCAACCGTGACACCATGGACCTGACAGATCGCACCCGAGCGACGGAGCAGCACCGTGGACCAGGAACCGAGCTGGCAGCGACAGCTGCTCATCGGGTTGTCCGCGCTGATCGCCATCGGGCTGCTCATCGGAGGCGTCATGGCCGCTATCGCGGTCAAGGCGTTCGACTACGCGGGACTGGGAGGCAACTCCGGCTCAGCCTCGAGTCCCGCCCCGATCCTGCCCACGACCGGAGACGCCACCCACACCGCGCCCCCGCCGCGCACGCCCGCGACCTCCTCCTCCTCCCCCACCCCCCCCGCCGTACGAACCCGCCGTCCGCCCCCTCCCCAGCACGCCATCACCCTCTCAGCCAGCCCCAAGACGGTGAGCAGCTTCGGACGCATCAACCTGGCCGGCACCTATCCCGGCAACGACGGCGCCTCCCTGCAGGTGCAGCGGAGCCTCGGCGACGGGCCTTGGGCGGACTTCCCCGTCGACACCACGGTCACCAACGGCACCTTCGCCACCTATATCCAGACCAGCATGCTCGGAATCAACCACATCCGGGTGATCGACAAGGCCACCGGCAGGACGTCGAACGCCGTCACGGTGAAGATTGGCTGACGTCGCCGTCGTCGGTGGCGGCCTTGGTGGACTCGCCACCGCAGCCCGGCTGGCCAAGCTCGGCCACAGCGTCACCGTCCTCGAGCGAGGCGACCATCCGGGCGGCCTGCTCCAGGTGCTCCGCGACGGCGACAACTGTTGGGACGCCGTACCGTTCCAGACCACGATCCCCGCGGTCCTTCGGGACCTCTTCCGCAAGTCCGGCCGCCCGTTGGAGAGGTACGTCGAGCTCGAGCTGAGCACTCCGGCGCGGCGGCACGTCTTCACTGACGGGACCGTCCTCGATCTCCCGACCGGGTCGCGCGCCGCGCAGCTCGACGCGGTCAGCGACGCGCTCGGGGCGAGTGCCGGAGCGGCCTGGACCCGGATGGTCGACGACCAGGCCGACTTGTGGAGCCTACTCCGCTCGGAGGTCCTCGACCCCGTCGACGGCGCGAGGCGACTCACCCGTAGCCGGCTCGCTCGACGCCTGCACGCCCGCAAGTCCCTGGACCGCCTTCTCCGCAGGGCGTTCGACGACGTACGGCTCCGGGAGCTGACGGCCTACCCGGTGGTCCGCACCGGAGGCCGCGTCGACGACGAGCCCGCGTTCCGATCAGTGGCGTCGTACGTCGAACGGACGTTCGGCGTCTGGCGCGCCTGCGGCGGAGCCGGAGCGCTTGCCGACGCATTGATGCGCCGCATGGAGGAGCGTTGCGTCGACGTGAGGTTCGGCACCAAGGTGTCATCGCTGCTCACCACCGGCGACCGCATTACGGGGGTCTCGACCGACGACGGTGCGGTTGTCGCCGCCGAGATCGTCGTGGCTGCGGTGTCACCCCGGCAGGTGTTCGGCCGCCTGCTGGATCGTGGCCTGTCTACCGGGTCGGCAGACTTCCTGCGTGCCACACCGGCTGGCCGGCTAGTCGTCCGCACCCATCTCGGACTCTCGGCCCCGGGGCCGCCGCTGCCTTCGGAGACGGTGCTGCACGGCGATCCACTGGTTGTGGTGAACACCGGACCAGGCGGTCATCCCGAATCCCGAGCATGGACCGTCACGGCCTACGGGACCAGTGAGGGTGACGTGGTCGAGACCATGTGCCAGCGCGGCATCGACCTGCGCTCTTTGATCGCCACCCGCCGAGACCGGTCCGCGACAACAGCCCCGAGGTGGCGCGGGTTGGGCGTCGCAGCGGCGCGTGCGGCACTCGCGCGCCCGCTACCGGGTCTGCACTGTCTCGGTACCGCCTTGCCGCTCGGATCTTCGGTGCCGCACGTCGCCTGGCAGGCCGCCCACGTCGCGGAGATCATCGGCAAGGCCTGACGTCCAGGTCAGACTCAACGACCACCCCCGGCATCTCGTGACAACCGGTGCGCGGGCGCCATGGTTGAGGTGTCCGGCGACCGTGGGCCCGACGCTCACCGCCCGGCGGCGACGTTGTCGTAGATCTCCCGGGTCGCCGTCGAGCGGTTGAGCGTGTAGAAGTGCAGTCCGGGCGCGCCACTGGCCAGCAGGGCGAGCGACAGCTCCGAGGCCAGCTCGACGCCGCGGGCGCGCACCCGGTCGGGGTTGTCCAGTGCGGTCAGCTCCTCAACGATCGGTGCCGGTACGGCGACCTGCGAGAGCTGCGCGAAACGGGTGACCTGCGCCAGGTTCGTGATCGGCATGATGCCGGGGATGACCGGCAGGTCGCACCCCCGGTGGCGAAGACCGGACGCCAGCGCGACATAGTCGCCGACATCGAAGAACAGCTGGGTGATCGCAAAGTCGGCCCCGGCGGCGGCCTTCGCCACCAGAACAGCACGGTCGGCCGTCAGGTCGGCGGCTTCGGGATGCTTCTGCGGGAACGCCGCCACCCCGACACAGAAGTCACCGAGCCCGCGTACTAGCTGGACCAACTCCGTGGCGTGGTCGAATCCCTCTGGGTGCGGCCGCCAGATCCTGCCCGGACCGCCGGGCGGGTCACCGCGCAGCGCGAGAACGTTGCGGACGCCCGCGTCGGCGTACCGGCCGATGATGCCCCGCAGCTCCTCGCGCGAATGCCCGACGCAGGTCAGGTGGCCCACCGGGGTGAGGGTGGTGTCGCTGGCGATCCGTTCCGTGACGCGGATCGTCCGGTCCCGGGTGGAACCACCGGCGCCGTAGGTCACCGAGACGAAGCTGGGCTGCAGCGACTCGAGCTGGCGGATGGCCTGCCACAGTTGACGCTCGCCCTGGTCGTCCTTCGGGGGGAAGAACTCGAAGGAGAAGCTGAGCCGCCCGGTCGCGAGCAGGTCACGCACGAGAGGTGCCGACCCGGCCATTCGCGACGGGAGTCCACGAGCCACGAGGATCACCCTACGCATCGACCGCCGATGCGGAGTCTTGCCGTTGCCTGGCTAGGCTCGACGGCGTGCCCGACGCAGCCTCGGCTGGCCCTACCGGTGAGGAGCCGGTCCCCGACGCCTTCCGGGAGCGAGTCACCGAGATCCTCGCGAAGCTCGTCGCCGGTCGGCGTGAGGCGCTGGAGGGGCTGGGACCCGATCTCGACCCGTTCTTTGACGCCGCCCTGGTCGCGGTCAGCGGCGGCAAGCGACTCCGGGCCGCCTTTGCCTACTGGGGCTGGCGGGCCGCGGGAGGTTCACCGTCCAGCGCCGACTCGATCCTGAACGCAGCAGCGGCGATCGAGCTCGTGCACGCGAGTGCGCTGGTGCACGACGACGTGATCGACGCGTCTGCGACCCGGCGCGGCGGACCCGCCGCCCACCGGACGTTTGCCGCCTTGCGCCGGCCCGAGACGACCCCGGATGCCGCGCCCGGCACCGCCGACCAGTTCGGCGGCTCAGCGGCCATCCTGCTCGGCGACCTGTTGCTCGCCTGGTCCGACGAGCTCTTCACGCAGTCCGGGTTCAAGCCGAAGACGCTCGCCGGAGGCAGGGTCTACTTCGACAAGCTGCGCAACGAGGTCGTGGCGGGCCAGTACCTGGACGTCCTCGCCCAGACCCGTCGCCGCAGCTCCGCCGCCGATGCCATGCGGGTGCTGCTCTACAAGTCCGCGAAGTACACGGTTGAGCGACCTCTCCAGCTCGGGGCGGCGCTCGCGAAGGCCGACGGCGACCTCCTGCGTTCGCTGTCGTCGTACGGCGTTCCGCTGGGCGAGGCGTTCCAGCTGCGCGATGACCTGCTCGGGGTCTTCGGCCGGGCTGACCTCACCGGCAAGCCCAGCGGCGACGACATCCGTGAAGGCAAACGCACGTTGTTGATGGCGCGGGCCTTCGACAGGGGCGACGAAGCCCAGCGCGTTCGGCTCGACGCGGCTCTCGGCAACGCCGACCTCGACGACCACGGAATCGCCGAGGTGCACCAGGTGTTGGTGGCCACGGGTGCCGTGACCGCCGTGGAGACGGTCATCAGCGAGCTGACGTCGGCCGCCTTGGCCACCCTGCGGCACGCGCCGCTCAAGGACGAGGAGGCGAGGACGGCCCTGCGGACTCTCGGCGACCGCGCGACGAACCGGACCGCTTAGTGCGGATCGAGCTCGGCGAGATCGATCTGCGGGCCGACGCCCCTCAGCAGTACGGCGAACGACCCGAGCCGCTCGGCGTCGACGCGAGCATCGAAGACGTCCAGCGCGACGTCGAACGCATGCCGGTCGGCGCGGGCGAACGGGCCCCAGCCGTCCCAGAGCACCACGACTCCGTTGGCGTCCCCAGGCTGGACGCCGTTGAGGGCGTCCGCTAGCCCGTCGAAGCTGTGCTCCACGAGGTCCTCGATGTCGAAAGCCTCCCCACAGACCACGAGGAAGCCGGCCTTGTCCTCGACCTTCCAGGTGTCCAGACAGATATACCGCCAGCCCGCGGTCTGCGCCGCGTGCTGGACGAAGTCAGGGTCGGCCGCTGTGGCCCAGTGATAGACGCCAGGCGCGGTGTGCTCCGCCAGCAGCCGCGCCAGACCACTCATCCGGCCATCCTCTCAGGTGATGACCTGGGCGCGCCGCCGCACCTCACGACCCCTGTTGTCGCGCAGCGCGTCGATCGGAGCGCCCGGCAGGGAGTCCTCGGGGGTGAGGAGCCACTCGATCGCCTCCGCGTCGTCAAAACCGTGGTCCACGAGCAGAGTGAGTGTCCCCGGCAGTCCCTTCACCACCGCGCCGTGCTGGATGAAGCCGGCCGGGATCTCCGGTTCCCGTGATCCGTCGCGTCGTACCATCGCCAGCTCGTGGTCGCGGACCAGCTGGCGCACCTTACTCACACTCACCTGCAGCTGCTCCGCCGCCTCCGCCAAGGTGAGCCACTTGCGGGTGCGGAGATCGGGTTGCTGGGTCACCCGACAAGCCTGCCACGCCTGGTCGGCCCCGGCACGCGGCTCGGCGCGGATGCCCGGGGATCGGGTCGGCCGTCCGTAAACTCCTGAACGTGGAGAAGTCTGCCGTCGCCGATCCGCTGGTCGGACACCTGCTCGACCAGCGATACCGGGTGGAGGCGAAGATCGCCCGCGGCGGCATGGCCACGGTCTACGAGGCCACCGACCTGCGCCTAGACCGACGAGTAGCCCTCAAGGTGATGCCGCACGCCCTCGCGGACGACAACGAGTTCGCCCAGCGGTTCGTCCGGGAGGCGCGGGCGGCGGCGAAGCTGACCCACCCCAACATCGTGGCGGTCTACGACCAAGGTGACGACAACGGGGTGCTCTTCCTCACCATGGAGTACGTCGAAGGACGCCACACGCTGCGAGACGTGATCCGCCACGAGGCGCCACTGACCCCGATCCGGGCCATGGCGACCCTCGAGGAGATCCTGCGGGCGCTGGCCGCAGCCCACGAGTCGGGGATCATCCACCGCGACATCAAGCCGGAGAACGTGCTGATCAGCCCGCGCGGGCAGGTGAAGGTCGCCGACTTCGGGCTGGCCAGGGCCATCAGCTCGTCGACCAGTGCCACTGCGACGGGCGGCGTGCTCATGGGCACCGTCTCATATCTGCCCCCGGAGCTCGTCGTCGACGGCACCGCAGACGCGCGGTCCGACGTCTACTCGGTCGGTATCGTCCTCTTCGAGATGCTCACCGGCGCCAAGCCGCACGTCGCCGACTCCCCGATCCAGGTGGCCTACCGCCATGTCCACGAAGACGTGCCGCCGCCCTCGAGGCTGGTGGGGGGCATCCCGCCGTACCTCGACGCGTTCGTCGCCCGAGCCACCTCACGGCAGCGCGACCTCCGGCCTGCCGACGCGCACGTCATGCTGCAGCAGCTGCGACGGGTGCGGCACGCGCTCGACCGCGGCGTGGTCGACGACCAGGAGCTGACCGACGACCTCACGCCGACCGTCGCCGTCTTCGATCAGGAAGCGTTCGGCCCGGACGCCCGCACGATGATCGTCGGCTCTCTTGCCTCGAGACCCGAGACGACGATCGAGGAGTTCGCGGGAAATCCGCTTCCGCATCTGAACGCGCCACCGGGTCGTGCACGGCCAACGTCGAGGCCGCGGCGCACCTCCAGCCGTGCGGGGTGGATCGCCTTCCTGGTGGTGATCGTGCTGGCGGCCTCCGCGGCCCTCGCGGGCTGGTACTACGGCGCCGGACGCTTCCAGACCACACCCAATGTGATCGGACTGAGTCAGGCCGCCGCCGTCGCCCAGCTGCGCGAGCGCGGCTTGTCCCTCGAGGTCACCAGCACGGCGTACTCCGAGTCTGTGCCGGCGGGGAGGCTGATTTCCACCGACCCGGCCGCCGGCCGCAACGTCACCAAGGGCGGCACCGTCTCGGCGGTTATCTCCAAGGGCCCCGAGCGGCACAACGTTCCTGACCTGGCGGGCATGACGCAGTCGCAGGCAGAAGCCGCGCTCCGCGCCAGGTTCCTCCAGGTCGCGAGACCCGTGAAGCTGGTGTGGAGCGCCACGGTGGTTGCGGGCGGTGTCGTATCGTTCACCCCCAAGGTCGGCCAACCACTGAAACGCAATGGGGTCGTCAACCTGGTGGTCAGCCGTGGGCCCAAGCCGATCCCGGTCCCGGACTTCGTGCACCAGAACGCGAGCGACGCGCATACCGCGCTCGAGACCCTCGGCTTCTTCGTCGTCAAGGTGTCGGCGTACAACGACAACGTGCCGGCTGGGGCCGTGGTCGCCCAGACGCCCAACTCCGGGATCGGCACGACAGGTGACCACATCCGGCTGGTCGTCAGCCGGGGTCCGCACCTGGTGCAGGTGCCGGACGTCTACCACAACGGCACGGATGCGGCCCGGCGGGCCCTCAAGGCGGCCGGCTTCCGGGTCGTCGTCAAGGCGTACTCCCCGAGCTTCGGGCTCGGCTTCGTCGAGGACCAGTCTCCCGACGGCGACCAGATGCTTCCCTACGGCTCCACGGTGACGATCTACGTGGTCTGACCGCCACCGGACCGACACTAGGGTTAGCCGGTGACCACACGACTGCAGCGCGGGTTGCCGACCCTGGCCCTGCTCGGGGTCACCGCTTCCTGGGGATCCACCTTCTTCCTGATCAAGGATCTGCTGCACGAGGTCTCGGTGGTCGACTTCCTGGCTCTGCGCTTCGCGCTGGCGGGCGTGGTGGCGTTCGCGCTGGCGCATCGTGCGGTGTTCCGCCTTTCCCGACGAGACGTCGTGCACGCGATGACCCTCGGCCTGGTGTACGGCTCCGCGCAGCTGCTGCAGACCGTTGGTCTCTCGCAGACGGCCGCGAGCGTCTCCGGCTTCGTCACCGGGATGTACGTCGTGGCGACGCCGGTCTTCGCGGCCGGACTCCTTCGCGAGCACATCCGCTGGACCGTGTGGCTGGCGGTCGCGCTGGCCGCCACCGGGCTGGGGTTCCTGGCCCTGAACGGGGTCGCGGTCTCGGTTGGCGTCGGGCTCATCTTCGCTGCGGCGATGCTCTACGCCGTACACATTCTCGGTCTCGGCCAGTGGTCACGCGGCGACAACGCGGTCGGCTTGTCGGTCGTTCAGCTGATGGTCATCGGGGCACTGTGCCTCGCCGTCACGGCGCCGAACGGCATGGGCGGCCCGGACACCTTCGGCGGCTGGTCATCGCTGATCTACATGGCCTTGGTGCCTGGTGCGATGGCGATCTTCGCGCAGACCTGGGCGCAGTCGCAGATCTCGGCGACCAGGACGGCCGTCATCATGACCATGGAGCCAGTATGGGCCGCCTTCTTCGCGGTCCTGCTCGGCGGCGAGTCACTGACCGTGCGCATGCTCGCCGGCGGTACCTTCGTGCTGGCCGCGATGTACCTGGCCGAGCTCGGTCCACCGGGTAGCCAGGCTGGTCCGGAGACCCGGCGCGAGACTCTGCACGAAAGCATGGCCGCTGCCCCGCACCTGCCGATCTGAGTGGGGCGCGTGGCAGAGGCTAGCCGGAGACGGCCTTGGCCAGCACCTCGCCAGCCTGTCGGGCCTGCTCGGTTGACACGTCGAGATGCGTCACGGCGCGGACGACGTTCGGCCCCACGGCGCCCACCAGCACCCCCTCGTCGGCGCAGCGCCGGACTACCGCCGGAGCGTCCGAGCTCGCGACCACCACGATGTTGGTCTCGACGTCCTCGACCTCGACACCGACCGCGTCGGCGATCAGCAAGGCGTTCGCGTGGTCGTCCGCGAGACGTTCCAGGTTGTGGTCCAGGGCGTACAACCCGGCGGCCGCAAGTACGCCGGCCTGTCGCCAGCCGCCGCCGAGACGCTTGCGCCACACGCGGGCGTCCGCGATGCGCTCACGGGAGGCCAGCATGAGCGAGCCAACCGGTGCCCCCATGCCCTTGGAGAGACACACCCCCATGGTGTCGGCGATCTCTCCGCCCAACGCCCGAAGTGGCTCGCCTCCCGCGATGTGCGCGTTCCAGACGCGGGCGCCGTCGAGGTGTACGGCCACCCCCGTCTCGTCGGCAAGTGTCCGGAGGGCGCGCAGCGCCTCGATCGGCTGCACCCGGCCGCCGGCGAAGTTGTGGGTGTTCTCGACCGACACACAGGCGGTCTTCACGAAGAACGGGCCTACGTCCGGTGCGCGCATGCCCTCGACCGCGTCGAGGTCCACGTGTCCTCGGGGATGGGTCCACGTGCGCATCGTCAGCCCGGTGACGGCGCCGTGGGCACCCATCTCCGCGCGGGCGATGTGTGCCGACGACTCGCAGAGCACCTCCTCCCCCACCGACACGAGCGACCTGATCGCCAGCAGGTTGGCGAGAGACCCGGTGACGGTGAACAAGGCGGCCTCGAACCCCAGGAGGTCCGCGACCCGCTCCTCGAGCTCCTGGACCGTGCGGTCCTCGCCGTACACGTCGTCGCCGACGTCGGCCGCCGACATGAACCGGCGCATCGCGTCACTGGGCTTCGTGACGGTATCGCTGCGCAGATCAATCAACGAGCACATCCAAGCGGGGGCGACCGAGCATGTTCTAGGCCCCGGCCATGCCCGTGCCCAGCATCTCGGCCACCAGGAAGGCCAGCTCCAGGGACTGGGTGCGGTTGAGTCTTGGGTCACAGACCGACTCGTAACGGTGCCGGAGCTGGTACTCGTCGAGTGCCTCGCCGCCGCCGACGCACTCGGTGACATCACCGCCGGTGAGCTCCACATGCAGGCCTCCCGGCCAAGTGCCCAGGCCATGATGCACCTCGAAGAAGCCACGCACCTCGTCGATCACGTCGTCGAAGTTGCGCGTCTTGTAGCCCGTCGACGTCTCGAACGTGTTCCCGTGCATCGGGTCGGTCACCCACGCCACCTCGACACCGGCCGCCGTGACCTTCTCGACCAGTACCGGGAGCAGCTCACGAACGCGGGCGGCGCCCAGCCTGGTGATGAACGTGAGGCGCCCCGGCTCGTTGTCCGGGTTGAGACGCGCGGCCAGCGCCACCGCCTCGTCGGGAGTCGCTTTCGGTCCCAGCTTGACCCCGATCGGGTTGCGCACTGATGCCATCAGCTCCACATGGGGACCGTCGAGCTGGCGGGTGCGCTCGCCGATCCAGAGGAAGTGGCCCGAGACGTCGTACGGCAGCTGGGTTCGGGAGTCGATCCGGGTGAGAGCGTGCTCGTACTCGAGGATCAGCGCCTCGTGGCTGCTGTGAAAAACGACCCGGTGAAGCTCCTCGGACTCGGCCCCGATCGCCTTCATGAAGTTCAGTGCCCGCTCGATGTCGCCCGAGAGCTTCTCGTACACCGCACCGACGGGGCTGGTGCGCACGAAGTCGGTGTTCCACGCATGCATCTGCCGCAGGTCGGCGAAACCCCCTTGCAGGAAAGCGCGGCAGAGGTTCAGGGTCGCGGCCGACGAGTTGTAGACCTGCACCAAGCGGGCGGGGTCGGGTCGCCGGCTCGCCGGGGAGAACTCGAAGCCGTTCACCGCGTCGCCGCGATAGGCTGGCAGCTCGACGCCCTCGCGGACATCGAGGTCGTTGGTCCGCGGTTTGGCGTACTGACCGGCGATGCGGCCCACCTTCACCACCGGTAGCGACGCCCCGTAGGTGAGCACCACCGCCATCTGCAGCAGGACCTGCAGCTTGGCCCGCACGTTCTCGGCCGTGACCCCTTCGAAGGTCTCCGCGCAGTCACCGCCCTGGAGCAGGAACGCCTGGCCGGCGGCGACCTTGGCGAGGCTGGCCTTCAGGTCGTCACACTCGCCGGCGAAGACCAGCGGCGGCTTCGCCCTCAGCTCCTGGACGGCGGCCCCGAGCGCCTCCCGGTCTGGCCAGGTGGGCTGCTGGAGAGGGCTGCGGGCCCGGAGCTCCGCCAACGTCGGGACGATCACCACACCAGCCTAGTTGCAGACCATCCGCCCCTCGTAACGAACCGTCCGCCCCGGGTAGCCCACCATCCGCCCCGGGTAGCCCACCATCCGCCCCGGGTAGCCCACCATCCGCCGCTCGTTGCGAACAACCGGCGGATCGTCGGCAACAACCGGCGGATCGTCGGGGGTCAGCCGAAGAGGACCTCGGCCTCGGTGTACTGGGACGGGTCGACGGTCTTCAGCGTGCCGGTGCCCTCGATGAGCGGGACGCGGACGATGTCGGTTCCACGCAGGGCGACCATCATTCCGAAGTCCTCCTCGTAGACGGCCGTAACGGCGTGCAGCCCGAACCGGGTCGCGAGCCAGCGGTCGAACGCTGTCGGGGTGCCGCCGCGCTGAACATGGCCAATCACGACGGTGCGAGCCTCCTTGCCGGTCCGGCGCTCGATCTCGTGAGCCAGCCGGTCACCAATGCCCCCGAGCCGGGCGTGCCCGAAGGCGTCGAGCTCCCCGGTGACGGTGTCCATGGTCCCCTCGACGGGGATCGCGCCCTCGGCCACCACGATGATGGGGGCGTACTGCAGCTGAAACCGCCGCTCCACAAGCGCACACACGCGCTCGATATCGAAGGGCTGTTCCGGGATCAAGATGATGTTGGCTCCGCCAGCGAGTCCACTGTGCAGGGCGATCCAGCCGGCGTGGCGACCCATCACCTCGACCACGAGCACCCGGTGATGGGACTCTGCGGTGGTGTGTAGCCGGTCGATCGCCTCCATGGCGATATTGACGGCGGTGTCGAAGCCGAACGTGAAGTCCGTGGCACTCAGGTCGTTGTCGATCGTCTTCGGTACCCCCACGACACGGACGCCGATCTCCGCCAGCCGAGTCGCGACACCGAGGGTGTCCTCTCCGCCGATGGCGATCAGTGCGTCGACGCCTAGCTCGTCGAGGTTGCTTTGGATCCGCGCCACGCCGTCTTCGATCGCGAACGGGTTTGTGCGCGAAGACCCGAGAATCGTGCCGCCACGCGGCAGTATCCCGCGCACCTGCGGGATGCCAAGCGCACACGTGACCCCCTCCAGCGGTCCGCGCCATCCGTCGCGGAAGCCCACGAACTCGTAGCCGTACTCCGTGACGCCTTTGCGGACAACGGCTCTGATCACGGCGTTGAGCCCGGGACAGTCTCCTCCGCCGGTCAGGACTCCGACGCGCATGTATACACTCCCCAATCTGTCTCGTCGCTGTAGCAGTCCCGTCAAACGGGCCCGGCGTCGTCTTCGGCCCTGACGTCCGCCTTCCCGGCCTTGGCCTCGGCCTTCGCCGCGGCAGCCAGGGCCTTCGCCTCCGCCTGGGCGTCCTCCTTGGCCTTGGTGGCGTAGACGTCGACGTACTCCTGGCCGGAGAGATCCATGATCTCGTACATGATCTCGTCGGTGATCGACCGGAGCACGAAGCGGTCGTCCTCCATGCCCCGGTAGCGAGAGAAGTCGAGCGGCGCGCCGAAGCGGACGTGCGGTCGGGCGAACCGCCCGAAGACCTTGCCCGGTGGCGCCACGACGTTGGTCCCGATGACGGCCACCGGGATCACCGGAACCTCGGCCTCGAGGGCCATCCGGGCGACCCCGGTACGGCCGCGGTAGAGGCGGCCGTCGTGCGACCGGGTGCCCTCGGGGTAGATGCCGAACAGCTCGCCGCTGGCGAGAATCCGCAGACCAGTCTTGATAGCCCCGGCGGCCGCGTTGCCGCTCGACCGGTCGATGGGCACCTGCCCGGCGCCCGAGAAGAACGTCTTCTGCAGCCAGCCCTTGAGCCCCGGTGTCGTAAAGTACTCCGCCTTGGCCACGAACGTCACCCGCCGCGGGATCATCAATGGCATGAACAGCCAGTCCGAGTACGAGAGATGGTTGCTCGCCAAGATCGCCGGACCTTCGTCGGGGACGTTCTCGGTGCCCTCGGCGTACGGCCGGAAGATCAGCTTCAGCACGGGTCCGAGGAGGACCCACTTGAGCATCCAATAGAACACCGGCGACCTCCTTGTCCCGATCACCTTAGTGTCGTCAGTGTCCCAGGGCTTCGCCGAGCCGGACCGGGTCGAAAAGGCCGGTTGGACGTGACACCATGAGGCAAGCAGTCACGCGTTACCAGGAGACACGGTGCCGGTTCTTCCGCACGTTCGGCCGGTCGAGGCCCTCGTTGGCCCGGCCGGTGGATCGCGGTGGTCGTGTCATGCGATCTAACGGCCTGCAGGCGTCGTCGTACAGCCCCGTCGCAGACCTCAACCCGACAGTCGCCGAGGCCGTGCTCGGTGAGCTCAAGGAGCGGCAGATCGCGGCGTACTGCCAGCCGATCGACACCCCGTCCATGTCAGCTTTCGACCGGCCGGAGTTCCGGGTTGAGGTGCTGGTCCGCATGTACGTGGACGCGACCGCCACGGACCGGGTGCTCGACCTGCTCTCCAGCAAGGATCCTTTTCTCGCACAGGGAAACGACGACCTCACCTGGGCGCAGATTGTCGCCGGATACGACACGCCTACGGCCTCGACGGTGGCACCGTGGCCCGTCTACGAGGACGTCGACGCGGTGGCGACCGAGGACCCCGAGGCGCCCACCACCCTGCTCCCCCACGAGCCGTCGACCCGTTTCGAGCGGCCAGCCGACGAGGACAGGTTCGTGCCGCCCCAGCCGCCGCCGCTGCCCCATCTCAGCGCGGCGGACCAGCTCAGCTGGCTGGCACTCATCGGCGGCCCCGCGATTCTGGTGGCCGCGGCGGTCTTCTCTCTCGTGCTTCCCTCATGGGTGACGCTGATCGCCGCCCTCGGGTTCATCGGTGGTTTCGTCAGCCTGGTGGTCCGGATGGACCGCGGCTCCGACCGGTATGACGACCCAGACAACGGTGCTCAGGTCTGACGGTGCATGGCCTAGCCTGTGCGAATGACTGAGCAGGCATCCGAGACCGTCGAGATTCGCGGTCACCTGATGGACAGTGGGATCTTGTCCCGGGTCCTCGACGACATCCGCGAGTACGACGGCGACTACGTCATGGAGCACGTCGAGATCGGCCACGACAAGACCGACACGTCGTACGCCAAGCTCGTCGTGTCGGCCGGTGACGAGGAGGCGCTGCAGCGTCTGCTGATGCGCTTGCAGACCAGGGGGGTCAACCAGGTCGACCCGGGCGAGGCGGTGCTGGCGGAGGTGACGCAGGCCGGCGTGTTCCCGGATGGGTTCTACTCGACGACGAACCTCGACACGCAGATCCGGGTCAACGGGCGGTGGCTCACCGTGGCCAACCCGGAGATGGACTGCGGGCTGGTCGTCGAGACCTCCACGCCACCGCGGGTATACACCTTGCCGATGTCGGACGTGCAGCCCGCCATGATGGTGGTGGCCGGTGCCAGCGGGGTTCGGGTGAAGACGCCGGCGCCCGTGTCGGGTGAGGCGAGCACCTTCGGCTTCATGGAGTCCGACGTCTCCAGCGAGAAGCCGCAGGCCCTGCTCGTCCGTCAGGTGGCCCAGGGGATGCGGGAGGCCAAGCAGGCCGGGAAGCGCGTGCTCTGGGTCGGCGGCCCTGGCGTCGTGCACACCGGCGCTGCTCCCGCGATGGTTGCGTTGGTCGACGCCGGCTTCGTGGACGTGCTCTTCGCCGGCAACGCCCTCGCCACGCATGACATCGAGGCGTCTCTCTACGGCACCTCGCTCGGCGTCGACTTGGCGCTGGGAAGGGGAGTCGAGCATGGGCACGAGCACCACATCCGGGCCCTCAACACCATCCGCAAGGCTGGGTCGATCGCCAGGGCTGTCGAGGCCGGCATCCTGACCGGCGGGATCATGTACGCCTTGGTCAAAGGGGGCAGGCCGTTCGTGCTGGTCGGGTCCGTGCGCGACGACGGTCCGCTCCCCGACGTCTACACCGATGTGCTCGAGGGTCAGCGCGCCATGCGGGCTGAGCTGCCGGGGGTCGGCTTCTGCCTGATGGTGGCCACCATGCTCCACTCGGTGGCAACCGGAAATCTCCTCCCGGCGTCGGTTCCGCTCGTCTGCGTCGACATCAACCCGGCCACGGTGACGAAGCTCGCCGACCGCGGCTCCAGCCAGGCGCGCGGGATCGTCACCGACGTCGGGCTCTTCCTCGAGCAGCTCGCGATGGAGCTCGTCCCCGACTACCGACGCGCCTGACCCCTCACCACGACGCTCCTCACTCGATCTCGATGCGGGCCAGCACGGGCAGATGGTCGCTGGCGGCGGCGAGCAGTTCGGGCGGTAAGTCCGGCACGGCGTGCTCCAGCACTGCGACGTCCCGCACCAGCAGCCCGTCGATCCGCTGGTAGGGGTTGGCCGCGGTCGACGTGAACGCGTTGGGTTCCGCATGGTCGACCAGACCGGCTCGGCGGAACAGCTCCCACGCGTCGCCGGTCGGGCTCTCGTTGTAGTCGCCGCACATCGCCAGCGGTCCGGGCATTCCTTCGGCGTCGGCAAGGGCAGCCGACGCCTCGATGGGCCGCGACCACCGCATGAGCGACAGGTGCACGCCGACGACTCCGAACGACACCCCTTCGACGGTGCACTGGGCGGTCACGATGCCACGACGCGGCTTGAACCTCGGCTGACGTAACCGCCGCGCGGTCGTCCGCTCGACCTGGACCCGCGGAGAGACGCAGATCATGTTGCTCCCCGCGTCCCGCCCGCCGGCGACCCGTCGCAGGCCCCACGAGCGGGCCAGCCGGTCGCACTGCCACCGCCACGCCAGGGGGACCTTCGGCGTCTCGTTGACGACGAGGACGTCCGGCGACACCGCCCTCACGACCTGCCGGAGAGCCGACCGGTAGCGGACGCCGTACACGTTGTAGCTCATGACGCTGAGGGTGACCATCGAAGCTAGCGGCGTCTCGCCAGGTCGGCAGCCCCAGACACCCCGGCCGCGTTGCCGAGGGCGGCCTCCCTGATCTCCATCTCCGGACGGTGGCCACGCCCCGAGAGCTGGCGACGGAACGAGTTGCGCGCCGGTTCCATCAGGAGGTCACCGGCCTCGGAGAGCCCGCCGCCGATCACCACCACCCCCGGGTCGAAGATGCTCGCCAGGTCGGCGAGCCCCCGTCCGAGCCAGCCGCCGATCGTCTCGAACGCCTCGATGCAGAGCCGGTCGCCGGCCTTGGCCGCGGAGGTGACCATCTGCCCGGTAATCGCCGCCGGGTCCCCGTCGGCGGTTTCGAGGATGCCGCCGGCGCTGGGCGACCGGGCGACGGCTACCTCGCGGACCTCGCCAACCAGGGACTTGCCACTCGCGTACTGCTCCCAGCAACCCCGGTTTCCGCAGCCACACAGCCGGCCGTCGGGCACCATCGTGATGTGCCCGAACTCCCCGGCGATCCCGAACGTGCCACGGAAGAGCTGACCGTCGAGCACGATCCCGCCGCCGATCCCCGTGCCGAGCGCCACCATCAGCAGGTCGTCGACGTCGGCGCCGGCGCCGACACGGAACTCCCCCCAGGCCGCCGCGTTGGCGTCGTTCTCGACGACCACCGGGATGCCGACGGCGTCCTCGACGGTCGCCCGGAGCGGCTCGTTCCGCCAGGCGAGGTTGGGCGCGAAGAGCACGGTCGAGCGTTGGGCGTCGATGTAGCCGGCGGCCCCGATGCCCACTGCCTCCACCTCGTGGCGCTGCCGGAGCTCGGCGACCAGGGCGATGACCACGTCCTCGGTTCCGCGCGCCTCACGGGCCGGGGTGTCTCGGCGCAGCTTCTCGACGACCGTCCCGTCGGGCTCGACGACCCCGGCGGCGATCTTCGTGCCGCCGACGTCGACACCTATGGTCAGGCTCACGACACCCCTCAGGCCAAAGACTCGACGCGTCGCTTGAGACCCTTCAGAGCGGTGTCGATGACGACCCGCTCGCCCTTGCGCTTGAGCAGGCCGATCATGGGGGCGGCCAGGTCGACCTGGAGCTGGTACGTGACCTCGGTCGCGTCTCCGCGCGGATCGAGGATGTAGGCACCCTCCATGGCCTTCAGCATCTTCGCCTGCACCAGCGACCAGGTGACCTGAGCGTCGCCGTCCCACTCGTAGGTGAGCGTGTACTCGTCCCTGATCGGCGCGGCGTCCAACACGAACGCGACCTCCTCGGCGCGACCGTCGTCGGACGCGCTCAGCACCTCTGTCGACTTCACACCCTTGACCCAGGCGGGGTAGCTGGCGAAGTCGGCGATCACTCCCATGATGCTCGCGGGGTCGGCGGCGATCAGAATGCTCGAGGTCGTCTGGTCAACCATCAGGCGTTGCCCCTTCGCTGGTCGTGCTGGTCGGCCGCTGTTTCGACGCTGAGACTACTCGGTCGGCCAGGGGCACGCGTGGCGTCCCGGGTCGCCGGTCGCCTTCGAGCCGGTCCTTCAGCTCGAACAGCCGGGCCTTCAGCGGCAGGACGTACTGCATCACCAGCCGCTGCCTGGCGCGGCGACTGCGCGGGCGGGCCACGCCGGCCGGGTCGGCGCGCAGATAGGCGTGTACGACCGTACCGTCGCCGTTTTCTTCCAGCCACACCTCGGCGGTTCCTACCAGTGCCCCCGAGACCTCCCACCGGACCCCGAGGGGTCCCCTGTCGTCGTACGGCGTGAAGACGGCACCGGCGAACCAGGACGCCCAGCGCGCCGGGTCGCAGGTGACTGCGCGCACCTCCTCGGCTTCGGCGACGATGAACATCTCGTCGATGATGTCGAGCGTCCGCGGCGTGGGCGTTCGGTCGCGCACCGAGACACTCCTTTCCTGAGCCGGCCCGCTCCGGGATGACCCGAACGAGACTAGTCGGGGGTGCCCGCCCCGGGACCGGCCGGCAGTAGCGTCCGCAACGTGGCGACCGCGGTGTCCCACGAGTAGTGCTGCGCCACCCACTGCCGTCCCCGCCGGCCCATGGCGGCCGCGGCGGCTGGGTCGTCCAGCAAGGCCGCGATCCGGGCCGCCACCTGCTGGGGCGAGCGGGGGTCCACGACGTATCCCGACTCGCCGTCGACGACGGTCTCCGGAGCACCTCCGGACCTGCCGACGACGACGGGCAACCCGGATGCGGCTGCCTCCAGGAACACGATCCCGAGCGCCTCGGGCTCCAGGCCCGCCAGCCGGGTCCGGCACGGCAGCGCGAACACGTCTGCGGCCGCGTACACCGCGGGCATCTCGGCCCAGGGCAGGCCGGCCACCATCTCGACCGACCCGGCGAGCTCCGCCTCGGACGCCGCGCGGCGCAGCCCTCGGCGCGCGGGGCCGTCGCCGACGATGAGCAGCACCGCACGGGGATGCCTGGACAGCACCTGGGGCCACGCCGCGAGCAGCACGTCCTGTCCCTTGCGGGGGACCAGCCTGGACGCCGCGAGCACGACCGGCTGGTCCGCGTCGATACCCAGCCGTCGGCGCAGGCCGGACCCGTCGAGAGCCGGCCGGAACAGCTGGGTGTCGACGCCGGGTGAGAGCCGCACCATCGCCTGCGCGTCCTCCGCATCCAGGGCCGGTCCGATGCGGTCACGGCAGTAGCCGCTGACATAGGTGAGGACATCCACCTGTCGCCCGACCCGGCGCAGGAGCCGCCGCGCCCCCGGCAGCCGGGCCCACCACACCTCGTGTCCGTGGGTGAGCCCTACCACGCGCGAGACGCCGCCTCGGCGCAGCCCGCCCGCCAGCAACCCGAGCGGCATGCTCGCCCCGAACAGCACCCGGTCACAGTGATACGCGCGGGCAACCGCCCGCACCGCCCGGGCGACCCGCGGTGTTGGCAGCAGCAGCCCGCGAGGGTCCCGCACCACGGCACAGCGCAGGCCCTCATCCACCTGTTCGGAGCCGGCCATCGCGGCCGTGTAGACAACCGCCTCCTCTCCCAGGCCGGTGCAGAGCGCCAACACGAACGACTCGATCCCGCCTCGACGGGGCGGAAAGTCGTTGGTCACCACGAGCACCTTCCCCCGGCCGTCAGCCGGCACCGGCGGCCTCCCGCAGAGAGCTCCGCCAGGCCGCGGTGAAGGCCGGAACCGAGGTGTGCAGGACCTGCCGGAAGGCGCCGGGCAGGGCGTTCGGGTGCGCCTGCACGGCTCGGTAGAACGCGACGAGTCGCGGCGTGCCGTAGGTCTGCGCGATCAGCTCAGCCGCTAGCCAAGCCTGCTCGTAGGTCGCCTCCAGCCCGCCACCGCGGAGGGCGAAGGCAGCGTCGTCGGGCAGCGCAGCCGGCGGTCCATCTCGCCGCACGGCGTCCAACGCCGCCCTGGCGGCAACGGAGACGGGCAGGTCGACCGAACCGATGCCGACATAGTCTGCGAACCCCTCCGCAACCCACAACGGCATCGAAGCCGCGGCGGCACCCACCGCCAGGTGCGTCGCCTCATGGGTGATCACCACATGCGCCCCTATCGGCCCCAGCCCCGCGAACACGTCGGGGTTGACGACGATCGCGGCCGGAGCGGCGCGCTCAGACGATCCGTCGACGAGCGTGGTAACCGCAGCGATCCCCCGGTACTGGTGCGGCCGCGCCCCGAGGAGAGCGGCGAACCGGTTCGTCGACCCAGGCCCGTAGGCGACGAGACGTCCATGCCAGCCGGGCAGCACGCGGTGGATCGCCGTGACCGCCTGGCGGAGCAGCCGCTCGACCCGGGATGCCGACCCGGGCGACGACGCCGCGACCAGTGTCCTGGGGCCTCGGCGCACGTCCAGGCTGGGCAGCAGCCAGATCGGCTCGCGTTCGCCCCGCATCCGGTGGACGCCGCTGATCACCGGATGCTGGGGTCCACCGCTGAACGTGTACCGCAAGGCTGTCGTCACGGTCGAGGCGTCCCGACGGTCCGGCCGCCAGGTCACGTCGACGCGCGCGGTCCAGCCCGATGGCTGCCCCCGCACGCTCGCCAGGCTCAACCGCGCGGCGATCCGCGGAACCCCGAGCCGAACCAGGTTGGCGTAGGTGAGCGCGGCGCGCCGCTGTGCGGCTGGCTCGCGCTGCCAGCCATCGAGGTATCCGACCTGGTCACGGGTCAGCACTGCCCGGTCCTGGTCGCTCAGCACCGCCTGCGCCGCGGTCGCCAGCGGTGCCGGCAGCGGACTCGGCCCGGGGATGCCTGCCCTTACCGGACCCCGAGGGGGGTCGCCCACGTGGGCGAAGCCGACCGCGGCGCCGATCACCGCCACCAGCGCGACGGTGGTGACGAGCGGCCGGCTGCTCAGCGGTCAGCCGACGCGACGGGCCCAGGAGATCGGCATCGAGTACAGCGGCACGATCTCGACGGAGGATCCCGGGTGCGGAGCGTGAATGACCTGGCCGTTGCCGATGTACATGGCGACGTGCGAGACCGGTGAGTAGTAGAACACCAGGTCGCCCGGTTGCAGGGCGGAGATGGACACCGCCACACCCTGCCCGGACTGGACCGAGGAGGCATGCGACAGCGAGACGCCCGCGGCGGCCCAGGCGTACATCGTGAGGCCGGAGCAGTCGAACGAGGAGGGTCCGGCGGCGCCGTAGACGTACGGCTTGCCGAGCTGGGCGAGGGCGGTCTGCACCGCGATCGCGGCCCGACCGCTGGCCGGCGGAGCGGCGGGCGGACTCGCGGGGGGAGTGGCGGGCGGACTCGCGGGGGGAGTGGCGGGCGGACTCGCGGGGGGAGTGGCCGGAGCGTTCTGCTGCGGCGGCGCAGGTGCCGTGACGCCTCCGGTCGGCGGCCGGATGACATCGCGGCTGGGTGGAGCTGCCGCGGCTGCCGCGGCTGCCTCGGCTGCCCGCTGACGGGCGAGGACCCGCTGACGTGCCTTCTGCTTCAGGTTGTGGAGCAGGGAGCTCGCCGCCTTGATCTTGGCTTCGACCGCGGCCTTCTGCCCGGCGATCTCCCTCTTGTCGGCTGCGATGGCCGTGAGCTCCCGCGCCGCCTGCTGCTCCTGAACCCCCAGCTGGTTCTGCTGCTGGGTGAACTGCGTGAGCAGACCCGCCTGCTGATGCTCGACGACGGCGGTGGTCGCTAGAGCGCCGATGAACTCGCTGGGTCGCTTCGCGACCAGGAACGACGCGCTCGTAGACAGTCCGCCCGAGCTGTTGTAGTCCGTAAGCGCCGCGCCCACGATGTCGTCGCGCAGGTCGGCGACGCGGGTGCGCTGACGGTCGAGATCTGCCTGCAGGCCCTTCATCCGGGCCACCGCCTGGTGCATCTCGACCCGCGACGCGTTGTAGGTCTCGGTGGCGGCGTCGGCCTGCCGGTTGAGGGTGGCCAGCCGGCTCTCGACCCGGTTGATGCTCAGCCGACCGCCCTGCGAGCGTGGGCTTGCCGGGGCACCAGGGTCAACCGGGTCCGCCGATCCGGGGGTCGGCGCCAGGAGAAGACCTCCGAGCAGTGCGGCCGCGCTCACGACGGCAAGCCGCTGGACGCTTCTGGACACTCGGGGTTGCTGGCCGCTCGACAAGGTCGACGGTCTCCCTCTCACTCGAAACACGTGCGCTGAGTCCCCCACCGCACCGGCGCGGTTTCCGAGTGGGCCGGAGTGGCCCACCTCCTACAGAAACCAGCCGTCAGACTACAGACAGACAGCGGTCGCTGGCCAACCAACCCTTGCACAGTTGCTAAGAATTCTCGCATCCGGATGCTCGTTCGCCACCCCTGTCCCAGGGATCTCACCCGCCTCAGGCCGGGTCGACGTCCGGGCCTGGGACACTCTGGACCAGCCGCAGCGGCGGCACCAGACCAGCGGCCGCGAGCACCTCGACCGCCCGGCGCTCCTCGTCGTTCAGCGACACGCCGGCCGGCGGGCCGCCGAGCAGGACGGTGACGACGCAGTCGCCACACCCGATGCCGCGTACCGTGCAGACGTCGCAGTCGATCAGCATAGGGTCGCTGCCGCGCGCATCGACCGGCTCGGCCGCGGTCATCTCGATGTGGACACGCTGGCGGGGAGTCGGTGCAAAGTCGTGCGTCATGAGCGACCTCCGGTCTCGGACCTGCCTCTCCACACACGCTAGAGACGGCCTCCGACACTTTCCGGACTGTGCCCCTCAGACAGGCTCGAGCGGCCGCCAGGGTGGCGGCGGGAGCACCACGTCGATCCGGTCGCCCGGCCGGACCCTGCCACCCGCGACAACAACCCCCATGACCCCAGCCTTCCGGATCACCGTGCCATCGGCACGACGTCCGAGGACGGCGGCCAGCACTCCCTGCTGGAAGCCGTCGATCTGGTGGCAGGGGTTCCGAAGCCCGGTCAGCTCCACCAACCCCGCTCCGCCGAGGCGCAGCCGGGTCCGCTGCGGCAGTGCCAGCAGGTCGAGGCCACGGGTCGAGACGTTCTCCCCGAGCTCGCCCGGACCGACCTGGTAGCCCAGGTCGCGAAGCTCGTCGAGCAGCTCGGCGTGGATGAGATGGACCTGCCGTAGGTTCGGCTGCGTCGGGTCGCGTCGGACCCGGGACAAATGCTGTACCGTCGCGCCGGCATGGCCGTCCCCCTCGACGCCGAGGCCGGTGACCAGCGTGATCGTCGAGACGACCGCCTTGCTGAAGTGGTGACCGGTCCGGCAGGCCACCGCAGCAACCACAGGTGACACCGGCTGCGGCATGCCGAGAGTATGCCGCAGCCGCTCACCGCCCGAGGACGGCCACCAGCGCAACCGAGGAGACCGAGCGGGCGCCGAGCTTCGCCACACTCTCCGCCACCTCGCGGTCAGTGGACACCACGACGACCGGCCGGCCGGAGGGTTCCGCGTTCACCAGCTGACGAACCACGTCGTCGGCAGTGACCCCAGGCGGGCTGAAGCGGACCCGCACGCCGCGCGGCGATGGGACGACGGGAGTGTGCAGCAGGTCGGCGCCGTCGAAGACCACCGTGGTCTCGATGCCCTTGCCGGAGACCAGCCCGGCCAGTCCGGCGACCAGCCGCGCGCGCTGCTGTTCAAGGGAGACCGACGGCCACGCCTCCTTGGAGACGTTGTAGCCGTCGACCACGAGATGCACCCGCGGCAGCTCGAGGAGCCGCCTGAGCAGGACCGGGTCGTGCGACAGCAGCGCGCGACCGACCTGGGAGACCGCAGAGCCCATGCCGGGCTCGACGGTGGGCACACCGTCGGCGGGGAGTCCCGACGACGCCGGCAGGGCGAGCTCCCGCCGGAGGCCGGTCGCCGTGTCGACCATGGTGTCGAGCAGCAACCGGAGCCGGACCACCTCGCCATCGCGGTCGTCGCGTGCCACCCGCCGGGTGGCGGACGACTCGAGCTCGAGCTCGGCGACCTTGGCGCGCATCCGACGAGCCTCGGCCGCCGCCTCCCGAACCGCCACCTCGGCCTCCCGCCGTACCTCCGCGAGCGCCTCGGCCGAGCGGTCCAGCTCGGCCCGCGCCTCCTTGAGCTCGGTACGAGTCTGGCCGAGGGTACGGCGAAGGGCGGCGTTGTCCGCCTTGGCGCTGTCCAGCTGCGCCCGCAGCCGGTCGCGCAGCTGGCGAGCGTCCGCACGTGCCTGTTCGAGCTGCGTCGACAGCCGCTCCACCGCCGCACCAGAGTCTCCAACGCGACCGCGCTCTCGCTCGGCCTCGGCCGCAGCCGCAGCGGCGACCATCTCCTCCCACCCTGCGGTGTGGGTCAGGTAGGCGACGGCCGCGGCCTGGGACAGGTCTGCAGCCGGGATCTCCTGCCGATCCTCCAGCGCCACCACGGTCTGCGGCACCAAGGCCCGCACCTGGGTGGCCAGGTGCTCGCGGAACTCCTCGTCACTATCCACCGCATCGACGATCTGCCGCCCCACGAGCTTGGCGCGCCGAGCCGGGGCGAACGAGGCGGACCGGCGCAGCGCAACGGGGACCCGGGCGACCGGCATCCGACCCACGGCGTCCGCGGCCAGCGCGATCACGCAGGCCTGCACACGCAGCGGTAGCGATTCCACAGCTCGATGGTCTCAGAGCCGCCAAGCAGTTTCTCGTGATCGCCCACTCCTCGGGCCGTGTCCGACGTCGGGCCACGGGTGTCTCGCCTGGTTTCGTCGGTGGTCGGCCCTAACGTGACTCAGCATGACGGTGATGGGCATGACGGTGATGGGCATGACGGTGATGGGCATGACGGTGATGGGAGAGTCCAGTGGCGCCGTCCAGCACACGTTCGACGAGCTCGGCACACCACTACGCGAGGTCACGTTCGTCGTGGTCGACCTCGAGACGACAGGCGGCTCGGCCACCGCCGGCTCGTCCATCACCGAGATCGGTGCCGTCAAGGTCCGTGGCGGCGAGGTGTTCGGCGAGTTCCAGACATTGGTCCGGCCCAGCTCCCCCATTCCGCCGTTCATCAGCGTGCTCACCGGGATCACGAACTCGATGGTGGCCGGGGCGCCGGGCATCGACACCGCGCTGCCGGCCTTTCTGGAGTTCGCGGCCGGTTCGGTGCTGGTCGCCCACAACGCGCCCTTCGACGTCGGGTTCCTCCGGCACTTCGCCGACGCGCTGTCCCTCCGCTGGCCTCGCTTCCAGGTCCTCGACACGGCGAAGCTGGCCCGGCGCGTGGTCACCCGCGACGACGCGCCCAACTGCAAGCTCTCCTCGCTGGCCCGGCTGTTCCGCGCGACCACGACCCCCAACCACCGGGCGCTCTCCGACGCACGGGCCACCGTCGACGTGCTCCACGGTCTGCTCGAGCGGCTCGGCAACCTGGGGGTCCACACGCTGGAGGAGCTGCAGACCTTCTCGTCACAGGTGTCGGCGGCTCAGCGCAAGAAGCGTCACCTGGCCGAGCAGCTCCCGCACGAGCCCGGCGTCTACCTCTTCCGCGACGCGCGCGACGCGGTGCTCTACGTCGGTACGTCGAAGGACCTGCGCAGCCGCGTGCGCACGTACTTCACGGCGAGCGAGACCCGCTCCCGGATGGGCGAGATGGTCGGTCTGGCGACGTCCGTCGAGGCCATCACGTGCACCACCGCCTTGGAGGCGGAGGTGCGCGAGCTGCGGCTGATCGCCGAGCACAAGCCGGGCTACAACCGACGCTCGAAGTTTCCCGAGCGGGCCACCTGGCTCAAGGTCACGGTGGAGCCGTGGCCTCGGCTCTCCCTGGTCACGCAGGTGCTCGACGACGGAGCCGACTACCTGGGCCCGTTCCGGAGCCGGGTGGCGGCGTTGTCCGCGATGGCGGCGCTGCATGAGAGCTTCCCGATCCGCCAGTGTGCCGGGCGGTTCCCTCGGGAGCCTCGTCGGAGCGCGTGCGCACTCGCCGAGATGGGCAAGTGTCTGTCCCCGTGCGACGGCTCGTCGTCGGCCGCGGCCTACACGGCCGTCGTGGGCCGGCTGCGCCGCGCCATCGCGGAGAGCCCGCACGAGGTCGTGGATACGCTGCGCGGTCGGATGAGCAGGTTGGCCGCCGGAGAGCGTTTCGAGGAGGCGCGAAGCCAGCGTGACGAGATGGTGAGCTTCGTGCGCGCCGCTGCCCGCACCCAGCGGTTGTCCGCGCTCACTTCGTGCCGTGAGGTCGTGGCGGCGCGCCGCAACGACCTGCACCAGTGGGAGGTGCACGTCGTCCGGTACGGACGGCTGGCGTCCGCGGGCACCATCCCGCCCGGCGCCGACGCCCGCGAGTGGACGGCCGCTCTCACCATGAGCGCCGAGACGGTGCTGGCCGGCCACGGCCCAGCCCCCGCGGCCACGCCCGAGGAGACCGAGAAGATCCTGCGCTGGCTCGAGCTGCCCGGCATCCGGCTGGTCCACGTCGACGGGCAGTGGAGCTGCCCACTCGGCGGGGCGGAGTCGCAGCGAGACCTGCTCGACGCGATCTCGGCGTCGCGCGAGTCGCTGGTCCCCTTCGACACCCCGCGGCTGTCCGCGACGTTGGCCCGCCCCGCGCGGTGACGTCCCGGCTGGCCAGCCGATTAGGCTGCCGGTATACCCAGCCCCAGGAGGCAACGTGATCACCGCGATCGTGTTCATCAAGGCCGACGTCGCCCGGATCCCCGAGGTCGCCGAGGAAATCGCCTCGATCGACGGCGTGAGCGAGGTGTACTCGGTGACCGGTGAGATCGACCTGATCGCGCTCGTGCGGGTGCGTCAGCACGAAGACGTCGCGTCACTGGTCCCCGACCGGCTCAACAAGGTGCCCGGGGTGCTTTCGACCGCGACCCACATCGCCTTCCGGACGTACTCGAGCCTCGACCTGGAGGCCGCCTTCTCGTTGGGCGCGCAGGGCTGAACCGGGCTGCCGCTCAGCCGCCTCCGACTGCCACCGGGTGGTAGGCGCAGGCGCTCTGCGGCTTCTGGATCACGCGCGGGCGATGCCCGCCGGGGGGCGTCGGGTTGAGTGCCTTTTGCACCACTGAGCGCATGTAGGCGAAGTTCGGCGCCGCCGGGTCGAAGTGCGCGGACGGCTGGAAGACCACGCTCCGGGTCTTGGCGTCCTTGACCTTGAGGCCGAGGTCGACGAGAGCCGGCAGCAGCCGCTGCGGGATGTCGGTACGGGCGATCTTCTTGCCCGCGGACGCGATGTCCTGGTACCGCAGCAGAATGTTCGCGGGGTTGACCTGGTTGATCACGGCGTCGATCACGCAACGCTGGTTCTGCATGCGGTGGTAGTCGTCGGTGTTCCACCTGCCACGGGCGAACCACATCGCCTTGAAGCCGTTCAGGTGCTGGTGGGGACCCGGGGCGATGTAGCCGCTCGGCGGTCTGCCCGTGTCAAGGTTGCCCCCGATCGGTACCGGCTGGTTGATGTTGACCGTGATGCCACCGAGCGCGTCGACCATCTGGGTGAAGCCCTGCAGGTTGATCAGCACGTAGTAGTCGACCGGGATCCCCAAGATCGTGGAGATCGACATCTTCAGCGCGTCGGCACCCTCGTTGTCGGTGGCGCCCAGGATCCCGGGATGCAGCTCGGGAACCATCCGGTAGACGGCGTTCAGCAGCCAGTTCCCCTCGTCACCTTCCCCGTTGAACCCGCTCGGGTAGAGCTTGGCGAGCGGGCTACCGGCCGGGAAGGGCGCGTTCTCGAGGTTGCGCGGAAGGCTGAAAAGAGTGGTGTCGCCCGTCGTGGTGTCGACGCTGGCCACGACCATCGAGTCGGTTCGCACGCCCTGCCGGTCGACGCCGCCGTCACCTCCGAGCAGGAGGATGTTGACGCGGGACTGGCCGCCCCACGGGTCGGAGCCAGTGACGTTCTTCGGGATCGTCTTGCTGTTGGGGTTCTCCGGGAAGACCCCCTTGATGAAGTCTCGGGTCGTGTAGGCGTAGCGTGCCCCCACCGCGAACGGCGTGGCAACCATGAAGCACAGCGCCAACGCTACGCCTACCCCGACCATGCGCTGGACGTTTGTGGCATGCTTCGGCCGCAGCTCGAGATGGCTCAGCACGATCACCACTACCCAGGCCACCGCGATCACGGTGAACGCGACGATGATCTCCAGCAACCGGTTCGGGACGAGCGCGGCGTGCAGATACAGCCGCGGGTTGTACAGCCCGAGGAGGAGCGCGGCGAACATCCCGGCCACGGTGAGGCCGACGACCGCCGCCCCGAGCCGCCGACGCCCCGCGAGCCAGAAACCACTACCGGGGATCACGGCACTGACGACCGTGAGCCATAGGGACGCGCCGAAGGAACGCTCGACAGGGGCGCGATGGCCACCCCGCCCGGACGGCCGCCCGATGCTCAGATCCATCCTGTCCTCGTCTCGTCCGGTCGTCCCGAGTTTAGTGCGAAGCGTCGCCAGGGTGAAACCGGATCACCTCAGGCCGCGTCGACCGCCGCCAGCCAGCGCACCAGCGTCTGCCGCGCCCTTCCCGAGTCCACGGCCTCCGCGGCCCGCCGCATCCCGTCGGCGAGGCGATCCTCGAGAGAACCCGCCGCCTGGTCGTAGGCGGCGATGCCGGCCGCGGCGTTGAGCAGAACGGCGTCGCGCACCGCGCCCCCCTCACCGGCCAGTAGCGCGTGCACGACCGTGGTGTTGAACGCGACGTCGCCCCCTACCAGGTCGGCCGGCTGTGCGGGGGCGATCGCCAGGTCGGTGGGGTCAAGCGTGTGCTCGGCAACCTCGCCGCCTGCGATCGACCAGACTCTCGAGGTCGTCGTCGTGGTGAGCTCGTCGAGGCCGTCGTCGCCCCGGAAGACGAAGCCGTCGACGCCCCGGGCCGCCAGCACGCCGGCGATGATCGGGGCCATCGCAGGATCGGCCACACCGACGGCCTGGGCAGCCGGACGGCTGGGGTTGGCGAGCGGGCCCAGAAAGTTGAACGTGGTCGCGACCCCGAGGTCGCGGCGCGGAGCAGCCGAGTGCCGCAACGCGGCGTGGAAGACCGGCGCGAAGCAGAACGTGATGCCCACCTCGGCGCCGATGCGGGCCACCGACTGGGGCGGGAGGTCCAGCCGGACGCCGAGACCCTCCAGAACGTCGGCCGAGCCACAGGAGGACGACGCCGCGCGGTTCCCGTGCTTGACCACCGGAACGCCGGCGCCGGCCGCGACCAGCGCCGCCATGGTGGTGATGTTGACCGTCCGGGACCGGTCGCCCCCGGTGCCGACAATGTCGACGGTGCGCCCGTCGACAACACACGGCTCGGCGAACTCGTACATGGTGGAGACCAGGCCTTCGACCTCCGAGACGGTCTCGCCCTTCGACCGCAACGCCACCGCAAAGCCGGCGATCTGTGCGGGCGTCGCCTCCCCGGACAGGATCTGGCGCATCGCCCAGCCGGTCTGCTCCGTGGACAGGTCCTGCCGGATGATCAGGCAGGACAGCACGTCGGGCCAGCCGAAGTCGGTCATCGCTTCGTCGCTCAGCCGGGGGCGGCGACGTCGGTGCGGGGCAGCAACAGCCGGGTCACGTGCCGCGCCAGCTCGAGAGGGTCGACCGGGTGGGGCAGCGCCGCCTCCGCCCGTGACCAGGTGGCCAGCCAGCCGTCGTCCACCCGCCCGATCAGCACCAGGATCGGCGGGCAGCGGTAGATCTCATCCTTGAGCTGCCGGCAGATGCCCATGCCTCCCGCCGGCACGGCCTCCCCGTCCAGGATCGCGAGGTCGACCCCGCCCGCGTCCATCGCCTCGATGACCGCCGGCTCGGTCGCGCACTCGACGTAGTCCAGGGCCGGGAGATCACGATGGGGGCGCTGGCCCAGGGCCTGCAGCACGGCCGATCGGGTCGCCGAGTCGTCGCTGTAGACGAGGACCAACATGTGTTCACCTTCGTTCGCTCTCCGGGTCAACGAGATGCTACCGGCTCGGCATCCGGAGGCCGCCGCGCCGGTCTCTGCAAACCCGGGGGGCGCCGTGCCCCACCCAGGTGCGGGCGACATAATGGCGGAGTGGCGACCTCAACGGCGATCCCCGCCTCCCGGCTGCACGGACAGCACGGCCGGCCAAGCATGGTCAGTGTGGGCACGATCGTCTGGCTCGCCAGCGAGCTGATGTTCTTCGCGGCCCTTTTCGCCGCCTACTTCACGCTCCGCTCCGCCACTCCGGACCTCTGGACCCAAGAGACCGTCAAGCTCAACGTGCCGTTCGCCGCCGTGAACACCACCGTGCTGGTGCTCAGCTCGGTCACCTGTCAGCTCGGCGTGTTCGCCGCCGAGCGGGGCCAGGTCGGGCGCAGTGGGCGGGTCTTCCAGGTCGGCAGGTGGGGGCTGCGCGAGTGGTTCGTGCTCACCTACCTGATGGGCGCGTTCTTTATCGCCGGCCAGGCGAAGGAGTACGCGAGCCTCATCCACGACGGGGTCACGATCCCGTCATCGCCGTACGGCTCGATCTTCTACCTCACCACGGGCTTCCACGGCATTCACGTGACCGGCGGTCTCGTCGCCTTCCTGTTCGTCCTCGGGCGGACGTTCATGGCGAGGAACTTCACCCACGAGCAGGCGGTCACCGCCATCGTCGTGTCGTACTACTGGCACTTCGTCGACATCGTCTGGATCGGACTGTTCGCCACCATCTATCTGCTCCAGTAGCCGCCGGACCGAGAAAGGCGTACGCCGTGAAGTTCCTGTCGACCCGAAGACGCCACCCGCTGGCCGGGCTGGTCGTCGTGGTCCTCGGCCTGGTGGTGATGGGCGGCCTCTACTCCGCCCTGCGGCCGGCCGCCGCCGACCAGTCGGCAACCGACACGGCGCTGATCTCGCAGGGACGGCGGCTGTTCGTCGCGTCCTGCGCGTCGTGCCACGGGTTGAACGGCGAGGGCGTGCTCGCCAAGACCGGCACCAACTTCGGCCCCTCGGTGATCGGGGTAGGAGCGGCGGCGGTCGACTTCCAGGTGGGCACCGGTCGGATGCCAGCCGCTCGGCCGGGCACCCAGATCGACGCCCGCACTCCGGTCTTCAACGCCGAGGAGGTCAGGGCGCTCGCCGCGTACGTCGCGTCGCTCGGTCCCGGACCGGCCATCCCGGCCAAGGATGACTACGGCACGGGAGGCATGACTGCGGAGCAGATCTCCGAGGGCGGTCAGTTCTTCCGGACGAACTGTACGGCGTGCCACAACTACGCCGGTTCCGGCGGCGCGCTGCTCCACGGTCGCTACGCCCCGGGCCTGCACGGGGTCAACCCGCGCTACATCTACGAGGCCATGATCACCGGACCACAGCAGATGCCGATCTTCTCCGACCAGGTGCTGGAGCCTGAGCAGAAGCGGGAGATCATCGCCTATCTGCAGACCCTCGACGCCCAGCCGGGATACGGTGGCGCAAAGCTGGGCAGCCTCGGGCCGGTCACCGAGGGACTCTGGGGCTGGGCCATCGGGATCGGCTCGCTGGTCCTCGCCACCGTCTGGATCAGCAACAACGGCGCCCGCGTGAAGAAGAAGAAGAAGAGCTGATGAGCGACCTCCATTCGAGCAACGGCCACCATGTCGAGCAGCACCACGACGCGGTGTCGGAACCGATCCCGAACCCTGGCCTTCCGGAGCACGATCTGCGGCCGACCGACGTCGACCCCGCGCTCGAGAAGCGCGCCGAACGACAGGTGGCCGGCATGTTCGGCTTGGCCACCGTGCTGGCGCTGGCATTCTGTGTGAGCTACTTCGCCATCGACCCCGAGACGACCTGGTTCGGCTTCGGGGCATCCAACCTGGCACTTGGGACCACCCTGGGCCTCTCGCTGCTGCTGATCGGGCTCGGCTCCGTCCAGTGGGCGCGCAAGCTGATGACCGACCATGAGATCATCGAGTACCGGCACCCGGCGCATTCCAGTGACGAAGACCGCGAGGCTTCCCTGGCCGCCTTCAAGACCGGATCGGCCGAATCGGGCTTCGGACGCCGTACCCTGGTCCGCAACAGCCTGGTCGGCGCTCTGGGCGTGCTCGGGCTACCCGCGGTCGTCCTGCTCCGCGACCTAGGGCCGCTGCCCGGCACGGCCCTCGAGCACACGGTGTGGCGCAAGGGCGTCCGCATCGTCAACGACGTGGCGGGGACCCCGATCCGGCCGGCCGACATCGAGATCGGACAGCTAGTCAACGCCGAGCCCGCCTCGTTCTTCCCGCACGAGGGTCCGAACGGCAAGGTGGTCCCCGCCGAGTACGAGGGGACAGAGCTCAACAACGCCAAGGCCAAGGCCGCGGTGATCCTGGTCCGGATGCAGCCGACCGACATCCACCCGATCCAGCCGCAGGCGAACTGGGGCTACCAGGGCATCTTGTGCTACTCGAAGATCTGCACCCACGTGGGCTGCCCGATCAGCCTCTGGGAGCACCAGACGCATCAGCTGTTGTGTCCCTGCCACCAGTCGACGTTCGACCTGGCCCACAGCGGCAAGGTCGTGTTCGGCCCCGCGGCACGTTCCCTCCCCCAGCTCCCGATCGGGCTGGACTCCGAGGGCTACCTGATCGCGATGCAGGACTTCAACCAGCCGGTCGGACCGAGCTTCTGGGAACGGGGGTAGACCGGCATGAGCAGCAGCAACGGCGCGGGCACCAGGACGGGCAGCCGCAGCACCAGGGGCGCTGGTGCCGTGGAGTGGCTCGACGAGCGGGTCGGCCTCGCCGGCCTGATGAAGAAGCAGCTGCGCAAGGTCTTCCCGGACCACTGGTCCTTCCTGCTTGGGGAGATAGCCCTGTGGAGCTTTGTGATCCTGCTGCTCACCGGGGTCTTCCTGTCGCTCTGGTTCAACCCGAGCATGACCGAAATCACCTACGACGGCTCCTACGCCAACCTGCGCGGCGTCCACATGTCAGAGGCCTATGCAACGACGCTGAACATCTCGTTCGACGTCCGTGGTGGCCTGTTGATGCGGCAGATGCACCACTGGGCAGCCAACCTGTTCCTCGCCGCGATGACGATCCACATGCTGCGGGTCTTCTTCACCGGCGCGTTCCGCAAGCCCCGCGAGATCAACTGGCTGATCGGGCTCAGCCTGCTCATGCTCGGCATTCTGGAGGGCTTCGCCGGCTACTCGCTGCCGGACGACCTGCTGTCCGGCACCGGACTACGCATCGCCGACGGGATCATCCGCTCCATCCCGGTCGCCGGCACCTACCTGGAGTTCTTCATCTTCGGTGGCGAGTTCCCGGGCGACGCCTTCATCCCACGCCTCTACACCGTCCATGTGCTGCTGATCCCCGGCATCCTGCTAGGGCTGATCTCTGCCCACATGCTGCTGCTCGTCTACCAGAAGCACACCCAATGGCCGGGCCCGGGCCGGACGAACGAGAACGTCGTCGGCTACCCGCTACTCCCCGTCTACATGGCCAAGGCGGGCGGATTCTTCTTCATCGTGTTCGGCGTCACCGCCCTGATGGGTGCCCTGATGCAGATCAACCCGATCTGGCTGTACGGGCCGTACGACCCTGCTCAGGTGACCGCCGGGTCACAGCCCGACTGGTACATGGGCTGGCTCGAGGGCGGGCTCCGCATGATGCCCAACTGGGAGACCCAGGTCGCGGGCTTCACCATCTCGTGGAACGTCCTGGTCCCCGGTTTGCTGCTCATGGGCCTCCTGTTCACGGTTCTCGGGGCGTACCCCTTCATCGAGCGCTGGATCACGGGCGACCGGGCGGAGCACCACCTCCTCGAGCGACCCCGGAACCAGCCCACCAGAACCGGTCTCGGGGTCGCCGGCATCACGGCCTACGGTCTGCTCTGGCTTGAGGGCGGCAACGACCTGATCGCGACGCACTTCCATCTCTCGGTGGAGGCCATCACCTGGTTCATGCGGATAGCCATCTTCGTCGGCCCGGTGATCGCGTTCATCGTCGCCCGACGATGGGCGATCTCGCTCCAGCGCCATGACCGTGACCTGCTGCTGCACGGGTACGAGACGGGAGTCATCGTCCGGTCGCCCGACGGTGGCTACAGCGAGCTGCACTCCCCGATCGACCCGGCACGGTCCTACTCGTTGACCACCCAGTCCCGGCACGAGGTGCTCGAGCTCCCGCCGGCCATCGACGGCAACGGCGTGCGGGCTCCGGAAAGTCACAAGGGGCACCTGCGCGCCAGGCTCTCCCGATTCTGGTTCGCCGACGAGATCCAGAAGCCGACGGTCGCCGAGCTGCAGGAGGCCACCCACCACTACTCCACCGATGCGCCGCTCATCGAGGACGGTCACCATGCCGGCATCGAGACCATCGGTCAGGTCGGCGGCGACGAGTTCGACCTCGAGCAGACCACGCCCGGCCGCTGACCTCGGCAACGCCGAGCGCCAAGGTCAGAGGGCGGAGGCCGCTCGGTACTGAGCCCAGCTCTGGTTCCAGTCGGTCCAGCCGTTGCCCGGCTCGAGCGACCGGCTGCTGCCGGTGACCTCGACCGGCGTGCCGATGTCGGCCTGGAAGAAGAGCCACTGCGCGTTGGCGGTCTTCATGCCGATACACCCGTGGGAGACGTTGTAATGACCCTGGGCGTAGACCGACCAAGGCGCTGCGTGCAGGAACTCACCGGTGTTGGTGATCCGCATGGCGAAGCGCACGTTGGCGATGTTGTAACCGTTGGGGCTGTTCGGATCGATGCCCACGGTCGCCGAGTTCATCCGCTTGGACCGGAACTTCTCGCTGATGAGCTTGATGCCGCTCCGGGTCTGGAAGCCGTGGGGCTTGCCGCCGGTGATCGCGATGGTGCGGGCCACCTTGCCGTCGACGTAGACCTGCATCTTGTCGGTTGCGACATTGGCCTTGACCAGGACCGACCGGCCGATGGTGAAGTCGACATGCCGGTCGACCTGGCCGTAGATGCCGTTGCCGGCGTTGACGCCGTTGAGCCGGAGGTCGACGTGGACCCTGGTGTGCGGCTGCCAGTAGGTCCTCGGCCGCCAGTGCACCTCCTGCCCGCTCACCCAGTGCCAGGAGCCGATCTGAGCCGGTGTGGAGGTGACGGTCATGTACCGCTGCATCTCGGCACGGTCCGTCACCGGCACGTCGAAGGTGACGATCACCGGCATGCCGATGCCCGTCACCGAGCCGTCGAGTGGGGTGACGTTCGGGTAGGTCTGCTGGTCGAGGGTGAGCGCCTCGGTCGTGAACGCCCGGATCGAGTGGGTCGTCTCGCCGTCGGCGTTGGTCGCCGTCGACCGCAGCGTGTAGTGCACGGCGGGGTCGAGGAACTCGGAGGCGGTCCAGACGGTCCGAGCGTGGTTGAAGTGGCCAGCGAGGCGGTGGCCGTCGGCGTCGCGGAAGACGACGGACTTCAGGCTGCCGTTGGCCGCCCGCACGCTCACCGGGGTGTCGACGGGGACGCCGGCCGCGGACGACTTCACGCTGGAGGTCAGGGTCGCCGGGAGCACCGGGTCGGGGGACTTCGTGGGGGCGGGGGCCGACGAGACTGGCGACCTGCTGACCGGCGCCTGGCCGGATGAGGACGGTCGCGGCTTGGGCGCGCCGACGGATCCGGAACAGCCGGCAAGCGCGACTCCTGCCAAGGCGATCCCCGCGAGCACCAGCATCCTCGGACGGCGCTGCTGTCCTATGGACATCCCTGCTCCTCAACTCAGCTCATGCGGCCTGGCCAGGATAACAACCATCCTGGACGCCACGAAATGACGAACCGGCTCGCCGCGCCGTGGCCGAAGGCGCTTGTCAGTGCGCGTGTTCGCCGCGGTAGTACTCGAAGACCCAGCCGAACAGGGTCACCGAGCCGATGCTGACCCCGATGATCAGCAGCCACCACCCGAAGGCAACCCCGAGCACGCAGACCGCCAGCGCCATCGCGCACCACAACGGCCACCAGGAGTAGGGCGGGAAGAAGCCCAGCTCCCCCGCCCCGTCGACGATCTCCCCGAGCTTGTTGTCCTCCGGGCGGGGCTCCATCTTCTTGGCATGGAAGCCGAGGTAGAAGGTCACCAGCGCCATCAGCCCGAACGTCATCGTCAGGGCCGCCGTACCGGTGGGGTCGCCGCTGATGAACCAGTAGCTGGGGGCCACCAGCGCGACGAAGATCGCGTTGCCGCCGAAGATCCAGGCCTCGATCCTCATGGCCGGTCCTCCGGGTCGACGTTGTCCTCGAGCACCTCCCGACGGCCGTCCATCGAGGGGGCGTCGCCTCCGACGGTGGCCAGAGCGGGCTCCTCGTCGAGTTCCTGCATCGAGATCTCGGGGTGGTGCAGGTCGAACGCCGGACTCTCCGACCTGATCTGGGGCAGCCGGACGAAGTTGTGTCGCGGCGGCGGACATGACGTCGCCCACTCCAGGCTGCGGCCCCAGCCCCACGGGTCGTCGACCTCGACCTTGGGGTCGTTGCGGGTCTTCCAGACGTTGTACAGGAACGGCAGTGTCGAAGCCCCGAGGATGAACGCGCCAACGGTGGAGATCTCATTCAGGGTCGTGAAGCCGTCGGTCGCCTTGTAGTCGGCGTACCGCCTCGGCATGCCCTCCACACCCAGCCAGTGCTGGACCAGGAAGGTCGTGTGGAAGCCGATGAACAGCAGCCAGAAGTGGATCTTGCCCAACCGCTCGTCGAGCATCCGCCCGGTGATCTTCGGCCACCAGAAGTAGAAGCCGCCGAACATCGCGAACACGACGGTGCCGAACACCACGTAGTGGAAATGCGCGACGACGAAGTAGGAGTCCGACAGCTGGAAGTCGAGCGGCGGCGACGCCAAGATGACGCCGGTCAGGCCACCGAACAGGAACGTCGTCAGGAAGCCGACTGACCACAGCATCGGGGTGTCGAAGGACAGCGATCCCCCCCACATGGTGCCGATCCAGTTGAAGAACTTCACCCCGGTGGGTACGGCGATCAGGAAGCTCATGAACGAGAAGAACGGCAGGTTGACCGCCCCGGTGACGAACATGTGGTGGGCCCACACCGCCACCGAGAGGGCCGCGATGCTCAAGGTGGCCCCGACCAGACCGACGTAGCCGAAGACCGGCTTGCGGCTGAACACCGGGAGGATCTCGGTGATGATGCCGAAGAACGGCAGCGCGATGATGTAGACCTCGGGGTGACCGAAGAACCAGAACAGGTGCTGCCACAGGATCGGGCCGCCGTTGGCGGCGTCGAAGATGTGGGCGCCGATCGCCCGGTCTGCCTCGAGGGCCAGCAGGGCGCCCGCGAAGATCGGAAAGGCGATCAGCACCAGCAGCGAGGTTACCAGGATGTTCCAGGTGAAGATCGGCATCCGGAACATGGTGACGCCCGGCGCGCGCATGCAGAAGATCGTGGTGACGAAGTTGACCGCGCCAAGGATCGTCCCGAGGCCGACCATCCAGAGGCCCATCACCCAGAGGTCGCCACCGACGCCTGGTGACCGGATCGAGTTGGACAACGGCGCGTATCCGGTCCAACCGAAGTTGGCAGCCCCTTGCGGAGTGAGGAAACCGGCGAGGACGATCAAGCCACCGAACAGGAACAGCCAGTAGCTGAACATGTTCAGCCGCGGGAAGGCGACGTCGGGTGCTCCGATCTGCAGCGGCATGATGCAGTTGGCGAAACCGACGAACAGCGGGGTGGCGAAGAGCAGCAGCATGATCGTGCCGTGCATGGTGAACAGCTGGTTGTAGGTCTCGTCGCTGACGACCTGCAGGCCGGGCCGCGCCAGCTCGGTCCGCATGACCATCGCCATCAGCCCGGCGACGAGGAAGAAGGCGAACGACGTCACCAGGTAGAGCTTCCCGATCATCTTGTGGTCGGTCGTGGTGATGACCTTGACCAGCAGCTGGCCCTTGGTCTGCCGGCGCACCTGTCCGGCGGCGGCCACCTGGCCCTTGTCCAGGGTGGTCATCTCGAGCTCCCCCCAGTCCGACCTTCGAGTCCTGACACGACGCGTGAGTTCTCCCCGCCCAGCACTGTGCCTACCTGCCCTGCCGCCTTGAGGCCACGGAGGTGGGCCTCGAACTGGCCTTGGGTGACCACGTGCACCTGGAAGAGCATCCTCGAGTGGTAGACGCCGCACAGCTCCGCGCAGCGCCCCTGGAACACACCCAACCGGGTTGGTGTCATCGAGAAGGAGTTCTGCCGGCCGGGGATGACGTCCATCTTGAAGTAGAACGACGGCACCCAGAACGAGTGGATGACGTCCGGCGAGTGCAGGTCGAACGTCACCGACTGGTCCTTGACGAGCCACAACTCCGGCTCGCGAGCCGGCGTGCCCGAGTCGAAGACCGTGGTCCCGCCGATCGCCTGCTCATGTAGGTAGTTGAACGACCACGACCACTGCTGGGCAGTCACGATGACCTGGTGGTCCGGGTTGGCCACGTCGGCGAGTATCTTGTCCTGCTTCTCGACGGTGAAGAAGAAGAGCACGGAGACCACGATCAGCGGCGCGACGGTGTAGAGCATCTCGATCGGCAGGTGGTAGCGGATCTGCCGCGGGACCTCGTCGTCACGGCGACGGCGGTATCGGATCGAGCAGTACGCGATGAGCCCCCAGACGAGGACGCCGGTCACCAGACAGGCGATCCAGCTGCCGATCCAGAGGGTCGCCATGTAGTCCGAGCGGTCGCTCGCCGCCCGCGGCAGGCCGAGCCGCTTCAGCTGGTCCGTGGTGTCCTTCGAGCAGCCGGTCAACGTCAGGGCGCAGAGCAGGCCGACGGCCGACGCGGCCACCCTCCGACACCTGTGTCGCAAGGCGGCGCGCTCGGTCAGTGTCCGACTCACGTGGCGCCCTTTCTGATATGTCCCGGCAAGGACGACGGCTCAACAGAAACCCTACTCCAGGAGCCATCTCCGGGCTTCGCTGGCCGCCTGGTCGCCGTAGCCCTGCGCCATCCTGGCCATGAACTCGCCAGGGGTGAACGAGTACTCCTGGGTGCCCACCCGCTCGACGACGTAGGCAGCGAGCACACAGCCGACCTGGGCCGCGCACTCGAGGGTGAGACCCGCCACCATGGCACCGACAAACCCGGCTCGGAACGCGTCGCCGACCCCCGTCGGCTCGACCGCGGTCACACCCGGGAGGGCGGGCACGATGACCGGCTCCTCGTCGCGCCGTTCGACGCGCACTCCGGCCGGCCCAAGGGTGACGACCCGGGTGGCTACCCGGGACAGGATGTCGTCACCTGCCCAGCCGGTCTTCTGCTCGATCAGCGCGGCCTCGTACTCGTTGGACATCAACACCGCCGCGCCCTCGATGAGGCTGCGGATCGTCGGTCCGTCCGACCAGGCGAGCTGCTGGGACGGGTCGGCGACGAACGGGTAGCCGCGATCTCGGCACTCCTGGCTGTGCCGAAGCATCGCCTCGGGGTCGTTGGGCGCGACGACCACCAGGTCGAAGCCGCCAATGCGGTCGGCGACCGGGCGGAGCTCGATCTGACGTGCCTCCGACATCGCGCCGGCGTAGAACGAGGCGATCTGGGCATGGGAAGAGTCTGTGGTGCAGATGAAGCGCGCAGTGTGCTGCGTCTGGGAGTAGTGCAGGGACTCGCAGTCGACCCGGTGACGCTCCAGCCAGGAGCGGTAGTCGTCGAAGTCCTCACCGACCGCGGCGACCAGGACCGGGGTCTCGCCGAGAGCCCCGAGGCCGAACGCGATGTTGGCGGCGCACCCCCCACGCCGTACCTCGAGATCGTCGACGAGGAAGGACAACGCGATCTTGTCGAGCTGCTCGACCACCAGAGAGTCGGCGAACCGGCCCGGGAACGACATCAGATGGTCGGTCGCGACCGAACCGGTCACAGCGATGGGCACCGGCACACCCTACCCATGCGTACGACCGCCGGGCTGAATGTCGGTCAGGACGACTGCTGGTGAAGACCGCCCCCAGCTCCGCGCGGCTACTGCCCCGTCCGGCCGTCGATGCACTCGCGCAGCAGGTCAGCGTGGCCGACGTGGCGGGCGTACTCCTCGATCATGTGCACGATGATGTCGCGGATCTCGACCTGGTCGCCCTGGTAGGCGAACGTCGCGCCGAGGTCGTCGACGCCGTCGAGGTACTTCTTCGCGTGCGCCAGCTCCCGGTGCCAGCTGCCCCAGGCGTCGGCCACCACCGCTTCGTCAGCCACGGCGCCGTTGAAGTCGAGGTCGTGGTCGTGCTCGCTGCGGTAGAGGCGCGGCAGATCCGGGTGGGCCCTCCAGCGCCCGTCGAAACCAGTGGTGCTCCACCCTCCCGAGGTGGCGCACCAGGCCCAGCAGCGACATCGAGGACCGCCTTCTCGCCCACCGCCACGCTCTCGGTCTCGCGGGGGTCGTCTTCGGGGTCCACCCACATGCCGCGATACTTGCGTGGTCCCTGCTCGCTCACGGCGCTACCCCACTGGGCGTTGGATCGGGCTTAGGGCCCGCGAAGAATCAGTGTGGGTTGGTGTCGGGTGTGTCGGGCGTGTCGGCGGGGTGGACGGTGTAGTTCCATTCGCCGTGGAAGTCGTGGCGGGTGATGGGTAGGGCGTCGAC
>JBBSGI010000021.1:0-41639 GCA_038254365.1 Propionibacteriales bacterium
GGGCCAACGAAACCGCCTGGGCCGAACTCATCCGAGACCACCTCGCCCGCACCCAAGGACGAGCACCCGACCAACGACGCCACGTCGATTCCCGGTCAGCTCCCAGCCTGCACCCATCTCCACGCTAAGCGACATAGGACACATGTTCGACAACCTGGATCCTTCCGACAGCGAGCCCTTCGAGGAGCCGCCAGCTCTGAGCCGAGCCCGCGAGTCGAGTCCCCTCAGGTGCTGGTGTCGGCATACCTCGCCCAGGCGAAGCAGTACAGGCCGAAGCAGCCGATCCCGAGCGCGACCAGCACGAGAAGCCACGGTCCGACGCCAGCGTCCAGCAGCGTGTTGAGCGCGGCGTCCAGGCCACCGGTCTTCTTCGGCTCGTACGTCCAACCGGCCCAGACGAAGAGCGCGCCGAGGACCACGAAGGCCACGCCCTTGGCGATGTACCCGATCTGGCCCAGTCGCACCACGGTCGAGCCGGACGACCCGGTGGTTGCCCCGCCCTCAAGGTCCCTGGTGAACGACGTCGTCACGCCTCGCTTGATCTGGACGACGGCAACCACGATGATCACGACCCCGATCGCCGCGACCAGAAGTCTGCCGAACGGCGCGGACATGATCCTGGCGGTGAGGGCATCGCTCTTCGAGCTCGAGCTCGAGCCGACCGCGATCTTGATCGCGCTGACCCCCAACGTCGCGTAGATCACGGCCTTGCCGGCCGAGCCCACGCGTTTCGAGGCGCGCTTCGAACCATCCTCACGACGGTGGCCCCAGAAGGCCTCGGTGACCTGCCACACGGCGAGAGCGAAGAAGCCGAGGGCGACAATCCACAGCAACGCCTCGCCGAACGGCTGCCGGGCGAGCGCGTGCAAGGCACCCTGCTGGTTCGCCGGCCCGGAGTGATCGCCGAAAGCGATCTGCAGCGCCAGCCACGCAACCAGCAGGTGAACCAGGCCGTAGGCGACCAGCCCCACCCGGACCAGGCGCTCCAGCCATACGCTGTTCGACGCTCTCCGGGCCTGTTGCTTTCCCGCTGTGAGATCCATGCGTTCACCTTGACGTGCCGGTGGGTGTTCCGCACGTCGAAAGTCGCCCAGATCACCCGTTGCCCCCCAGAGGTTTGGTCCCCGGCCAAGTTGGGTAGTGTCTATGGGTTCGGTACGACGTACGCACCGCTAGCCGAGGAGCCTCACGTGGACGCCAGCACAGTCATCTGGATCATCGTCGCGATCGTGGTGATTGTCGTGATCATCGGTATCGTCGTCATGGCCCAGCGCCGAGCGGCCGAGCGCCGACGCTCAGAGGCGAATGCAACCCGGGCCGAGGCAGGCGAGAGATCGATCGCCGTCTCGAAGATGGAGGCGACCGCCGCCGAGACCGAGGCGCGTGCGCGAGCGGCGAATGCGGAAGCCGACGTCAAGGCGGCCGAGGCGGCCAGGCTTTCGGCCCAGTCCCAGGAGCACCAGATGTCCGCCTCGAGCGCCCGAGACGACGTCGAGGAGAGGTATGAGCGGGCCGACCAGCTCGACCCCGATCGCAACGACGAGACCGACGAGGTGAGTGACACCGAAGGCTCCACGGAGCCGCACCCGCGGCGGGAGCCTCCGGTCAGCTGACCGGTCAAGGCGTCGGCAGGTCACACAGCAGCGGCACCAGCATCTCGTCGGGGGTCAGCGACCCATGCAGGCCGACCAGCGTCGCCTCGTGCGGGAACGCGCCACTCGAGACGACGGCGACATCGCCCAGGCTGGCCACCAGCACGTCTCCGAGACGAGGAAGAACGGCGTCCTGGACGGTTCCGAACCAGCCGGCCGCGATGGCCGACCCCCGGATCGTCACCAGGGCTCGGTTCCCGAGCCGCTCGCCCCACCGGTCGACCACGCCGTCGACGGCGTCCGGCGCGCAGTACAGGTGACGGAACCGAGCCTCTCCCCCGAACAGGTCGACCCCGTTCATCAGGTCTGGCTCCGCCCCGACGTCGACCCGTCGCTCGAGCGGAATGTCGACCATCCCGTGGTCGGCCACCACGACCAACGCGACCTCGTCGGGCAGCGCCCCCCGCAACGTCTTGGCCAGGCCGTCCACCATGGCGAGCTGGTATCGCCACGCCGCGGAATCACAGCCATGTCGGTGACCCGTCGAGTCCAGGTCCCCGTCGTACACGTAGGTCAGCGAGCCGGGCACCCTCGCCGCCCGGACCGTGGTGGATATCCTCTCCCCCGCCAGGTCGGCGCCCAGGTAGGTTGCCCCCCGCTGGCCGGCCAGAGTCAGCCCCGAGCGCTCGAAGATCCGTTTGCTCACCACGCTCACCGGCACCCCTGCTCGAGCGGCCCGCTCGAACGCGGTCGGGTGCGGCTGCCAGGCCCGCGGGTCGACAACCCTGGAGTCCCAGCGCAGGGCGTCGAGCAGCCGGTTCGTCCCGGGAATCCGCGAGGTGAAGCCCACCACCCCGTGCACACCGGGAGGCAGTCCGGTGCCCAAGCTGGTCAGGCTGGTGGCGGTCGTGGACGGAACGCCCGCGGTGATCGCCATCCCGCGCTCCAACAGCGACGAGAGGTACGGCGCCACCGCCGCATGCCGCCGCAGGAGGTTCCAGCCCAGCCCGTCGACGAGCAGCACGACGTACGATGCGGCCGGGGGCAGACCGAGCACGTTCGTCCAACCGTTGGCACCCAACGCGGCAAGGGCGGAGGGGACAACGTCCGCGAGTGACGCCGACCCGTAGCGCGGCGAGACGATATCTGGCACGACACCCCCCGAGGTCAAGGATTGACGTCGACCGTGGCCGCGCTGAGCGCACGGGCGAAGTCGAGCAGATGGCCGACCGCGTCCCCTCCATCGGCGGTGGCGCTGATCCGCAGCGAGAAGTCCTCCGAGGTCACCGCCCCGGTGTAGCCGTGGTCGGCCACGCACTCCGGGTCCCCGCAGTCGGCCGGTTCCAGGTCGACCCGGGACACCGCACCCCAACCGATGGCGAGCACGGCCTCGGCGACCGGTGCAGCGGCGGAACGAAGACCGTCGGGTTGCTGGGCCACCATCCGGGTCAGCGAGACGCTGCCGACCCTGGCCAGCGGGATCGCCTCAGTCGAGGTCGACGTGTAGGGCTGCGGAAGCAGGTCGTCCGGCGGATTCTCGTCGGTGTGCGTGATGAGGATCCGTCGAGGCGTGAGCACCAGCACGGTGATGTGTCGACGCACCTCGTCACGGTCGAATGTCGGCTCATAGTGGATGACGTAGCTGACGACGTCCTCGCCGGCCAGGGAATCCTCCACCGCGGCCGCCACCTCCGCCGGGTCGTAGCCGACACGGTCGAGCGCGGTGAGCAGGCTACCGGTGTGGTCGGAGCTCGGGCGAGGCACGTCCCTCATCCTGCCACGGCCGTGCGCGGGCGCGGGGCAACCCCGGCGCCCCGGCCCGCGTCCCTGGAGCAGACTGGGGACACCTCGAGCTGGAGGCTCTGATGAGAGAACTTCGTCGATCGGCACTGGTTGTCGTCGCAATTGCTACCCTCGGCGCCCTCGCCGTCGTACCCGCCACGACCGCGACCGCGAGCGCGACCCGGCCCGACGCCGGCGCACCGGCGGGCTTCACAGCGCAGTCGACAAGCTGGCTGGACAAGCAGCAGGGCTTCCTGCTGGGAACAGCGCCTTGTGGTGACGCGACCTGCAGCGACGTCATCGCAACCACCGACGGCGGTGCCACGTGGCACCTGCGCGGACGGGTGCACGCGCCGATCAGGTCCGACGGCGGCCAACGTCCCGGCGTCGGAGAGGTCCGGTTCAGCGACGCAAGCCACGGCTGGGCGTTCGGTCCGCTACTGCGGCACACCGCCGACGGCGGCCGGACGTGGAGCGTCGAAGCGATCCCGGGTGACCTGGGCCAGGTGCTGTCGCTCGCCACGGACGCTGATGGTACGTGGGCAGTCGTGTCGCCCTGCCGGTGGCAGCATTCCGGCCGCTGCCGCAACCAACCGGTAACCCTGTGGCGCACCACCACGCCCACCAGCGCGAGATGGAGCCAGATCGACGCCGCCCTGCCCTACAGCTATTCGGCCAACGTCTCCGCCTTCGGCTCGTCGGTGTACGTGTCCGACGGGCAGCTCGAGTACGGCCAGGACGACGTGCTGCTGGTGAGCACGGACGGTACGACGTTCCAGCGGCGGACAGCGCCCTGCGACCACACCCAGGACATCGCGCTGATCCAGGTGGTCGCGACGTCGGCGACCAACGCGTCGCTGCTCTGCGACGGCGACCCCGGCTTCAGCAAGGCGGTCAAGATCGTCTACAACACCAAAGACAACGCGACGACCTACCGCAACCGCGGGACGATGGGCCTCTACGGCATCCAGGCGCAGCTCGCGGCCTCCCCCTCGGGCAACCTCGCCGTCGCATCCTGGTCGGACGGGTCGTTCATCTACATCAACGACTCCCACACCCAGAACTGGCAGATGCCCGTCGCCCAAGGCGACGGCGGACTCGGCTGGAACGACATCGTCTACGTCAGCGGCCGGGATGCCTATGTCGTCTACTCACCGGCAGGGTCGTTCAACGCATTGGGTCGACTGTGGGCGAGTCACGACGGAGGACGGGACTGGGCGGACGTCTCGCCCTAGCCCATCTCAGCCGTCGCTTACGCTCGCCAGCCCGTACATGGTGTCGTCTCTGCCGGTCGGTCCCGCCATCCGCCGGGTGAACCGGTCGCTTCGGGCGTCCTGGCTGGGAGCCACCCGCCCCGACGCCCGGAGGACGTCGATCGCGTGTGCCGACGCCAGCACCAGCCCGAGCCGAAGTGCCGCCACCTCAGGCAGGTCGTCCTTCAGCTGCGCCAGTCGCAGGATCACCTGCTCGATGGCCGCGACATCGATGGCCTCCGAACCCCGGTAGCCGAAGAAGAGCGGCGCCGCCTTGACGCCACGGATCAGGTCCGCGGCGTCGCCGTTGGTCAACGGCGGGATGCGGTACGAGATGTCGTCGAGCAGCTCCGACGGCGTACCGGAGACACCGAAGGAGACGATCGGCCCGAACATCGCGTCCTCGATGCTGCCGATCGCGACCGGGATGCCGGGGGGCGCCATCTGCTGTACGACGAACTTCGCGGCGGACGGCTCGTCGATCAGGCTGGTCAGGTTCGCCCAGGCCGCCCGCATGTCGCCCGCGCTGTCGATGTTGCGCCACACGTGCGCGAGGTCCGGCCGCTGACGCAGGTGGTCGGCGGTCGCCTTCAGGGCGACGTTCCAGCCGAGCGCAGACCCGGCGGCGAGTGCCTCGTCGAGCGAAGCGACCGGGGTGCTGGGCTGTAGGTCGATCCCGTAGCAGGCCAGCAGCGACGTCAGCTCCGCGGCCGTGAGCTCTCGCCCGTCCGGATCCGCGGCCAGGACCTGGGTGACCAGCGCCCGCGCCGAGCCTCGGTCGACGTCGTCGAAGACCGTGACCTCCCCTTCCGGTCGACTGACCCAATGCGCGTACTGGACCACCCGGCCTAGGGCGCGCACGGCGGACTCCGGCGCCGGGTACGACGGCACGGACCCGCGTCCTGCCGCGCCCGCCAGGTCGGGCACCCGCAACAGCTCGGGGACCCCCTCGCTGGCGAGGAACGTCGACACCAGCGGCTTGTCCGACTGCTCGCCGACCGCGGCCAGCACGCCTGCGACCTGGTCGCCGGTGGTGTTGAGCGGCGGGATGAAGACGGCGATCACCGAATCGACCTTGGGGTTGTCGATGGCGTCGTCGAGCGCCCGTTCGAAGTCGTCGGCGGTGGCGTCCGCGCCGAGCGAGACTGACTGCTCGACCGTCAGCCCCGCCGCCGAGGCCGAGTCCGCCGCCAACAGCCCGAGCGCGTCGGAGTTGCCGACCACCGCTACCCGCGGACCCATCGGCAGGGGCTGATGGGCGAGCAGCTGGGCGACGTCGAACATCTCGTCCAGGGTCTCGACCTGGATCACGCCGGCTTGAGCGAACATCGCGTCCACTGCCGCCGGGGGCGCGACCGTGGCCCGCCTGATCTGTCCGACCGGCACTCCCTGTGTGGTGCGGCCGGACTTCACCGCGACGACGGGTTTCCGCCGGCCGACCCGACGGGCGATCCGGGAGAACTTGCGCGGGTTGCCGATCGACTCGAGGTAAAGCAGCACCACCTCGGTCGCGGCGTCCTCCTCCCAGTACTGCAGGAGGTCGTTCCCCGACACGTCGGCTCGGTTCCCCGCGGACACGAACGTCGACAGGCCGAGCCCGCGCCGCGACACGGTCTCCAGGATGGCGACCCCGAGCGCCCCCGACTGGCAGAAGAAGCCCACCCGTCCACTCGGCGGCATCACCGGGGACAACGACGCGTTCATTGAGATCTCTGCGGCCGTGTTGATCACCCCCAGGCAGTTCGGCCCGACCAGGCGCAGGCCGTACGAGCGGGCGAGGCCGATCAGCTGCCGCTGCCGCTGACGTCCCTCATGGCCGGTCTCGGCGAAGCCGCTCGAGATCACGATCAGCCCGTGCACCCCCTTCGCCGCGCAGTCCAGCACGACCTCAGCCACCGCCTCCGCGGGCACCGCGACGATCGCCAGGTCCACATCGTCGGGGATGTCCTGGACGGTCGAGTACGCCGGCATCCCCGCCACCGCGACCGCGGACGGGTTCACCACGTAGACCCGCCCGACGTAACCGCCGAGGACCAGATTCCGGACCAGCGTCCGCCCGATGGTGTCCTCACGGCGGCTGGCGCCGATGATCGCGACGCTGCGGGCGACGAAGAACCGCTCCATCGAGCGCGCCTCGGCTCGGTGCTCCCGCGAGCGCATGACGCCGACCGCCGTGTCGGTGTTGGCGATCGGGAACTCCAGCCGCAGGACGCCGTCCTCATACGCCCGCGCCAGGCGGTAACCGGCCTCCCGAAACGTTTGGATCATCCGCGCGTTGTCCGGCAGCACCTCGGCGACGAACGACGTGAGCCCACGCTCCCGGGCCGCCTGGGCTAGATGCTCGAGCAGCAGCTGGGCGATCCCACGACCCTGATGGCGGTCCTCCACCAGGAACGCCACCTCCGCCTGCTCGCAGCCCGGTCCGGTGGTCTCGCGGATCACGTCGTAGCGCCCTACCGCCACGAGGTCGCGACCGATGGTCACGACGAAGGCCATGCGGTCCTGATAGTCGACACGGGAGAACCGCTCCACGTCACGCGGCGAGAGCTCCGGGTACGGCGCGAAGAAACGGCGGTACTTGGACTCGGGCGACACTCGGGCGTAAAACTCCACAAGAGGGTCGGCGTCGTCGGGTCGGATCGGCCGTAGCCGCGCCGCGCCTCCGTCCAGGAGCAGGACATCGGCCTCCCAGCGCGCCGGGTAGGTCGGGGCCGCAACGTCGGAAGCCACAGCGCGAATCTAGTCCTGACGGGGTCGACGGCCCCGCGGGGTCGGCCGTCGCCAGGGCGTCGCCGACCACGGCGCCGTAAAGTGCGACCATGAGCGAGCGTGAGCACCGCAGTCCGACGACGCTGTTCCGCGAGGCCCGCGACTTCCTGCTCGCACACCGCGAGAACTACGGCAAAGCCCAGCTCGAGTTCCGGTGGCCGGAGCTCGACGAGTTCAACTGGGCGACGGACTGGTTCGACGTCCTCGCCGCGGAGCAGCCCGCGGCCGTGGCGCTCTGGGTTGTCGAGGAGGACGGCAGCGAGACCAAGCTGACCTACGCCGAGATCAGTGAGCTGTCCCAACGGTTCGCCGGCTCGCTCGCGGCCGCCGGCGTCGAGCGCGGGCACCGGGTGCTCCTGCTGCTCGGCAACGTGGTTCCGCTGTGGGTGGCGATGCTCGGGTGCATCCGGCTCGGTGCGGTGATGATCCCGGCGTCCACGCTGCTGTCGGCGGCCGACCTGCGCGACCGCCTCGACCGTGGCCAGGTGCGCGCGGTGGTAGCGGGTGCGGCCGACGCGACGAAGCTCCCCGCGGAGACCGGCTCGCTGGTCCGCGTCGTCGTCGGGGCTGCCGACGGCTGGACGTCGTACGCCGACCTGGTGGCCGAGTCGGCGTCGCCGCTGGTCGGGGGTGGGACGCGAGCCGATGACCCGCTGCTGCTGTATTTCACCTCCGGGACGACGGCGCAGCCGAAGCTCGTCGAGCACACCCATGCCTCGTACCCGGTCGGCCATCTCTCGACGATGTACTGGATCGGCCTGCAGCCGGGCGACCTGCACCTCAACATCTCCTCGCCGGGCTGGGCGAAGCACGCCTGGTCGTGCTTCTTCGCCCCATGGAACGCGGGTGCGACGGCGGTGATCTACAACTACGCACGGTTCGACGCCAGCGCGCTGCTCGAGGTCATCCAACGGGTGGGCGTGACGACGTTCTGCGCGCCTCCCACCGTGTGGCGGATGCTTACCCAGACCGACCTGCTGGGCTACCGCCTGGCGCTTCGCGAGTGCGTCGGGGCCGGTGAGCCGCTGAACCCCGAGGTGATCGAGCAGGTCGCCCGGGCCTGGGGAATCACGGTCAGGGACGGCTACGGCCAGACCGAGACGACCTGCCAGGTCGGCAACTCCCCCGGCCAGCGCGTGAAGCTGGGCTCGATGGGACGGCCACTGCCCGGCTACGTCGTATCGTTGGTCGACCCGGTCACTGGCCACGTCGAGACCGACGGCGAGATCTGTCTGGAGCTGGCTCGGCGACCCCTCGGTCTGATGACTGGGTACGAGGACGAGCGACGCACCTCCGAGGCGATGCGCGGCGGGTTCTACCACACCGGTGACGTCGCCTCGGTCGATGAGGACGGCTACCTCACCTACGTCGGACGAGCCGACGACGTCTTCAAGGCGAGCGACTACCGGATCAGCCCCTTCGAGCTGGAGAGCGTGCTGATCGAGCACCCTGCGGTGGCGGAGGCGGCCGTGGTGCCTTCGCCGGACCCGGTGCGGCTCGCCGTCCCGAAGGCCTTCATCGTGCTGGCCCCGGGGCATACCCCGTCGCGGGAACTGGCCAGGGAGATCCTGGCATTCGCCCGCGAGCACCTGGCGCCGTACCAGCGGATCCGCCGGATCGAGTTCGCGGAGCTGCCGAAGACCATCTCGGGCAAGATCCGGCGCGTCGAGCTGCGCACAGACGAGGCCCACCAGGTGCTCGCCGGAGGCCGGGCTGAGCACGCCTACTCCGAGGACGACTTCCCCGGACTGAAGGGCTGACTCCGGTGGCGACGTTCCCGGCCCCCAGCGACGAGTTCCCCGACCGCACGCAAGTGTTGCTCGGGTACCTCGACTTCTTCCGGTCGACGGTCGCCGAGAAGGTGTCCGGGCTGGGCGAGGCACACCTGCGTCGTAGCCTGCTGGCGTCTGCCTGGACACCGCTGGAACTGGTCAAGCACCTGGTCCACATGGAGCGGCGCTGGCTGGTGTGGGGCTTCCTCGGGACGCAGGTGGACGACCCGTGGGGCGACAATGGCCCGGCCGGGCGCTGGCAGGTAGCCCCCGAGGAGTCGGTGGAAGACCTGCTGTCCGCGCTCGAGGCCGGAGGGCGGCGAACCCGGGACATCGTGGAGGGCGCGCGTCTGAGCGACCGCGCGGCCACCGGTGGGCGTTTGGAGGCCGGCACCGATCCGCCGCCACTCGAGCGCATCCTGCTGCACGTACTGCAGGAGTACGCCCGACACTGCGGTCACCTCGACGTCGTGCGCGAGCTTCTCGACGGTGTGGTCGGCGAGTAACGGCCGGTCAGCGGACCTTCAGAACCGCCTTCATGCTCGGGTGGATGGCGCAGTGGAACCCGTACCGTCCCGGTGCCGACGGTGCCCGGAAGGACCGTGCCGAGTTCCCGGGCACCCGCACACTGAACTTGCCCGCCGTGTTGGACGTCACCGTGTGTGTGACCGAGTCGTTGTCGACTACCCGCACCAGGACGCCGTGCAGGACCGACCACGAGCCCGGTTCCGGACGGAGTTGCGGAAGGACGAGAGGCTGACGGTGAAGTCCTGGCCCTGGAAGGCCGGATAGACGCCACCGTCAGACCACTGGCTCCACGGGTACTTGGCCTTGGTCTTCCAGCGGATGTCCGGGAAGGAGTCAAGGCGCTCAGCCACGTCAAGAGCCCATCATCCATGTGGCCCAGAAGCAACCTGCTCCACCTGTTCCGAGGGCAACTGCTCCAAGACCACCGAAGAAGGCGAAGATGATTCCTCCACCACAGGCGATTACTACCTTCTGGGTATGGCTGAGTTCACCACCGAGTTCTTGTGAACTGGTCTGCTTCCAGGCACCGTTGCAGGACCAGTAGGGCTCCAGCGAGCCCCCGGCGCACGAGATCATCTGCCGTTGGCACTGCCAGTACTGCGTACACGTCTGAGGGTCCACCCCGAGGACTTGCGCCATGTGCTGCCGCTGAGCGACGCAGGCTGACGGGTGCGTCTTGCAGTAGTGGTTGTGCTTGTAGACCACTGCCTGAACGAACGCCTTGGGGAATCGGAAAGCCGGGTTCAGGTGGTAGAACTTATGCGTCCTCGCATACCAGTACGACTGCATCTGGTCTGCCGTGTAGCAGGGGTTGTTGGGGTCGTCGCAGGTGTGCATCTGAGGTGAGACCTGCGGAGCCGAGTAGGACGTGTGGTGCCGGATGGGGGCTCCGTCAGCCCTGTCGATCACGAAACTCAGTACCAGTCCGAAGATCACCCCGAAGGCCAAGCCGATGATGACTTGCTGATACCAGGGGTGGCCTTTCGACCAGCCCCAGGCGTGCTTGGTTCGAGCACTCATGCCTTGTTCCTCCTTGGTGTTTGATGGCCTGGTCAGTCAGGGAGAGCAGCAGGACGATCGGGAGCACGATAACCGCGACCAGGGAAGAACGCCGGTCGACATGGAGGTCCTTTCGAAGAAGATGTATCGCATACACACTCGAAACCGAGGGCCGTTCGGTTCGATTCGGTTCCGCGGCACCTGTGGGTCGCTGCCGCGGTCCGCCGTACCAACCAGAGACAATAGTCGCATCCATCGACACGAGGAGCTGCTTCACCACAATGGCACGACGAACCACGAGCAAGCCGCTGGACGACGACTTCGAGGAGCACATCGTCGACGTCGACGTCCGCGACGAGATGCGCGCGAGCTACCTCGAGTACGCCTACTCGGTGATCTACTCCCGCGCCCTGCCCGACGCGCGGGACGGGCTGAAGCCGGTACAGCGCCGGATCCTCTACACGACCGACGACATGGGCCTGCGTCCCGACCGCGGCCACGTCAAGAGTGCCCGCGTCGTGGGAGAGGTCATGGGCCGGCTGCACCCGCACGGCGACGGCGCGATCTACGACGCCCTGGTCCGCATGACCCAGCCGTGGGCCATGCGGCTGCCCCTCGTCGACGGGCACGGCAACTTCGGCTCGCTCGACGACCCACCCGCCGCCATGCGCTACTCCGAATGCCGGATGTCGCCGGCTGCGACCGCGATGACCGCCGACCTCGACGAGGACACCATCGACTTCAAGCCCAACTACGACAGCCGGGAGCATGAGCCGGTGGTGCTCCCGGCGGCCTTCCCCAACATGCTCGTCAACGGCGCGAGCGGGATCGCGGTGGGGATGGCGACCAACATGGCACCACACAACCTGGTCGAGGTCGTACAGGCGCTACGTCACCTGATCAACCATCCGCAGGCGACCCTCGACGACCTGATGCGCTATATCCCGGGTCCCGACCTGCCGACCGGTGGCAAGATCGTCGGCCTGGACGGGATCCGGGAGGCCTACGAGACCGGCCGGGGCGCGTTTCGGATGCGGGCCAGCGCCCGAATCGAGAACGCCAGCGCGCGCCGTAAGGGGATCGTCGTTACCGAGCTCCCCTACAACGTCGGACCGGAGCGGGTCATCGAGCGGCTTCGTGCGCTCGTGCTGGCCAAGAAGCTGTCCGGGATCGCCGACGTCAAGGACCTGACGGACTCCGCCAAGGGCCTGCATCTCGTGATCGAGGTCAAGAACGGGTTCCACCCTGAGGCCATCCTCGAGCAGCTGTACCGGCAGACCCCGCTCGAGGAGTCGTTCTCCATCAACGCGGTCGCGCTGGTCGACGGGCAGCCGCGCACGCTGAGCCTGCGCCAGATGCTCGACGTCTACCTGCAGCATCGGTACGACGTCGTACGGCGCCGCTCAGCGCACCGCCGGGCCAAGGCCGTCGAGCGGCTACACCTCGTCAAGGGGCTGCTGGTGGCGATCCTCGACATCGACGAGGTCATTCAGCTGATCCGGTCGAGCGACAACTCCGAGCAGGCCAAGCAACGGCTGATCACCGTGTTCGACCTCGACGATGTGCAGGCCACCTACATCCTCGACATGCCGTTGCGCCGGCTCACCAAGTTCTCCCGACTCGAGCTGGAGACCCAGCGGGCGGAGCTCGAGCGCTCCATCGAAGCGCTGACGGCCATCCTCGACGACCCCGAGCTGTTGCGTCGGCTCACCGGCGACGAGCTCACCGAGGTCGCGAAGCAGCACGGCACCCCCCGACGGACCGTGCTGCTGGAGTCAGCCGGTCAGCCGGTGTCCACGGCGGTACCGCTCGAGGTGGCCGACGATCCCTGTCTGGTGCTGCTGTCCTCGACCGGTCTGTTGGCTCGCACCTCCGGCGACGCCGAGCTGGGCAGCGGCGGGTCCCGCGCCCGCCACGACGTGGTGGTGGCGACCGCCGCGGCGACCGCCCGCGGCACGGTGGGCCTGGTGACCTCCGCCGGCCGGCTGGTGAAGCTCGGCGTGCTCGACCTTCCCGCCCTGCCCGAGACGGCCAACGCGCCGAACCTGCAGGGCGGCGTACCGATCACCGAGTTCGTCTCGCTGACCCCCGGCGAGCGAGTCGTGACGCTTACCTCGCTGCTGCTCGACTCCCCCGGGCTGGCGCTCGGCACCCGGCACGGCATCGTCAAGCGGGTCCAGCCCGAGGTGCTCGCCAAGGACAGCTGGGACCTGCTCCGGCTGGACGAGGGGGACGTGGTGGTCGGCGGGAGCGAGGCGTCCGGTGGCGCCGAGCTGACCTTCGTCACCAGTGACGCGCAGCTCCTGCACTTCCCCGCCTCGGTAGTGCGCCCGCAAGGCCGCTCAGGGGGTGGGGTGGCCGGCGTGCGCCTCTCGCCCGGATCGGTCGTGACGTTCTTCGGCACGGTCGCACCGGGCGAGGGCGCCGTGGTCGTCACCGTCGCGGGTGTGGGCGGCGCACTTGCCGGCACCGAGTCCGGAAGCGTGAAGTCGACGCCGTTCGCCGAGTTCCCCCCGAAGGGTCGCGGCACCGGGGGCGTCCGATGCCACCGGTTCCTGCGCGGCGAGGACACCCTGCTCGCCGCGTACGTCGGTCCGGGGCCGGCCATGGCCGGAGCGGCGAACGGCGCACCGGTCGACCTGCCCGCGCAGGCCGGGCGTCGCGACGGCTCCGGGACGCCCGCCCCGCAGCCCATCGCCGCAATCGCCGGGCCCGCGTGGCAGGCTTTGACCCGTGCGTAGCTGGGGTCTTCTCGCCGCCGCCGCACTCGTCGTCGTCAGCGGCTGCAGCGGCTCGAGCGACAACAGCCAGTCGGTCGGCGACCGCCTCGCCGACGCCAAGCAGCACCTCGACCGAGCCCGCTTCATCGGCTTCGACCTCTCGTCGGACGGCCTCCCCGACGGCACCACCGCGCTGGAGAGTGCGCACGGCACCGGAACCCATGCGCCGGCATTCACCGGCGAGGTGCAGATCAACCAGGGCATGTCCTTCACGGCGCCGCTGGTGGCCGTCAACGGACAGGTCTACGCCAAGCTGCCGTTCGTCTCATGGAGCACCATCGACCCCGCCGACTACGGTGCGCCCGACCCGTCGGAGCTGATGAACCGGTCGACCGGCCTGTCGTCACTTCTCACCGACGTCACCGCCCCGGCCAGCAGCGGCTCCGAACGCGACGGTGACCAGGTGCTCACCAAGGTCAGCGGCAGCCTGCCCGGAAGCTTCGTGCACGCGTTGTTCCCGTCGGCCGCGCAATCCCCCTTCCACGTGACGTTCACCCTGACCGACGACAACCTGCTGCACGGGGTCTCGATCACCGGGCCGTTCTACGGCTCGGACTCCGGCAGCAGCACGTACCTCATCGAGCTCGACCTCTCCGCCGATCCCGTCATGATCACTCCCCCCCAGTAGCCTCCGCAAGGTGAGCGACGTCGGCACGACGGCCAGGACGGCACCGCGCGGGCTGCTGGCCCTGGCGGCGATCGCGGTCGGTTTCGCGGCCGCGGACACGTACGTCGTCGTGCTCGCCCTGCCGGACATGATGGCGTCGGTCGGGCTCGGCATCGACCAGCTCCAGCGGGGTGCTCCCGTCGTCTCCGGCTTCCTACTCGGCTACGTGGCGATGCTGCCGCTGCTCGGCCGGGTGGCCGACCTGCGGGGGCGGGTGCCGGTGCTGGTCGGGTCGCTCGTCGTGTTCTCGATCGGCTCCCTCGTCACCGCCGGGTCGTATGACCTCATGACGATGGTCGCGGGACGCTTCCTGCAAGGAGTGGGGGGCGGCGGGCTGGTGCCCGCGACGCTGGCCTTGGTCGCCGAGATCTGGGCGGCCGACCGCCGCGGCCTCCCGCTCGGCGTGATCGGCGCCGTGCAAGAGCTCGGATCGGTCATCGGCCCGCTCTACGGTGCCGTGGTCATCGCGGCGTGGAGCTGGCGGGCCATCTTCTGGCTGAACCTCGGGGTCGGCGCAGCGCTGGCCGGGGCGCTGCTCCTGCTGGGCCGGGCCGATGCGGGGACCGCTCAGCCGCGCTCCCGGCTCGACGTCGCCGGAGCCATGCTCGGGGTCGGGGCACTGGGCGCCCTGGCCCTGGTGATGATCGAGCCGAGCCGGCTGGCCACCGGACTGAACACGGGGCGAGCGTTCATCCGCTACGTCGGAGACAGCCGCTGGTCGACACCGATGGCGATGGCGTGCTTCGTGCTCGTCCTGCTCTTCGTCGTACGACAGGCGACGGCCCGTCGGCCGCTGGTCGACTGGCGGGCCTGGGCGGCCACCGCCCGGGCCGCCGACGTCCCTGGAGCTTTGTTGCTCGGGTCGAGCCTGGCCGGGATCGTGCTCGCCTTCGCCAGCGCGAACCCGGAGGTGCAGGTGCTGTCGCCGGCCGGTCCGGCGCTGCTCGTAGTCAGTGGCGTCGCCGCCGTCGCCTTCGTGGTCCGCCAGCGCCGGGCCCGGTCCCCCTTGCTCCCGGCCGGGGCGCTGCGCGCCCGCCAGGCCTGGGGCGCCTTGGTGGTCAACCTGATGGTCGGGGCGGCGCTGATCGCCGCGCTTGTCGACATCCCGGTCTTCGCCCGGATCACCGTCTACCCCGACTCACAGCTCGACGCGGCGCTGGTGCTGGTTCGCCTGCTGGTCGCGGTGCCGGTCGGCGCGCTGGTCGGCGGCTTCCTCAGCCGTCGGATGCCGCTGGGCGTGCTGGCGGCCGCGGGCATGGCTCTGTGCTGCCTCTCCTTCGTGCTTATGACCCGTTGGGAAGCGACCACGCTGCAGTCCGCCAGCCCAACGCTCGCGCTGGCGGTCTGCGGCTTCGGTTTCGGGCTGGCGATCGCGCCGACCAGCGCTGCCCTGCTCGCGGGGACCGACGACGCGGTGCACGGGTTGGCGTCGGCGCTGCTCGTCGTAGCGCGCATGGTCGGCATGCTGGTGGGGATCTCCGCACTCACCGCGATCGGCCTGCACCGCTTCTACCAGGTTGCCCGCAGCCAGCCGTCCCTACGGGCGACCTGCCATGCCGACGTCGTGTGCGACGCCTACCTCGACGCGCTCCGGCAGGCCGGCATCGCCCAGCTGCACGCCGTATTCTGGGGTGCAGCCGCCGTCGCGGCACTCGCCGCAGCGCTGTGTCTCCTGCTGCTGTCGGGATCGCTCAGGCCGAGGGGCGGTCCCCGGTCGCGGTGTCGAAGACGTGCACTTTCTGCGGGTCGGTCGTGACGTAGATCGTCTCGTCCTTGCGCACCGTGTCACGGGCGACCTCACGTGTACGGAGTGATCCGGCTCCCCTACAGGCCGACCGTGAGGTTCTCGCCGCTGCTTGGCTCGAAAAGATGCATCTTCGAGGAGTCGACGTAGATTTCCGCCTCCTCACCTGCCTTGATGCGGCTTGAGGCGTCGAGCGACACCACGAGCTGGGTGCGCAACGTTTCACCGTCGAGATCCCGCTCGAGCTGTTGCAGCTGCTGCTGAACCTCAGGCGGCGCCTCGAAGGGGATGTAGGCATATGCCTCGCTCCCCAGCCATTCGGTGACGTCGACGGTCGCCCGGAACGTCGAGCCCTCCCTAACCTTGGAGGGGTCCATGACCTGAGCGTCCTCGAAGTACTCTGGGCGGATACCTGCGATCAGCAAACCGGAGCCTGAGACCTTGTCGGCCTTCGCCTTGGGGATCTTGACGGAACCGAACGGCAACTCGACGGTGTCGCCCTGGACGGTGGCCGGCAGGAAGTTCATCGGCGGCGAGCCGATGAAACCGGCCACGAACAGGTTGGCGGGCTGGTCGTAGAGCTCGCGGGGTGTCGCGAGCTGTTCCATAACGCCGCGCCGGAGCACCGCCACCCGGTCGCCAAGCGTCATCGCCTCCGTCTGGTCATGCGTGACATAGACCGTGGTGATCCCCATCTTCTTCTGCAGCCTGGCGATCTCCGTTCGCATCTGGCCGCGCAGCTTGGCGTCGAGGTTCGACAGTGGCTCGTCGAACAAGAAGGCTTGAGCATCCCGGACGATGGCGCGTCCCATGGCCACCCGCTGACGCTGGCCGCCGGAAAGGTTGCCGGGCTTGCGATCCAAATGTTCATCGAGCTCCAAGGTTTTGCTTGCAGCCCTAACCTTTGTGTCCACCTCGTTGTCGGGCGCCTTGGCCAACCGGAGCGGAAAGGCAATGTTCTCGTAGACGCTCAGGTGTGGGTAGAGCGCATAGTTTTGGAACACCATCGCCAGGTTGCGGTCGCGCGGCGCCTGGTCATTTACGCGCGTACCCTCGATGAGCATCTCGCCGCTCGTGATGTCCTCGAGGCCGACAATCATGCGTAGCAGGGTGGACTTCCCGCATCCGGACGGTCCCACCAAGATCATGAACTCGCCGTCAGCCACGTCGATCGTGACATCGTTCACCGCGGGAAAGCCGTCGCCGTACTGCTTGACGATATTCTTCATTTCGATGGCAGACATCACTCAACCCTTCACGGCCCCGGCGGTGAGACCGGAGACAATCTTGCGCTGGAACAACAGGACGATGATGATGATCGGCACGGTAACGACCACCGAGGCCGCGGCCAGTGTCGACGAGGGGGGGTTGAACTGATCCGGCCCGACAAAGAATGCCAGTTCGGCCGGCACCGGTCGAGCGGCGGTCGTCGAGGTAAGGGAGATCCCGAGCACGAACTCGTTCCAGGCGAAGAAGAACGTCAGGATAGCTGCGGTGAACACTCCTGGCGCCGCCAGGGGCACGATGACCTTGCGGAACGCCTGCCACGCAGTAGCGCCGTCCACCTGAGCAGCCTGCTCCATCTCCCAGGGGATCTCTCGGAAGAAGGCCGAGAGTACCCAGATTGCCAGCGGCAACGTAAAGGACATGTACGGGATGATCAGGCCGGGCCAGGTGTTGAAGAGGTGGAGGGTCCGCCAGAGGTCGAACAGTGGTCCCACCAGTGCGACCACCGGGAACATCGCGATCGCCAACGCGATGGAAAGCACCACGCGCTTACCGGTGAAGTCAAGACGAGCAATCGCATACGCGCAGAAGGTGGCAAAGATGACGGACAGCGCGGTCGCGATGAGCGCGATTCCGAATGAGTTGATCAGGGCCCGGGTGAAGTCGCCGTTCTTGAGCACGGTGGAGTAGTTGTCCAGTGTTGTGGTCTTGGGCAGGAAGTGTGGGCTGCCCGCAGTAGTCTCGGCGACCGGCTTCAACGAGAGCGAAATGATCCAGGCGATCGGCAACAAGCACCACACCAGAACCAACGCGAAGCCGATCCAGGCGCCGACTCCCATCTTCCCTCTCATCAGCCCTCCCCTCGAGCCGAAGCAAGGTCAACCTTGAAAAGCTTCACCAAGATGTAGGCGATCAGCAGAACTGAGATGAAGAGCAGTACCGACAACGCGGACCCAAGTCCTAGCTGGAACTGCTGGATGACCTGCGCGTAGGTGAGGAACGACACTGACTGTGTGTTCTCGGCGCCTCGCGTCATGACGAAGATGTTGTCGAAGATGCGGAACGAGTCAAGGGCTCGGAACAGCACGGCGACCATGATCGCTGCGCGCATATTGGGGAGGATGACCTTGTAGAGCCGCTGCCACCAGGTAGCTCCGTCGACCTTGGCTGCCTCGAGCATGTCCTCCGATATCTGAGACAGACCCGCCAGCAACAACAGCGACATGAAGGGCGTCGTCTTCCAGATTTCTGAGACGGAGATCGCGAACATTGCCGGCCAGTGGGACCCGAACCAGTTCGTATCCATGGTGATCCACGGGAGCCAGCCGAACCACGAATTCACGAACCCATTGTTCAGACTGAACGCGAACTGCCAAGAGAAGGCAGACACGACCGTGATGATGCCGTAGGGAATAAGGATGGCCGTGCGGATGACGCCACGAGCGAAGATGACCCGGTGCATCACCATGGCGAATGCAAAGCCGATCACCAGCTCGATCGAGACCGTGACGATCATGATGAGGACGGTGTTAAGGACGTCCTGCCACCACAGGGAGTCCGTGAGGACGACCCAGTAGTTGCTCAGTCCCACGAAGCCCTTGTCTTGCGGCGAAGTCAACCGGTACCGAAACAGCGAGAGGTAGAGCGCCTCGAACATCGGATACGCAGTCACGGCGAGCATGACCACGACCGCAGGGGCGACCAGCTTCCAGGCAAGCCGGTTCTCGGCCTTGGATCGGTCGGTTTGCCGCTGTGGTGGCTTGTCGACGAGCGAACGGGGGGCAATGACTGCGGTCATCGAGGCTTCCTCCTCCAACCAGGATGCGATCGCGCCATGGTCACAGCAGCGCCTTTCCTTGCAGGACGTCTTGGATGTACGTCGAGGATGTCCCAGGCGTCGATGGGCTCACCGCGTTGGGTGGGTGCCATTTGGACTGGAGTGCGCTCGAGATATCGCTCCAGTACGGCGAGTTGGGCCGCGGTCCACCGGCGTCGAGGCTCGTGCGGAACAGTGCCAGCAGGTCACTAGGATAAGCCTTCTTCAGTTGCGCATCGGTGTAGGCCGCTGCCTTTGCCGGCATGTTCCCGGTCTGGATGGCATACTGGATCTGGCTCTTCTCTGACGTAATGCATTTGACTGCCGCAAGGGCTTGGGGGACGTACCTCGAGTTGGCACCGATCCCAATGTTGATTCCGCCAACCGGTGGACGGGAGGGCTGGCTGGCCACGGTACGCGGGTAGCGAGTCCAGCCGAGGTCCTTGAACGTCGCGGGGTCGGCCTTGTAGTTCGGGTAGACGAAGGTCCAGTTGACCAGGAAGGCGCCCTGTGGCGTCGCGAAGGGGGTCAGTACGGTTCCCTCGTTGGACACGGACAGGTCAGCCTCGGCCGCGCTGGAGTGCGCGAGCTTACTGATGACAGCAGCCGCGTCCCTGCCGGCCGGCGAGTCGACCTCGATCTTGGCGTCCACCCCAGCCTGGCTGTCGGCGACGATCTGGCCGCCGGCGCCCACGATGAGGGCGTTGATCCAGACCGCGTAGCCCTCATACAGTTCGGCCTGAACTCCGACTGTGCCGCCGTTCTTCGAGGCGGCGTCGATGATCTGGTTCCAGGTAACGGGCTGCGTCATGTCCAGCCCGGCCTTCTGAGCGAAGGACTTTCGATACCACAGCACCTGGGTGTTGGCCCACAACGGGGTGGCGCTCAGCTTGCCCTGCCAGGTGGCCGTCTGCAGAATCCCCTGGAGGTCACCCTTCGAGAGCGCGGCAGCGTCCGAGGCGGGGATCGGGGCCAGGAAGCCGGCACTGGCGAACTCCGCCGTGAAGGCGGGGTCCAGGCTCATCAGGTCGATGGTGGGGTCATGAGCCGCCAGGCGCCGGGCCAACTGGATGCGTTGACTCGTGGCGTCGGTCGGCAGCTCCTGGGTCTGGATGGTGTATTGATCAGTGCTGCACTGCTTGGCCAACAAAGCCTGGCCGGCCAGGGTGGTCGATACCGGGTCGGGGTTGATGTACCACACGAGAACCGGCTTGCCGCTGCTGCTGCCGCAGGCGGCAAGCACTGACGCACCCAGCGCAGCCAACAGCCCGTAGGCGAGGGCTCGCGTGCGGCTACCTCGCCGTACCAGTGGTGCAGATCTGCGCATGGAGGCCTCCCATCGGTGCAACGTACCCCACATCTTCTCGCGGTCTCGGGAATATGCAACCCCCAGATGGCGAACTCGGCCGAGTTCGAGCAGCGCTCGGGCACCGCCCTAGCGTCAACCTCAGGCGTCGATGGCCTCGACGTCGAGCTCGTAGGCCCCCTGCACGATGAACTCCTTGCGCGGGGCCACGTCGTTGCCCATGAGCAGCTCGAAAACCGCCTCCGCGGCCGGCCCGTCGTCGATCGTGATCCGGCGCAGGGTGCGACGGCGAGGGTCCATCGTGGTCTCCGCCAGCTGGTCCGCGTCCATCTCTCCCAGGCCCTTGTAGCGCTGGATCGGGTCCTTCCAACGCAAACCCTTCTTGGTGAGCTCCGCCAGCCGGCGTTGGAGCTCGTCGTCGCTGTAGGTGTACAGGTAGCGTTCCATCCCTTTCTTGGGGTTTGAGAGCTCGATGCGGTGCAGCGGCGGTACGGCGGTGAAGACCCGCCCCTCCAGCAGCAGCTCCCGCATGTGGTTGTGGAACAACGTCGCGAGCAGGCAGCGGATGTGGGCGCCGTCGGTGTCGGCGTCGGCCATGAAGATGATCTTCCCGTAGCGGGCCTGCATGACGTCGAACGTTCGGCCGCTGCCGGCCCCGACGACCTGGATGATCGAGGCGCACTCGGCGTTCTGCAGCATCTCGCCGGACGACTTCTTCTGGGTGTTCAGGATCTTGCCCCGGATCGGCAGCAGCGCCTGGTACTCGGAGTCGCGGGCGAGCTTCGCCGTACCGAGCGCGGAGTCGCCCTCGACGATGAACAGCTCGCTGCGCTCGACATCGTTGCTCCGGCAGTCGGCGAGCTTGGTCGGCAAGGCGCTCGACTCGAGCGCCGTCTTGCGCCGCTGGGTGTCGCGCTGCTGGCGAGCCGCGACCCGGGTGCGCGCGGCGGAGACGACCTTCTCGAGGACCGCCCTGGCCTGCTGCTTCTCGGCGCGCTTGGTAGCGGTGAGGAAGGCCCGCAGGTGGTCGGCGACGACCTTCGCCACGATCTTGCTGGCCTGCGGGGTGCCGAGGACCTCCTTGGTCTGGCCTTCGAACTGCGGCTCGGCCAACCGCACGGTGACCACCGCCGTGAGGCCTTCGAGGACGTCGTCCTTGACCAGGTCGGCCTCCCCGGCCTTGAGCAGCCCCCGGGTCGCCTTCGCGGCGTCCGCGACCGTCTTGGTGAGGGCCTTCTCGAAGCCGGCCACGTGCGTGCCGCCCTTGGGGGTGGCGATCACGTTGACGAAGGAGCGGATCTCGCCGTCGTAGCCGGCTCCCCAGCGCAGCGCGATGTCGACCGTGAGCTCGCGCTCGACGTCCTGGGGCGTCATGTGTCCGGCCTCGTCGAGGACCGGCACCGTCTCGGTGAACACGTCAGAGCCCTGCAGCCGCAGCACATCGGTGACCGGCGGGTCGGCGACGAGAAAGTCGCAGAACTCGGCGATGCCCCCGTCATGGCGGAACGTCTCCACCACCGGCTCGGGCGAACGCTCGTCACGGATGCGGATCTCGAGCCCCGGCACGATGAACGAGGTCTGCCTGGCCCGGGTCAGCAGCTCGTCGAGAACCACCCGGGCGTCCTTGGTGAAGATCTGGGGGTCCGGCCAGAACCTGATCCGGGTGCCGGTGACGCCCTTGCGGACCCGCGCACCGGTGGTCAGCTCCGAGGCGGCCCGGAACGCCGCGTCGGGTCCCTCTCCGCTGAAGACGCCCGGCACCCCACGCTGGAACGACATGCCGCGAGTGGCCGGTGCGCGGTCGACCTCGACGTCGAGGCGGGCCGACAGCGCGTTGACCACCGACGCTCCGACGCCGTGCAGCCCACCGGTCGCGACGTACGAACCTCCACCGAACTTGCCGCCGGCGTGCAGCTTGGTGAAGATCACCTCGACACCGGGCAGGCCGGTCTTGGGCTCGATGTCGACGGGGATCCCGCGACCGTCGTCGATCACCTCGACCGAGCCGTCGGACCGGAGGGTGACCTCGATCAGCCGGCAGAACCCGGCTAGCGCCTCGTCGACCCCGTTGTCGATGATCTCCCACACGCACTGCATCAGGCCGCGGGTGTCGGTGGACCCGACATACATGCCGGGACGCTTGCGGACCGCGTCCAGACCCTCGAGCACCAGAAGATGACGTGCGTTGTACGTCGAGTCGACGGCAGTGGCGCGAGGCGGCACGGATCTCCTCAGCTCAGCGTTCTCCGGGGGGCATCAGGGGCACTCGAGGGTGTAGGTGAACCCTACCGGCCGGCCCCGACACGGCCGCGCAACCCGCGCAACCCGCGCGGCACCGCGACACGCGGGACGAGATATCCGCGAGATCCGCGACCCGTTGGCTGGTTCCGGCGACGATGCGACGTATGGTCTCAGTAAGGTCTCATCATGTGGGGACGCGGCGTTGGGAATGATCATCGCTGGTTCGATGTTCTTCCAGACGACGAGCTTCACCGGATCGAAGAGAGGCAACACGTGACGACAGCTGTTGCACCGAGCCCCAGGTTCACCGCGCTCGACCGTTGTGACCGGTGCGGAGCACAGGCGTTCGTGCGCGTCGAGCTTGCCAGCGGACGTGACCTGCTGTTCTGCGCACACCACGCCCGCGAGCACGCCGACAAGCTGCACCAGGTCGCCTCCGCCATCCACGACGAGACGGGGACCTTGCGGGGCAAGCACACGTCGGCTCCGCAGGAGGCCTGACGGTTCTTCCTTCTCAAGCGGCCACCCGGTGGTGGCCGCTTTTGCTGTCCCGTGGGACAAGCAGGTGACGTCGACCGAGCTGTTCGTTGTCGGCCTGGTCATCCTGGTCGGCCTGGTCGGCATCGTCCTTCCGGTGCTGCCGGGCGCGGTCCTGGTCCTAGGCGCGATCCTCTACTGGGCTATCGCGGTCCACACGGCAACCGCGTGGACCGCGTTCGCCCTGGCCGCTCTCGTGATCCTCGTTTCACAGGTCGCGAAGTACGTGCTGCCGGGACGACGGCTCGCGGCGAGCGGTGTGCCACGTTCGGCGCTGGTCGTAGGGGCGCTGGCCGGCATCGTCGGCTTCTTCGTGGTTCCCGTCGTCGGGCTGTTCCTGGGCTTTGTGCTCGGGGTGTACGCCGCGGAGTACCGGCGACTGGGTTCCCACGCGAGCGCCTGGCCGTCGACGAAGGTCGCCCTGCGCGCGGTCGGGCTCTCCTTCGCAATCGAGATGCTCGGCGCCCTGATCGCCGCGGGCGGCTGGCTCATCACCGTCCTGGTGACGCGCTGAGCCACTCGAGGATTTCCGGTACGACGACCTCCCGGGTCGTATCGACCCGGATCGCCGGCCCGAGAGCGACGGGCGCGGACGGACCACCAACGCTCAGCATCTCGGCAGCCTCGCTGATCCGGCGCCGGAGCTCAGCGTCACCGCCGCGATGCGCACCGTGGCGCGTGCGGTCGGCATATCGCTGAATGGCCACCTCCGCAGGCACGTCACAGAGGATCTCCCGGACGGGCACCCCCACGGGTAGCAGTGCCCGTAACCGGTTCCGGTCCTCCCTGGTCGGGTCGAGCCAGATGTCCAGGACGGCACCGCACGGCGCATCGGCCAGCAATGTGCGCACCACTGCCTCGGCGGCAAAGCGCAGCTCCCGCCGGCTCCGCTCGGCGCCACCCGGCGCGTCGTACAACGATTCCTTGATCACGTCGAGCGACAACAACGGCAGTCCAACTGCGACCGAGATCTGCCGGGCGAGCGTCGTCTTTCCCGCCGCCGGCAGTCCCGTGACAACCAGAATCACCGGTTTGGGCGTCGTACCAGCCGAAGTGCTCATGGCCGACCCAGCCTGCCACCGCAGTGAGCACCAACGCCTACGGCGGCGGGCACGGACATGGAGAACGGCACCGGCGGCATCTGGCGACGCTGAGCCGGCCTCACTCCTGCGCTTCGCCTAGCGCCGCGACCGCATGAGCCAGCTCTTCCACCGCCGCGGCGAGCTGCGCGAGGCCGAAGTGACTGATCCCTTCCTGGTCGCTCCCCGAACCTAGGTGTGCGCTCGCGGTTCGCGCCGTCAAGGCGGCTGAGTTGGCGTGGCCTACTGCGCTGATGTTCACGGAATCCTCCTGGTAGTGGATGGACGCAAGCCTCGGCCCCGTGGCGGAGTCGGTCAACAGGTCCGGCTGGGCGGGTCTTGTGGCGCCGGCAGCGCGTCAACAGCGTGCTGGGCTTTCCCGGGTGACGCGCCGGCCGACTGGCTCAATCGAGGTAGTCGCGGAGAACCTGTGACCTTGAGGGGTGGCGGAGCTTTGACATGGTCTTGGACTCGATCTGGCGGATCCGCTCCCGGGTGACGCCGTACACCTTGCCGATCTCGTCGAGGGTCTTGGGCTGGCCGTCGGTGAGACCGAACCGCATCGACACGACACCGGCCTCGCGCTCGGAGAGGGTGTCGAGTACGGCATGCAGCTGTTCCTGGAGCAGCGTGAAGCTCACCGCGTCCGCCGGGACGATCGCCTCGGAATCCTCGATCAAGTCACCGAACTCGGAGTCACCATCCTCGCCGAGAGGGGTGTGCAGGGAGATCGGCTCCCGGCCGTACTTCTGCACCTCGACGACCTTCTCGGGCGTCATGTCCAGCTCTTTGGCCAGCTCGTCCGGCGTCGGCTCGCGGCCCAGGTCCTGGAGCATCTGCCGCTGCACGCGGGCCAGCTTGTTGATGACCTCGACCATGTGCACGGGGATCCGGATCGTGCGGGCCTGGTCGGCCATGGCGCGGGTGATCGCCTGCCGGATCCACCACGTCGCGTAGGTCGAGAACTTGAAACCCTTGGTGTAGTCGAACTTCTCGACGGCGCGGATCAGGCCCAGGTTCCCTTCCTGGATCAGGTCCAGGAAGAGCATGCCGCGCCCGGTGTACCGCTTCGCGAGGGACACCACAAGCCGGAGGTTGGCCTCAAGCAGATGGTACTTCGCTCGTTGGCCGTCTTCGGAGATCCACTCCAGCTCGTCGAGCAGCTTGGCCGAGAGCTTGCCCTCGCGGGAGAGCTTCTCCTCCGAGAAGAGCCCCGCCTCGATGCGCTTGGCGAGCTCGACCTCCTGCTCGGCGTTCAGCAGCGGCACCTTGCCGATCTGCTTGAGGTAGTCCTTGACCGGATCCGCCGTCGCGCCGGCCACGGTCACCGTCTGTTCGGGCTCGTCGTTGTCGTCGGCCTCGGAGAGCGTGAACCCCTCCTTCTCATCTTCCTTGAGCGTGGGGTCGCTCTCCAGGTCCTTCTCGAAGATCGCGTCGTCGATGTCCTCGAGGGGCTTCTTCGGGGTGAGATCGACCTCGTCGCCCGGCAGCAGCTCACGTGGGTCGACGACGGCCGGGGCCGCCTTGGTGGTGGGCTTCGACGCTGTCTTCGCGGCAGGTGCCTGCTTGGCGGCGGGTACCTGCTTCGCAGCGGCAGTCTTCTTCGCGGCGGAAGTCTTCTTCCCGGGGGGGACCTTCTTCGCGGCGGAAGTCTTCTTCCCGGCCGGCGCCTGCTTCGCGGCGGGCGCCTTCTTCGCGGATGCCTTCCCCGTGCCCCCGACACTGCGCAAAGTCGACGGCGGCGAACTCTTCTTCATCGTGGCGCTGACGGCCGTCCGTTTGGCGGGGGCGGCAGCCGACACGACCTTACGGCTGGTGGTCCCGGGAGACGGTTCCGTGGGCTGGGGCGGGGTACCGGACGTGCGTGAAGACACGAACAACCTCTCGAAGATTGATCTCGGGGCGCGGCAAGACCCGTTCATGTCAAGACGCCGCCTCTCCATTGTGACACGGAAGACGGCCCGCTCAAGCCACGAGAACCCTCCCCTCGGGCGGTCGAACCCGCTAGAGTCGTCCACTTCGCCCAGTCGCCCGTGCCCCCGACTCGGCACCTGATCTGCGCAAGGAGGCTTCTCGTCATGCCCGAAAGCGGCCCGAGGTACTACTTCACCCCCGAAGATGCCGAAGCCTCCGCCGCACCCAACGCCTGGGCGGTCGCCGGCGGAGCGACACTGGCCCGCGACACCCGAGGCATCTTCATCCGGCGGGCCGACAACCACCTCATGCACTTCTTCTTCAACGCGTCCGGCGAGTGGGAGCAGTGGGACATCAGCGACCAGGCGTCGGGCATGACGGTGAGCGGGGATCCGGTCGTCGCGCCGAACGGCCGCTTGGTCTACGTCCGGCGCGCCGACAACCACCTGATGCTCTTCCGGTTCAGCAGCGGCACCCACCGGTGGGAACCGCTCGACCTCTCCGACCGGTACGGCGACTGGCTCGTCAACGGCGACCCCGCGCTGGCCCCCGACGCGAGGAACGTCTTCGTCCGGAGGGCGGACAACCACCTCGCGCATTTCTACCTGGACGAGGACGAGTGGCAGGCCGCTGACCTCGGCGGCTGGGTCGCCAGCCGGCCCGCGGTCTCCCCCGACGGTCGCGTCCTCTACTTCCGTCGCTCCGACAACCACCTCGCCCAGCTCTTCCGCGACGACGACGGGGTGTGGATCCCGTCCGACATCACCGAACAGGCCGGTGGCCTGGTGATCGGCCGCCCGGCCACCTCCCCGGTCGGTCGCGGCGTGTTCGTGCGCCGGGCCGACAACCACCTCGTGCACTACTACTTCAACCCCCGTCGCGAGTGGGAGCAGTGGGACATCTCGGAACTCTCCGGTGGCTGGGCGATCGGCGGCGACCCGGCACCGTCGTACGACGGTTCGAGCGTCTACGTGCGTCGCGCGGACAGCCGCCTCGCGCAGTTCTTCTTCAACGCGGAAGGTCGCTGGGAGCACTGGGACGTCAGCGAACTGGCCGGCGGGTGGGCCGTGGGCGGCGATCCCAGCGCGGCGCAGGACGGGTCGGGCATCTATGTGCGCCGCGCTGACAACCACTTGGCGCACTTCTACTTCAACCACTCCGGCGAGTGGGAGCAGTGGGATGTCTCCGCCCAGGCAGCCGCCTGGGCGGAGAACCGTCAGCAGGAGGAGCTCGCCGATGGCCGGGGACCCACGGCTCCACCGCTACGCAAGATCGAGCGTCGGTCGGTCACCCGCAGGTCGGAGACGCTTGCCGGGCAGGAGTCACAGTACGACTGGAAGTCGTTGCTGGGTCACTGAGCGGCGGGTGGGTTGTCCGCGGCGGCGGCCGACTCGGTGGCCGGCGCGTCGGGAGCCGACTGCTTGTTGCGGCGTCCGCGACCACCACCCTTGCCGCCACTCCCCGTGCCCGGGCCGGCTTCGGCTCGCGCCTCACGGCGCGCTGCGCGCTTGGCCGCACGCTGCTCCGCGCCCGCCGGGTCAGCCAGGTCCTGCTGCCGGCGCCGCTCCTTGTTCGCGGCGCGCTTCGCGGCCTTGGCGGCGGTCTTCTTGCCGCTCCCCCGGCCCGACTTCTCGCCGGTCGTTGCCTCGTCGGTCTGCTCGCGCTCGTCGTCTGTGTTCACGTGGGTCAAGCCCCTGCTTTCCTTGTCGGTTCTTCGGGTCGTCTTGGCGTTGCGGACCTTATCTAATGAGGTCGCGTCCCGGATGTCGGCGACCGACCGGTACGAGTCCGGCTCCGCGTACGGCCCGGCGGCCTGCTCCCAGCCCTCGGGACGGACACCGAGCTGCTTTCCGAGCAAGGCCATGAACATCTGCGCCTTGCGCTTGTTGAATCCTGGCATGAGCATCAAGCGGGACAGCAGATGCTCGCCGGATCCGGCCGTCTTCCACAGCGAGGCCGTGTCGCCGCCGTAGTTGACGACGACGAACCGCGCCATGGCCTGGATCAGCACCGACATGGACTCGGGGTACGGGTGGATCGCGGGCGCAGCCGCGCACAGCTGTCCAAACTCCTCGGGCGACGCGTCGGCGATCGCGCTCGGCTCGAGGGTCCCGAACCGGTCCAGGATCTTCGATGGTCCGGCGAACGCGACGTCGACCGGCACCCGCTGCTGGAGCAGCATCCCGCACAGCAAGGCGAAGGCGTTCGTCGACAAGACCTCGTCGGCGGCCTCGTCCTGCACGATCTGGAGAGTCACTCGACCGCCTTCACAGCCAGGACTGGGCACGGGGCGTCCAGCAGCACCCGTTGGGCGTTGCTGCCCAAGATGAGCTTGCCGACCGGTGAACGGCGCCGCAGACCGATGATAATGACGTCGGCGGAGACCTCCTCGGCCACCGCGACCAGATCGTCGGCGGGGTCCATACCCCGGACCAGGTGACGAACCTCGTGCTCGATGCCGGCCGCGGTCAGCTGGGCCCGCACATCGTCGAGGTAGGCGTCGGTGCGGACGGACTCCTCGTTGCCGAAGTCACGTCCGCCGCGGTGCGAGTTGACCACCACCAGCGAGGCATCGCGCAGCTCCGCCTCCTCGGCTGCCAGTCGCAGGGCCGCCTCCCCTTCGGGCTTCGGCACATATCCCACGACAATAACGCCCATACTTCTCCTTCACACCAGGTTGGGGTGGTGACCCGAACGCTACCGGGTGTTCTCGGTGATCTTCTCACGGAACTGGGGCGGCCGGCATGGGCCACTCGTGCACGGGGACGTTGCGGTGCATGTGCTCGCAGTACCGCCGGACGACCTCGCGCAGCGCCTCGACCCGGTCTCCTTCGGAGGCCGAGATGACCTCTCGCAGCACCGCGCTCTGCCAGGTCGCGCCGTTACGGCCGGTCAGGCAGCGCTGCTCGACGATCCTGAGCAACCGATCGCGCTGGTCGGGGTCCATCCCCCAGGCATCCAGCCCCTCGCGGGCACGCGGCAGCAGCCGGCGCAGCACTAACTCGGTCGCCGACACCGTTCCGACGCCGGGCCAGTACACCTGGGCGCCGATGCCGTCCCTGGCTCCGGCGTGGAAGTTCTCCTCGGCGGCGCTGAACGACATCTGTGACCAGATCGGCCGCTCGTCCTCGGCAAGCGACCGCACCACGCCGAAGTAGAAGGCCGCGTTGGCCATCATGTCGACGACCGTGGGGCCGGCGGGCAGTACCCGGTTCTCGACGCGCAGGTGCGGCACCCCGCCGACGACGTCATAGACGGGGCGGTTCCAACGGTAGATCGTGCCGTTGTGCAGCCGGAGCTCGGAGAGGGCCGGCGTCCGGCCGGCGTCGATCAGCGCCACCGGGTCCTCATCATCGGTGATCGGTAGCAGTGCCGGGAAGTAGCGGACGTTCTCCTCGAACAGGTCGAAGATCGACGTGATCCAACGCTCCCCAAACCAGACCCGCGGGCGCACGCCTTGCACCTTCAGCTCCTCGCTTCGGGTGTCCGTGGCCTGCTCGAAGAGCGCGATCCGCGTCTCCGCCCACAGCTCCTTGCCGAACAGGAACGGCGAGTTCGCTCCGACCGCCAGCTGGACTCCGGCGATCGCCTGGGAGGCGTTCCAGTACCACGGGAAGTCGTCCGGACTGACCTGGAGGTGCAGCTGCATCGACGTGCACGCCGCCTCCGGGATGATGGAGTCCGACGTCAGCTCCAGCCGTTCGATGCCCCGGATGTTGATCGACAGATCCTCCCCGCGGGCCGCGAAGATCTGATCGTTGAGCAGCTGGTAGCGCGGGTTGACCGACAGGGTGTCCTGCCGCATGTGACTGCCCTGCAGCGTCGGCAGGATCCCCACCATGACCATGTGCGCGCCGACCTCTCGAGCCTTCGCCTCGGCGGCATTCAGGCTTTCGCGCACGTTGCGCTCGAAGCTCTCGATGCCGTTCCCAGCCAGACTGTGCGGCGGGACGTTGATCTCGAGGTTGAACTGGCCGAGCTCGGTGACGAAATCGGGGTCGGCGATGGCCGCCAGTGCCTCAGCGTTCTTCATCGCGGGGTCGCATGCCTCGTCGACGAGGTTCAGCTCCACCTCCAGCCCGGTCATCGGGTGCTCGAAGTCGAACTGAGAGCCGCGGAGCATCCGCGCGAACACGTCAAGACAGGTGCGGACCTTCTCCCGGTAACGGGTGCGGTCCTCGCGGGTGAACTCCTTCCGCTCGATGTCTTGCCCCATCGTGGCTCCGTCTCTTTCGCCCCAGCATCTTCGGTGCCCCCAGCCTGCCGTGCATCACCCGCGGTCGCCACCCCAGGATCATCCGACGATCAGCCGGGCCAGGCTGCCGGGTTGACCGCCCGGGCGAGCAGACCGCCGACCAGCTCCGCGAACGGATGGCCAGGCGCGAGCTCCAGCACCCGGTCGACGGCGAGGGAGGCGAGCACGCCGCGACCGTCCAGCCAGGCGGCCAGCGCGGCGAGGCACGCCGTGGCCGGCTGCAGGTCGTCGCCCACCCGGGTCGTCACCGTACGCCACAGCTGGTAGTGCTGGCCGGCTTCGGCCCGCGTGATGCCGCCGGCGAGCCGTTGCAGGCCATCCGCCGTCTGGACGGCGACGGCAAGGCGCGCGGTGTCTGCCGGCGACAGCGCCGACGGCGCGACCAACGCCTCGGTGACCAGGGTGTCGATCGTGTCGCCGGTTGGGTCGGCGGCCTGCTCGTCACATCGCAATGCGCGGACGGCGAGGGCGACCAGGCGTCGCGTCCGCGGGTCGGCGGGCGCCAGCTGCGCTCTGAGCGCCTCGCGGTCCGCCTCGAACGTCAGGCCCGAGACCACCGCCTCGGCCGCTACCCGGGAGGTGCGGGAGTCGTACGGCACGCCCTCGGGGCTGCAGCATCGGGGGTTGCCGCAGACGTACGACCACCATCGCCCACCGTCGGTGCGGAATGCGTCCTCCACCGCGATGCCGCGGTCGGCGAGGGCTTCGCGGACGAGCGCGACCACCGGGTCGGCGCGTCCCGGCACCTCGCTGTACGCGACGACGAGGACCCGGCCCACTCCGTTCCTCGCCATCACCGCGACCACGAGCTCCGCCTGCTGAGACCGCAGGTCGACGTCACCGTCAGGGTCGTCATCGACGAGGTCGACCCGGAGCACCGGACCGAAGCGCTTGCGCGGGCCTTCCAATGCCACCAGGACCAGGCTCTCGACCGGCTGGAAGCCGATCAGGTAAGGGATGATCACCGCGACATCGGCCGGTCCCCGCACCCTGGAGACGGGCAACAAACCGTCGGGACCCTCGCGACGGGCCTTCTTGAGTGTTCTGCTCTTGCGGGACATGCCCGACAGCGTGCGGGGTCCGCGGTCTCCCGCGAGCCGTCCGACCTTCGCCTGTGGACAACCTCGGGGATCATGGACCCTGTGCGTAGCACCGCGTCGATCCTGCATCTCGACCTGGACGCGTTCTTCGCGGCCGTCGAGCAGCGGGACAAGCCGTCACTTCGCGGCAAGCCCGTCATCGTGGGTGGGGTCGGACCTCGCGGCGTGGTGGCCACCGCGTCGTACGAGGCCCGCAGGTTCGGGGTGCGGTCGGCGATGTCGACAGCGGAAGCCCGCTCCCGCTGCCCGCACGGGGCCTTCCTCGGGGGCCGGTTCGAGGCCTACCAGGTCTCCAGCAGGTCGGTCATGGCGGTGCTCCGCGACCTCTCGCCCCTGGTCGAGCCGTTGTCGCTGGACGAGGCGTACGTCGACCTCGCCGCCGCCGCACCGGCCCTCGACCTCGGTCACGACGGCCTACTCGACGTCGCCTGTCGGGTCAAGGCCGCCGTACGCGACGCAACCGGAGGGCTCACGGCGTCGGTGGGCATCGCCTCCTCCAAGCTCATCGCCAAGATCGCCAGTGAGCTGGAGAAACCCGATGGCACGGTGGTGATCCCCGTGGGGTCCGAGCGCGACCTGCTCCGCGCGATGCAGGTCACCGTCATCCCGGGCATCGGCCCCGCCACCGCGACCCGGCTCCGGCAGGTAGGGGTCACGACCGTGGAGGAGCTCGAGCGGCTCAGCGAGAGCGAGCTGGTGAGGGTGCTCGGGAGCTCCCACGGCGCGAGTCTGTACGCGCTCGCCCGGGGGGTCGACGGCCGGGCGGTCGTCGCGGAGCGGGAGACGAAGTCGGTGTCGGTGGAGGACACCTTCGAGCATGACCTCGTCGACCCGGCGCTGTTGGCCGCCATCGTCGACCGGCATGCCCGGCTGGTCGCGGAACGGCTGGCGAAGGCCCGCCTCAGCGGGCGGACCGTCACGTTGAAGGTGCGCCACCACGACTTCGCGACGCAGACCCGCTCGTCGACGATCGCCGGGCCGACGGACCGCGGTACGGTCCTGAGCCGGATCGCCCGGGACCTGCTCGCCGAGATCGACACGTCCGCGGGCGTCCGCCTGCTCGGGGTGGGCGTCTCCGCGCTGACCGACTGGGTCCAGGACGACCTGTTCACCGAAGGGGACGACGCCGACGACGCGCCGCTGGAGATACCGACGTCCACCAGGGCCGAGGGTGCCCGTCGCGGTGTCGGATGGCGTCCCGGGATGGACGTCGAACACGAGACGTACGGCCAGGGCTGGGTATGGGGATCGGGCCTGGGCCGGGTCACGGTGCGCTTCGAGACGGCAGACACAGGCCCGGGGCCGGTCCGCACCTTTGCCACCGACGACAGCCGGCTCCGGCGCATCAGCCTGGCCTGACGACGACACGTGCTCCCGCCCAGCGCGACGGAGCAGACTCAGGCGTACGTCCAGGTGTCTGCCGCAGACACCTTCACCTCTGCTACCGGCCCGGGGTGAGGCGAACCAGGTCCCCGGGGCGTAGCTGCGCGCAGCGCGCCAGGTCCGTCCGGTCGACCACACCGACCACGGGGTACCCTCCGCTGGTCGGCCGGTCGGCGAGGAAGATCAGCGGCTGTCCGTCACCGGGCACCTGCACGGCGCCGGTGACCAGACCCTCGCTGGCCAGCTCGCCCACTACCCGCCGGACCAGCGGCTTGCCGCACAGCCGAACCGCTACCCGGTCCGCCGACGGGGTCACGACGAGCTCCGTCGTCCAGCAGGCGGCCAGCGAGGACTCCGTGAACCAGTCGTCCCGTGGCCCCAGGCGCAGCGCAAGCCGCACTGCACCCTCCTCGACCGGCGCCGGCACGGCGATGCCCTCCCCCTCGGGGACCGGTCCAGGTTCGCCCACGGGCAGCCGGTCGCCCTCCCGGACCGGCATCGGACCGATCCCGCTCAGGGTGTCGGTGGCCCGGCTCCCGAGTACCGGTGGTACGGCGAGGCCGCCGGCCACCGCCAGCCAGGCCCGCAGCGCCGTCGGCGATCGGCCAACCTCGACCCGGCACCCGGACGGCACCGAGACCCCGACACCCCAGCCCACCGCCCGGCCGTCCACGTGCAGCGGCAGCTGCCCCCCGGTCAGCGCCAGCCGGAGTGAGCCCTCAGCCACCAGCGCAACACCCCCCAGCAGGATCTCCAGCCCGGCGGCGCCCTCGGAGTTGCCCACCAACCGGTTCGCGAGGGCCAGCGAAACCGGGTCGAGGGCTCCCGACGGCGGCACGCCAAGGTGCGCCCACCCCGCGCGTCCGAGATCCTGCACCAGGACCGGACAGTCCAGCCGCATCACCCGCAACGCGGTCACGGAGCCGCCCGGAAACGCACGGTGTCACCCGGCACGAGCAGCGCGGGTCGATCCCGGTCGGGGTCGAATAGCACGGCCGTCGTGGTCCCCACCAGCTGCCAGCCACCCGGCATCGCCGCCGGATACACCCCGCAGTACTCGCCAGCGAGGGCCACCGAGCCGCGGGGCACCCGTTCCCGCGGAGCCTCGCGCCGAGGCACCTCGGGCATCGGCTCCGCCGGGACGCAGTAGGCGAAGCCAGGGGCGAACCCACAGAAGGCGACCAGGAAGACCGCCGCCTGGTGGCGCTCGACGACCTCAGCCACGCCACATCTCCACGCCGCGGCGACCACCGCGAGGTCCGCACCGTCGTACCTGGTCTCGATCGTCAGCTCCCTCGCCTGATCTCGAGCGCCACTCGGGCCGGCCTGTGACGGCTGCGGGGCATCGCCCAGCCGGTCGCGCCACGCCTCGACCTCAACTGGACCCGGCAGGCCGTCCAGCAGCACCGTCCGAGCCGCCGGGACCACGTCGCGCGGCGGCGCCAGGCCGGACGCTGCTGGGTCCGCCGCGAGCTCGCGGACAAGCCGCGCCGCGGCTACCGCCGCCCGCACGTCGTCCACCAGCACGAGCAAGCCATGTTCGCCGACCGGCAGGCTCCTCACGCGAACGGCACGATCGTGATCTGACTGGCTGCGAGCGCCCCGGAGACGGCCTTGACGAGCCCGAGGGCGTCGTCTGCGTCGCCGTGCACGCAGATGCTCTCCGGCCGGATCGGTACGACGCCCCCGTCCACCGCCGTGACGGTGCCGAGGTCGACGAGGCGGCGGATCCGCTGGCTCACGGCGGCCGGGTCGGACACCAGCGCGCCCGGGTCGGATCTCGGTACGAGCGACCCGTCGGCCCGGTAGCCCCGGTCGGCGAAGAACTCCCGAACCCCGCGCAGGCCGGCTTCGGCGGCCCGGTGAAGCAGCGCCGACCCCGGAAGTCCCAGCACGGGAAGACCGCCAGCGGCATCCACCACCGCCCGGGCCTGCTCCGGGTCCCACCACGCACGGTTGTACAACGCCCCATGCGGCTTGACATAGCGCACGGTCACCCCGGCCCGCACCGCCTGGGCGCGAAGCTGCTCGAGCTGCTCGAGGACGTCGGCCAGCAGGTCGTCGTACTCGATCTCCAGGTCGCGGCGGCCGAAGCCCTCCCGGTCCCGGTACGACACCTGCGCCCCCACGACGACGCCGCGCTCCGCACATGCCTCGCACAGCCACCGCATGGTTACGGCGTCGCCGGCATGGAAGCCGCACGCGACGTTGGCCGAGCTGATGAGCTCCAGCAGCGCCGCGTCGTAGGGGAAGCCCTCGCCCACATCGGCGTTCAGGTCCAGGCTGCGGCCCATGTCTCATTGTCCCCGGTACGGCGATCATCACCACACCAGCGGCGAAACGGGATGCCTGCGCCAAACCCCCAAATACTCGTTTGACGGTGGGAGGCCGGGCTGGTTGACTCAACCGGTGACCACCACCGGCCGGCTTCGCGCCACCGCACACCCCCTTCGGCTGCAGATCCTGTCGCTGCTCACCGGCGCGGAGCTCAGCGCTGCCGAGGTCGGCCGCGAGCTGGGGACGACCGAGGCGAACGCCTCCTACCACCTGCGGGTGCTAGCGACGGCCGGGCTCCTCGAGCTGGCCGGCGAGGAGCGCATCCGGGGTGGGCTAGCGAAGCGCTACCGCCATCCGTGGCGGGTGGGCAAGGGACCGGTCGGCCAGGATCCGGCACCGACCGATCTGCCCGATCGTCGGGCCCTCGTGCAGGCGATGGCCGACGAGGTCGTCAGGCGCAGTACGGAGTTGGTCGGCGGCCGCAACGTCTTCACCGACGCCGAGCTGTGGGTCGCTCCGGACGTCTGGGAGGACTGCGTCGACCGCGTGGAGCAGGCCGGGGCTCTCCTCCATGACGCGGCTCGACCGCCGCGAAGCCCAGGGAACGTCCGGGTGGCGATGAGCGCTGCGTTGTTCCGCATGACTGACCGCCCGGTGATTCGCCCGGAGGGGGCGCGATGAGACTGCCCGACTCGTTGAGCCCCCTCCGGGACACCCGTTTCGCCTGGTTCTTCGGCGGCCGGTTCGTCTCCACCATGGGCAGCGTGATGGCGCCGGTGGCCCTGACCTTCGCGGTGCTCGACCTCACGGACTCCCCGAGCGCCCTAGGCGCGGTGCTCGCGGCGCGAAGCATCCCGCTGGTGCTGTTCCTGCTGGTCGGTGGCGTCGTCGCCGACCGGTTCTCCCGGTCGATGGTCATGCAGCTTTCCCACGTCGCCGCGGCCGTCACCCAGGGACTAGTTGCCGTGCTGCTCCTCACCGGCACGGCGGAGCTCTGGATGGTCATCTCGCTCGAGGCCCTCAACGGCATCGTGTCTGCCTTTACCTTCCCTGCCATGCAAGGCGTTGTCCCGCTCGTCGTGCCGAAAAGCCATCTCCAGCAGGCCAACGCCCTGCTCGGCTTCACGCGCAACGGGCTGGCCGTCTTGGGGCCAACGGTGGGCGCGCTGATCGTCGTGACCGCCGGCTCCGGCTGGGCGATCGCTGCGGACGCCTTGACGTGGGCGGTGGCCGCGGTGTGCATGTCACGGGTGAAGCTGCCTGCGGCGGCCCGGAGCCTCGAGTCGCGCCCGTCGATGGTCCGCGACCTGTTGGAGGGCTGGGCGTCCTTTATCGAGCGCACGTGGGTGTGGGTCGTGGTACTGGCCTTCGGCGTGATGAACGCGATCTGGGCCGGCGCCTTCTTCACCCTCGGGCCGGTCATCGCGAAGCGGACCATCGGCGTCGACGGCTGGGGCTACCTGCTGAGCAGCGAGGCGGTGGGCCTGGTGCTCATGACGGTCGTCCTGCTGAAGTTGCGGCTGCGCTACCCGCTGCGCTCGGGCATGATCGGCGTCGTCCTCCTGGCCGGGCCGATGTTCATGCTGGGCGCTCACCCGACGCTGTGGCCGCTCGTCGCCTTGGCCTTCCTCGCCGGTTGTGGCGTCGAAGTCTTCAGCATCGGCTGGCAGACCACGCTGCACGAGCACATCCCCAACGACGTGCTGTCACGCGTCTCCTCGTACGACGCGCTCGGGTCGTTCGTCGCGATGCCGCTCGGTCAGCTCGCCTTCGGCCCGTTGTCGCAGGTGGTCGACATTCGGATCCTGATGATGGGGAGCGCGGTCGTATTCGTGCTGATCGCCCTTGCCACCCTGGCGTCCTCATCGGTGCGCAACCTCGAGCGGGCGCAAGACTACGCCGCCGACACGTCGTCGCCCGAGTCCCTCACGCATGGGTAGGCTCTCGCGGGTGACAGAGTCCTCCATCACTACCCCGCCGGTCGCCCACCGGGTACCCCACAGCCGCATCTTCCACGGCGACACATTCGTCGACCAGTACGAGTGGCTGCGCGAAAAGGAGAGCCCCGAGACCGTCGCCTACCTGGAAGCGGAGAACGCCTACACGCAAGCCATGACGGCTCACCTCGCCGACCTGCGCGAGGCGGTCTTCCGTGAGATCAAGGATCGGACGCTGGAGACCGACCTGTCGGTCCCGTCGCGGACGGGTGGTTACTGGTACTACGCCCGCACGACGGAGGGCAAGCAGTACCCCGTCATGTGCCGGGTAGCGGCCCTCGACGACTCCGACTGGTCACCCCCGGCGTTGGAGCCGGGCGTCTCACCAGAGGGTGAGCAGGTGCTGCTGGACTGCAACGACCTCGCCGAGGGTCATGACTTCTTCCGGCTCGGCGGGTTCGAGATCAGCCTGGACGAGTCCACCCTGGCCTACTCGACCGATGTCGTCGGTGACGAGCGTTACACGGTTCGCGCCCTGCGGCTGGACACCGGCGAGTACCTGCCCGACGAGATGCACAACACGATGCACGGGCCGATCTGGTCGGCTGACGGCTCACATCTCTTCTATACAACGGTCGACGATGCATGGCGACCTGAGCGCGTGTGGCGCCACCAGGTCGGCTCGACCCGGTCGGACGAGGACGTCTGCATCTTCCACGAGCCGGACGAGAGGTTCTGGGTCTCGATCGACCGGACGAATTCCGACCGATTCATCGTGATCACCAGCGGCTCTCGGCTCACCTCCGAGGCTCGGGTGCTCGAGGCCGCCGACCCTGCCGCGGAGCCGGTCGTCCTGATCCCGCGACGTGAAGGGGTCGAGTACGCGGTCGACCATGCGGTGATCGCCGGAAACGACACCTGGCTCGTTCTGCACAACGATGGCGCGCCGAACTTCACATTGGCGATGGGCGGCCTTGAGGTGCACTCGCTCGACGAGCTGGAGACGGTCATCGCCCACGACCCACAGGTCCGGTTGAGCGACGTCCAGGTGTCGCGGTCGGCGCTCGCGGTCAACCTCCGCGAGCACGGGCTCGCCCAGGTCCGGGTGTTCGAGCTGGAGGGCGACAGCGTCGGTGCCGGCGACAACATCGCCTTTGACGAGCCGATGTTCACGGCCTCCGCGGCCGATTTCTCCGACTGGCGTCAGCCGTCCGTCCGGATCACCTACGACTCCTGGCTCACTCCCACGACGGTGCTGGACTATGATCCGACCGCGCGGACAACCGCCGTACGCAAGCGACAACCGGTGATCGGCTATGACCATGGCCAGTTCGTGCAGAGCCGGGAGTGGGTCCGGTCCCGCGACGGCGTCGTCATCCCCCTGTCGCTCGTGCACCCTCGCGACGTCACTCCGCGCGACAACACGCCCTTGCTGCTCTACGGTTACGGCTCCTACGAGATCAGCATCGACCCGCGGATGCGGATCCCCATCCTGTCGCTGCTCGAACGGGGCATGGTGTTCGCTGTCGCGCACATCCGCGGCGGTGGGGAGATGGGCCGCACCTGGTACGACGACGGCAAGCTGCTGGCGAAGAAGAACACCTTCAACGACTTCGTGGACTGCGCGCGGCACCTGGTCGACTCGGGGTGGACGTCGCCCGGCCGGCTGGTCGCCCATGGCGGCAGCGCGGGTGGTCTGCTGATGGGGGCGGTGGTCAACCAGGCCCCGGAGCTGTTCGCCGGCATGGTGGCACATGTGCCGTTCGTCGACGCACTCACCACGATCCTCGACCCCGGTCTGCCACTCACGGTCATCGAGTGGGACGAGTGGGGAGACCCGCTGCACGACCCGGATGTCTACGCCTACATGAAGTCGTACACCCCGTACGAGAACGTGGCTCCGACCCAGTATCCCGCGATCTACGCGCTGACATCGATCAACGACACCCGGGTGCTCTACGTCGAGCCCGCCAAGTGGGTTGCCCAGCTCCGCGCGACCGCTTCGTCGCGTGGCCAGTTCCTGTTCAAGTGCGAGATGTCCGCGGGTCACGGCGGCGCCAGTGGTCGATACGACTTCTGGCGAGAGACGGCCGACTACTCCGCCTGGATCATCGACGTCGCGGGCGCCTCACCCGTCCCGCTGCACGCTGTCGGTCCGCCTCCGGCTTCGTCCGCCACGTAAGAAGCTGCTGAGAGGGGCAACTCCACGAAACGACCGCTCGTCTAGTACATATCGCGCCGTTCAGCGGGTGCCGAACCGGTTCCGGAATCCAGGAATCTCTCGGCTCCGAACAACGTTGTAAGGCGTACCGGGCAGGGCTGGAGGAGAGGAGTCCCGTGATGACCAGTCGCACTGGAACACTCGAGGCTCGCGAGCACTCGATCGAGGGTCGCGACAGTGTCGGGTTGTACCTGGACGAGATCGCGCGTACGCCGCTGCTCGACGCCGCTACCGAGGTGGAGCTCTCCAAGTCCATCGAAGCAGGCCTCTTCGCCGCGCATCTGCTGAGCACCGGGCGGGTCGCCCGAGCCAAGGGCGGAGCGCCCAAGCGCGCGAGCCGCGAGGAGCTCGAGTGGGTGGCGCAAGAGGGGCAACGCGCCACGCAGCGCTTCATCCAGGCCAACCTGCGCCTTGTCGTGTCGATCGCCCGCAAGTACGGCCGGTCCGCGATGCCGATGCTCGACCTGGTCCAGGAAGGCAACACCGGCCTGATCCGGGCCGTCGAGAAGTTCGACTACGAGAAGGGCTTCAAGTTCTCGACCTACGCGACCTGGTGGGTGCGCCAGGCGATCACCCGGGGCATCGCACAGCAGGCCCGGGTCGTCCGGCTGCCGGTCCACGTAGTCGAGGAGCTGAACCAGATCGGATCCGCACGCCGCAACCTCGAACGCCAGCTCGGTCGCGAACCCGAGCCGACGGAGCTGGCTGCTGAGCTCGACATGACCGTCGAGCGCGTCCTCGACCTCATGGCATGGGGTCGCGACCACGTGAGTCTCGACACACCCGTTGACGAGGACGGCGACACCTCCCTTGGCGACCTGGTCGCCAAGGAGACCACTCCAGGTCCCGACTCAGCCGTGCTCGACGACGAGTCGCGGCGCCGTCTCGACGACCTGGTTGAGCTGCTGGAGCCTCGGTCGGCGGACGTCATCCGGTCCCGCTACGGGCTGGTCGACGGTCGGCAGGAGAAGCTCGCCGACATCGGCGCCCGCCACGGCGTCTCGGCCGAGCGGGTCCGCCAGCTTGAGCGCGAAGCGTTGGCCCAGCTGCGCAAGCTGGCCGACCCTGACCTGGCTGCCTGACTTACCGAGTCAGCTCGGGCCACAGCCGGTCGACCGCCGCCACGAGATCTTCCGGCGTGCCGTTGTTCACGATGACGTGGGTGGCTGCCGCGAGGCGATCCTGACGCGACGCCTGCGCGGCGACCCGAGCGTGCGCCGCCGCCTTCGACAGTCCCCGAAGCTCGCGGAGCCGGTAGAGCTGGACGGCCTCGTCGACATCCACGACGACAACCTGGTCGAACCGGTCCTGCTGCTCCGACTCCACCAGCAGGGGGATGTCGTGCACGATCACGGAACCGGCCGGCGCCGCCTGCTCGATCTCGGCCGCCCGGGCCCGAACCAGCGGGTGCACAATCGCCTCCAGCCGCCGGCGAGCGGCCTGGTCATGGAAGACACGCTCGGCGAGCCTCGACCGGTCGAGGTCTCCATCTGGAGTCAGGATCCCCGACCCGAACGCCTCGAGGACCTGCGCCAGCCCCGTGGTGCCGCCAGCCACCACTTCCCGGGCCAGCCGGTCGGAGTCGATGACCACGGCTCCCAGGGTGGCGAGCCGTGCGCTCACCGTCGACTTGCCGGAGGCGATACCTCCCGTGAGACCGATGCGGGACACGCGCACACGCTACGAGACGGTTGACGTGTGCCGATGGCCTTACTGGCCGCCGGTGAGCTTCTCGCGGAGAGCCTGCAGGGCTTCGTCAGAGGCCAGCGAGCCCTCGGCCGGCCCCGGGATGCCCGCTGGAGCCTCGGGGGGGGCCTCGTCGGAGGTGTACGTCGTGGCCTCGCCGGCGTCCACGTCGGCCTTCTGGGCCTCCTGGATCTGCCTCTTGTGCGCCTCCCAGCGGGTGTGCGCCTCGGCGTACTGCTTCTCCCAAATGGCCTTCTGGACGTCGTAGCCCTCGAGCCACTCGCCGGTCTCGGCGTCGAAGCCCTCCGGGTAGAGGTAGTTGCCCTCGGTGTCGTACGTCGCGGTCATCCCGTACAGCGTGGGGTCGAAGTCGTCCGACGTGGAGTCGACTCCCTCGTTGGCCTGCTTGAGCGACAGCGATATCCGCCGACGCTCGAGGTCGATGTCGATGATCTTGACCATCACATCGTCGTTGACCTGGACGACCTGCTCGGGGATCTCGACGTGGCGTTCGGCCAGTTCGGAGATGTGGACCAGTCCCTCGATCCCCTCGTCGACGCGCACGAACGCACCGAACGGCACCAGCTTGGTGACCTTGCCGGGCACGATCTGGCCCATCTGGTGGGTGCGGGCGAACTGCTGCCACGGGTCTTCCTGGGTCGCCTTCAAGGACAGGGACACCCGCTCGCGGTCCATGTCGACGTCGAGCACCTCGACGGTGACCTCCTGGCCCACCTCGACGACCTCGCTCGGGTGGTCGATGTGCTTCCAGGA
>JBBSGI010000022.1:0-39631 GCA_038254365.1 Propionibacteriales bacterium
ACTTGGACGTCGGCGAGCGCGGCGGCGAACATCCCCGTGCCCGTTCCTACGTCCAGGGTCACCGACCTCCGAACCGGTCCGAAGGACGTGATCACCGCGGCCCAGGCCCGTAGCGAACTCGCCGGCATCTGGTTGCCGCGCCCGTACACGGCAGCCAGGCGAGGATCTCGGTACGGCTGAGCTATCACCTCATGGAGACTGCCCGAGAACTGATGTATCGGCCACCTCAGCCACCCGGTAGGTGGATCCTCATCCGAACAGGGGGAGGCGCTCGGCGGCTGTGCCAAGGGCATCGGCCTCCTCACCGGTGAGCGGCTCGCGGCCGGTGCCGATCAACGCATAACGGCTGCTGTCGGCGATTGGACCGAGTTGGCCGAGCAGCCCGTCGAGGACGCGGCGCTTCTCCTCGAGCCCGGCTTCGGAAGGCTCTCCGAGACGCAGGTCAAGCTGGTGCACGGTGGCCTCCACGGCGAGCGTGCGACACAGTCCGTCCACGGTGATGACGTGACCCTGCGTGGCGACGCAGTCGTCTGCGGCCCGCTCCCGACCGGCGACCAGCACGGCGCTGGCGGTCTCCACGTAGGACGCGGCAATCGGCTCGACGCTCGACCACGCACTGGCCATGATCCTGGTGCCGCGGCGCCCGGCCTCAGCACTCGGCGTGCCCGGCTGCCACGGTCTCCAGTACGAGATGGCGTCGACGTCGGGCGGTCCGGGGGCAGGAGTGTGCAGCGCGACGAGGGCGCGTTGAGCGTCGGCAAGCAGATGGTGAACAAGATCGCGGACCGTCCAGCCCGCGCACCTGGTGTTCTGCCAGCCGGCGTCGTCGTCCAACGCACTGATGACGCGCAGCAGCGCCTGGTACGACGCGTCGAGCACCGAGAAGCCACTCACCCGAACTATGGTTCCACGGGCGCAACCACTCGTCGCCGATCAGATCGCCTCCCGCGGGACCGTGTTGGCGAGCGACCTGTCCCGTGGGTGGAACCGCAAACGGCGAGCGGGTACGGGCTCGTGGGGTGCCGGCCGATCACCATGAGGGGATCCCATGCGGGACGGACGAGCCTGGTGGCACAGACCGCTGGATGAGTCACCGGTAGTGGTGGGTGTTCCGGGACGCCGACCCGCCGACCGGAGTACCTGTCCGCTGACCGGTCGCTGTCGTCGTACGACGTGGAGTCGGCTGCGCTGCTGAAAAGCGCGTGCGGAGTGCCTCGCCTCGGTCTAGCATGCGCGAGATGTCGTCCCGACTGCTGGCTCTGACCCTCGACGCGCACGACCCGGCTCGCCTGGCGGGCTTCTGGGCCGGTGTTTTGGGACGGTCGGTCGTCGATAACCTCCGCGGTGCGCTGCTGCCCGGGTCCGACACCCAGGTCGGCCTGCAGTTCGTCCCGAGCGGAGCTGAGAAGGTCGGTCCGAACCGGGTGCACCTCCACCTGACCAGCACCAGCCCCGTCGAACAGCAGGCCACGGTCGCGGCGGCGCTCAAGCTGGGCGCCGGCCACCTCGACGTCGGCCAGCTCCCGGAAGAGGGACACGTCGTGCTGGCCGATCCTGAGGGCAACGAGTTCTGCGTGATCGAGCCCGGCAACTCGTTCTTGGCCGGTTGCGGCTTTCTCGGCGAGCTCGCCTGCGACGGCACCCGGCAGGTCGGGCTCTTCTGGGCCGAGGCGCTGGGCTGGCCTCTGGTGTGGGATCAGGCCCAGGAGACCGCGGTCCAGTCCCCGCACGGTGGCACCAAGGTCGCATGGGGCGGCCCGCCCCTGACGCCGAAGCACGGGAGGAACCGGCAGCGCTTCGACCTCACCCTGGCCGACGGCGACCTGGCAGCCGAGGTCGACCGACTACTCGCGCTGGGGGCGACCCGGCTCGGCAGCCCCGGAGACGGCGCCGTCGAGCTGGCCGACCCCGACGGCAACGAGTTCTGCCTCACGCCCGGCTGACCTCCGTCAAGACAGTCCGCCTGCCGCTGCGCCAGGCAGCGTGGGTGGATCGGTCAGCGAAGCGCAGCCAACCGCCGCCATCCATTACCGGTGCCGTGACTGTCGAGGTGCAGACACGGCTCTGCTCTACGGTAGAGGCGTGGAAGCAAGCGCCCATAGGCCGGGACCGGTCGCTCGACGGCTGCTGCGTGCACCCGCGCGCCTCTACGACTGGAACGCGGGATGGCTGCTGGGCGAGCGGTTCCTGCGTCTCACCCACGTCGGCCGCCGGTCTAATCGCCGCTACCAGACCATGCTGGAAGTGATCGGCATGGGCGCGGCGGCCGGCGAGGTCATCGTGGTCGCCGGCTTCGGCCGAGCAGCGGACTGGTATCGCAACGTGCAGGCAAAGCCGGCAGTGGAAGTCGCCATCGGTCGGCGCCGTTTCGTGCCGGTCCACCGCGTCCTCGACGAGAGCGAGGCCACCGCGACCTTGGCCGACTACGAGAGGCGCAACCGGTGGGCAACGCCCGTGGTCCGCCGGATGCTGAGCTGGCTGGTGGGTTGGGACTACGACGGCAGCAATGACGCCCGGCGACGGCTCGCATCCGAGCTACCCCTCGTGGCGTTCCGCCCAACCGAGCGCTAGACCAGCACTGGATGAGCCGAGAGCAGGGACCTCCGCGGGCGCGTATGTCGATCGGAATCAGAACGGTAATCCTGCGACTCTGGGGTGGTGACCGATCCCGAGTACGACGACGTAAGGCACACCCAAAGTACGCGCGACGCGCGATGCCTACGACCGGACGGCCGCTGGAAGCCACCGTCAACGCGTTCAGGGACGCCGGCTTCGGCGTCGACGGCATCATCGAGACTCGTCCCGACCCACAGGCCGTCAACCGCTGGCCCGACGAACTGGGCTCGCTGACCGATATCCCCACCTTCATCATCTATCGGCTCGATTCCTGTAACGGCCAGGTGGTCTGCGCCCGACCCCGCGGGCCGGTAATCGATACACTTCCCGGGACGGTGCTCGCGCGCTCACGGCAGGCGCACATGCCTGCTACCAGCTGAGTAGTACTGCGGTAGCATTGCGGTATGAAACTCAGCGTCAGTTTGCCGGACGAGGATGTGGCCATCCTCGACGAATTCGCCCGTGCCTCCAACCTCCCCTCAAGGTCGGCGGCATTGCAACACGCCGTGCGCATGCTACGCCTGCCCGAGCTCGAGCAGGACTATGAAACCGCGTGGCAGGAGTGGGAAACATCAGGCGACCAGGCGGCGTGGAGTGTGACCGCAGCCGACGGGGTCGCCGATGCTGCGCGGTGAGATCCGGCTCGTCGATCTGGACCCTGTGCGCGGAAGCGAGGCCAACAAGCGACGTCCGGCTGTGATCGTCAGCAACAATCGCGCGAACTCGATCGCGGCGCGGCTCGGCCGCGGGGTAGTCACTGTCGTACCGGTCACCAGCAACACCGACCGGATCTTCCCGTTCCAGGCCTTGCTGCCGGCAGCCGCGACCGGCTTGCGGCAGGACTCCAAGGCCCAGGCCGAGCAAGTCCGCTCGATCGCAGTCGAGCGGCTAGGCGCGGTTCTCGGGCGGGCCCCAGCGGACGTCATGGCGCAGCTCGACGACGCACTGCGCCTCCACCTGCAGCTGTAGCGACACCGCCGTCACCACAGCGGGATCGCTCTTCGGGACCGTAGTGGGCGGCTATCCCGTCGGCGCTGTTTGCGTTGTCGTGCGGCGTCGTCGGCGCGACTTGCCGAGGAGTCGCAGGAGCTGGTTCCAGGCGTCGTTGGCGGCTTCGGGTGGAAGGAGGGCCGACGGTCGCAGAGGAAGCCGTGTCCGACACCGCGGTATTCGATCAGTTCGTGGTGGACGCCTGCGGCGGTGAGATTTGGCGCCGCTGCGCCGCGGGGATGAGTGGGTCGTCGGTGCCGAGGAACATCTGGACGTGCCCGGTGATGCGCGGGGTGCCCGCGAGCGTCGGCGCGGGACGGCTGAGGGGCAGGTCGCGGGTCGGGATCCAGCCCCCGTAGAAGATCGAGACGAAGGCCGAACAGTCCCATCCGACGAGCACCGCGCCGCGTGCCGGGGCGGTGTCGGGTCGGGCGAGGTAGGCGCTCATCGCGCCGTCGTCGGGCACGTCGATGGCCACAGTTTGGCTGAGTGGGTAGCGGCTGGCGTTCATGAGACGTTGCGGGCGGTGACGGGTACGGCGAACGACGTCCGGTCTCCTGACCACGTCCCTCGTGCGAGCGCGGTCTCAAGCCGCTCCAGGTCTGCGGGTGATAACTCAACGTCTGCCGCGGCGACGTTCTCGGTGAGCCGGCCGCGGTTGCGGGTGCCGGGGATCGGGACCACGTCCGGTCCTTGGCCGAGCAGCCAGGCTAGGGCGACCTGTCCGGAGGTGAGGCCCAGCTCGGTGGCCAGGTCGCGCAGCGCGGCGACTTGGCGCAGGTTGTCGTTGAGTGCTTCGTCGTGGAAGCGTGCGTCGCTGCGGCGGAAGTCGCTGTGGTCCACGGTCGCGGCGTCCAGGGTGGCCGTCAGCAGACCGCGGCCGAGCGGGCTGTAAGGCACCAGGCCGATACCAAGTCGTCGCGCGGCGGGGACGATGTCGGCCTCGGGCTCACGCCACAGCAGGGACCATTCGAACTGCACGGCGGTGATCGGGTGGGTGGCCGCGGCTTGTTCGAGCTGCGCCACGGTCACCTCGGAAACACCTAGATGGCGGACCTTGCCCTCGGCGACCAGCTCGGCCATCGCGCCGATCGTCTCGGCGACCGGTACCTGCGGATCGACGCGATGCAGGTAGTACAAGTCGATGGCCTCGGCTCGGAGCCTGCGCAGCGACGACTCGCAGTAGCCGCGCACCTGCTCGGGTCGCGCGTCCAGGCGCACCCCGTCGTCGTGGCGCACGATGCCGAACTTGGTCGCCACCGCGACCTGCTCGTGGCGACCGGCCAAGGCACGGGCGATCAGCTGCTCGTTGTGCCCGCGGCCGTAGCTGATCGCGGTATCCAGCATGCATACGCCCAGATCCAGCGCCCGGTGGATGACCCGAATCGACTCGTCGTCATCGGCCGGCCCGTAGCCCTGTGACAGCCCCATGCAGCCGAGCCCGGTCGCCGACGTCGTCAGCGGTGTCGCTGCCAGCGACGTCGGCGGTGTTGCTGCCGTGGTGGTCGGGGTGGCGCTGGTGCCGAGGTGTCGTAGCCGCATGACTCCACGGTGCCGGCCTGCCATTGATAATTCCAAGACGGTGTTGTGCTAGGAGCTATCGCATCTCATGCTAAATCTATGGAGTTGCGCCAGCTCGTCTACTTCGAAGCCGTGGCCCGGCTCGGCGGTTTCAGTCGTGCCGCCGAAGCACTACACGTGGCTCAGCCGGCCATCTCCGCTCAGGTTCGCCGGCTGGAACGCGAACTCGGCACCACCCTGTTCGAGCGCACAACCCGACGCGTCGCCATCACTCAAGCCGGTCAGCTGCTGCTCGTACGAGCCCGCGCCGCGCTGGCCGAAATCGACGGCGCCCGCAGTGACCTTGACCAGCTGGCCGCAGTCGTGCGAGGTCGGCTGCGCTTGGGAGTCACCCCGGTACTCGGCTCACTCGACCTGCCTGCCCTGCTCGCCGGCTTCCACCGCCGCTACCCCGAGGCCACGCTGGCCGTACGCAGCGGGCTCGTCACCGAACTGCTCGCTGAACTGGACGCCGGACGTGTCGACGCGCTCCTGGCACCGATTCGTCCCGACCTGTCCAGCCACTATCAGGCCCGGCGACTGGTCGAGGAGCACCTGACGCTCATCACCGTGCCCGGCCAGCTACCTGACGCGGCACGTGCGGTGTCCCTCGGCGACGTCCGTGACCAGCCGTTCGTGTGTCTACCGCGGGGAAGCGGTCTTCACGACATCCTCACGACAGCCGCCGCGGCGGCTGGGTTCTCCGCGCACATTCCATTCCAGGCCCCCGGACCCGGCAAGCATCCGCAGCTTCGTCGCGGCCGGACTCGGCGTCGCACTACTGGCCGAATCAGCCGCTCGAAGCGACGGCCCGCACATCGACGTCCACACACTCAAACCGCACCGCCGCACCCACCCATCGGACTGATCACCGACCGGCGCGCACCGGCCACCCCAGTCCTGCACGCATGGCTGCAGCACCTCGAACGAACCTCACCCGACCGCGGATGACCGCCCGCTCCGTCGCCACAAGCGGATCCCCTACGGCGCTACCGCTCCAGGTAGGTCGCGAGATTCGCCAGCGAGGACGTGAGACCAGCCGCATGATCCTCCGCAGAAATGCCGTCGGGAACGTTCTCGGCTCGGATCACGATCCGGGTCCCCGCCTCGGCTTTGGCGACCTCCCAGGTCATGATCATGGTGCCGGCGTAGCCCGGTTCGTCAGAGACGAAGTCCACCGCCTGCACCACCTTCACGCCCGGGACGATGTCGAGGAACCGAGCCTCGACGATGTCGGAATCCAGCGTCGCCTTGCCCTGGGCAGTCGACGGGTTCGCATAGGTCAGGACCATCCGGTAGGACCCGTCCGGCCGGACGTCGAATCGCTCGAATCTGCCGGTCATCCCATTCGGCGGGAGCCATGCCACGAGCGCATCCGGATCGACCAAAGCGGCATAGACACGTTCAATCGGGGCCGCGATCACTCGGGAAGCGATGTCCGTCCGTGCCATGAGACGAGATCGTATGGTGCAGCCGAGAGCACAGGCCACCCACGGTGGCCGGCCCGCGTCTCTAGCGCTGTCCGGTGCGCGTGACCTGCTGTCTGCGTACGAGCACGGTCGGAAATCGCCGAGCCTGCTCGGTGCCACCATGATCGGGCGACAGCGAACTGTCGCCCGCCCGCCCTCGACGCACTCGATCCTCGGCGCCAGCGCCAAATCGAAGCCAGCCTCTGCTGGTGGACCTGTGGGATGACCTCGTGCTGCCGTCGAAGGTCCGCGCTCGTGGAGCGCTGTCGTGACCGGCGAGGTGGCCGAGGAAGTGGCCTGATGGAGGAGGAGGTCGAGCTCAGTCGCTTCCAGATCCAGGTCGCGCGCATCTTCTTCCGTCTCAAGGCCTCCGAGGGGTACGTCGTTGCGGCTGCGCCGGACTGCTTGCGAGCGAGCTCATCAACAGACCCACCGAGGATCTGGACCTCTTCGCTCACGCGCCGGGCGACTCCGTCACCGCCGCGCGGAGCGCGTTCCTCAAGGCTCTCAAGCGCCGCGGATGGGTTGTCACCCTCCTCGTGAACTCGACCACCTTCTGCCGTCTGCACATCGTGGACCGCGCTTTCCTTGCAGTCGGACTCCGACCCGGCTGCCTGGAGAGGTGCTTTGGGGACGACGGGCTCTACTCCCACCGGTTGACCGATCCGGCCGCCACCCAGTTCCCGGCGCCGGTCGAGGTCCGGAAGTTGTCGCTGGCCGGCCACACCCTCACCTAGTCCTCCACTACCCCTCGGAAGCCGTGGGCAACAGTTGGGGGTCGTGCCGACTTCCTGGGAGCTCCCCTGATCTCGATTCAACGAATGCCCGTGTCGCACGGGATGTCGACCTTGGAGTACCCGGCCTCAAGCACATGGGCGTCCATCATCTCGCAGGACATGCCTGCGTCGGCCGTGACGACGTAGTCACCCGGTGCGACCGTGATGCGGAAGGTACCATCGGCTTTCGTGGTAGCCCGGGCGACAACCCTCCCTGCTGCGTAGCCGTCCCCCGGAATCTGTTGGGAAACAGTGACGGTTACCTCGGCGGCTGGGCGGTCCTTGCATGGCCTGCCGGCGGTCTCGACGGCACATTGGGGCCCCAGGTGAACCAGGCCGGTGACTCCTGCTCCGGCGCTGGAGGCAGGCTCATGGGTGCCGCATCCGGAGAGCGCCAGGATCACAGCGATAGCCAGTAGTGGATGCCCGCGCATGTGGATGAGACGCCGAGAAGGGCCGCGCGGTTCCGACCCGGCCTCGCGACCGGTGCGGGGAGAATAGGGCGATGGACTGGAACTTTCAGCTGGTCGAACAGATGGACCGCCACTTCACGCGGCGGCTGCGGCCGCGGCTGGAGGGGCTCACCGATGACGAGTACTTCTGGGAGCCGGTCCCGTCATGGAGCATCCGGCCGCGAGGGGCTGCGGTCTCCCCCGCCCCGATCGGCGTCGGGACCTTCATGCGTAACGACGCCCCGGATGATCCCGAGCCCGCGCCGTTCACCACGATCGCTCGGCGGCTGGCGCACATGACGGTGGAGGTGCTCGCCTTGCGCAACGCCGGCCAGTTCGGACGTGATCCGGCGAGCTGGGAGAGCTGGGAGTACGCCGGGTCGGCCGATGAGGCCCTGACCCAGCTCGACCGTGAGTACCAGACCTGGCTGGTCGGCGTCCGCGGCCTGGGCGAGAGGGGTCTGACCCGCCGGTGCGGGCCGAGCGAGAACGACTGGGCCGACGAGCCGGTTGCCCGGCTGATCCTGCACATCCACCGCGAGCTGATTCACCACGGAGCCGAGGTGGCCTGCCTGCGAGACCTCTACGCGCACACCCACAAGGGCCACGGGACGGCCGCCAGCTCATCGTGATGTGTCAACGGGGGCTGAAGCCCAGAGCGACCCAGGAGTAGTGCGGTCTACGGCGCCTGGTGGGCACGGGTCATTGGCCAAACTTGGGCGGCCCGCTTGACGTCGGGCCACCACGCTGCCATCTTAGTCGGATGACTAAGACAGTCGACCAGGATGCGCTGCTGATTCAGGCGGCCGTCGTAGCCGCCGTACTGGTCTACTTCGAGGGCTGGTTCGAAGGCGACGCCGGCCGGATGGCACGAGCGCTCCATCCCGGACTCGCCAAACGTGCGCTCGCCGATGATGGCGAAACCTTGAACGAGACGTCCGCCGACAAGATGGTAGACGCCACCGCGCGGGGCATCGGGCGCGGACTGAGCGTCGGCGACAACCGGATCCACGTCACGGTGGAGGGCATCCATGGTTCGATCGCGCATGCGACCGTCCGGTCAGCGCTCTATCGAGAGTATGTCGAATTGGCACAAACGTCGCACGGCTGGAAGATCGTGAACACGCTATGGGCCCGAGCGTAGCCACCTCCTCGACACCCCGTTCTACGGCCGAGCAGGCGCTGCTCGATGCCGCCGAACGCGTTCTGGTCGACTCCGGGCATGCCGGCATCACGACACGGCGCTTGGCGGACGAGGCGGGCGTCAACCATGGCCTCGTCCACTACTACTTCGGGTCGGTCGAGAACCTGCTCGCCCGGGTGCTCGAGCGGTTCACGAGCCGGTTGATCGCGCGACAGCGCGACCTGTATGCCGCCGACATCCCCTTTCTGGAGAAGTGGCGAACGGCGATGCGATATCTCACGAGCGAAGACGTGGCGTACCAGAAGGTCTGGCTGGAGCTACAGGCCCTCTCCTGGAACAGGCCAGAGCTGCTGCAGCGGGTCGCGCGCGTTCATGGCGAGTGGCGGGCCGTCCTGATGGAGGCGTTGGCCGAGCCTCGCGAGCGCATGGGCATCGAGATGCCCCTCGTCTCGCTTGTTTCGCTGGTCATGACGTTCAACGAGGGCATCATCTTGGAGCGTCTGTCCGGCGTCACCTCGGCGCACCGCCCTCTTCTGGAGTGGATCGACGGATGGTTGGCGAAATGACTACGCCAGCAAGGGAACAAGCCCGCGCCCGCTACCCCGACACCGAGGGGTAGGTCCAACGCGACGGCGTCCGGGTTTTCTATGGGGTGTACGGCGACCAGGGGCCCACAGTCTTGTTCGTGCCGCCGTGGTCGATAGGGTGCTGGGCATCACCTTCCTGGCCCCATCGCTTCCGCTGGCGCCCGGGCACCCGAACCGCGCCGTGCCCTTCGACGAGCCACTCGACACAGACCAGGGCTGGGCAAAGTACAACACGCACTACTGGCGCCGCGACTACCGCGGGTTCGTCGAGTTCTTCATGTCGCAATGTGCAACGGATCCGCACTCGACCAAACTCATCGAGGACGGCAGCCACTTGATGCATGCGCGTGACCCGGTGAAGGTGAACCTCCTGCTGCGTGACTTCATTGCACCATCGAGGCCGGGCGCGCGTTGGGTCCGGGGGAAGTCGACGCCGAAGCGGCCTTGTTCATCTCCTCACCCATCGGCCTGGGCCATGCCCAGCGTGACGCAGCCATCGCCGACGAGCTACGCAAGATCCACCCGGACCTCGAGATCGACTGGCTGGCTCAGCACCCGGTGACGAAGGTGCTCGAAGCCCGGGGCGAGCGGGTCCACGCGGCGAGCGCGCACCTCGCCAACGAGTCCGGCCACATCGAGAGCGAGTCCGCGGAGCACGACCTGCACTGCTTCCAGGCGATCCGACGGATGGACGAGATCTTGCTCTCGAACTTCATGGTGTTCGACGACGTCGTCAGCGCGGAGGACTATGACCTCTGGATCGGCGACGAGGCCTGGGAGCTCGACTACTACCTGCACGAGAACCCGGAGCGCAAGCGAGCAGCGTACGCGTGGCTGACCGACTTCGTCGGCTGGTTGCCGATGGCCGACAACGGCGACCGCGAGGCATTCCTCACCGCGGACTACAACGCCGAGATGATCGAGCACAGCGCCCGGTTCCCGCGGATCCGGGACCGGGCGCTCTTCGTGGGCAACGCCGACGACATCGTCCCCGATGCGTTCGGACCTGACCTGCCGCTGATCCGCGACTGGACGCAGGACCATTACGACTTCGCCGGGTACGTGACCGGTATCGATCCCGCTGACCTCTCCGACTGCGCGGCCCTTCGCTCGACTTTGGGCTATCGACCCGACGAGCAGGTCTGCCTGGTGACTGTCGGTGGGTCGGGCGTGGGCGTACCGCTGCTACGACGAGTCATCGAGGCCTTTCCGCTGGCCAGCAAGCTCGTTCCCGCGCTGCGCATGGTCGTCGTTGCCGGTCCCCGGATCGACCCCGCCGCCCTCCCGCAGACACCCGGCCTCGAGATTCGCCAGTACGTCCCGAACCTGTACCGCCACCTCGCCGCATGCGACCTGGCCGTCGTCCAGGGTGGCCTGACGACAGCGATGGAGCTGACGACGAACCAGCGACCGTTCCTGTACTTCCCGCTCCGGCACCACTTCGAGCAGAACTTCCATGTCCGCCACCGGCTGGAACGGTACGGTGCCGGACGCTACATGGACTAGAGATCGAGACCGCCGAGTCGATCGCCGAGGCCATCGCCGATGAGATCGGACGGGCGGTCGACTACCGCCCGGTCGAGACCGATGGAGCAGCGCGGGCGGCGGCGCTGATCGCGGAGTTGCTCTGAGCCGAAAGGGAGCCCCAACCGTTCCGGCGGAGTGGGCACATCCGCGACCAAGGTGGCGCGTCGCCGGTGAGTTTGCCTCCACCGCTCGGGGTACGGATCGGGGGGAGCGGCGCGAGCCGTGAGTCGCACCGTGCATACTGGCTACCGATCCGTGAGGAGCGACTGACATGGCCCTGGGACTTCCCGACGGGGTGACGGCGTGCCTGTTCGATCTCGACGGCGTGCTGACCAACACGGCTGCCGTCCATGCCGTCGCCTGGAAGCAGGCTTTCGACACCTTCCTGCGGCAGCGCGAGGGCGACGACTTCACCTCCTTCGACCTGCACCGCGACTACGCGGTCTACGTCGACGGCAAGCCTCGTGAGGACGGCGTGCGCGACTTCCTCGCGTCGCGAGGCATCACGCTGCCCGAAGGCACACGCGACGACGGCCCGGAGGTGGAGTCCGTGCACGGTGTGGGGCGGCTCAAGAACGACGAGCTCACCCGACGCATCGAGGAGGACGGAGTCGAGGTCTTCCCCGGCTCCCTGCGCTACCTGCAGGCGGCGCGAGCCGCCGGCCTGCGGCGCATCGTGGTCTCCTCGAGCGCCAACACGGAGCTCGTCCTGCGGGTCACGGGGCTCGAGGAGTACGTCGAGGGGCGGATCGACGGCGTCACGTTGGCCGAGCGTCACCTCCCCGGCAAACCCAGGCCGGACTCCTTCCTCGCCGGGGCCGAGTTGGCCGGTGTGGCGGCAAAGCAGGCGGCGGTCTTCGAGGACGCCCTGGCGGGCGTGGCGGCCGGACGCGCGGGCGGCTTTGGATATGTGGTGGGCGTGGACCGCGAGCACCAGGCGCGTGAGCTCAAGGAGCACGGCGCGGACGTCGTCGTATCCGACCTGGCGGACCTGCTGGGCGACGAGCAGTGATCCGGAGCGCTCGGTTTCCGGTCGAGCCGTGGCAAGTCCGTGAAGTCAGCCTCGACCTGGACATGCTGGCCCAGTCCGAGTCGATCTTCGCGCTCTCCAACGGTCACATCGGCCTGCGTGGCAACCTCGACGAGGGCGACCCCTACGGGCTGCCGGGGACGTACCTGAACTCCTTCTACGAAACGCGCCCCCTGCCGTACGCCGAGGCCGGGTACGGATATCCGGAATCGGGCCAGACCGTGGTGAACGTGACCGACGCCAAGCTGATCCGCCTGCTGGTGGACGACGAGCCGTTCGACATGCGGTACGGGCGCATCGTCAACCATGAGCGGATCCTCGACCTCAGATGCGGGCTCCTGCACCGCGACGTCACCTGGTGCTCGCCCTCGGGGCGGGTGGTGAGGGTCCGTTCACACCGCCTGGTGTCGCTCACCCAGCGCGCCATCGTTGCCATCGCCTACGAGGTGGAGGCCGTCGACTCCGCGACCCGGGTCGTCCTGCAGTCGGAGCTGGTGGCGAACGAGGACGTGCCCGCCCCGTCGAGCGACCCCCGCGTCGCGGCCGCCCTCAGCAAACCGTTGCAGCCCGTGGAGCACCGCAGCCACGACAACCGCTCGTCACTTGTCCACCAGTGCCGGCAGTCCGGTCTGCGCATGGCGGCGGCGGTCGACCACATCATCGACGGTGACCTCACCCCCGACTCGCACACCTACCTCGAGGAGAACTGGTCCCGGACCACGGTGGGAGCGAAGCTGGAGGCCGGCCAACGGCTGACGCTGACCAAGTTCGCGTCGTACGGCTGGTCGAGCCAGCGCACGACGCATGCGTTGCGGGACCAGGTCGACGCAGCCCTCTCCGCGGCCCTGCACACCGGCTGGGAGGAGCTGGTGAACGAGCAGAGCCGTTACCTCGAAGAGTTCTGGGACGGCGCCGACGTACAGGTCGAGGGAGACGAGACGATCCAGCAGGCGGTTCGCTTCGGGCTGTTCCACGTGCTGCAGGCCGGCGCCCGAGCGGAGCAGCGCGCCATCCCGGCGAAAGGACTCACCGGCCCCGGGTACGACGGTCACACCTTCTGGGACACCGAGAACTACGTGCTGCCGGTGCTGGTGGCCACCGCGCCACGGGCCGCCGCAGACGCCCTGCGCTGGCGGCACTCCACCATGGACCTGGCCGAGCAGCGGGCTCGCACCCTCTACCTTGAGGGCGCCGCGTTCCCGTGGCGCACGATCCGCGGCCAGGAGTGCAGTGCGTACTGGCCGGCCGGTACTGCGGCCTTCCACGTCAACGCCGACATCGCCCTGGCAGCGGCGAGGTACGTCAGCTGGACCGGGGATACCGACTTCGAGCGGACCTGTGCGCTGCCCCTGCTGATCCAGACCGCCCGGCTCTGGGCGTCGCTGGGCTATGCGGGCGACGACGGCAAGTTCCACATCGACGGGGTCACCGGGCCGGACGAGTACAGCGCGATCGTGGACGACAACACCTACACCAACCTGATGGCTGCCCGGAATTTGGTGGCCGCGGCGGAGGTGGCGCGTCGCTGGCCCGATGACGCGATGTTGCTGCGGGTGACCGATGACGAGACGCGTCTGTGGCGGGCGGCGGGGGAGTCCATCTCCGTCCCCTACGACGAGGAACGGCGGATGCCGGAGCAGGATCGCGGGTCGACCCATCGCCAGCGCTGGGACTTCGCCGAGACCGCACGCAACAACCGCTATCCGCTGCTGCTGCACTACCCCTACGTCGACATCTACCGCAAGCAGGTGGTGAAACAGGCCGATCTGGTGCTCGCCATGCACTGGTGTGGGGATGCCTTCACCCTCGACGAGAAGGCGCGCGCCTTCTCCTACTACGAGGAGCTGACGGTTCGGGACTCCTCGCTGTCAGCGTGCAGCCAGGCGATCCTGGCTGCCGAGGTGGGGCATCTGGACCTCGCCCACGAGTACCTCCAAGAGGCCGCGCTGATGGATCTCCACGACCTCGAGCACAACACCCGCGACGGTGTCCACGTCGCCTCGTTGGCCGGGGCTTGGCTCGGCGTGGTCTGCGGGTTCGGCGGTCTCCGCGACCACGGCGGCCGGCTCAGCTTCGCTCCTCGCCTCCCGCCGCGGATCACCGCGATGACGTTCACCCTCAGGTGGCGTGGGGACAAGGTGCGGGTGGGCGTCACGCCGGAACGCGTCACCTACACGGTCGACGCCGCGTCGGGGGAGGGCGTCGAGCTGCTCCATCACGGCGAGCCGCTCACCGTCGCTGCCGGTGCCCCGGTCACGCGGGATATTCCGCATCTGGGCCCGACTACCCCACGCCCGACGCAGCCCGAGGGACGGGCCCCCGGGGGTAGTGGGTCAGCTTGAATCCGCGGCTGCGAGCGCGTGCAGGAGTGCCTCATACGCTGCATCCACACCAAGGCCAGTGGTATCGATTCGAATGGTCTGCGGCCGGTCGGCAAGATACTCGTCGAGGTGACCGCGAATCCTGTCGACCAGGCCGCTGTCGGGACCCTCAAGCCTTGCCTGGATGTGCGCCTCGACGTCGCTGGTGGGCCGCTTCCCGAGTAGGCGTACGTAATGCTCATCGTCGCGTACGGTCAGCGCCACCTCGATGTACGCCGCTCCGGCTTCGCGGACTGTTTCCTCGAAGCCGGGGCTGCGGTCGTGGCTCGTGACTAGTTGCGGCAGGATCACGTCGTGTCCCTGACGCAGGTGACGCGTCGCCAGCGTGCGCCCATGATCCCGGGCGACCTCCAACGCAGCCGAGAAGTTCTCACGCCAACCACCAATCAGTCCGACGAGTACATCAAGGTCAAGCACGAGGCTTCCCGCATGCTCATCGGCGTACCTGCGGGCGAGCGTGGACTTACCGACTCGGGAGGGGCCGTTCAGGTGGATCAGACATGACATGCGGTGACCATAACTGAGGAGACGCGACAGGCAAGCTATAGCCTGTGGCCTGCTCACGCAAGCGCCCGACCCGCGGAGGGTTGGTCGGCCCGGCCGGGCCCCCGCGGGCACGGCGACCGCCTCGACCGCCGGCGGTGGGCGCACCCACGTCACCGAGCAGCTCGAGGGAGCAGTCGGTGCTTTGGTGAGCTAGCCGGGCCCCGCGGCGGGTTCCCCGGGGTCGGGCGCTCCTGACCGCTCGTCGCGGGCGGCCCACGCGAGTAGCGGCGCGATCGAGAAGACGGCTCCGTCGATGCCCTCGTGCAGGTCGCCGAGCTCGGCGAAGCGCGCGGGGACCGTCCCGATCGTGCAGTCCTGTGGCATGACGTCGTCGATCTCGTCCCAGCGGATGGGCGTCGAGACGCGGGCATCGGGCACGCCTCGGACCGAGTAGGCGCTGGCGATCGTGTGGTCGCGCGCATTCTGGTTGTAGTCGACGAACACCGTGGTGGGGTCGCGGTCCTTACGCCACCAGGTGGTGTTGACGTCGTCGGGGGCCCGCCGTTCGACCTCCCGCGCGAAGGCGAGCGCCGCCCGTCGTACCTCGGAGAAGCCGCAGTCCGGCGCGATCCGCACGTAGATGTGCAGACCCTTGCCTCCTGACGTCTTCGGCCAGCCCACGGCGCCCAGCTCGTCGAGCACCTCGTGAGCGACATGCGCCACGCGGCGCACGGTCGCGAACTCGCAGCCCTCCATCGGGTCCAGGTCGATCCGCCACTCGTCGGGTCGCTCGGTGTCTTCGCGCCGCGAGTTCCAGGGGTGGAACTCCACCGTCGACATCTGCACGGCCCAGATGACGCTCGCCAGCTCGGTGACACAGAGCTCATCGGCATTACGGTTGTAGCGGGGGAAGTGCACCCGCACCGTCTCCACCCATGGGGGGGCGCCGCTGGGCAACCGCTTCTGGTGGACCTTCTCGCCGCTGATCCCGGTCGGGAAACGGTGCAGCATGCACGGCCGCTCCCGCAACGCCCGCACGATGCCGTCACCGACGCTCAGGTAGTAGTTCGCCAGGTCGAGCTTGGTGTGACCTCCCGCGGGGAAGTACACCCGGTCGGGGTTGGAGACCCGCACCGTCCGGCCCGCGACCTCAAGCTCCACGGAAGGCGACTTGCTCGCGGCCGACACGGCTCCAACCTAACCGAGGCGCTCGGGGGCAGCGCGACGAGTCATCGGGCGCCGCAACCTCCCTGGCTTGTTTCACGGTAGCGGCTCGTCGGCGGCGCATAGCTCCGTACCGGCTGGACCAGACAATCGATTGCGGAACCCGCGGGCGGCTGGGAGAGTGTTGTGCACTCGCAGGACCGGCGTGTTCGATGTGCATTCGCCCTTCGTGCGCCGCCTCAAACGAGGAGCCTGCGGATGGCGAGCCCGACCAGCGACAGCCAAGGAGATGCGGCCATGGCGGACGTCGAAGTAACGGGGGGAGTACCCGGGCGGTTTGCCGAGATACTGACCGAGGAGGCGGTGCAGTTTCTCGGCACCCTCCACCGGACCTTCGACCGACGCCGACGCGAGCTGCTCCAGGCGAGGCACGAGCGCTACCAGGATCTGGCCCACGGCGGGACGCTGGACTTCCGGGCGGAGACCAAGGACATCAGGAGCGACGACTCCTGGCGAGTCGTCGAGCCGGCACCGGGGCTGGTTGACCGGCGGGCGGAGATCACCGGTCCGACCGAGGCGAAGATGGCGATCAATGCGCTCAACTCGGGCGCCAAGGTGTGGCTGGCCGATCACGAGGACGCGAACACCCCGCTTTGGGAGAACATGGTTCAGGGCCAGGTCAACCTGAAGGAAGCGGTCGAGCGGAAGCTCAGCTTTACCTCACCGGAGGGGAAGGAGTACGCCCTCAAGGACGACCTGGCGACGATCGTGGTGCGACCACGTGGGTGGCACCTGCCGGAGAAGCACGTGCTCGTCGACGGCGAGCGCATGTCCGGCAGCCTCTTCGACTTCGGCCTCTACTTCTTCCACTGCGCCCGCACCCAGCTCGAGAGCGGCACGGGTCCGTACTTCTACCTTCCCAAGATGGAGAGCCACCTCGAGGCGCGGCTGTGGAACGACGTTTTCATCCACGCTCAGGATGCGCTCGAGATTCCCCAGGGCAGCGTCCGGGCAACCGTGCTGATCGAGACCTATCCCGCGGCCTTCGAGATGGAGGAGATCCTCTACGAGCTCCGCGAGCATTCCGCCGGTCTCAACGCCGGTCGGTGGGACTACATGTTCAGCGCCATCAAGTGCTTCCGCACCCGGGGCCGCGGCTTCCTGCTCCCGGACCGCAACTCGGTAACCATGACGGTGCCGTTCATGCGTGCCTACACGGAGCTCCTGGTGCGTACCTGCCACAAGCGAGGAGCTCATGCCATCGGCGGAATGGCCGCCTTCATCCCCAGCAAGGACCCGGAGGTGAACGAGCAGGCCTTCGCCAAGGTGCGCGACGACAAGACGCGTGAGGCGGGCGACGGCTTCGACGGGTCGTGGGTGGCACACCCTGGGATGGTGGCCCTGTGCACCGAGGTCTTCGACTCGGTCCTGGGGGACCAGCCCAACCAGATCGGCAAGCTGCGTGAGGATGTCCACGTCAAGGCTGACGAGCTGCTGGACATTGCCTCGACGCCCGGCGACGTGACCGAGGAGGGTTTGCGCAGCAACATCAGTGTCGGCATCCGGTATCTCGGGGCCTGGCTGCGGGGGATGGGCGCCGTGGGGATCAATAACATGATGGAGGACGCCGCCACCGCAGAGATCTCGCGTTCGCAGGTGTGGCAGTGGCTGCACAACGAGGTCGGCCTGGCCGACGGCCAGACCGTCAGCCGCGAGCTGGTGGAGCGGTTGATCGACGAGGAGATGGACAAGATCAGGGGAGCCAGAGGCGACGAGGCCCTCGCCGAAGCGGGGTGGGACGACGCGCGTTCGCTGTTCACCGAGATGGCGCTCTCCGATGACTTCGCGGAGTTCCTCACGCTGCCCGCCTACGAGCGGATGCCCTGAGGGCGCTGATGGACCTCGACGAGCTCGCCGCGCGTCTGCGATCGGAGATCGGTGACGACCGGGTACTCACCGACCGTCAGCGACGACGTACCTATGAGTGCGACGGACTCGCGCATTACAAGGTGATGCCGGCGATCGTGGTCCTGCCCACCACGACGGACCAGGTGGCAGCCGTGGTGGGGGCCTGCGTCGAGGCGAACGTCCCGTTCGTCGCTCGCGGGTCCGGGACCGGACTGTCCGGCGGCGCTTTGCCACGCGCCGATGGCGTGCTGATCGTGACGTCGCAGATGCGCGCGATCAAGGAGATCGACACCGCCAACCATCGTGCGGTCGTGGAGCCCGGCGTCTTCAACCTTCAGGTCACCAAGGCCGCTGCCCCGTACGGCTACTACTATGCACCGGACCCCTCGAGCCAACAGATCTGCTCGATCGGCGGCAACGTCGCCGAAAACTCCGGCGGAGCGCACTGCTTGAAGTACGGCTTCACCTCCAACCACGTTTTGGGCGTCGAGCTGGTAGCGCCCGATGGCGACGTGGTCAGGCTCGGGGGCAAGGCGCCCGACCCTCCGGGATATGATCTGCTGGGTGCTTTCGTCGGCTCCGAGGGAACCCTCGGGATCGCCACCGAGGTGACTTTGCGACTGATGCGCAAACCCCAGGCGGTTCGCACCCTGCTCGCGGCCTTCGGGTCTACCGACGAGGCCGGCGGGGCGGTGTCTGCCATCATCGGGGCCGGCGTGATCCCGGCGGCGATCGAGATGATGGATGCGCTGTCCATCGAGGCGGCCGAGGCGGCGGTGCACTGCAACTACCCCGAGGGCGCCGGCGCGGTGCTCATAGTCGAGCTCGACGGGCCGGAGGACGAGGTGGAGGCTCAGTTCACGGAAGTCGAGGGTTATTGCCAGGCCAACGATGCCTTTGAGATCCGTATCGCGGCCGACGATGTCGAGAGAGCCCTGTTCTGGAAGGGCCGCAAGTCCGCGTTCGCGGCAGTGGGACGGATCAGCCCCGACTACATAGTCCAGGACGGCGTTATCCCACGGACTGCGTTGCCGGACGTCCTGCGTCGGATCGGCGACCTCTCCGGCTCCGGCGGTGTCCGAGTAGCCAACGTCTTCCACGCCGGGGACGGAAACCTGCACCCCTTGGTGCTGTTCGACGAGTCGATCCCTGGCCAGGCTGAGGACGCCGAGAACGTGTCCGCTGCGATTCTCGACCTGTGCATCGAGTATGAGGGCTCCATCACCGGCGAGCACGGGGTGGGGATGGACAAGGCCAAGTACATGTCGCGCATGTTCACCGATGACGACCTCGACACGATGCAGTTGCTGCGCTGCGCGTTCGATCCTCAGCACCTGTCCAACCCCGGGAAGATCTTCCCCACCCCCCGGCTCTGCGGTGAGGTGCCAGGCCGGCACAAGGGTGCTCATCGGCTGCAGGAGTCCGGGTTGGCGGAGGTCTTCTGACGATGACGGCCGACCCGGTGCTGGACGACCTGCGCAAGGTTTGCGAAGACCGGGCCAGACCCGCAGGTGATTCAGACACGGTCGCCGAAGTGGTCGCCCGATACGTGGTCGCGCCGATTTCGACCGAGGAGGTGGCAGAGGTTCTCCGTCTCGCCAGCCAGCACGGTCTTCGGGTCGTCGCGCGCGGTGGCGAGACCAAGCTGGCGTGGGGGGCGCCACCGCGGGCCGTGGACCTCATCGTCGACATGAGCCTGATCGCCGGCGTCGTCGAGCATGCGGCTGGTGATCTCGTGGTGGTGGTCCGAGCCGGGACGCAAGTCGAAACCTTGCAGTCCACGCTGGCCGAGGCCAGCCAGCAGCTTGCGCTCGACACTCCACACGAAGGAACCACAGTGGGAGGGACGATCGCCGTCAACACCAGTGGGCCCCGACGGCTGCTCTACGGGACGGTGCGCGACCTGCTGATCGGCGTCACGTTCGTTCGCGCCGACGGTGTGGTCGCCAGGGCCGGCGGAAAGGTCGTGAAGAACGTCGCCGGCTACGACTTCGGAAAGCTCCTCACCGGCAGCTACGGCACTCTCGGGCTGATCACCCAAGCAGCGTTCAGGCTGCACCCGTTGCCGCCGGCCACCAGAGCTCTCAGTGTGGAGGTGGCAGGCTCCGAAGACGCCGCAAAGGCAATGGCCGCGGTCATGGGTTCGCAGGTCGTCGCCAGCGCGGTAGAGGTGGACCAGCCGGCTGCCGGCCCGACGTCGGTGGCCGTACTGCTCGAGGGCACCGAGTCCGGCGTGGGAGGTCGCGCGGCTGTTGCTGCCGAGCTGCTCGGTGACGCCACGGCGCGTCCCGAGGCGCCACGCTGGTTCGGTGACTACCCGTTCGGGTCGGACGGGATCGGACTGAAGCTGACCAGCGAGATCGACGGGGTGGCCAGACTCCTCGTCGCGGTGCGGCGGACCGCCGACCGCAACGGCGTACCCGTCGACGTGCGGGGGTCGGCGACCGGCGTGCTCTATGCGGGGATGCCTGCGAGCACTGATCCAGCACGTGCCGCCGGGGTCGTTGCGGATCTGCGCGCGGCCGCCACCACGTCCGGCGGCGGTGTCGTCGTCCTCACCGCACCTTCGCCCGTCCGGGAGGCGCTCGACATGTGGGGTCCTGTCCCGGGAATCGACCTCATGCGCCGGCTCAAGGATCAGCTCGACCCCGAGCACCGGCTGGCGCCGGGACGCTTTGCCGGAGGCATCTGATGACAGAGCGCCGGAGGCATTTGATGACAGAGCGCCGGAGGCATTTGATGACAGAGCTCGGAGGGATCTGATGACCAGTCACCCGCCGCCAGTGGACGCATCGCACGGCACCATGGGGTCGGGTGGCCCGCAGCACGTGCCACCGCCCGCCGGGCCGGCGGCCTTCGACGACCACCATCCTCCATCCTGGGAGCTAGTCAACGACTGCGTGCACTGCGGGTTCTGTCTGCCGACCTGTCCGACGTACGTCCTGTGGGGCGAGGAGATGGACAGCCCCCGCGGCCGGATCTACCTCATGCATCAGGGACTCGAGGGCGAGCCGATGTCGGACTCGATGGTCGGCCACTTCGATGCCTGCCTCGGCTGCATGGCCTGCGTCACGGCCTGTCCTTCCGGCGTCCAGTACGACAAGCTGATCGAGGCCACCCGAGCCCAGGTCGAGCGGCGACACCACCGTCCCCTTAACGACCGGTTGCTTCGCTCAGCGATCTTCGCGATCTTCCCGTACCCCCGGCGACTGCGGTTGCTGCGCGTACCGCTGAAGGCCTACCAGCGCAGTGGGCTGCAAGGGCTGGTGCAGCGCAGCAGAGTGCTAGACCGGTTAGCGCCGAGGCTGGCGTCGATGGAGGCCTTGGCGCCACCGGTCGACAGACCCGAGAAGCTGCCGCGACGCGTTGCTGCGGTCGGAAGTCGCCGGGCTGTGGTCGGGCTGCTCGCCGGCTGCGTCCAGCGCGAGTTCTTCCCCGGTGTCAACGCTGCGACGGCGCGCGTGCTCGCCGCCGAGGGCTGCGACGTGGTCATTCCCGCGAAGCAGGGTTGCTGCGGAGCCCTGAGCGTGCACAGCGGTCGCGAGGCCGAGGCCATCGGTTTCGCGAAGAAGACCATCGACGTGTTCGAGGCCGCAGGTGTCGAGACCGTCGTGGTCAACGCCGCTGGGTGTGGCTCGTCGATGAAGGAGTACGCCGACCTGTTGCGGGATGAGCCCGGGTACGCCGAGCGCGCGGCACGGTTCGCGGCGTCGGTGCGGGATGTCTCGGAGTTGCTCGACGCCCTCGGACCGGTCGCGCAGCGGCACCCGCTGGCGATCACGGTGGCCTACCACGACGCCTGCCACCTGGCGCACGCCCAGGGCGTGCGCGCGCAACCGCGGGCGCTACTCGCGGCCATCCCGGGGCTGGAGCTGCGAGAGATCGCCGACCCGGAGATCTGCTGCGGGTCTGCGGGGGTCTACAACCTTTTCAACCCCGAGCCCGCCCATGAGCTCGGAGACCGCAAGACGTGCAACGTCCTGGCCACCGGCGCGGACGTGCTCGTGACCGCAAATCCTGGCTGCCTGATGCAGGTTGCCGCATCCGCCCGACGGATGGGGAAGCCCCTCGCGTTGGCCCATACGGTCGAGGTCCTCGATGCCTCGATCCGGGGACTTCCACCCGAGATGTTCACAGCACGACCTCAGCATTCCCGTCCCGTCAAGAGGTGACAGCATGTACCAGCAGGTGCTCAAGCCCGTAGGCGACTCGTACGCGCTCACGTCGATCTTCGCCGCGCTTTCCATCCTGACCCTGTTCGTGCTCCTCGGCGTGGTCAAGGTCCGAGCCTGGGTAGCCGCCCTCACCGCTCTCCTGGTGGCGATAGCCGTGGCGATCATTGTTTACTCCATGCCCGTGGGGCAGACGCTCCTGTCGGCATCGGAAGGCGCGACGTTTGGGTTCTTCCCCATCCTCTGGATCGTCATCAACGCGATCTGGATCTACAAGCTCACCGTCGAGACCGGACACTTCGACGTGCTCCGGCGATCCTTCGAAGGGGTGAGTCCCGACATGCGCATCCAGGCGGTCATCATCGCCTTCTGCTTCGGTGCTCTCTTGGAAGCACTGGCGGGGTTCGGCACTCCGGTCGCCATCAGTGCCGTCATGCTCATCGCACTGGGCTTCCCGCCGCTCAAGGCCGCAACCGTCGCCCTGATTGCGAACACCGCCCCGGTCGCGTTCGGTGCGCTCGCAATTCCGATCGTGACCCTGGCCGACATCACGTCGGGAGTGAGCAACGACCCGCGGTTAACGGTCGACACGCTCGGGTCCATGGTCGGCCGGCAGACACCGATACTCGCCGTATTCGTGCCACTCGTGCTCGTCGCCGTCGTCGACGGTCGCCGGGGGTTGCGTCAGGCGTGGCTCCCCGCGGTCCTGGCCGGCACTGTCTTCGGGGTTGTCCAGTTCCTCGTGTCCAACTACATCTCGGTAACGCTGACAGACATTTTCGCGTCGCTCCTGTCCATGGCTGCCTTGGTTGTCCTGGTCCGCGTGTGGCAACCCGTCGAGTCACCCGACCTCCACTTCGAGACCGACAGGGATGCGGTGACCGCCCGAGGTCACGGCAACGGATCGGACGGCGCGCCTTCCGGCCCCGTGACCACGGTGACGACGGATCGACCAGCGGGCGGCGATTCCAACACCGAGGTTGCGCGCGCGTATGCGCCGTACATCATCATTATTGCGGTCTTCTCGGTCGCCAACCTCAACAGCGTGAAGGACGCGCTTAAAAGTGCGCCATGGTTCTACGACTTTCAGTGGCCTGGCCTCGACGTCCGAAACGCAAGTGGCGACCCGCTGTCGTCGATGACGTTCTCCTTCGGGTGGCTGTCGGCGGCTGGCACGTTGCTGGTCATCGCGGGTCTTCTGACCCTGCTTGTTCTGCAGGTCTCCCCTGCCCGGGCCGTCACGGCGTACGTCAACACCCTTGTCCAGCTGCGTACGGCCCTCATCACTGTGATGGGAGTACTCGCGCTGGCCTATGTGATGAACCAGTCCGGGCAGACGACCACGTTGGGCTACTTCCTGGCCGGAGCGGGAAGCAGCTTCGTCCTGCTGTCGCCCATCCTCGGCTGGCTCGGCGTTTCGGTCACCGGCTCCGACACGTCCTCCAACGCGCTGTTCGGCGCCCTTCAGGTGCAGACCGCGACCAAGGCGGGGCTCGACCCGGTGCTGCTCGCCGCCGCCAACTCGTCCGGGGGTGTCATGGGAAAGATGATCTCCCCGCAGAACCTGGCGATTGCCGCAGCGGCAGTGGGGATGGCCGGGCGCGAGGGAGACATCTTCCGCAAGGTACTCGGCTGGAGCCTGCTGCTCCTCGCACTGATGTGCGTCATCGTGTTCTTGCAGAACACGGTGGTCCTGAGCTGGATGGTGCCCGGGTGATCCCAGCGGGCACGCCGCGATCCACTTCGCAGACATTGGGCCAACACCAGATCGCGTGGTCTCAACACCCGCAGGAGTGTGCGAGCACGACGGATCCTCAGCCGTTAGGGTGGAAATCCGGGCGGAGTCGAGGAGTGGCTGTGGCGGACCAACACATGGGACCGGTGGACGCGACCGTGGTGCCGAGATTCGCCGGTCCAGCGACGTTCGCCCGGCTGCCGCAGCTCGACCAGGTCGCGCACGCTGACGTGGCGATCCTCGGGGTGCCGTTCGACTCGGGGGTCAGCTACCGCCCCGGCGCGCGGTTCGGGGCCAAGCCATATCCGTGAGTCCGCACGGCTGCTCCGGCCGTACAACCCGGCGCAAGGACTTTCGCCGTTCGCGGTCCAGCAGGTCGCCGACGCGGGCGACGTCGCCGAACCCCTTCGACATCCCGACCGCCGTCACGCAGATCCAGGAGGGGGCACGGGCAAGCCTGGAGGTGGCGGACACCCTCGTCGTCCTGGGCGGCGATGACGTGCTGCTCGCGCCGTCGATGCCGGTGCCCGCCTTCGGCGTCGAGCTGGCGTCGCCAGCGAGCATCGACGGTCGCCCGGTCGACCAGCTCTTCGACGACTGGTGCGTGCTCGCGCTACCTGCCAACCTGACCGGCCAGCCTGCCTGTGCCGTGCCTACCGGGTTCGACGAGGACGGCCTGCCCGTCGGGCTGCAGGTCATGGGACCGAGGGTCCGACCCGACGGTGCTGGCCGTCGCTGCCGCGTACGAACGCCTCGTCCCCTGGCAGCCGTCGTGGCCGCCGGTGGTGGGCTGACGGTCCGCCGCTGCTGTCGCGCGAACCGCCGTCTCCGGCTTAGGGTCGGCAGGTGGAGGACGACCAGCGCGACGAAGTGAAGCCCGACGACGACCCCGTGGTCCGGTTCGGACCGGCCAAGCATCCGGACCGGCGGGTGCAGCGGCATCGACCCGCTGGCATGGACGACGCCACCGTCGAGGCGCTCGGCAAGGTCTCGGAGGCGCTGGAGATCGTCGACCACGCGCGGGGCCTGCTCTACGCGTTCCATCGGCACTGCGGGATGGCCGACCTGACGCTGCAGGAGGGTGTGCGGCTGATGCGCGAGGCCGGTCACGTCGAGGTCGCCGATGAGCTCGAGCAGGTGCTCGTGGGCCGCGACATCATCAAGGACCGGTGGAGCTTCCAGGTGATCGAGGACTACGACCAGAGCTACTGGGAGGTCTTCCGGGCCATGGAGCGGCGCGCCCGTCGCCGGCTCGGGGGCTCCGAGCCCCACGTCTACGAGGCCGAGATGAAGGTCTCCCAGCAGCAGCCTAGGAGCTGACCAGGCCCTGTTCGGACTCAGTCGCGGGCGGTCACTCGCCGCCTCGCTGCGCGATCCGCCGGACCAGGTTTGCGGTGCGCCAGTAGCCGACCCGAAGCTTCATCAGCCACGGCTTCGCCTCGCTGAGCCCAATCACCAGGTGACGGACCGGCCGCTGGTGCATGTCGTGGACCAGGCCCTCGTGGCTGGCCTGCAGGTCGTGGTGGCGGGTTTGAAGAGCCGCCAGCTCGCCGCGGCAGCGGGACAGCTCCGACTCGGCGCGCTGTCGCTTCGACTGCGCCTCGCCCGCGCGGGACGTCTGCGCCGCGAGACGCTCCAGGAGCCCGGTGATCGCGTCGAGACCCTCCCCAAGCAGAACCGCGTCGCTGGTGGCCTCTGGCACGTCGGTGGCGGCCAGGTTCGGGGGTGGGTCCTGCGGCGGGACGAGCTCGGAGAGGTCGCCCACCACGTCGACGCCGAGCCCGCTGAGCTCGTCCACGATCATCTGCGACCGGTTGACCGCGAACTTGCGGTCGTCACCGGCGAGGCCGAAGAGAGTGCCGGGGCGGGCGGCCAGCACGGACTGGGCAAGCACGTCCTTGACCGTCTGCGGGTAGGGGCCGGGAAGGGGGAGCCGGTCCCCGAGCTGGAGGTTCAACCGGCGAAGCAGCTCGGCCTGCTCCGCGTGTAGGGAGGTGTTGGCGGGCGACTCGAGCACCTCGAACCGAGTGAGGTCGAGTCCGATCAGCCCGGCGAACCGCTGCCACAGCAGGTCGGGGTTCCGCTCGCCCGCCGGAACGGTGACGACATGGGTGTTACCCGGAGGGATCGCCGCCCCCCAGCGTCGGCAGACGTCGGCATAGTCCTGGACGGTCCAGAACCACTCGGACTCCGGCGCCAGCGTCTCGAGGTCGTGCACGAAGTCCGTGAAGGTGGCGGTCGACCGGTGCTTGATGTGCTCCTGCCACTCGGCGGGGATCTGCCGCTCGAGGTCCCGGGCCGTGATGATGACGTGCACGTCGGCGTCGCCGAAGGACTGCACTGCAGTCCGCGCCTGTTCGGCGGTGGCTCCCGCGAAGAGCTCGTGGGAGACCAGGACGTCGCCCTTCCAGGCACGGGCCTCGTCTGCGAGCCGCTCCCAGATCCCGATGGCCAGCGGCGGGTACGGCCCGTAGAGCGACTTGCCGCGCAGGTCCACGCTCGCGAGGAAGTGGTCGTAGAAGGTGCCGAGGGGGAGCAGCAGACCCTGCTCGAGGGCAGCCCGGCGACCCGCCCACACCATCTTCTGCAGAAACGTCGTGCCGGTCTTCGGGCTCCCGACGTGCAGAAAAACCCGCTCCGGCATCCCAGCAGGCTATCGCGGGGGGCCGAGGACGGCCGCCGACTGGGCGGGCAACGTCAGCCGGGCACCCACGAGGGAGGTCTCCGCGGGGTTCCAAGCCAGCACGACCTGTAGCGCGGTCTCGTCCGGGGACACGTCCAGGTCCAGCCCCCGAGGCTGATCCGCCAGGTTCGCCGCAACCAGGTGCCCGCCTCGCCGGACGACGACAGTCCGTCGGTCCGCGTCGTGCTCCACGTGGACCCGGTCGAGTCTCGGGTCGCGCAGATCACCGCGATCCCGGCGCAGCCGGATCAGGTCGCGGTACCACCAGAACAGCTGGGCGTGCGGCGCGCGCCGCACCTCGTCCCAGTCCAGACGCGAGCGTTCCACGGTCTGCGTCGCCTGCGGGTCGGGGACGACGGAGCGGTCCCATCCGTGCTCTGCGAACTCGTCCCGCCGGCCGCGCCTGACGGCCGCCGCGATGCGCGACTCGGTGTGGTCGGTGAAGTACTGCCACGGGGTCGAGGCCCCCCACTCCTCTCCCATGAACAGCATCGGCGTGGCGGCGCTCGTCAGCAGCAGGGCGGCACCGGCTGCGAGCACCCCCGGCGGCACCCCGGCGGACAGCCGGTCGCCTTGGGCGCGGTTGCCGACCTGGTCGTGTGTCTGCAGGGACACCACGAAGCGGGACCCGAGCAGCGTGGCGCGGTTGACCCGTCGGCCGTGGGTGCGCTGCCGGAACGTCGAGTAGGTGCCATCGTGCAGGAAGATCCCCTCGAGCACCCTCCTCAACGCGCCCGGTGCCGCGAAGTCCGCATAGTAGCCGTGCGTCTCACCGGTGAGGAGCACGTGCAAGGCATGGTGTACGTCGTCGGCCCACTGGGCATTGAGCCCGAGGCCACCGGCCGCCCGCGCCGTGACGGTCAACGGGTCGTTGCGGTCCGACTCCGCGATCAGCCAGAGCCCTCGCCCCAACCGGGTCGACCACGCGTCGACCTCGGCCGACAGCTCCTCGAGCAGGGTGACCGCCCGGTCGTCGAAGAGCGCATGTACGGCGTCCAGCCGCAGCCCGTCGACATGGAAGTCCCGCAGCCACATCACGGCGTTGTCGATGACGAACCGCCGTACTTCGTCGCTGCCGGCGTCGTCCAGGTTGAGGGCATCCCCCCACGGAGTGCCGTAGCGGTTGGTGAAGTAGGGCCCGAACTCCTGGAGGTGGTTGCCGCTGGGACCGAGGTGGTTGTAGACGACATCGAGGCAGACGCCCAGCCCCCTTGCGTGGCAGGCGTCCACGAACCGCCGGAAGGCAAGTGGCCCGCCGTACGGCTGGTGCACCGCATAGAGGCCGACGCCGTCGTACCCCCAGCCGTTCCGTCCGGGGAACGTCGCCAGTGGCATGACCTCGACGATGTCCACGCCGAGCGCCACCAGATGGTCCAGCCTGGTAATCGCCGCGTCGAGGGTCCCGTCGAGGGTGAACGTGCCGATGTGCAGCTCGTAGATGACGGCACCCGCCAGGTGTACGCCGCGCCAGGGGACCGTCTCGACAGCTAGCTGTCGCAGGTCGACCACCTGTGCGCCGCCCTCCGGCCCCTCCGGCAGCGCCAGCGCGCGCGGGTCCGCGCGCGGCTCGCCGTCGTCGAGGACGAAGGCGTACGGCGATCCGGACGCGGCATCCCGCTCCGTCTCCCACCAGCCGCCGGGACGGCGGGTCATCTCGAAGCGGGCGTCACCGAGCACCAGCGTGACGGACCTCTCCGCCAGTGGCGCCCAGACCTCGAACTTCACCCGTCATCCCTGACCAGCAGGGCCACCGGCAGGTCCGTCAGGACGTCAGCGCATCTCAGGTTGGTGTCGTCGACGAAGTGGCGGACCCCCGTCAGCAGGTCGGTCCATTCGCCGACCGGCAGATCGACGACGGCGTCTCCCCACCCCGTGCGGGCGAGCTCGCCGGGACAGCGGGTGACCAGGGTCGCCGCGCGGCCTCCGCGCAGGAACGCCACGAGGTGCGGCGTGGTGCTGCGCAGCGGCGAATAGTTGACCTGGGCGTCGAACAGCTCAGGATGGTCTCGACGCAGCCGAAGCACCCGGCTCACTAGCCACAGCTTCTCGGCGTCGAGGCTGGGCGGCATGTCGTCGGCAGTACGGGCGTCGCCGGGCTGCATGCCGAGTCCCTGGCGCTCGAGGGTGTCGAGCAGGGTCTGGCAACGCGCGTAGTCGACGGGCCGACGGTTGTCGGGGTCGACGAGCGCGAGCGCGGTGAGCTCGGTGCCCTGGTAGACGTCGGGCACCCCCGGCAGGGAGAGCTGCAGCAGCTTGCTGGCCAGGACGGTCGCCCGGGTCAGTGGCTCGTTGTGGGCGACGACCTCCGTCAGCACATCCGCGACCGGGCCGGCAAGACACGCCCTCGCCAAATCGGCTACGCGTCGCTCGTAGCGCTCGTTGGGGTCGTTCCAGGTGGTGAACAGCTTGGCCTCACGAATCGCCTTCTGGAGATACGCCTCGAACCGCTCGATGTCGATCGGCCAGCTGCCGAGCAGGGTCTGGGTGGCGAGGTAGGCGGTCACGGCGTCGACGTCGCAGGCCGCCGCTTCGCGCTGCACGGCCTGCGAGACCCGGTCCCAGCCGTGGAGGTTTTCCACCGCGGCCAGCAACCGAGCCCGTACGTCCTCGCTGCGCTTGGTGTCATGGGTCGAGAGCCCGGTCAGGCCCACCGGGTGGTGGCTGATCTGCTCGTCCGCCCAGGCGTGCAAGGCGTCCGGGCCGGGGGAGTCGAGCGCGCGAGGGTCACCCCCGACCTCGTTCAGCCCGATCATCCGGTGCCAGCGGTAGTAGGTGGTGTCCTCGACGCCCTTTGCCATGACCGGTCCACAGACCTGCTGGAAGCGCACGACGAGGTCCTGGGTCGCCGGATCGTCACTCGTGGTGTCACCCAGCAGCCGCAGCAACGTCGCGATGGGCGCGGCCAGGTCGGGTCGCGCCTGCTGGGTCCGCCGGCCGAGGTCGGCGAGCTGTCTGAGACCCTGCGGGTCGGCCACCTGGCCGGTCCGCAGGTAGGCGCGGTAGACCTCGACGTGCGCCAGCATCTCGGTGAGGGCAGCGCGCGCGCCCGCCGCGGTCAGCACGTCGCCGGCGGACGCTGCGGCGCTGACGGCCGACCGGGCAAGCCGCCGGACCTCCGCCTGGAACAGGCCCGCGACCACCAGCCGTTTGCTGCCGAGCTCGGCACGGCCGTACGAGGGCTCCCCGCCGACCGCCTGCCAGCGGCTGTCCAGCTCGGCACCGGCCGCCGGCACCAGGGCGGTCTGGACGGCGCGGATGGTGTCGTAGCCCGTGGTCCCGGCACATGCCCACGATGCGGGCAGGTGCTCTCCGGGCTCGAGAATCTTCTCCACCACGACCCACGCGCCGTCCGTCCGGTCGCGGAGCCGCTCGAGGTAGCCCTGCGGGTCGGCCAACCCGTCCGGGTGGTCGATGCGGAAACCGTCGAGGACCCCGCGCCGGTGGAGGTCGAGCAACGTGGCGTGCGTCGCTTCGAATACGTCGTCGAGCTCGACCCGGACCGCGATCAGGGTGTCGACGTCGAAGAACCTGCGGTAGTTGAGGACCTGGTCCTTCTCCCGCCACGCGCAGAGCGCATAGTGCTGCCGGTCCAGGGTCGCCGCGAGGTCCTCGGAACGACTCCCAGGAGCCAACGGGAGGACGTGGTCGCCGTACCGCAGGACGTTCTCGCCGTCGCGGTCGCTGTACGTGAGCTCGTCGGACGCCAGCATCTCGTCCAGCGAGCGGTCGAGGATCGGCAAGGAGAGCCTGCCGTCGCCGTACTCCCAGTCCACGTCGAACCAGTGCGCCGTCCCCGACGCCGGCCCGCGGCGGAGCAAGTCCCACAGCTGGGGGTTCAGCCATTCCGGCGCCGGGATCGCCATGTGGTTGGGCACCACGTCGACGATGATGCCCAGGCTGTGCTCATGCGCTGCCTCGGCGAGGGCGACCAGACCCGACCCGCCACCGAGTTGGGTCGAGACCCGGGAGTGGTCTACCACGTCGTATCCGTGCATCGAGCCCGGTGTCGCCTGCAGGACCGGTGAAAGGTAGAGGTGTGAAACGCCCAGCCGGCTGAGGTAGGGCACGATCGCCCGGGCGTCGGAGAAACCGAAACCGGCGTGCAGCTGGAGACGGTAGGTGGACGTGGGGACCCGGCGGTCAGCCATGCCGGAGGACGACGATCGAGCGAGCGTTGACCTTCCGGCGAGAGCCGGAGCTCCCGCCGCGACCCTTGCGACGCGAGGAGACAAGGTCGGCGCCGGTGTCGAGCACCACCTCCCAGACCTCCCCGGCCACCGCATCCGGGAGCGCCATCATGGCGTCCTCGTGGCCCGGGTTGAGCATCAGCAGGAACGAGTCGTCGCTGATGTCCTCCCCCCGCAGGCCCGGCTCGGTGATGCCCTCCCCGTTAAGGAACACCCCCATCGGCTGCACCGTCGGCTGACCCCAGCTCGCCGCGTCCATGGGGGTGCCGTCCGCGTTCAGCCAGGCAATGTCGGGCAGGCCGTTGCCCGCCTTGTCGCCGGTGAAGAACCGGCGTCTGCGGAAGATCGGGTGCTCCGCGCGAAGTGCCGTCACCTCCCGGGCAAACTCGAGCAGACCGGCGTCGACGTTGGACCAGTCGATCCAGGAGATCTCGTTGTCCTGGCAGTAGACGTTGTTGTTCCCCCCTTGGGTGCGACCCATCTCGTCGCCGTGCAGGATCATCGGCACGCCTTGGCTGAGCAGCAGCGTCGCGAGGAAGTTCCGCTGCTGACGGGCCCGGAGCTCGAGCACCTCCTGGTCGTCGGTGGGCCCTTCTGTGCCGCAGTTCCAGGACCGGTTGTGGTCCTCGCCGTCGTTGCCACCCTCGCCGTTGCTTTCGTTGTGCTTCTCGTTGTAGGACACCAGGTCGCGCAGGGTGAAGCCGTCGTGGGCGGTGACGAAGTTGATCGAGGCGTACGGCGCCCGACCATCGCTCTCGTAGAGGTCGCTCGACCCGGCGAGCCGAGCGGCGAACTCACCGAGCGAGCCAGGCTTGCCACGCCAGTAGTCGCGGATGGTATCGCGGTACTTGCCGTTCCACTCCGTCCATCGAGGCGGAAAGTTGCCGACCTGGTAGCCGCCTGGTCCCACGTCCCACGGCTCGGCGATGAGCTTGACCTGGGAGACGATCGGATCCTGCTGTACCAGGTCGAAGAAGGCGCTCAGCCGGTCCACCTCGTGAAACTGCCTGGCCAGGCTCGCCGCCAGATCGAACCGGAAACCGTCGACATGCATCTCCGACACCCAGTACCGAAGAGAGTCCATGATCATCTGCAGGACGTGGGGGTTGCGCATCAACGGGGTGTTGCCGGTTCCGGTCGTGTCGTAGTAGAACGACTTGTCCTGGTCGGTGAGCCGGTAGTACGACGCGTTGTCGATGCCGCGAAAGGCGAGCGTCGGTCCCAGGTGGTTGCCCTCGGCCGTGTGGTTGTAGACGACGTCGAGGATCACCTCGATGCCCGCCCGGTGCAGGTCGCGCACCATGGACTTGAACTCGAGCACCTGCTCCCCACGCTGCCCCGCCGAGCTGTAGGCGTTGTGCGGTGCGAAGAAGCCGATCGTGTTGTAGCCCCAGTAGTTGGACCGCCCGTGCTCGAGAAGCGTGGCATCATTGACGAACTGGTGAACCGGCATCAGCTCGATCGCCGTGACGCCAAGGCTGGTGAGGTGGTCGATGACCGCCGGGTAGCTGATCGCCGCGTAGGTGCCCCGGATCTCCTCGGGGATGTCGGGGTGCGTCTTGGTGAGCCCCCTGACGTGGGCCTCGTAGATCACCGTCTCGTGATAGGGACGGCGGGGCGAGCGGTCGTCCTGCCAGTCGAAGAACGGGTTCGTGACCACGGACTTCATGGTGTGCGGAGCTGAGTCCTCGACGTTGCGTTTGCTCGGGTCCCCGAAGGTGTACGAGAAGCAGGCCTGGGCCCAGTCGATCTCACCCTCCAGCGCCTTCGCATAAGGGTCGAGCAGCAGCTTGCTCGAGTCACACCGGTGGCCGTTCGGCGGGTCGTACGGCCCGTAGACGCGATACCCGTACCGCTGCCCAGGGCTGATGCGCGGAAGGTAGATGTGCCACACCAACGCGTCCCGCTCGACCACGGGTACCCGGGTCTCCCTGCCGTCAGTGTCGAACAGGCACAGCTCAACGCCCTCGGCGACCTCGGAGAAGATGGCGAAGTTGGTCCCGGCCCCGTCGTAGGTTGCGCCCAGCGGGTAAGGGCCTCCGGGCCATGCCTCCATCGTGCTCCTTCGGTCGTGTTGTCAAGGGACGTCCAGGTGCGGCCCAGAATCATCAAGGTTACGGGGAACGCTGAAAGATCACATCACGGGCGCTGCAGAGCGGTCCGCACGGCCGCGGCCAGCGCGGCCACCCGCGGCGACGACCTGACGCCCTCGAGCGACATCGGTTCGCCGTCGGGGCCGCTCAGCGGCACGCGCCAGTTCGGATACTCATCCGCCGTACCGGGCTGGTTCTGGGTGCGTCGATCACCGACCGCGTCGGTGAGGCTCACCGACAGCAGTCGGGCCGGCGTCCAAGCCAGGTAGCGGTGCAGCGCGATGACGGTCGCCTCGAGGTCCGCGCCGGGCTCCAGTGCGCCCCGCTCCTCGAGCAAGGCCAGCCAGGCGGAGCGACCCATCTCATCGGCTGCGCGCTCATCCTCGATCGGTCGGGTCAGCAGGCCGAGCCGCTCCCGCAGGTCGACGTGGCTGCCGGCGAGGTAGCCCAGTGTCGGTGGGAGGTCATGGGTCGTCACGGAGGCGAGGCAGAACTCACGCCACTTCTCCGCCGGCAGGGGCCTGCCCTCCTCGTCCCGCTCGAACCAGAGGATGGAGGTACCGACGATGCCGCGCTCCACGAGGTAGTCGCGGGCCGCCACCTCCACGTTGCCCAGGTCCTCGCCGACGACGACGGCGCCGGCACGGTGGCCTTCCAGTGCGAGGATGCCGATCAGCGCTTCGTGGTCGTAGTGCAGGTATGTGCCGCGGTCGGCGGTAGCACCCGCCGGGATGCACCACAGGCGGAACAGCCCGATGATGTGGTCGACTCGCAGCGCCCCTGCGTGCCGCAGCAGGCGCGATATCAGGTGGCGGTAGGGGGCGTAGCCCAGGGCTTCCAGACGGTCGGGTCGCCACGGCGGCTGGCTCCAGTCCTGGCCGAGCTGGGTGAACGCGTCCGGCGGTGCACCGACCGTGATCCCCTGCGCCAGGGCGTCCTGCCACACCCAGGAGTCCGCGCCGCGCGGGTGCACGCCGACCGCGAGATCGTGCATGATGCCGAGCCGCATACCGGCCTCGACCGCGGAACGCTGGGCCGCGTCTAGCTGTTCGTCGAGCAGCCACTGCAGCCAGGTGTAGAACTCGACGAGATGCTGGTTGCTCTCGCGGAACTTGGCCACCCGCGGGAGCTGTGGGTGGCGCAGCTTCTCGGGCCACTGGTGCCAGTCGGGACCGTGCAGCTCGGACAGCGCACACCAGGTCGCGAAGTCCCGGAGGGTGGCACCTTCTCTGGCGAGGTACCCCTGGTAGGCGGCCTCTCGGTGCGGCATTAGCGGCAGGTCGTGGATCAGCCGAAGGGCGGACCTCTTCGCGGTCCACGCGGCGTCGCGGTCGATCGCGTCGAGGCCGTCGAGCCGCTGCCGCACGTCACGTGCCAGCGCCTCCACCTCCGACCGCTGGGCGTCCGGCAGGGCGTCGTACTCGGGGATCTCCTGGACCCGCAGGTACACCGGGTTGACGAAAGCGCGGGAGCTCGGCAGGTACGGCGAGGGCTCCATCGGCGGCACCGGCTCGGCGGCCGAGAGCGGGTTGACCAGGATGAAGTCCGCGCCGAGATCAGCTGCCGACCAACTGGCCAGCGTTCGTAGGTCGGCCAGGTCCCCGATGCCCCAGGAGCCACTCGACCAGACGCTGTAGAGCTGGGTGGCCAGCCCCCAGGCGCGATCGTCGCCGAGCCGGTCGGGAAAGCCCAGGAAGCCGGGGGTCACGATGAGCGAGGCGCTGGCCTCGCCACCTGGCCAGCGGGCCTGCAGGCGGTGGTACCCGAGCGGTGGGTCCGAGTCCAGCGTGACGGTCGCTTCTTCCTTGCGGTGCGCCGGCGACCTCGGGTCGGGGTTCGCGATCGCGGTGACGGTCGCCTCGAGCCGGCGCCCGTCCTCGAGGCTCACCCATGCTTCGGCGGTCTCCCCAAGGAGATAGCGCAGCAACACCGCGACCGGCTGGCCCTGCCGGAGCACCACGCAGTGCGGCAGCGCCTCGAGGGACTGCCTGCGCTGATGCTCTGCCAGCGCCGACTCAGCCGCCGCGCCGTCTCGGGCGTCGACCCCCAACGAGTCGAGGACCGCCAGCACCGTCTCGACGGGGACAGGGACGGTCTCACCCCACCAGTCCACGAACTCGACGGCTATCCCGTGCAGCCGGGCCAGCTCGCACTGGGTCGAGGTGAGTTCGGGCACCGGCTCATCCTGGCCGATCCCCGCTCAGGCGGCATCCTCGGGACCGAGCCGGTAGACCCGGCGCGCGTTCCCGTTGAGGACCAGCGCGCTGATGCGGTCGGCGTCGTCGTCCGTGGCGTCGTCTGCGCTCACCAGCGACTGCAGGGCGGCGGCCAACCCGCGCCGGAAGAGCACGGCGGCGAGGTAGTAGAGCTCAGGCAGGCCGAAGGCGTCGGAGGAGTACAGCATCTTGCCGAACGGCACGAGCTCCAGCGACTCGCGGATCACCGCCGCGGACAGCGCCCCGGTGTTGTGGGTGGCCAGCCCGACGTCCATGAAGACGTGCTCGAACACCTGAGCCAGATAGCCCGCGTGGCGGTGGAAGGGGTAGTTGTGCAACAGCAGAACCGGCACCCCGCGTTCCTCGGTGGCACGCAGGAACGGCGTCAGCCGCAGCGGGTCGCCGTAGCGCAGGTCCGCGTCGCTATCGCCGTAGCCGACGTGGAACTGCAGAGGCAGACCCGCCTCGATGGCCGTCCAGGCGAGCCAACCGCTCAGCACGGGTGAGACCAGCCGGTGCCCACTCGCGCCCGGCTGCGAGTCGAACAGGGCCGCGTCGACGTCGTCGCGGGCGGGCTTCGCGGCTGGGAGGTCGAGGCCCGTTCGGTACGCGGCGATGCTCTTCGCGCCCACCGCTGTGGTGTTTTCCAGCGTCGCCGTAAGCCGATCGGGTACGGCGCGCGGCTCGACCCCGTCATTGAGCAGGTCCTCAGCCAGCCGCTCCAGCCGGACGATCTCGTGCGCCTCGCCGCCGGCAAGCTCGGCGAGGTCTACGGGTGAGCTGATCGACTCTGGCGCGAGGCCGGCGTCGACGAGGAAGCACTCGGTGTTCGTGGCGCCAAGGAACCGCCGGGTGATCTCCTCGACGCCGAGGTCTTGACGTCGCGTGAGATAGACGTCCGCGTCGGTGTGGGGTTCCAGGTCGAGCAGCGGCGGGCACCAGCGCCGTACGGCGAGGCCGAGCATGGAGTCGAACAGGGAGGTGCCGAGCGGACTGGGCCTGTCCGCCTCGTTCAGCAGGCTCTCGAACTCAGCGCGGTCCAGATCGCGCATGAGTACGCCGTGGCAGTGATGGTCGACCAGCCGCTGCTCGATCGCAATGCCCTCAAGAGTCGCCACTCAGAGTGACTCGTGCTGGTAGTCGCTCTCCAGGCTTGCCATCCCGCGGGCCAGCCGCCGGGGCACGGACGGAACCGCGACGACCACGATGGTCACGAGAGCCAGCCAACCGAACGCCACGATCGGCAGCCAGAACTGGGGAACGTCGGAGGGGGGATAGGGCCAGACGTTGCGGTAGAGGGTGTAGACGATGACGACAACGGCGGCGATCGGGATGATGACCTGCCACTGCGGCACCGCCAGCTTTCGGTCGATGAACACCAGCTTGATGCAGCCCAAGGTCGCCAGCAGGTACGCGACGAGCAGGATCAACGTGCCGATGGTGGCGCTCCAGAAGAATGTGTCGAATGGTTTTGCGGAGAAGGCGATGGCGCAGATGGCGGCGATGGCGGCGATCAGCCCGCTGATCAGGGCCGCCGCGGCGGCCGGGGTGTCGTTTCTGCCGGTCTGGGCGAGCGCAGAGGTCGGGGCGAGGTCTCGGCTGACGGCGAAGACCATCCGGGAGGCGCCGACGACACAGCGCCAGGCAGCAGGCGAAGGCGCTCACGGCCGCGCCGAGGGTGATCAGGTCGCCGACCCAGTTGCCCACATAGGAGCTGCCGAGGTCTCCCATCAGCGCTGGTGAGTTGATGAAGGCCTTTACTCCAGCCGGGTCGGTGCCGAAGCCGGTCATCTCGACCGCGGTGACCAGCGTGAAGTAGATCCCGCCGAAGATCGCCGTACCCAAGATCGCGCGGGGGATGTCGCGCCGCGGGTTGTCCGCTTCCTCGCCCAGGGTCGCGGCGGCCTCGAAGCCGGCGAACGAGAGCAGCCCGAAGATGATGCCGAGGAACAGCGCGGAGTTGCTGGTGCCGGCCGGCACCTTCCAGATGTCGGACGTGAAGTGCGCATCGCCCGGCGCCTGGTTGATCGCGATCTTGATCGCCACGATCGCCGCGACCACGATGATCAGCAGCACGGTCACGCCTTCCGTGCTCAAGAGCACGGCACCCGCACGCTTGGCTGGAGTGATCGCGAAGAACAGGGCGAGGCCCAAAGCCACCGCGCCGACGAGGAAGCCGGACCACCACGGCTGGTCGTTCCAGATGCCGATCACGTCGAGGAACGACGCACCGAAGATTCCGGCCGCAGTCGACGTGACTAGGCCGTAGAACGTGTAGGTGCCGATCAGGCCGAGGCCCGCCACGGCGCCGGCGTGCGGGCCGAGGGTGGCCCCGGCGAACACGTAGACCGACCCGGCATGCTGGTAGTACTGGCACAGCCGGACGAAGACGTACGCGATGAGCAGCACGGCAAGCGCCGCCAGGAAGAACGCCAGCGGCGTCGCCCTGCCGACGTACCCGGCCGTCCCCTGCGGGTTGATGTTGGCCGCCATGCTGGGCGCCATCAGCGCCACGGAGATCGCGATGGCCGGCCACACCGACAAGCCTCGCCGCAGGCCGGATGATGGTTGTCTCGTCGTCGTCATGGACCGCTCCCTCCCAGGAGCACCGCGTTGGCGAAGTGCGCGGTGGCTGGACTTCGCCACTAGTCTGGCGGCGACACCTCAAGATGTCTATGTGTCTTGACTGGTGGGCACCTGGGTGAAGGAGACGTCCATGGATGCGGCAGAGCGCGAGTCCCGGAGTGCGGCGGCCGCTGGACTGGTGGAGCAGCTGGCTGCGCAAGGAGTGGTGGGTGTCGCCGCCACGTTCGTCGACAACTCCGGCATCGCCCGGGTCAAAGCCTTCCCGTTGGAGAGGCTGCCGCGGGTGGCCGGCTGGGGGATCGGGATCTCGACCAGCTTCGACCGGTTCCGGGCCGACGACTGGATCGCCGGCTCGGGGGCCGGCGAGGAGCCGGTGGGAGACCTGCGCATCATCCCCGACGTACGGCGGGTGGTGTCGCTAGCTGGACAACCGGGATGGGCCTGGGCGCCGGGGGAGCGATACCAGCAGTCCGGTGAGCCGCACCAGCAGTGTGGTCGCCTCCTGCTGCGCCGGGTCACGGACGAGCTGGCGGAGCAGGGCATCACGATGCGGGCGGCCTTCGAGATCGAGTGGGTGGTCTCCCGAGGGTTCGAGGACGCGTTCGTTCCCGCGCTGCAAGGGCCGGGGTACGGCATGGCGCGGCTGATCGACCAGTCGGACTACTGCCGCGACGTGCTGCAGGCGCTGGCCGGTGTCGGGATCGCGGTCGAGCAGTTCCACCCCGAGTACGCCGCCGGTCAGCTTGAGATCTCGGTAGCTGCCGAAGGCCCCGCCGATGCCGCGGACACGTCCGTGCTGGCCAGGGCGACGATCCGCGCGGTGGGTCGACAGCACGGGTTCCGTACCTCGTTCTCCCCGAAGGTCGCAGTCCCCGGGGTGGGAAACGGTGGACACGTCCATCTGAGCCTGTGGCGTGATGACCGGAACCTCATGGCAGGAGGCGCTGGACCTTCCGGATTCACCGACGAGGGGGAGGCGTTCAGCGCCGGAGTCCTCGAGCGGCTGCCTGCCCTGCTGGCGATCGGCGCCCCCAGCCCCGTGAGCTACCTCCGGCTGGTTCCTTCGCACTGGGCCGGGGTCTATGCCTGTTGGGGCGTCGAGAACCGGGAGGCGGCCATGCGCGTGGTGACCGGGTCGACCGGCAGCGAGCCATGGGCAGCGAACGTGGAGATCAAGTGCTTCGACCTGCTGGCCAACCCGTATCTCGTGCTGGCCGGTCTCATCGCCTGCGGGCTCGCCGGGATGCGGGAGGGGAGCCGGCTCCCGGAGCCGGTCGATGTCGATCCCGCCGCGCTCGGGGAGGAGACCCTGGCCAGCCGCGGCATCCGCCGCCTCCCGCTCACGCTCGCAGACGCGGTCGCCGCATTCGAAGCCGACGACGCGCTGACGTCCGCGTTCGGTGCGGAGCTGATGGCGTCGGTCTCAGCGGTACGGGAGAGCGACATCGAGCAGTACGCCGACCTCGACGATGCGGACCTGGCCGCGGCGATCCGCTGGCTCCACTGACCATCCGCCCCCCGGTCCCGACCATCCGTCCCTTGTTCCCGACCATCCGTCCCTTGTTCCCGACCATCCGCCAGCTGGCGGATCGCCAGGGGCGGATGGTGCGTTCCTAGGGGCGGATGGTCGGATGTTTGCGTGGACCCCGGTCACCGGGACCGAGGTCCACGCTGGTGGTGCGAGCCGTTACGACTGCAGCCACATGTCCTTCCAGTCGGGCATGCCGTACACCGGGTCGTTGATCGCGTTCATGACCTTGGAGCCGCGGGCCATGGCGTCCGCGCCGTAGCCGGTGACGACGACCGGGTAGTACTTCATCTGGATCTCCTTGTCCAGTGCGTTCCAGGCGGCCGGCTGCTTCGCGATCG
>JBBSGI010000023.1:0-38778 GCA_038254365.1 Propionibacteriales bacterium
CCATCGCTGTCGGCGCTGGCCGGCGCGCCCGTACCAACCGGCCCGCACTACCAACGACTTCGCATGCTCTGGCATCGGACAGGTGGGAACTTCCATGGATTCCACGCTATCTGATATCCACGCTAAGCGACATAGGACATAAGTACGAGTATACTACCTATCCGCCGACAGTTTCAACCTCGAAGTCACTTGTCCACAAGGGGTTTCGGCGGTGTGTGACGTGAGCGCGTGGCGGCTAGCAGCGGACTCGCAGACCAACTGAACCGTGCCGTGTATCGAGAACGAGCCAGCAGACCGCTACTAGGCAGTCCTCGGGGGCACAGGCGTTATGCGGTGCGGCGTTTCTCCTGCTCGCGGAACATCATCCATGCGCCGACGAGCGTTGCGAGCACGGAGATGGGCATGGGCACGAGCCAGAGCAGAGTGCCGACCCAGAACAGGATCACCAGCGCGAGCCATATGGGCCAGTGACTCATGCTGTCCTCTGCTTCTCCACGGTTCGGTTGGGCGCCTCGGCCCCCGTCGGCGTCCACGCTCAGCCCTCTGCTGGCATGACGATGAGGAGCGCCCGTAGCGCCTCCCCTGGCGTCAGCGTGGCCAGGCTGATCCGCGAGTTCTCCGGACCGTCGTTTGCCATGCCCCAACGATACTTGACAAGGCGAAGCGCCCGCTCCCTCAAACGAGAGTGGCGGGGGGCCTTCAGCTGCTCGACGCACCCGGGAGGTGTGTGCGCTGGCCACCGACGGTAAGAAGGAGCACATGGCAGACGAGCAGTCGGGAGTCGTGGGCAGGGCGAAGGCGACCTTGGCCGAAACTCGACGGAGGTCGCGATTCGTCGACCACGTCTTCAACACGCTCGAGCACTACGGCAACGTGCAGGGCAACGTGCTTGCGGGCGCCGTCACGTACTTCGGGTTCTTGTCCTTCTTCCCAATCCTGGCGCTGGCCTTCGCGGTCGTCGGCTACCTTTCGCACACCTATCCCGATGCCCGCGACTCCCTGGTGACAGCGATCCAGCAAGTCTTCCCGGGGATCGTCACCGCGGACGGGTCCGGCAACACGATCAGTCTGAATCAGATCCAGGATGCCGCCGACATCGCCGGGATCGTGGGGTTCGTCGGTGTGCTCTACTCCGGGCTGGGCTGGGTATCGGGGCTGCGGCAGGCGTTGCAGAGCGCCTTCCAGGTGCCGCCGAGCAGGAAGTACAGCTTCCTGGCGGGCAAGGGCGTTGACCTGGTCGTCCTCGGGCTCCTCGGACTGGTCCTGGTCCTGTCGGTGGGCATCTCGGGAGTGGTGAAGGGCCTGGCCGACAAGGTGATCTCCTGGGTGGGACTCTCCGGCTCCTTCGTCGGGACACCGCTCGTCTGGACCTTTGGCATCACGCTCGGGGTAGCGGCCAGCACCTTGCTGTACTTCGTGATGTACCGGGTTCTCGGCGATCCCGGCATCGATGCCAGGTCGCTCTGGCAGGGCGCGCTGCTCGGCGCGCTCGGCTTCGAGGTGTTGAAGATCCTCGTCGTCAACGTGCTCGGCGCGGTCGGGGGATCCGCCTTCGCGCCGCTGGCGATCGCGGTGACACTGGTCGTCTGGATCAACTACTTTTCCCGGCTGGTCATGTACGGCGCCTCCTGGGCCATGACCTCGGAGCTCTCCGCGGACGCCCTGGCCCTCCGCGCGGCGCCGCAGCTGGCGGCCGAGGAGGCGGAGGCGGCCGGTGAGAAGGCGGCCACTCCGGTAGGACCCAAGCCGGAGGCCGCGGTCACCGGCTCCGGCACGTTAGCCGGACGGTTCGACCCCGGCAGCGCGATCGCCGGCGCTGCCGCGGCCGCCGTTGCCTTGGCGTTGCTCTGGCGGCAGGAGTAACGCGAGCGGCAGGTCTCAGCGTCAGCGCCTCATGGGCGAGAATGCTCGTCGTGACTCATTCTCGACGCTATGCGTGGCTGCTGTTCGCCATCGCCGCCTGGAACCTCGTCATCTGGACGACGTTCATCAAGAACCTGCTCCAGGACGACGGGCGCTCCACCGGCTTCTACCTGGCACACACGGTGCTGATCGTCGTCGACCTGCTGATCGCGGTGGTGCTGGCCGCCGTTGGAGTCCGGATCTGGAAGGCCGACCCTTCGTGACGCCGCGCCCGCTGCACGCGGACGTGGCGGCGGCGCGGGACCTGATCGGCAGCTCCGTGCGCCGCACGCCGGTCGTCGACCTCGGCGAGCTGCCCGGTGTCGACGCTCGGGTCGTGCTCAAACTGGAGCTCATGCAGCACAGTGGCTCGTTCAAGGCGAGAGGTGCTCTCAACTCGGTGCTCTCCATCGGGGGCTCACCTGCGGGCGTGTGCGCCGCCTCAGGCGGCAACCACGCCGGGGGGGTCGCCTGGGCCGCTCGGCGCGCGGGGATCAGCGCCGACCTGTTCGTGCCGAGCACCGCCACTCCCGCCAAGATCGCCAGGATCGAGGAGTACGGCGGGCGGGTCCATCTGGTCGCCGGGTTCGTCAAGGATGCGCTCGTGGAGTGCGCCGAGTTCGCGGCACGACGGCATGTTCCTCAGGTGCATCCCTACGACACCTTCGAGACGGTCTGCGGGGCAGGCACCGTGGGGCTGGAGATCGCCGAGCAGGTCCCCGACGCCGGTCTGGTCGTGCTCGGGTGCGGCGGCGGCGGCCTGTACGCCGGAACCGCCACCGCCCTGGACGGGTCGTCGGTGCGCGTCCAGCCGGTGGAGCCCGAGCTGTGCCCCACCCTGGCCGAGGCGCTGGCGGCCGGAGCTCCGGTCGAGATCGCCGTCGGAGGCGTGGCCGCGGACTCGCTGGGCGCCGCGCGGATCGGAGACATCGCGTTCGCCGTGGCCCGCGAGGCGGGGGTCAAGCCGGCGCTGGTGGGAGACGCGGAGCTGCTCCAGGCTCGGCGCCTGCTGTGGAGCCAGGTCCGGGTGCTGGCCGAACCTGGGGCCTGCGCGGCGTTGGCCGCCGTCGCGGGCGGTCAGGTCGTCGTACCTCCGGGAGGGACCGTGGTGGTCGTCGTCTCCGGCGGCAACAACGAGACGATGCCATGACCGATGCCATGAACGATGCCATGAAAGATGGCGCGCCGTACTCTTGCGCGCATGAGTCATCTCACCGAGTCCGGTCAGCCGTTCGAGCCGGTGTATGGACCGGACGCTTTAGCCAGCTGGGACCCGGAGGATCGGCTGGGCGAACCGGGTGAGTATCCCTACACCCGCGGCGTCTACCCGTCCATGTACACCGGGCGCCCCTGGACGATGCGCCAGTACGCCGGCTTCGGCACGGCCCGGGAGTCGAACGAGCGCTACCACCGGCTGATCGATGCCGGCACAACCGGCCTGTCAGTCGCCTTCGACCTGCCGACCCAGATGGGCTACGACTCGGACGCACCCATCGCCCACGGCGAAGTCGGCAAGGTGGGTGTCGCGATCGACTCACTCGAGGACATGGAGCTGCTGTTCGACGGCATCCCGCTCGACAAGGTCTCGACGTCGATGACGATCAATGCGCCCGCGGCTCTGCTCATGCTGCTCTACCAGCTGGTGGGCGAAGAGCAGGGTGTCTCGGCGGACGCGCTCACGGGCACGGTGCAGAACGACGTGCTCAAGGAGTACATCGCCCGCGGCACCTACATCTACCCGCCGGAGCAGTCGCTGCGCCTCATCACCGACACGTTCACCTACTGCCGCCAGGAGATGCCGCGGTGGAACACGATCTCGATCTCCGGCTACCACATGGCGGAGGCTGGGGCGACGCCCGCGCAGGAGATCGCCTTCACGCTGGCCAACGGGATCGAGTACGTTCGTGCGGCGGTCGCCTCCGGGCAGGACGTCGACGACTTCGCGCCCCGGCTCGCGTTCTTCTTCGTCTCGCGTACGACGATCCTCGAGGAGGTGGCGAAGTTCCGGGCCGCGCGGCGGATCTGGGCTCAGGTCATGCGCGACAAGTTCGGCGCCAAGAACCCGAAGTCTCTGACCCTGCGGTTCCATACCCAGACGGCGGGTGTCCAGCTGACCGCACAGCAGCCGGAGGTCAACCTGGTAAGGGTCACCGTGCAGGCGCTCGCGGCCGTCCTCGGCGGGACCCAGTCGTTGCACACGAACTCCTACGACGAGGCGATCGCGCTGCCGACCGAGAAGGCAGCTCGCCTCGCCTTACGAACCCAACAGGTGCTCGCCTACGAGACCGACGTGACGAAGACGGTGGACCCCCTCGCCGGCTCGTACGCCGTGGAGGCCTTGACCGACGGGGTCGAGGAGGCCGCGCGCGACCTGATGAAGCGGGTCGAGGACCTCGGTGGAGCGGTCGCTGCGATCGAGGTCGGCTTCCAGAAGAACGAGATCGAGAAGTCGGCATACCGGATCGCCCAGGAGATCGACAGCGCCGAGCGCACCGTCGTCGGGCTGAACAGGTTCGCGCTGGCCACTGAGGACGCGTACGAGCCACTGCGCGTCGACCCAGACATCGAGGCACAGCAGGCCGAGCGGCTCGAGCGGCTGCGGACGGCGCGGAACCAAGCCGACGTAGACCGTCAGCTGGACGGGCTGCGCACCGCGGCGGAGGGGACCGGCAACGTCCTGGGCCCGATGCGTACGGCGCTGGCCGTCAAGGCCACCGTGGGTGAGGTGTGCGACACGCTTCGGGGTGTCTGGGGCGTCTACCGGCCCCCGGATGCCTTCTGACCTCCTTTACCGCGCTCGCTCAGGCGTCGGACGGGTTGCTGGGTAGGGGGATCGCCGGCTCGACCAGCGTGTCGATTGTGCTCAGCACGTCGTGCAGGACCGGTGGTTCGAGGTCGGCCAGGTCGACACGTTGCGGTCGGCCGAGGCTCCAGGGCTCCGGCCAGGGAGTGCCCCACACGAACTCGGCGAAGGCGGCGTTGCTGTCGCGGTACTCGTCCGCCGTGGCGCGGCGCATCGCCGGGTCCCAGCCCCAGTACTCCGTGGTATCCCAGTCGTTCGCGGCAGCATGCTTAACGAGCTGCCGGACGAGTGGACGCAGTGTCCCTTTGCCCTGCTCATGGTACGAGCTGAGACTCCGAAGTCGCTTGTGCAGAAGGCGGACGGCCCCCAGCAACACCGGTCCCGGTAGCGGCTCGAACCTGCTCTCGGCGGCGTCGAACACGCCGGCGAGTGAGTCTCCGAGCCCCGCGGCCTCGACGACGGCCCGGCCGGCGCCCTTGGCCCGGACCTCCGGATAGGGCAGCGCCACCAGCTCCAGGCCCTCGGTGTCGGCGATCGCGCCGAATGAGGCGACGTAGTCGAAGCGGTGGGCGGGCACCGCCTTCGCGACGAACTCGGGTAAGCCTCGTGCGGTCTCCAAGTTGAGGATGCGCTTGCAGTACAGGCTGTTGATGTAGCCGACCTGTTCCCGGACGACGACCACGATCTGCACCTGCAGATCCTCGGCGGCAGCCCGCTCGGCGAACCGGGCCGCGGCGTCCGGTGACGCGAGCGCATCAGCCAGCAGGTCCGAGCTGGCCAGGACGGTCTCCGCTCCGGCGGCGCGCGCCTGCGCCACCACGGACAGCGCTTCCGGTTCGCCCCGCAGCAGGCCGGCCGCAGTCTCCCGCCAGCTCGCCGGTTCGTCACGAGCAGGGAGCACCACACCCGCCGCCGACAGCTCGGCCCGGTGCGACACAAGGTCGCGCTGGATCGCACCCGAGTCGGCATACTCGGCGCCGGCGTGCAGGACCAGCCGTGTCACGTGTGTACCCCCATGGCGACTCCGGTTCGCCGGGCCATCGTGACGACGTACTGGTGCACCTGGTCGACCACAGGGACGTCGAGATCGAGGAAGTCGAGCTGGGTCGAGGCGCGCCCGAGCGGGTAGGCCAGCGGCCAGTCGGTGCTCCACACGGCTCTCGCGAAGCGGTGGTTCGACGCGTCGAAGCGAGCCAGCGTCATATTCGCCGCGCGTGGCGTCCAGCCCCAGAAGTCGTCAGCGCACCAGCCCAGCTTGTCGGCGCGGACCAGGGCGGCGCGGCTGGCTTCGACCACCGGCTTGGCGTCGGGGCGAAAATCGGGAATCTCGGCGCGAAGGTACGTCGAGAGCAGTCTGTTCGCCTCGACGCCGACCGATCCCAGGGTGAGGACGCCGGCCTCCGGGGGTGGCATCTCCGGGACCGAAACGCCGGCGGCCCGGAGGACCACCTGAACCGGGTTGCCGTCGACGTACGTTTGGTAGGGCAACGCGACGTACCGCACCGGGGAATCCTCGTACCAGGGCCGCAGCAGCCGTTCATGGACGAAGACATCGTTGTGGAAGAGCTTCGAGAAGAGGTCCTCGAGTCGCGCCGACGTGCGCCAAGTCGCCACGTGGTGCACGTAGTACTCGTTGATCAGGGTCAGCTGGTCGGCCACCACGCTCACCACGCACACCTCGTCGGCGAGACCCTGCAGCCTCTTGACCACCGCACGCTGCTTCGTCGTCGCCCCGCCCATGCGAAGCAGCGCCGGTACGACGAGGAGGACGGTCTCGCCACCGGCGTCGGCGAGCTCGCGCTCCAGCGCGCCCCAGTCCGGGCCGCCCGGCGCGGACAGCTTCTGGTGGGAGACACCGGACTGACCCTTGGCGCGTCGGCCCGCCTTCGGGACGACGACGCCCGCCCGGGCCAGGGCGTGGACGTTGCCGGACACGGCGAGCTGTAGGGCCGTCGCGATGTCCCGGGAGCCCCCGATGAAGACAACGGCCCGTCGCAAGAGCGTCATCTCCTTGGCATGGTGGGCGGGTGCTCGTCGTGACCTCGTTCGTCCGCCTGCATTCTGACACAGCTACTCAGGGGCGACCGCTACTCAGGGGCGACCGCGGTCTTGGGCGCCGGCATACCCCGCACGATGACATCGACAGCTCCCAGGACGTCGACGACCCGCTCGGGCTCGCACGCTGGAAGGTCGACATCGACGAACACGCCGTCCTCGTAGACATCGCCCCAGGGCTCGCCCCAGAGCGCCTCGGCCAGCACGTCGTTGCCGGGGCCGTAGCGGTCGAGCGCCTCCGCCCGGCCGCGGACGTCCCAACCCCAGAACGGCGCGCTGTCCCAGGACCGCGCGCGGGCGTGGGCAGCCAGGCTCCGAGCGGCCCGCGCCAGCCTGGGACGGGGGAGACGGGTAACCAGACCAAGGCGCCAGAGGCGCTTGTAGAGAAGCCGTTTCGCGGCGACGAGGATCGGGCCGGGCAGCGCCTCCATGCTTGGCCCGGCGGGCAGCGCCGCCGCGTCCTTCGCTGCGATGCCGACGGCGGTCAGCAGCGACCTCGCCTCCACCCCCGGCTGCATCTCGACGTACCGAACACCGACGAAGTCGATCTCGGGTGTGGCCATGGGCAGGGTGAACGCAGTCGCGTAGTCGAACCGGCCGGGCGGGCTCGGTTCGGCGACGAACGTCGGAAAGCCCCGGGCCGTCTGCAGGTGGGCGACCCGCTCACAGTAGCGCTGGTTGAGGTAGCCGAGCTGGTCACGCATCACGACGAGCACGGTGAGCGGGAGGCCGAGCCCCTGCGCGAAAGACACCAGGTTGGCCAGCCGGTCGGGGTCGCGAAGGGAGTCCTCCAGTCGCTCCGAGCTCACGATCAGGATGTCGGCCCCCAGGCGGACCGCTCGCTCGGCCGCGTCGACGATGGCGGACGGGGAGACGCCCGTCGCCAGGGCCAAGCCGTCGGACAGCCAACGCTCCGGGTCGTCAGCCGGGTGCAGGTGGACTCCGAGGGCGGTCAGAGGCTCGCGCCACGAGACCAGCTGCCGCTGGGTCGCCTTCCATCCCGTGGCATGGGTGCCCGCGTGGATGACCAGCCGCGTCATCAGCCGTCGGCCCCCTCGCGCAACTGCGCGAACCGCCGGCCGAGCGCGAAGACGTACCTGTTGACCTGCTCGAGGGTCGGTGGCGAGAGGTCGAGGAGCCGGACGGAGGCGGTCTCCTTGTCGACCGGCATCGCGATCTGCCAGTCCGAGCCCCACACGTCGTGGGCGAACCGGGCGTTCGCCGGCGCGAAGTACTCAGCCGTCTCAACGGCGGCCTCCGGCGTCCAGCCCCAGTACGACTCATCGCACCAGCCGCTGCTCTGGGCCCGCGAGGAGGAGATCCGGTAGAGCTTCTTGGCCGCCATCTCCTCGGAGTCGAAGTCGCTGAACATTCCTCTCAGGTAGGCGCCGAGCAACCGGGCGGCCTCGATGCCGACGGGGCCGAGCGACGAGTTCACGTCGTTCTCCTCATTGACCATGGTGTCGGCCCTGGCGGGCACTCCCGCCGCCTGCAGGAGCTCGTTGAGCGGGTCGACCTCGCGGCCCCCGGTGAACGGCACAGCGGCAAACCTTAGCGCGTCCTTGCGGTACCAGGGCTTGAGCAGCGCCTCGTAGTCGAACAGCCGCCGGCTGCGGTAGTTCGTCGTGTGGTAGTCGAAGCTCTCGACCATTCGGAAGGACTTGACCCGCTGGCCGTAAAGGCTGTTCATCAACGACAGCTGGTTGCGCACGAAGTACACGATGGTCACCGAGTCGCCCAGCCCGCGCGCCGCAGCCTCGACGAGGGCGGCGCCATCTTCCTTGCTGGCAACGCGGCTGAAAGCCTCCGAGCTCAAGATCACCACGGGTGCGTCCACCGCGGCGAGCTCCGCCGTGAGCGTCCGCCACGGGTTGGCGGGGCCGCGGTAGCGGGCGGGGCTGATCAGCGACCAGGCGAGATGATGGTGGCACACGGCGTTGGGCTCGAGCTCGAGGCGGCCCGCCTGCGGGAGGTAGACGCCGTGGGCGGCCAGCAGGTCGCGGTTCGCGTGCAGGGCGCGCTGGATGTACGTCGTCGCCGTCTTCGGCGCGCCGGCGTGGATGACCACCGAGCTGACCACGTCTCCCTCCTTCCGCGAGCCCAACCCTAGAGGCTTGGCCTCGGCGCGCGAGTCGCGCGAAAGTCCGGCGGTGTCACACTAGCCAGGTGCGAGACGAGGACCGCGGCCCCGACATCGACCGACGAACCAAGGACCTGGAGGTCGAGCTGATCGCCTTCCGGCGAGACCTGCGCGCACATCCCGAGCTCTCCCGGCATGAGCACCGGACCACGGCGGCCGTGTCTGATCGGCTTCGACTGGCTGGTCTCGAGCCGCGCATCCTCCCGAGTGGTACCGGACTGGTCTGTGACGTTATCGGCTCCGCGGGTGAGGCTCCGTCGGTCGGCTTCCGCGGCGACATCGACGCGCTGCCCCTCGACGACCGCTCGCCGGCCCGCTACCGGTCGCAGGTCGCCGGAGTGTGCCACGCCTGCGGGCACGACGCCCACACCGCCGTAGTTCTCGGTACGGCGTTGGTGCTCGCAGAGCTCGCCCGGGACGGGCTGCTCGCCCGATCGGCGCGAGTGATCTTCCAGCCGGCCGAGGAGATCATCCCCGGCGGTGCCCTCGACGTGATCGCGGCGGGGGAGATCCATGGGCTGGAGCACGTCTTCGCGTTCCACTGCGAACCCCGCCTCGAGGTCGGTCGCGTCGGCCTGCGCGTCGGCGCGATCACCGCCGGCGCCGATGGCATCAAGATCACCCTCAGCGGCCCGGGCGGGCACACGGCCCGTCCGCACCTGACTGCGGACCTCGTGTACGCCCTCGGCTGCCTGGTCACCGAGCTACCTGGCGCCCTGTCCCGGCTCACGGACCCGCGGGCGGGCCTGAGCGTCGTCTGGGGGCAGGTGCACGCCGGGACCGCCGCGAACGCGATCCCCAGCGGGGGGTTCCTCGAGGGCACGGTGCGCTGCCTGGATGCCACCGTGTGGGAGTCGGCCCACACCCAGGTTCCGGACCTGGTGCGTTCGCTGATGCGGCCGTTCGGCGTCGACGTACATATCGGCGCCCACACCAGCGTGCCGCCGTGCGTCAACCATCCTGCGGCCGTCGAGCTCGCGCGGGAGGCGGCCCTGGACGTGCTCGGGCCTGGCGGTATCGCGACCAGCGTGCAGAGCCTGGGCGCCGAGGACTTCGCCTGGATCGCGAGCGTCGTCCCGTCGGCTCTGCTGAGACTGGGCGTGCGGCGGTCAGAAGCTGCCGAGATTGGCGACCTCCATCAGGGCACATTCGACATTGACGAAGGGGCGCTCGCGCTGGGTGTGCGGGTCTTTGCCCGGTTGGCCGTCCGTGAGGCGGGCGGCTGACGGCGAGCTTCGCCACCGCTCATTCGGCAGAGGACGGCGCGAAAACCCGGCAACTAGTTTATGATCTGGCGCGGATGCGTGCCGACCCTTCGAGGCGCGCCGGGTAGAAGGAGTAGTCGTGCGTCGTACGACAAAGATCGCGGCAGTCGCAGCAGTCCTCACGCTCGCCTTAGCCGGATGTGGCAAGGACAGCAGCGGCTCGAGCAGCGGCAAAACCCTGGACTGTGGCTCACTATCCGGCGACGGACCGAAGGTGGGGCTCGCCTATGACGTCGGCGGCCAGGGCGACCACTCCTTCAACGACGCCGCCGCGGTCGGGATGCAGAAGGCAGCCGACGACCTCGGGGCCACCTGCACCGAGGGCGAGGCTCAGACCGGCGAGCCCGAGTCGGCTCGGGAGGACCGGCTCCGACAGATGGCCGACGGCGGCTACAACCCGATCATCGGGATCGGGTTCTCCTACAGCGACGCTGTCAACGCGGTGGCCCCGGACTACCCCGACATCAACTTCGCCGTGGTCGACGGCTTCGACCCCGACAAGAGCCCGAACGACAACGTCGCCTACCTCGGGTTCGCCGAGAACGAAGGCTCCTTCCTGGTGGGCGTCGCGGCTGCCGAGACCACCAAGACCAACCACATCGGCTTCGTCGGTGGGGTGCACGTCGACCTGATCAAGAAGTTCGAGGCCGGATACGTCGCGGGCGCCAAGGCGGTCAAGCCGGACATCACCGTCGACGTCAAGTACATCGAGGAGTCCGACCTTTCCGGCTTCAGCGACCCGTCCGGCGGCAAGGCTGCGGCGGCCGCGATGTACGACAACGGTGCAGACGTGGTGTTCCACGCGGCTGGCGCCTCCGGGTCCGGCGTCTTCGACGCCGCTGTCGAGGCCGGCGACGGCAAATGGGCCATCGGGGTCGACGGCGACCAGTACCTGTCCGCCTCGCCTGAGCAGCGCAAGCACATCCTCACCTCGATGTTGAAGCGCGTCGACACGGCGACCTACGACATGGTCAGGTCGGTCAAGGACGGCACGCCGCTGACCGGATACCAGACCTACGACCTGGCCAAGAACGGCGTCGGCTACTCCACCTCGGGCGGCTTCCTGAGCCAGGACGTCCAGGACACCATCAACTCGTACGCCGACCAGATCAAGAGCGGCAAGATCAAGGTGCCCACGACGCCGTAGCCTGTCCGTCCGCGTCGAGGAGGATCCATGGCCGAGTCTGCCGCGGAAGCGGTGGTGATCCGCGGAGTCGGCAAGCGGTTCCCTGGCGTCGTCGCCAACCACGATGTGGACATCACGATCCGCGCCGGGACCGTCCATGCGCTGATCGGCGAGAACGGCGCCGGCAAGTCGACGCTGATGAAGATCCTGTACGGCGTCCAGAGACCGGATGAGGGAACGCTGACCGTCAACGGCGAACGGGTCTCGTTCCACTCGCCGACGGACGCCATCTCTCACGGCATCGGCATGGTGTTTCAGCACTTCATGCTGGCCGACAACCTCACCGTGCTCGAGAACGTCGTGCTCGGGGCGGAGAAGCTGCACGGGATCGGCGGCGAGGCGCGACGGACCATCCAGGAGATCTCGGGCAGGTACGGGTTCGGGCTCGACCCCGACCTGCTGGCCGAGCGGCTCGGCGTGGGCGACCGGCAGCGGGTGGAGATCCTCAAGGTGCTCTACCGGGGCGCGCGGATCATCATCCTCGACGAACCGACCGCTGTCCTCGTGCCGCAGGAGGTCGAGGCGCTGTTCGCCAACCTGCGCGACCTGAAGGCCGAGGGCCACACCATCTTGTTCATCTCGCACAAGCTGGACGAGGTTCTCGACATCGCCGAGGACATCACGGTGATGCGCCGGGGGACCACGGTGGGGGAGGCACGGCCGGGCGCTGTCACCAAGTCCGAACTCGCCGAGCTCATGGTGGGCTCGCAACTGCCGTCGCCCGACACCCACGAGAGCACCGTCACCGACGAGCCCATGCTGGTGCTCGACGGCGTCACGCTTACCGACGACCGTGGCCGCGACCTGCTGAGCGACATCTCGTTCACCATCCACCGCGGGGAGATCCTCGGCATCGCCGGCGTCGAGGGCAACGGCCAGAGCGAGCTGGTGGAGACCATCATGGGCATCCGCAGCCCCGCGGCCGGCGCCATCCGGCTCGCCACGGCGGACATGACCCGCTGGAGCACCCGACAGCGTCGTGAGGCCGGCATCGGCTACATCCCCGAGGACCGGCAACGGCACGGTCTGCTGCTCGACTCGCCGCTCTGGGAGAACCGGATCCTTGGTCACCAGACCAGGCAGCCATCGGCCAACGGCATCCTCATCGACCGGTCCGGCGCCCGCGCAGACACGAGGCGAATCGTCGCGGAGTACGACGTTCGCACGCCAGGTATCGACACTCTCTCGCGGGCATTGTCGGGCGGGAACCAGCAGAAGCTCGTCGTCGGGCGGGAGATGAGCGGCGATCCGGTGCTGCTGATCGCCGCCCACCCCACCCGAGGAGTGGACGTCGGGGCGCAGGCGGCCATCTGGGGCCACATCGACAAGGCCAGGCGAACGGGCCTTGCGGTGCTGGTGATCTCCGCCGACCTCGACGAGCTGATCGGGCTCTCCGACCGGATCGAGGTCATCCTTCGCGGCCGGCTGGTCGGCGCGTTCGACCCGCAGACGGCGACCCCGCAGGATCTCGGCTGCGCGATGACCGGCGCGGGCGAGAGCGCCGCGTGACCCCGCTGCGGCGTACCGCCACTGCGCTGACCGCGCCGGCCATCGCGATCGTGGTGTCGGTGGTGGTCACCAGCCTGGTCATCACGCTCTCCGGCAGCTCACCGGGGGACTTCTGGGGCATCATCTTCTCCAAGCCGTCCAACGGTGCCCGCTCGTTCGTGAACATCGTCAACCAGTCTTCGCTGATCTACCTCTCCGCGCTGGCGGCTGCGGTCGGCTTCCGGATGAACCTGTTCAACATCGGGGTCGAGGGCCAGTACACGATCGCCTCCTACGCGGCGGCCGCGCTGGCGGGCGCGGCGTTTTTCCCGGGAGTGCTCAACGTCGCGGTCCCACTGCTGGTCGCCGTACTGGTGGGGGCCGGCTGGGCGGGGATCGCGGGCCTGCTGAAGGTGACCCGGGGGGTCAGCGAGGTCATCTCGACGATCATGCTGAACGCGATCGCGATCACCCTGTACGGCTATCTGCTGGACCGGTACGGACAGCACGGCGGCAACAGCGTGCGCACGCCGGAGATCCCGCAGGACAGCCAGCTGGGCGGATGGGTGCCGTACGCACAGGCCGATGGTGCCATCTGGACCCTCTCGCTGCTCGCGATCGTGCTCGGGACGGGGTTCTGGTTCCTGCTGCACAAGACCCGCTTCGGCTTCGACCTGCGCGCCACTGGCCAGTCCCAGTCCGCGGCGGTGGCAAGTGGCGTCAACGTGAACCGGATGGTGGTGATCTCGATGCTGCTCTCCGGCGGGATCGCCGGGCTGATCTGGATGCCGGCGTTCTACGGCGAGGCACACTCGATCGGCCCGACCTTCCAGACCGGCCTCGGGTTCACCGGGATCGCGGTCGCCCTGCTAGGCCGCAACGAGCCGGTCGGCATCCTGTTCGGCGCCGCGCTGTTCGCCTTCCTCAACGAGCAGTCGAACCGCCTCCAGCTCGAGACCGACATCTCGACCGAGGTCGTGCAGATCACCCAGGGTGTGATCGTGCTCAGTGTCGTGGTGGCGTACGAGGTCGTGCGCCGATACCGGGCGAAGCTGGAACAGCGCAACGTCGCGCAGCGGCTCGAGGTGGCGGTATGAGCACGACGACGACGAGACGGAGATCGCCGCTCGGGCCGCTTCCGGGGCTGCCCCGAGGGCTCCGGCCGACGCACCGCTGGCTGCTGATCGCGGCGGGGGTGACCCTGCTCGTCTCCGTCGTGCGCGTCGTCACCGACGCTCCTGGCCTCGACTCCACGGGCACGATCCATGCCGCGGTCCTCGCCACCTGCCCGATCCTGCTGGCCGGTATCGGCGGCCTGTGGAGCGAGCGCGCCGGCGTCGTCAACATCGGCCTCGAGGGTCAGATGATCCTGGGCACCTGGGGTGCGGCCTATTTCACCTACTACTACGGACCCTGGGTCGGCATCCTCGGGGCAGCCCTGCTGGGCGCCGTCGGAGGACTGCTGCACGCGGTAGCGACCGTGACGTTCGGCGTCGACCACATCGTCTCAGGGGTGGCGATCAACATCATCGGGCTAGGGGCCGCCGAGTTCCTGGCCGGCGCGTTCTTCATCGACCTCGAGGGTGGCGGCGTCAAGCAGCTGACCGGCCTGGACTCTCCCGGCCGGTTCACGGTCCCGGGCCTGTCCGAGGGCGCGACCGACCTTGCCGACCGGCACTGGTTCGTGCTGTCCGACCTGGCCTCGCTGATGGCGGCCGTCACGACCGACCTGTCCTGGTACGTCGTGATCGTGGCCGCGGTGGTCGGGGGGTCCGCCTGGATCCTCTGGCGGACGACGTTCGGCCTGCGGCTGCGTTCGTGCGGTGAGAACCCGGCCGCCGCCGAGAGCCTGGGCATCAACGTCTACCGGTACAAGTACGTCGCCGTGCTCGTGTCCAGCGCCCTGGCGGGCATCGGTGGAGGATTCCTCGCCCTGGTGTCGTCCAGCGGGTTCACCAGCGGCCAGACCAACGGCCGCGGCTTCATCGGCCTCGCCGCCATGATCTTCGGGAACTGGCGCCCCGGGGGGACCACGATCGGTGCGCTGCTCTTCGGGTACACCGACAGCCTCAACCTGCGCGGCGAAGGCGCCGCCGTGCATGCCCTGCTGCTCGTGGTGGCGATCGGGCTCGCCATCGTCGCCCTGCTCCGGGCCCGTCAGCGTCGCGTGCTGCCGGCCGCCGTGATGGCCGGGCTGGCCGTCGGGTTCCTCGCCTGGTTCCTGTTGACCGACGAAGTCCCGGAGCAGTTCACCGGGATGACGCCGTACGTCGCCACCTTGCTCGTGCTGGCCCTGGCCACCCAGCGGCTGCGGATGCCCGCGGCCGACGGGATGCGGTACCGACGGGGCCAGTCGATCTGATGGACGTCGACTGGGCGGCACTTACCCGGGCGGCCACCGAGGTCATGGCCCGTGCCTATGCGCCGTACTCAAACTTCCCGGTCGGGGTAGCCGGTCTGGTCGACGATGGCCGGGTCATCGTCGGGTGCAACGTCGAGAACGCGTCGTACGGCATCGGTCTCTGCGCCGAGTGCGGCCTGGTCTCCTCGCTGCACGCCACCGGCGGCGGCCGGCTCGTCGCCGTGGTCTGCGTGGACAAGCACGGCAACCTGCTGATGCCTTGCGGCCGGTGTCGGCAGCTGCTCTGGGAGAACGGGGGGCCGACCTGCCGGCTGGCGACCGTGAGCGGCGTCAGACCCCTACCCGAGCTGCTGCCGGACGCGTTCGGCGCGGCCGACCTCGACCGTTGAAGCGCCTGCCGTGAGGTGGATGTCATGAGGCAGCGGCGGATGAGCCGGCTCGACCTCGAAGACCCGGCGTTCGTCGACGACCCGTATCCGTGGCTCGCTGCCGAACGGGCGCGCGGACCGGTGGCCTGGCATGAGTCCCGGCAGAGCTGGCTCGTCGTCGACCATGCGGGGTGCAGCCAGGCGCTGCGGGACCGGCGCCTCGGGCGGATCTGGCGGGACCGCGAGCCGGTTGACGTCTTCGAGCCGTTCAACCTGCTGCACCGCAACCAGATGATGGAGAACGAGCCACCAAACCACACGCGGCTACGTCGCAAGGTCTCGGGAGCGTTCGGTCGCGGTCATGTCGAGCGGATGCTGCCGCGGGTGCGCGAGATCGGCGCCGGTCTGCTGGGCGAGGTCGAGGGCGCCGTCTTCGACGCGCTCGCCGACTACGCCGAGCCCCTGCCGGTCCTTGTCATCGCCGAGCTGCTCGGCACACCTCCCCACGACTTCGCGCTGCTTCGCGGCTGGTCGCAGGCCATCGTGGCGATGTACGAGCCCTCGCCTTCGGATGACGTGCAGGCCGCGGCGCTGGTCGCCAGCGAGGAGTTCGCGGGATATCTGCGGGCGCTCATCGCGGCCCGGCGCCGTCGGCTCCGCGGTGACCTGTTGAGCGACCTGCTACGTACGCAGCAGGAGCCCGACGGACTCACCGACGACGAGGTGCTCGCCTCCGCGATCCTGTTGCTGAACGCCGGTCACGAGGCATCGGTCAACGTGTTCGGCAACGGGCTGGTCGCCCTGCTGGACGACCCCGCGCGCTGGCAGCGCCTCGCCGAGGGGGAGTTCGACATCGCTCTCGTCGTCGAGGAGATGCTCCGCTACGACTCGGCCCTGCAGATGTTCGAGCGGACGGCGACGGCGAGGGTCGAACTCGGCGACGTCGCCGTGGCCCCAGGCGAAAGGGTGGCGGTGCTGCTCGGGGCCGCCAACCGGGACCCCGCGGTCTTCGCCGAGCCGGACCGCTTCGACCCGGGGCGCCGACCAAACCCGCACCTGGCCTTCGGCGCCGGTCTGCACTTCTGCGTCGGGGCCCCGCTGGCCCGCATGGAGCTCGCCGCGTCGCTGGGCCTGCTCGCGGAGACGCATCCGGTACTGGCGCTCGCGGGGAACCCGCGGCGTCGGCACACATTCGTGCTGCGGGGATTCGAGTCCGTGCCGGTGACGAGGAAGGGCTGAGCCATGGCCGAGGCGTTCGACGCCGTCGAGGTGATCGTCGCGAAGCGCGACGGGAGCGAGCTTACCGACGACCAGATCGACTGGGTCGTGGACGCCTACACCCGGGGGGCCGTCGCCGAGGAGCAGATGGCGTCCCTCGCGATGGCCATCCTGCTCAACTCGATGACTCGCCGCGAGGTCGGCCGGTGGACGGCAGCGATGATCGCCTCGGGCGACCGGATGGACTTCAGCGGCCTCTCGCGTCCCACTGCCGACAAGCATTCGACGGGCGGCGTGGGGGACAAGATCACTCTGCCGCTTGCGCCGTTGGTGGCCGCCTGCGGGGTTGCCGTGCCTCAGTTGTCCGGCCGCGGGCTCGGTCACACCGGCGGCACGCTCGACAAGCTCGAGTCGGTCCCCGGGTGGCGCGCCGACCTCGCCGCCGACGAGATCGTGGACCAGCTGGAGCATGTGGGTGCGGTGATCTGCGCCGCCGGGGCGAGTCTGGCTCCCGCTGACCGCAAGCTGTACGCGCTTCGGGACGTGACCGGGACCGTGGAGTCCATCCCGCTGATCGCGTCGTCGATCATGAGCAAGAAGATCGCCGAGGGCACCGGGGCGCTGGTGCTCGACGTGAAGGTCGGCTCTGGCGCGTTCATGAAGCGCCTCGAGGACGCCCTCGAGCTGGCCCGGACGATGGTCGACCTCGGGACCGACTCCGGGCTGCGCACGGTGGCGCTGCTCACCGACATGTCCACGCCCTTGGGCCGTACGGCGGGCAACGCGCTCGAGGTCGAGGAGGCCCTGGAGGTACTCGCCGGTGGCGGACCGCCCGACGTCGTCGAGCTCACCGTCGCCCTCGCCCGGGAGATGCTCGTCGCGGTTGGTCGTGACGACGTCGACCCCGCGGAGCGGTTGGCCGATGGGTCCGCGATGGACGTCTGGCGCCGGATGATCACCGCCCAGGGCGGTGACCCGGCGGCGCCGCTGCCGGCCGCTCGCGAGCACCATCAGCTGCTGGCCGAGACGAGCGGGGTCGTCACCCGGCTGGACGCGCTGGCCGTCGGCGTCGCCTCCTGGCGGCTGGGGGCCGGCCGGGCCCGGAGGGATGACCCCGTGCAGGCCGGTGCCGGCGTGGTCCTGCACGTCAAGCCCGGTGATCAGGTGCACGTGGGAGACCCGGTCCTCACGTTCTGTACCGATGACCCGGACCGGTTCGCCCGCGCCGAGGAGGCCCTCGCCGACGGGATAGACATCGACCCGAGCGGGAGCCCGCCCACCCCGCCCGGGGGACTCATCCTCGACCGTCTCAGCTGATCGCCACGCTCATGGCGACGAGTCCGCCGGGTCGGCCAGCAGGGTGATGATCTCGGCGACCAGGGCGGGTTTCAGCGCCCGGACGCCGTCCGCGCTCTCGACCTCGACCAGGACATGCGACGTCACCTGGGTGCCGGCCGACGTCTCGTCCACGGCGAGGATCGTCAAGCCCGCCCGCACCCGGCTACCCACCGGGACGGGTGCCGGAAAGCGCACCTTGTTCGACCCGTAGTTGACCTTCACCCGCCACCCCGAGTACTCCACGAGCGACGCCACCAGAGCGGGAAGCAGCGACAAGGTGAGGTAGCCGTGGGCGATGGTGGTGCCGAAGGGTCCGTCCGCGGCGCGCTCTTGATCGACGTGGATCCACTGATGGTCGCCGGTTGCCTCGGCGAACGTGTCGACCCGCTGCTGGTCGACGAGCAGCCACTCGCTGTGGCCGAGATGGGTTCCGGCGGCAGCCCGCAGCTGGTCAAGGTCACGGAAGGCGTGGGCCGGCACCGAGGTCAGCCTCGTGGCCCGCCGGCGACGTACAGCACCTGGCCGGTGACGAAGGACGCCGCGTCGCTCACGAAGAACGACACCGCATGGGCGATGTCGGCCGGCTGTCCGACGCGGGGCACCGGTGTCTCCTGCGCCCGAGCCCGCTGGAACTCCTCGAAGTCCACGCCGAGCCGCTCGGCGGTGATCCGGGTCATCTCGGTGACGATGAAGCCCGGGGCGATGGCGTTGGCGGTCACCCCGAACTTCCCCAGCTCGATGGCCAGCGTCTTGGTCAGACCCTGCATCCCGGCCTTGGCGGCCGCGTAGTTCGCCTGGCCCCGGTTGCCGAGCGCTGACGTGCTCGACAGGTTGACGATCCGGCCCCAGCCGGCCTTGGTCATGTAGGCCTGGGCTGCCCGGCTCATCAGGAACGCCCCGCGGAGGTGAACGCGCAGCACGGCGTCCCAGTCGTCGTCGGACATCTTGAAGATCAGGTTGTCCCGGGTGATCCCGGCGTTGTTGACCAGCACGACCGGTGGCCCCAGCTCCTCGACCACTCGGGTGACGGCGGATTCCACGGCCGCGGTGTCCGCCACGTCGACCCCGATGCCCAGCGCCCGGCCACCGGCCGATCCGATCGTGTCGACGGTCGGGGCGCAGGAGCCCTCGTCCAGGTCGAGGACAGCGACCGCGAACCCGTCGCGGTGCAGGCGCTCGGCCACTGCCGCGCCGATTCCCCTGGCCGCCCCGGTCACGATCGCGACGCGCTGAGAAGTGGGTTGCATCCCTGGGAGGATAGCCGCATGCACCAGGCCACCGACCACTGCTTCATCGACGTCCCGAAGGCGGTGCTGCACGACCACCTCGACGGCGGCTTGCGCCCGGGCACCATCGTCGAGATCGCCGCCGAGATCGGGCACGCGCTGCCGGCCGAGTCGCCGCCGGCGCTGGACCGGTGGTTCGTCGACGCGGCGAGCTCGGGCAGCCTCCCCCGTTACCTCGCCACCTTCGAGCACACGGTGGCCGTCATGCAGCGGGCGGTGGACCTGCAGCGGGTGGCCGAGGAGTGCGTGGCCGACCTGGCCGCCGACGGGGTGGTCTACGCCGAAGTGCGCTACGCCCCGGAGCAGCACCTCGCGGCGGGGCTCGGCCTCGACGAGGTGGTCGAGGCGGTGCAGACCGGCTTCGACAACGCGGCCCGAGCACTGCGGGCGGCAGGGCGGCACATCGTCGTACGGCAGATCCTCACGGCGCTTCGGCACGCGGCGATGTCGCGCGAGATCGCCGAGCTGGCGGTGCGGCACCGCGACCGTGGTGTCTGCGGGTTCGACATCGCGGGCGCCGAGGCCGGCTACCCGCCGACCCGGCACCTGGACGCCTTCGAGTACCTCCAGCGACAGAACGCGCACTTCACCATCCACGCCGGTGAGGCGTTCGGACTCCCGTCGATCTGGCAGGCGCTGCAGTGGTGCGGGGCGGAACGACTCGGTCACGGGGTGCGGATCGTCGATGACATCGAGCTGGGAGGAGACCGGCCGCGGCTCGGCCGGCTCGCGGGGTACGTGCGTGACCGTCGGGTCCCGCTGGAGATGTGTCCGTCGTCCAACCTCCAGACCGGGGCCGCGACCTCGGTGGGCGCCCACCCCATCGGGCTGCTCGCCGACCTGCGGTTCCGAGTCACCGTCAACACCGACAACCGGCTGATGAGCGGCACGTCGATGAGCCGCGAGATGGAGCTGCTCGCCGGCGCGTTCGGGTATGGGCTCGACACCATGCGCTGGCTCACCGTCAACGCGGTGAAGAGCGCCTTCCTGCCGTTCGACGAGCGGCTTGATCTCATCGAACGAGTAGTCAAACCGGGCTATGCCGAGGTGCAAAGTCGGGCTATCTCCCAGCAAGCTCCCGGAGATTTGCCCGGTTCTGCGCAATGATTCATCGCGAGTGTGCTGCCAATGGGGACGGCGCGCACAACCTCGGCCCGGTTCGGCTTCGGTCGCGGCCAGGCCGCGGCGATCTGGTACCAGGCGCTGGCCGAGAACTGGGTCTCGACGACCAACTACCACGACGCGCGGGTCGGCATGCTGCAGGCCGCTCGGGACCTGTACGGCTCGACCAGCAACGAGTACAAGACGACGAACAAGGCCTGCGCGGCGGTGAACGTCATCCCGTAGCCAGGCGGCGTCAGCCGGCCGGACCTGGGCGCTCGTCCTCCTTCGGGAGGGCGAGCGTCCAGGTTTCGTCGACCTCGACGAACCCGAGTCGCTGGTAGACATGGCGGGCGCGGAGGTTGTCGTGGCTGACCGCGAGGGACAGGCCAGGCAGCCCCGACTCGACGGCCGCGCGCATCGTCGCGGCCAGTAGCGCCGTACCGATCCTCCGTACCGAGCAGCGTGGGTCGCGGAAGATGTCGATGACCCACGGTCCCGAGTGCGGAGGGTCTCCGGGCCGGTCGACGACCAGGCAGGCGCCCACGATCCGTCCGGCCACCAGCGCGACTGTCGACTCAGGCATCATCATGCCGAGCAGCTCGCCGCGGGCGATGGCCCGCACCTGCGACACCGCAGCTGCCTCGTCCCCGTCGAACGCGTCTGGATGGCCCGGCGAGTACGCCCGGAAGTTCACGGTGCCGAGGGCAAGCGCATGACGGTCCACCTGCGCCGGGGTCAGCGGCTCCACCCGGGTCCGCGGGTCGGCACCGTCGGGAGCCGGCGGCGGCTCAGTCAGGGCATGCGACATGGTGTGGGCGTGCCGTTGTTCGCGGGCGCCGGCGGACAGCAAGGCCCGAGCCAGCAGGGGGTCCGGCGTCGAGAGCCGCCAGCCGGACATGGCGCGCAGCACCAGCCGGACGGCACGAGAGACCTCGACCTCAGGGGGCATCCACACCGCGTCGGCCCACGGCATGGCATCCCGTGCGCTCTCCGCAGCCGAGAACACCAGCACGAGGTCACCCGACTCGTCATAGCTCGGCGTCCGGTCCGCCCAACCCGCCAGCGGGTCGTACGCCGCCGGGTCAGACACCGATCGGATGCCAGACGGTCTTGGTCTCGAGGAACCTGGTCATCCGGGTCAGGCCCGGGTCGAGAGTGAAGTCCGGCTCGGCCGACTCGGCGCGCAGCACCCGCTTGAGGTTGTCGACCGCGGCCAGCTCCAGCTGCGTCGCGTATTCGGTGTCGCCAGCGGCGCCGGTGAGGTCGATCCCGTTGACGTCGAGGTGCGAGGCCAGCGTCGGCACGGTTTCGGCCAGCCGACCCGTGAGCACGTTGACCACCCCGCCCGGCAGGTCCGACGTCGCGAGTACCTCCGACATGGCGATCGCGGGCAGCGGCCGGCGGTACGACGCGGTGAGAACCGCAGTGTTGCCGCTGACGACCACCGGTGCGAGCACTGACACCAGACCCAGCAGTGACGACTCCTGCGGGGAGAGGATCGCCACGACACCGGTGGGTTCGGGTACGGAGAAGTCGAAGTACGGCCCGGCCACCGGGTTGGTGCCGCCCACCACTTGGGCGATCTTGTCGGCCCAGCCCGCGTACCAGACCCACCGGTCGATCGCCGCGTCGACGGTTCGCCTCGCTGCGGGTCCGCGGAGACCCTCGCCCGCAGCGACCTCCGAGACGAACTGGTCGCGCCGGCCCTCCATGACCTCCGCCACCCGGTAGAGGACCTGTCCTCGGTTGTAGGCCGTCGCGCCAGCCCAAGACGGGAACGCGTTTCGGGCCGCCGTCACCGCATCGCGGGCGTCTTTGCGCGACGCGAGCGCCGCGTTGGCCAGGAACCGGCCGCGCGAGTCCTTGACGACGTACGACCGGCCGGACTCCGACCGCGGAAACCTGCCGCCGAGGTACAGCTTGTAGGTCTTCTTGACCTCGAGCCGCGCGGAGTCGACGGATCTGCCGCTAGTGGGCAAGGTAGGCCTCCAGTCCGTGCCGGCCGCCTTCGCGCCCATAACCCGACTCCTGGTAACCGCCGAAGGGACTGGTCGGGTCGAAACGGTTGAAGGTGTTGGCCCACACCACCCCGGCGCGCAGCCGGTCGGCCATCCAGAGGATGCGCGAACCCTTGTCGGTCCACACCCCGGCCGAGAGGCCGTATGGCGTGTTGTTGGCCTTGTCCACGGCCTCGTCGGGCGTCCGGAACGTCAGGACGGACAGCACCGGTCCGAAGATCTCCTCCTGGGCGATCCGGTGGGACTGGCTGACGCCGGTGAAGATCGTGGGTGCGAACCAGAAACCACGATCCGGCAGGTCGCAGGGTGGCGACCACCGCTCCGCGCCTTCGGCCTCCCCGATGTCGGAGAGCGCGCGGATCTTGGCCAGCTGCTGGGCGGAGTTGATCGCCCCGACGTCGGTGTTCTTGTCCAGCGGGTCCCCGACCCTGAGCGTCGCCATGCGCCGCTTCAGGCGGAGCAGCAGGTCGTCATACACGCTCTCCTGCACCAGCAGCCGCGAACCGGCGCAGCAGACGTGCCCCTGGTTGAAGAAGATCCCGTTGACGATTCCCTCGACGGCCTGGTCGAGCGGGGCATCGTCGAAGACGATGTTCGCGGCCTTGCCGCCGAGCTCAAGGGTCACGGACTTCGCGGTGCCGGCGACCGCTCTCGCGATCGACTTGCCGACCTCGGTCGACCCGGTGAACGCCACCTTGTCCACGTCGCGGTGCGAGACGACAGCCCGGCCGGTGTCTCCGGCCCCGGTGACGATGTTGACCACTCCCGGCGGAAGGTCGGCCTGCTGGCAGATCTCCGCGAACAGCATCGCGGTCAGCGACGTCGTCTCGGCGGGCTTGAGCACGGCAGTGTTCCCGCAGGCCAGCGCGGGCGCGATCTTCCAGGCGAGCATCATCAGCGGGAAGTTCCACGGAATCACCTGGCCGGCCACGCCGAGCGCTCGCGGCGCAGGTCCGAACGAGGCATGCTCGAGCTTGTCGGCCCAGCCCGCGTAGTAGAAGAAGTGGGCCGCGGCGAGCGGGACGTCGACATCTCTCGACTCGCGGATCGGCTTCCCGTTGTCGAGACTCTCCAGGACCGCGAGCTCGCGCGCCCGCTCGGAGATGATCCGGGCGATCCGGTACAGATACTTCGCTCGGTCCCGTCCCGGCGTGCGGGACCAGATTTTGGTGAACGCGCGCCGCGCCGCCTGGACGGCCAGGTCAACGTCGGACTCGTCGGCCTCGGCCACCTCCGCGAGAACCTCCTCGCTCGCCGGGCTCACCGACTTGAATGGCTTGCCGTGTCCAGCCACGAACTTGCCGTCGATGAACAGTCCGTACGACGACCGCAGGTCGACGACCGAACGCGACTCGGGTGCGGGTGCGTAGTCGAAGGCCAACGGGTCGTCCCTCAGTCGATGGTGTGGTAGTCGGCGCCGCTGTAGCGGCCAGTCGCCTGCTTGCTGCGCTGCATGAGCAGGTCGTTGAGCAGCCGGGACGCTCCGAACCGGAACCACCGCGGGTCGAGCCAGTCGTCTCCCACCGTCTCGTTGACCAGGACGAGGTAGCGGATCGCGTCCTTGGCGGTGCTGATGCCGCCGGCGGCCTTCACCCCGACCTGCCGCCCGGTCAAGGCGCGGAAGTCCCGGACGGCTTCCAGCATGACCAAGGTGACGGGCAGCGTTGCGGCTGGCTGCACCTTACCCGTGCTGGTCTTGATGAAGTCGGCACCGGCGAGCATCGCGAGCCAACCGGCCCGGCGGACGTTGTCGTAGGTCGCCAGCTCACCGGTCTCGAGGATCACCTTCAGGTACACGCCCCGGTCCGCTCTCGACGCTGCGTCCTTGACCGCCCTGATCTCGTCGTACACCAGCGGGTAGTCGCCGGACAGGAACGCTCCACGGTCGATCACCATGTCGACCTCGGCGGCACCGGCGGCCACGGCGTCCGCCGTGTCGAGCAACTTGACGTCCATCGACGCGCGCCCGGACGGGAACGCGGTGGCGACCGAGGCCACCGCCACACGGCTGCCCGCGAGAGCGCGCACGGCGACAGGGACCAGGTCGGGGTAGACACATACCGCAGCCACCGGCGGACACGAGCTGTCAACCGGGTCGGGGCGTCGGGCCTTCGCGCAGAGTCCCTGCACCTTGCCGGCGGTGTCCTGCCCCTCGAGCGTGGTCAGGTCGATCATCGAGATCGCCAGGTCGATGGCCCAGGTCTTCGCCGTGGTCTTGATTGACCGGGTCGCGAGAGTCGCGGCCCTGGCCTCGCATCCCACCTGGTCGACCGCCGGCAGACCCTGCAGGAACTGCCGCAGCGCCGCCGGGGACGACACCACTTCGCCCACGGCGAGGATCGGAAGTGTCGAGGTCTGTGTCACGCGTCCAGCGTATCGGGGAACGGAATGGTAACCATCCGGTGTCGGCGCGGGCTCGATCTGCGGTGCGGTGGTCCGGCCGGGCTAGGGTGACGGGGTGACGAACACGGCGGTTGAGGCGGCCGGGCCGCAGGTGGAGGCGTTTGCGACGCCGGCCGGTCGGTATCTCGGGTACGTCGTCGTTGGGGCCGCATTCGTGCTGTGCCTGCTCGGCCTGAAGAGCCAGGGGACGGGATCCTTCGGGCTGATCGCGGTCTGCGTCGCGTTCGCGTCGCTGGCCTGGGTGGCACTGATCCGGCCGCGGGTCACCGCGCACAAGAACGGGCTGCTGATGCGCAACATGCTGCGCGACACGTTCCTACCCTGGGCGAGCATCAAGAGCTGCCGGGTGGCGCAGACCCTCCAGATCGGGACCCGTGACCGCACCTACCACGGCTTGGGGCTCACCAAGTCGGCCCGCCAGGCCAGCCGCGAGCAACGACAGCGACGCGGAGGCGGTCGGACAGTCTTCGGCCCGAACCTCGGCACCTCCTCCATGGCCTCCGCCCCTACGATCTCGGCCGGGCCCGACGACGGCTTGCTGGTCAACCGGGTCAACGAGGAGCAGATCGGCGGCAGCTACTTCTCGCACGCCGAGCAGCGCATCGAGACCCTGGCCCAGCAGGGGGCCGCCAAGACGGCCGGCGCGGAGCCGAAGGTCGTCTGGGACCCGATGGCCATCGGTGGCCTGCTGCTCGCTGGCCTCGCGGTCACCTTCGCGTTCTTCAACTGACCCGGATTCACCGCTCGATGCCCGCCGCCGCGGCCAGATCGGAGCTGATCGCGTCCAGCCGCCCGGCCGCCGCGATCCGGGCGGCGTCGACGGCTCCGTCGACGGCTTCGTCGACGGGCACCACGACCTCCACGTAGCACTTCAGCTTGGGTTCGGTTCCCGACGGCCGGACCACCACACGTCCACGCGACGCGAGCCGGTAGCGCAACCCCTCCGTCGGTGGCAACGGGCCGCCCGGGCGGCTGAGGTCCTCTACCTGTTCGACGTCATAGCCGCCGAGCGTCGACGGCGGCGCGGCCCGCAGCCGGTCCATGATGTCGGCGATTTTCGCGACGTGGTCCACTCGAACGAACAGCTGGTCGGTGGCATGGACCCCGTACGTCGAGGCGATCTCATCCAGCCGGTCGAGCAGGGTTCGACCCTCGGCTCGCAGCCCCGCGGCGAGCTCACAGACCAGCAGCAGCGCCGAGACTCCGTCCTTGTCCCTCACCAGGTGGGGAGCGACGCAGTAACCGAGTGCCTCCTCGTAACCGAACCGGAGGCCGGGCACCCGACCGATCCATTTGAAGCCGGTCAACGTCTCGGCATAGCCAAGGCCGTGCCTGCCGGCCATGGCCGCCAGCAGCGATGAGGAGACGATGGTGGTCGCGAGGACGCCGCGCAGCCCACGACGGATCAGCTGGTCGGCGAGCAGGGCTCCGACCTCGTCCCCCCGCAGCATCCGCCAGCCATCCGCCGTCGGGACCGCGACCGCGCACCGGTCCGCGTCGGGGTCGTTGGCGACGACCAGGTCGGCACCATGACGACGGGCCAGCTCCATGGCCAGGTCGATGGCTCCGGGCTCCTCCGGGTTGGGGAAGGCGACAGTGGGGAAGTCCGCGTCCGGCTCCTGTTGCTGCGCAACCACCACCGGCGGCGCGAAGCCGGCGAGCCGCAGCACCTCCGCGACGGTGCGGTCCCCGACGCCGTGCAAGGGCGTGTAGACCACCAGCAGCTCCCGTGCGGTGTCGGGGTCGACCAGGCCCGCCACCGCGTCCAGGTAGGCGTGCTGGACCTCGTCGCCGAGAACCCGCCACTGCTCGCTGCGCGGCACCCCCGCCGCAGACGCGACGGCGTCGATGTGACGCGAGATGTCGACGTCGGCAGGCGGCACGATCTGGCAGCCGTCGCCCAGGTAGACCTTGTACCCGTTGTCCTGCGACGGGTTGTGCGAAGCCGTCACCATGACGCCGGCCGACGCTGCGAGGTGGCGGATCGCGAAGGCCAGCACCGGCGTCGGCATGGGCCGGGGGAGCACCAGAGCCTCGAAACCGGCGCCGGCCAGAACGGCGGCGGTATCCCGGGCGAACTGCTCGGACTGGTGACGGGCGTCGTACCCGACGACAACCGGGCCGGTCCCGGAAGTCGCGTGAAGGTACCCGGCCAGGCCCGAGGCCGCCGAGATCACGACCGCCCGGTTCATCCGGTTGGGCCCGGCCGCCAGCTTGCCGCGCAGACCGGCGGTGCCGAACGCCAGCCGCCCGGTGAACCTGTCGGTGAGGTCTGCGAGCGCAGTGTCGTCGGTCTCCGCGGCGTCGAGCAGGGCGGCGATCTCCGAGCGTGCGCGAGGGTCCGGATCGGCAGCGACCCAACGCTGCACCCGGTCCACCAGCTCATCGGGGACCGCCATGTCAGCCCACCGGCTCAGTCGCCGATCGACCGGCACGGCCGGTTACGGAGGTCGTCGACGTAGTCGTCGGGGGCGCCCGCTGCGGCGGCCGCCTCGCTGATCACCCCGACGTAGCTTGCCGACGGCAGGCCACCCTCGTAGGCGTCCAGCACGTAGAGCCAGGCCAGCTGCTCCCCGTCGAGGGTCTGTACCCGCACGTGCAGCTTGCGGTAGGCGTCGCTCTCCCAGCCCTCCAGCACCTGCTCGTCGTGCCGGGAGACGTCGTACAGTGCGACGAAAACCTGGGAGTCGGGATCCTCGGCGATGGTGGCAAGCGCACCGTCCCAGCCGACGTCTTCGCCGGCGAACGTCAGCCGCCAACCCACCAGCCAGCCGGTGCCCCGGGCCGGCGAGTGTGGGCACCGCTCGAGCATCCTCAGCGGGTCGAGGTTCGAGGCATAGGCAGCGTAGAGCGGCACGGGATGCAGGTTATCGTGGCCGCGTGACTCGTGTCGTGATCGTCGGAGGCGGCCCGGGAGGCTACGAGGCGGCGTTGGTCGGGGCGCAGCTCGGCGCCGAGGTCACGGTCGTCGACCGCGACGGGCTCGGCGGCTCCGCGGTGCTGACCGACTGCGTCCCGTCCAAGACGCTGATCGCCACCGCCGAGCTGATGACCGAGGTGCGTGGCTCCGGCGAGCTCGGCGTCCGTTTCACGGCGGGGGCCTCTTCGATGGACGCCGTCTCGGTCGACCTCAAGGTCGTGAACGACCGGGTGCGGGCACTCGCGGCCTCCCAGTCCGGCGACATCGCCCGTCAGCTCGACCGTGCGGGAGTCCGGGTGTGCTCCGGGTCTGGCCGGTTGGAGGGCCCGGAGTCCGTGGTCGTCGCCGGCGCAGACGGCTCCGAGGAGCGGCTCCCAGCCGATGCGGTGCTGCTGGCCACCGGGGCTCACGCTCGAGTGCTGCCCACCGCGGTCCCTGATGGCGACCGCATCCTGACGTGGGAGCACGTCTATGGGCTCACGGATCTGCCGGAACGCCTGATCGTCGTGGGGTCGGGGGTGACTGGCGCCGAGTTCTCCAGTGCCTACAACGCGCTCGGGGGTGACGTCGTCTTGGTGAGCAGCCGTGACCGGGTGCTGCCCGGCGAGGACAGCGACGCAGCCCAGGTGCTCGAGGACGTCTTGAAACGCCGGGGGATGACCGTGCTCGGCAGATCGCGTGCGGAATCGGTCGAGCGTGACGGTGACCACGTCGTGGTCACCCTCGCCGGAGGTGACCAGGTGATCGGGTCACACTGCTTGCTTGCGGTCGGCTCGGTCCCGAACACGTCAGGGTTGGGCCTCGAGGAATCCGGTGTCCGGCTCGGGGAAGGCGGCTTCATCGCGGTCGACGGGGTCTCGCGCACAAGTGCTCGAGGGGTGTACGCCGCTGGCGACTGCACCGGCGTGCTCATGCTCGCGTCGGTCGCCGCCATGCAGGGCCGGATCGCCATGTGGCACTTCCTGGGTGACGCTGTCTCCCCGCTGAACCTCAAGGCGGTCTCGTCCAACGTCTTCACGGCTCCGGAGATCGCCACCGTGGGCTGGACCCAGCACGAGGTGGACGTCGGCGACATCACCGCCGTCGGCGTGATGATGCCGCTCGCCGGCAACGCGCGGGCCAAGATGCAAGGGGTTCGCGACGGGTTCGTCAAGCTGTTCTGCCGGCCCGGCACCGGCATCGTCGTTGGAGGTGTGGTGGTCGGACCGCGAGCCAGCGAGCTGATCCACCCGGTGTCGGTGGCCGTTGAGGGACGCCTCACGGTGGACCAGCTGGCGCACGCCTTCTCCGTCTACCCCTCGATCTCCGGATCCATTGCCGAGGCCGCGCGCCGCCTGCACACCCGCGGCTGACCAGGCTAGACTTCGCGGCTGCCGCAACTTGCGATGGCGCGGTCGGCTCCCCGACCGCGAGCGCGCTCGACCACTGCTGCGGCCAATAGGTGGCCGGTCCTCCCGCACCTACCGAGCACCGTACCGGGTCAGGTCCATATTCTTGTGATCGAGTAGACAATCGAGAGACGGTCTGATCACGATTCGCAAATAGTTAGTCCTCGATTACGCAGATGACCGCGCCGCTGGAGACGGTGGCGCCCACCTCCGCGGCAAGCCCTTGGACGGTGCCGGACTTGTGGGCGTTGAGCGGCTGCTCCATCTTCATCGCCTCCAGTACCACGACGAGATCGCCGGCCTGCACGGCTTGACCTTCCTCGACGGCCAGCTTCACGATCGTGCCCTGCATGGGGGACGTGAGGGCGTCACCACTCACCGCGGGGCTCCTCTTGCCGGCGGCTCGCCTGCCCGGGCGCTTCTGCGCCCCGCCGCCCGCGCCGGCCGGCACTCTCAGTCCGGCGGGTAGGGTCACCGTGAGGCGCTTCCCGCCGACCTCGACGGTGACCGACTCCCTCGGGAGGACCTCGGCCGTCTCGGCGGTGCCCGAGTAAGGCTCGATATCGTTGTCGAAGTCGGTCTCGATCCAGCTCGTGTAGACCGAGAACGTCGTGCCGTCGCCGACGTAGGCCGGGTCAATCACGACCTTGCGATGGAAGGGGATCACCGTCGGCATCCCGTCGACCTCGAACTCCGCAAGGGCGCGACGGGCCCGCTCCAGCGCCTGAGTCCGGGAGGTGCCGGTCACGATGAGCTTGGCCACGAGCGAGTCGAAGGACCCCGGGACGGTCTCGCCCTCCTGGTAGCCCCCGTCGATCCGCACCCCTGGCCCGGACGGCGGGTGCCATCGGGTCAGCGTGCCCGGCGCCGGCATGAAGTTGCGGGCGCCGTCCTCGGCGTTGATGCGGAACTCGATCGAGTGGCCGACCACCGGCGGGTCGTCGTACCCCAACTCCTCACCGGCGGCGATCCGGAACATCTCCCGGACCAGGTCCAGGCCGGTGACCTCCTCGCTGACCGGGTGCTCCACCTGCAACCGGGTGTTGACCTCGAGGAACGAGATGGTGCCGTCCTGCCCGACCAGGAACTCGCAGGTGCCAGCCCCCACGTAACCGGCCTCGCGCAGGATCGCCTTGGACGAGGTGTAGAGGGTCCTGACCTGCTCGTCGGAGAGGAACGGCGCCGGTGCCTCCTCGACCAGCTTCTGGTGCCGACGCTGCAGGGAGCAGTCCCGGGTCGACACCACGACCACGTTGCCCGCGCGGTCGGCCAGACACTGGGTCTCGACGTGGCGGGGGCGGTCGAGGTAACGCTCGACGAAGCACTCGCCGCGGCCGAAAGCGGCCACCGCCTCCCGGACCGCCGACTCGTAGAGCTCGGCGATGTCGTCCTCGCTGCGAGCCACCTTGAGCCCTCGGCCGCCACCACCGAACGCGGCCTTGATCGCGACCGGCAGCCCGTGCTCGCGGGCGAACGCGGTCACCTCGTCGGCGCTCTTGACCGGGTCCGGCGTCCCGGCCACCAGCGGCGCGCCCACCTGCTGGGCGATGTGGCGGGCCTGCACCTTGTCGCCGAGCGCATCGATGGCTGCCGGCGGGGGACCGATCCAGACCAGTCCAGCGTCCAGGACCGCCTGCGCGAAGCCGGAGTTCTCCGCCAGGAAGCCGTAGCCGGGATGAACCGAGTCGGCGTCGCTGCGCCTCGCGGCCGCGATGATCTTCTCGATGCTGAGGTAGGACTCAGCGGGGGTCGCGCCCTCGAGGGCATAGGCCTCGTCGGCGAGCCGGACGAACAAGGCGTCCCGGTCGGGATCCGCGTAGACCGCGACGCTGGCGATGCCGGCGTCCCGGCAGGCGCGGATGACGCGGACAGCGATCTCGCCCCGGTTGGCGACCAGCACCTTGTTCAGCTCGGCCACGTGTCCTCCTCGGCGTTGGCGTTGGCTGCGACGTACGACGCGAGTCTAGGGCTCAGACCTGCCGCACCTTCGCGTCACTGGGGGGCCCCGACCGCCACAAAACCCGTTGCCTCACCACCGCATCAGGCCGAAGATGACCCACCATGAGCTCACGCATCGCCACCATCACCTTCGACTGTGCGGCCTGGGAGCCGCTGGTGGAGTTCTGGTCGGCGGCGGTCGGCTACGTCGAGGATCCGGACAACCCGAACCAGCCCGGGGATCCCGAGGCCTACCTCAAATCGCCGACCGGAGGTCCTGCGCTGCTTTTCATCCCGGTGCCCGAAGGCAAGACCGCCAAGAACCGCGTCCACCTCGACCTCGTCCCCACCGACAGGACGCGAGACGAGGAGGTCGAACGCCTGGTCGGTCTCGGCGCCTCCCGCTACGACGACCGACGCAAGGGCGACGGCACCGGGTTCGTCGTGCTGCGGGACCCCGAGGGCAACGAGCTGTGCGTGGAGCGGAGTACGGCGGAACGCTCAGCCCAGTGACGGGCGACCTGCACGCAGGCTGTCGACGCGCTACCGCCGCTGGGCGAATACGCTGGGTGAAGCCGCCGTACGACGACGACCGCCTAGTTGGCGAACCCGGAGGAGCCAGCCCGATGAGCTTCGAACTGTCCCGTGAGCACGAGGACTTCCGCCACAGCGTGCGCGACTTCGCCGAAGCGGAGGTGGCGCCGCACGCGGCCGAGTGGGACCGGGAGCACCATTTCCCGGTCGACGTCGTGCACAAGATGGGGAAGATGGGCCTCTTCGGCCTCACCGCACCGGAGGAGTACGGCGGCGCCGGCGCCGACGGCGACTTCACCAGCCTGTGCGTGGCGATCGAGGAGATCGGCCGGGTCGACCAGTCGATCGGCATCACGCTCGAAGCCGCGGTGGGGTTAGGGATCAACCCGATCCTGACCTACGGCACCCCCGAGCAGAAGGAGCGCTGGCTGCCGGACCTCGTGTCCGGCAACACCCTTGCGGGCTTCGGCCTCACTGAGCCCGGCTCCGGGTCCGATGCGGGCGCCACGAAGACGAAGGCGGACCTGGTCGACGGCGAGTGGGTGATCAACGGCAGCAAGCAGTTCATCACCAACTCGGGCTCCTCGATCACGTCGTGCGTCACCGTGACGGCTCGCACCGGCGACCGCGAGGACGGCCGCGCCGAGGTCTCCACGATCATCGTCCCTGCGGGCACGCCCGGCTTCGTCGCCGAGAAGGCGTACGACAAGCTCGGCTGGCACGCCAGCGACACCCACCCGTTGAGCCTCGACGGCGTCCACGTCCCCGAGGTGAACCTGCTCGGCGCGCGTGGTCGCGGGTTCGCCCAGTTCCTCGCCACTCTCGACGACGGCCGGGTCGCCATCGCCGCGCTGGCCGTCGGGTGCATCCAGGCGTGCCTCGACATGTCCTTGAAGTATGCCGGCGAGCGGACCACGTTCGGCGTCCCGATCGGCGCCAAGCAGGGTGTCGCCTTCCAGCTCGCCGACCTGAAAGTGATGGCCGAAGCGGCTCGCGGCCTGGTCTACAAGGCGGCGGCGCTCAAGGACGCCGGCCGGTCGGTCGCGGAGTTCAAGGCGGCCGCCGCCATCGCCAAGCTCTATGCCACGGAGTCGGCCGTCACCGCCACCCGCATCGCCACCCAGGTCTTCGGCGGCTACGGCTTCATGGAGGAGTACCCCGTCGCCAGGTTCTACCGGGACGCGAAGGTACTCGAGATCGGCGAAGGCACGTCGGAGGTCCAGCGGATTTTGATCGCGCGCGGTCTCGGTCTACCCGTCGAGTAGGCCGGCCCTACGTGAGGCCAGGGAGTCGAACAACGACGTCCATTCGGCCATGATCGGCTCCAGCTGGTACTTCTCGGCACCTTCCAGCGCCCGTCGGCCCATCCGCCGCCGCAGGTCGTCGTCGTCCATCAGCTCGACCAGGGCGGCCGAGAAACCCTGGATGTCCCCGTTGCGGACCAGCCGCCCGGTGACGCCGTCCTCGACGATCTCCGCCGGGCCGCGGGGACAGTCGAAGCTGACGATCGGCACGCCTTTGGTCATCGCTTCGATCAGCACCATGGGCAGTCCTTCGTTGCGCGAGGTGAGCGCGAAGATCGCCGCCTCCTCGAGGACCTGCGCCATCTCGTCCGTGCGGCCTTTGAGCACCACCCGGCCTTTCAGCCCGCGCTCGTTGATCAGCTGCGCGAGCTCCTTGCGACGCGGCCCCTCCCCGTAGATGTGGACGCGCCAGTTGGGCCACTGTTCGGCGATCGGGGCGAACGCCTTGATCAACCGGTCGAAGCCTTTGCGGTTGCCGAGCTGCCCGGCCCCGACGATGACCCGGCTACGTGTCCGCTCGTCCTGCAACACCGGCCAGGGCGCCGCATTGCGGATCACCCGGATCCGGTCGGCGGCTTTCGGGAAGAGCTCCCGGTAGCTGTCCGCGTCGGCCTCGGTCAGGACCACGAACTGGTCCAGCCGGTCGATGGCCTCGGTGACCTCCTTGATCGAGTCGTTGCCCCGTCGGAAGTCCAGGTTGACGTGGTCCTGTCCGATGATCACGCAGTGCGCTGGTACGTGGCGAACCGCGGCGACGTGCAGCAGCGGCCGTGTCGAGATCACCATGCCGGGCTGGAGCCCGCGTAGGACGCGCGGCAGCAGCCGGTCGACGAGGGCAGACTGCCCCTGCTTGCGGGTCATTCCGGAGCGGACGCTGGGGAGGGAGTCGATCCATCGGTCGACACCCGTCGGCTGGTCCACGACGTAGGTGACCTTGATCCGGTCGTCGAGCGGGTAGGCGCGCTGCTCTCCCTGCCGCCGGAGGCCGATCATCTCGACCGGGTAGGTGTTCACCAGGTGGTTCGCGAGTCGCGAGACGGCGCGAGCTATACCACCTGAGGCGTCCGGAGAGGTGATCAGGAAGTAGATCCGCTTCATCGTGCCCCCTGCGCGTGCCGCTGTTCGTCGGCTTCCACCTCGGACTTCCAGCTGGCCTTCTCCGCGCGCCAGCGTTCGTCGTCTCGTCCCGCGCGCCAGTAGCCCGAGACGCTGAGCATCTCGCGGGATATCCCGCGCTCGAAACGCAGGTGGTGCCGGAGCCGCTTCACCATGTCGGCCTCGCCGTGCAGGAACGCATGGACCCGACCGTCAGGCAGACGAGCCTCACGGACCGCGCCGACCAGGGCGTCCCCGCGCGCTCCGCCCACCTCGTCGCGGTGCACCCAGGTGGCCGACAGATCGGCGGCGGACGCCAACGGCGGCTCCTCGGCTGCCGAGGCGACCTCCACGAAGACGTTTGCGACGACGCCGGCCGGCATCCGCTCGACGGCCGTGGAGATCGCCGGCAGCGCGCTCTCGTCGCCGATGAGAAGGTGCCAGTCGGCGTCCGGGTCCGGCAGGTAGCCGCCGCCGGGGCCGAGGAAGATCACTTCGTCACCCGGTCGGGCAGCGGCCGCCCACGGTCCCGCCAGGCCCTCGTCGCCGTGGTAGACGACGTCCATGGTCAGCTCGGCCCTCCCCTCGTCGTACCCGCGGATGGTGTAGGTGCGCAGCGCCGGCCGGTGCCGGGCAGCGAGCGCTTCGCGCATCTCGGAGAACTCTGCGGCCGTGCGGTACGGCGCGTCTGCGGGAGGGAACACCAACTTCAGGTAGGCGTCGGTGTAGTTCCCGAGGGGAAGGCCGACCAGGTCGGGCCCGTCCAGCACGACCCGGATCATCTCCGGCGTGAGGTAGCGAGTCTCCTTGACCTGCGCCGTCCGGGCGCGGCTCTTGGGTGGCGACGCGGGAAGCGTCACCGTCGGTGGGTCGGAGGCCGACATGCGCGGTCCTTGGACGAGGGACGGGGTCGCCACCGAGCCTACGCCGGGCCGGAACCGCCGCGAGGGTCCTGGACCCACATCTCGTGCCAGCCGATGCCGAAGTCGCCCATCATTCGCCGGAGCAACGGCAGCGAGAGTCCGACCACGTTGTGCGGATCGCCGTCGACCCGGTCGACGAACGCGCCGCCGAGGCCGTCGATGGTGAACGCTCCGGCCACGGCTAGCGGTTCACCGGTGCCTACGTAGGCGGCGATCTCGTCGTCGCTGAGCGCCCCGAAGACCACGGTGGTCGACGCGACCGCGGCCGAGGTCCTTCCGGTGCGCAGGTCGGTCAGGTGATGGCCGGTGTGCAGGATCGCGGACCGGCCGCGCAAGCCAGCGAGGCGCTCGGTCGCGGCCGTCGGCGTCGCTGGCTTGCCGTATCCCACCCCGTCCATCTCGAGCACGGAGTCGCAGCCGAGCACCAGGACCCGCCGCCCTTGGGGGTCGGCAGGCGTCCTCGAGGCCACGGCCGAACCCTTCAGCCGCGCAAGTGCGGCGGCTAGCCGAGCAGGTTCGCGCTCCTGCACCGTCGACTCGTCGACACCGGACACCATGACCTGGGGCTCGACACCAGCCGCCCGCAAGGTGGCGAGCCGCGCCGGCGACGCTGAGGCCAGCACCAGCACGATGTCACTCATCGCCAACTCCGTCCGTTCAGAGCTGCGCCAACGCCTCCCGCAGGGGCGCCAGTCCCATCGAGCCGAGGTCGAGCGCCGAGCGGTGGAACGCCTTCAGGTCGAAGTCGGCACCCAGGCGCGTCTTTGCCTCGTCCCGGGCCTGCAGCCAGATCCGCTCGCCGACCTTGTACGACGGGGCCTGCGCGGGCCAGCCGAGGTAGCGGTTGACCTCGAACCGGATGAACGGGTCTGCCATCCGGCAGTGCTGACGCATGAACTCCAGGCCAAGGTCCGGGGTCCAGGTCTCGCCGGGATGGAAGCCGAACGGGTTGTCGAGCGGGATCTCGAGCTCGAGGTGCATGCCGATGTCGACGACCACCCGGGCCGCACGGAACCCCTGGGCGTCGAGCATCCCGAGTCGGTTGCCCGGCTCGTCCAGGTAGCCGAGCTCCTCCATCAGACGCTCCGAGTACAGGGCCCAGCCCTCGCCGTGGCCGGACACCCAGCACATCGTGCGCTGCCAGCGGTTCAGCAGCTCCTTGCGGTAGGCGGTCTGAGCCACCTGGAGATGGTGTCCCGGCGCACCCTCGTGGTAGACGGTGGTCACCTCACGCCAGGTGGAGAAGTCGTCGATGCCGTCGGGGACCGACCACCACATCCGGCCGGGTCGGGTGAAGTCCTCGCTGGGGCCCGTGTAGTAGATACCACCGTCGTGCGTCGGCGCCAGGCAGCACTCGATGCGACGCACCGGTGGCGGGATGTCGAAGTGTGTGTCCGCGAGCTCCGCGATCGTCCGGTCGGCCAGCCCCTGCATCCAGGCCTGGAAGTTCGCGGCACCGTCGATTCGTCGCGCGGGGTCCGCGTCCAGCGCAGCGACGGCGGCCGCGACGGCCTCGGCATCGGCGACGGTGCGGTCGGCTGCGCTACCGCCCTGGCCGCGGGTGGCGTCCGGCACGATCGCCCGGGCGGTCTCCGCCATCGCGCTCTCGATGCGGTACAGCTCGTCCCAGCCCCAGGCGTAGGTCTCGTCGAGGTCGATCTCGGCCCCGAGGAAGTAGCGGGAGTCCCGCTCGTACTGCTCGCGGCCGACGGCCTCCCGGTCGCGGCCTCGCGGCAGCAGCTCGGAGTCGAGGAACCGGCCGAACTCGGCGTACGCGGCGCTGGCCTTCTCGGCGTTTGCGCGGAGGTCTGAGGACAGGGAGTCGGGTACGTCGGCCTCCCCGGCGAGGTTGGCGAAGAAGTCGCCGCCCTCCCCGACCTCACCGGTCCAGGCCCGCACCTGGGCTGCAACCTCGGCGATCTGCCGCTTGGCGCTGACGTAGCCGTCGTCGGCGCCCTGCACCAGGGTCTGCCGGTAGTCGGCGAGGGCCTGCGGGATCCCCGCGAGCCGGGTGGAGATGTTGGACCAGTCGTCGGGTGTCGACTTCGACATCAGGTCGAAGGACCCCCGGATGCTGTGCAGCTCACTCGAGATCACACTGACCCGGGTCTGCGGGGCGCGAGCCTCCGCCTGGTCGATCTCCACGGCCAGCCGCTCCAGGAACGAGCTCTTGGCCGATTGCTCGCGGACGTCGGAGGCCTCCGTCGGCTGCATCGCGGCGAAGGCGCGACGGGTGAGCTCCTCACGCTGCCGGTAGCCGTCAGGGGAGAGATCGGTCAGTTTGTCGTCGTACCCGGGGATCCCGAGGTAGCTGGCCACGACGGGGTCCGCGGCCGCGTAGTCGGCGACGTACCGGTCGGCGATCGCGTCGACCGGGCGCGTCGCGTGCTGGGAACTGGCGGCAGGCTGCGTCATGCGAAGACCCTAACGCGAACCTGGAAAGTCACCGACGCGGTGACTGGCGGACCTACTGTGGCCCCCTTGCCGCTGGCCGTCACGCTGGCCTACCGGCAACGCCGTACCGAGCGATTGCGCTAGCGGGCCACGACTGCAACCATGACGCGCTTCTCAGATCAAACCCGGATGACGGTCGGTCCGCCCACCATCTCGATCACATCGAAGTCATCGTCCTGGGTGACGACATCCATGTCGTTGGCCGCCGCAACGGCGGCTATCCACAGATCATTGATCTTCGCGCGCCGCCCCTCTTCCGCAAGCCGCGTTCGCAACATTGCCCAGTAGCGCGCTGCCTCGGCGGTGATCGGCAGCGCGTCGACGGCTGAGACGGCATCCAGCGTTGCCAGTCGACGCGCGCGAGTCCCCGTGTCGGAGGCCGTGAGGACCCCGAGGTGTAATTCGGCGAGAGTAACGACGCTCAGCGCGGTTTGCTCCGGCACCGCTGCCGCATCCAGGGATCGCCGGCTCTCCCGGGCGATCAGAACGCTGGTGTCCAGCAGGGCACGGCGAGCCATTATTGGCCGTCGTCGTCGGTCGAATCTCCAGCGAGCGCCTCCAAGTCATCCCGGAGACCGGAGTCAGCCTGCCTCAGGGTGATGATCTCGTTCAGATCGGCCTTGGACAGGAACTGCTTGCGCCCGGAGTCCACGGGTCTGATCTCCGCCACCGGGGTGCCGTTGACGGTGATGGTGACAGGCGTGCCGCTCGACACCTGCCGCAGGACGTCTGCGGTGTGATTGCGCAGATCTCGCGAAGGTATCGTGGTCATGTGCTGAATCGTAGCACTTGTGCCACACTAGCCTGGGTTTGGCGGACAATCGACGAAGTGCCTCGAGGATGTCGACGGGGTCTCGTCTCGTACGACGGCTGCAGGGTCTGGCGTTCGGGCACCGACCGGATCCGCTGCCGATGCCGCTGGCGCGTGGCCAGCCGGATGGTCCCGGCGGACCCGGGCCTCGGGCCGCTCATACTTCGAGACCCTCGTCCAGTCTTTGAGCAGCTGGATGAACGCCTCCTGCGACAGGCGCCACCAGCGATCGTCGCAGGTTCAGGTGGAGCAATGATCGGAAACCTGGTGTGCCACGAACGTGGGAGGTGCGACGTGTAGGTGGTCGTTGCCGAAGACGGTGCTGTGCAGCTGATGAGCTGTGTCTGAGTTAATTCGGCATCGGGCGGGATTAATACCCATCCATGCTCGGGGTGCGGTCATGGTTGTTGTCCTGCTCGTCCTCGACGGTAGTCGAGGCGTTCTTGGCGGGCTCTCTCGAGTCCGTGTCGGCGGC
>JBBSGI010000024.1:0-37885 GCA_038254365.1 Propionibacteriales bacterium
CGACTACCAGCCCAGCATACTGCCCAGCGGAGCCACCGCAGGCAGCCCCGAAGACGCCCTCGACACCGCCTGCGGCCTCTACCTCGGCGATCCCACCGCCTGGATCAGACCCCCGACGGATTAACAGCGAGAAGCACTAGCGGAGGGGGCCGGTGGTGGAGACTTCGACGTCCGCGAGCTCCCGACCCTCTTCATCGGCGCTCACCGATCGCCGCAACGCCTCATGCAAGGTGGCCGGCGTGAGCACGCCGAGGAAGCGGTCACCGTCGAGCACCGCCACCCACCCGGCGTCCCACTGCAGCATCGTCGCCAGCGCGTCCTTGAGTGACGCCTCCTTGTTGACCCAGGCGTCCATCCGCTCGGCCCGGTCACGCACGGCGCCGCTGCCGGCACTGCGTTCCAGAGACACCCATCCGCGTAGGCCTTCGTGGTCGTCCAGCACCACGGCCCAACGGGCCCGTTCCCGGTCGATCGTGCGGTGGGCATCGGACAGGCTGTCATCCTCGTGCACGACGGGCGGCAGCTCGAGGTCGATCTCGTCGATCGGGGTCACGGCCAACCGGCGCAACCCGCGGTCTGCACCAACGAACTCCGCGACGAACTCGTCGGCAGGTCCGCCGAGAACTCGGGCCGGCGTGTCGAACTGCGCGAGCCGCCCGCCTGGCTCGAACACGGCCACTCGGTCCCCCAGCCGGACGGCCTCCTCGATGTCGTGCGTCACCAGCACCACGGTCTTCGCCAGGGTGGCCTGGATCGCCAGGAACTGGTCCTGCAGCCGGGTCCGGACGACCGGGTCGACGGCGCCGAAGGGCTCGTCCATCAGCAGGACGTCGGGGTCGGCGGCCAGCGCCCGCGCCACGCCCACCCGCTGGCGTTGGCCACCGGAGAGCTGGCTTGGGTAGCGGTTCGCGAACTCGGCTGGATCCAGACCCATCGTGGTCAACAGCTCGTCGACTCTCGCATTGGTCCGCTTGCGGTCCCATCGCAGGAGCTTGGGCAACGTGGCGACGTTCGTGTGCACGGTCTGGTGCGGGAAGAGCCCGACCTGTTGGATCACGTACCCGATCCGCAGCCGGAGCTTGACCGGGTTCATGTGTGTGACGTCCTCGCCGTCGAGTTCGATCCGCCCGGTGGTGGGCTCGATGAGCCGGTTGATCATCTTCAGGGTCGTCGACTTGCCGCATCCCGACGGTCCCACCAAAGTGACCAGCTCACCACGAGGCACGTCGAGGTCGAGCTCGCGGACCGCGACGGTCCCGCCGGGGTAGGTCTTGCCCACCCCCTGCAGCCGGATCATGAAATCTTCGCTACGGTCCATAGCGTGACAGTACCTGCGGTGACTGCCGTCGACTTGTCTGCCGCCGACTCGTGCTACAGCCTGATCGTCAACCACTGGTGGTGCCCGTCGTACCTGCACGACCGGCAAGACATCCTCGTCGCGGCCACCAAGGAGCACGCCCAGATCACGATCCTCTCGGTGCTTCTCGGACTCCTGCTGGCGCTTCCGCTCTCGATCCTGGCCCGGCGAGTCGCCCGCCTGGAAGGGCTGATCCTGGGCGCGTCGACAATCGTCTACACGATCCCGTCGCTCGCGTTGTTCCCTCTGCTGGTGCCCTTCACCGGAATCTCCAAGGAGACGGTGGTGATCGGGCTCGCCCTGTACTCTTTGACGATTCTCGTTCGCAACGCGCTGGCGGGCCTCCGCGCCGTACCGGACGAGGTACGCGAGTCTGCATCCGGCATGGGCTACGGGCCGTACCGGATGCTCCTGAAGGTCGACCTGCCGCTGGCCCTGCCGGTGATCATGGCCGGTCTGCGGGTGGCCACGGTCTCAACCGTCGCCTTGACGACCATCGGTTCGATCGTCGCGTACGGCGGCCTGGGCAACCTCCTGGCCGAGGGGGTGCGGCAGAACTTCAAGGCCCAGATCCTGGCGGCCAGCGTGCTGTGTGTGCTCCTGGCCCTCGCCCTTGACCTGGTCCTCCTCGCCGCCCAGAAGATCTTGACCCCGTGGACCTGGAAGCGAGGTTGAGCCATGATCGGTGAAGCCTTCTCGTACATCTTCAACGGCGCGAACTGGTCGGGTTCCGAGGGCATGCTCGTCCAGCTCGGTCAACAGCTGCTGCTGACGATCACGGCGCTCGTGCTCGCGCTCGTGCTCGCTCTCCCCATCGCGCTCGTGCTCGGTCACTACGGCCGGGGAGGTTTCCTCGCCATCAACATCTCCAACGTGGGAAGGGCAGTCCCGACCTTCGCGGTGCTGATCCTGCTGTCCGTCGGACCGCTCGGAACCGGGCAGCTGGGACCGTACGGCCGCGCCGGGCTGACGACGCTGATCTCGCTGATGCTCTTCGCGCTGCCGCCGATCATCACCAACAGCTACGTCGGCATGCGCGAGGTGGACAGCGACACGGTGGAGGCTGCCAAAGGGATGGGCATGAAGGGCACCCAGCTCTTTCTCGCGGTCGAGCTCCCGCTGGCGATGCCCCTGATCCTCACCGGGCTGCGGCTCGCGCTCGTGCAGGTCTGGGCGACGGCGACGATCGCCGCGCTCGTGGCCGGCCCCGGGCTGGGTAACGTGATAACCGAAGGTTTCTACCGCAGCGACTACGGCAAGGGGCTGGCCGGGGCGATCGTGGTAGCAGCCGTGGCGATCGTGCTCGAGGGCTTCGCCGCCCTGACCGAGCGGCTCGCCAACCCTCTGGCTCGGGCTCGGAGGCGGCAGTCCGCCATGGTCGCAGTCGCGTAACAATATCGGCGAGCCCTTGCGCCAGGTGCGAGGATGGGCACCTGACAACTCGGGTGCCACCCGGTGCCCGACCGGACACGCGGAGCCGTTGGACGACTTCGGGACACAGAAGGCGGTACTGGGATGCAGATCCGACGCGCGTTGGGCATCGGCCTGGCGGCAGCGACCCTCCTTACCGGGGCAGCCTGCTCCAACGGCGACTCAGGTGGCGGGGGCTCGGACACGCCCGGAGGTGGGGACAAGGGCACCATCTCGCTCTCCGGGCAGAACTTCGGCGAGATGCAGATCATGGCGGCGATGTACCAGAAGGTCCTCGAGCACGCCGGCTACAAGGTCGAGGTGCATCTCGTTGACACCCGCGACGTCTACGTGCCTCAGCTCAAGTCCGGTGCCGTCGACGTCGTACCCGACTACCTTGCAGGCATGGCCGACATCCTGAACACCCAGGCCAACGGGGCCAACGCTCCCTCGATCACGAAGAACAGCGCCCAGGAGACCCTCGCTGCGCTCAAGCCGCTCGCCGACGACGCCGGCATCACCATGCTCCAGCCGGCCGAGGCCACCGACCAGAACGCGTTCGCGGTGACCAAGGACTACGCCCAGCAGAACAACCTCACCACGCTGTCGGACCTCGGTGCGCTCGGGCAGCCGATCACGCTGGCCGCCGCCCCGGACTGCAAGGGACGGTCGGATTGCGAGGGTGGGCTCACGGGCACGTACGGCATCAACATCGTCAAGATCCTCGGCACTGGGTTCGGCTCCGCGGAGACCAAGGACGCCGTAACCAGCGGCGAGGCGCAGCTCGGCGAGGTGGCCACCACGGACGGCGCTCTCGACCAGGAGAACCTGGTGATCCTGCAGGACGACAAGGGGATCCAGCCCGCGCAGAACCTGATCCCGGCGGTCAACACGGCCTTCCTCAAGGACAACCCCGACGTGGCCACCCTGCTCGACAAGCTCTCGTCGACGTTGACCACGTCGGACCTGGCGGCCCTGGACCTCAAGGTCGACGTCAACCGCGAGCAGCCCGACGCGGTCGCCCAGCAGTACCTCACCAGCAAGGGCCTGATCTGACCCGAAGGGGTTGGCCGTCGCGAGACGTGGACCATCACGCCGCGCGACGGCCAACCTCCGCCCAGGAACACACCGGCACGCGCGCTCACAGCACCTTGACCATCAGCAGGCAAGGGTTGCCTGGCCAAAGGCCAACAATCTCCTCGAGCGGCTCGAAGCCGCGAGCCAGGTAGAAGGCGCGAGTCGCCACGTAGCCGGCGTGGGGTCGGCTCGGTCCGAGCGTCTTCACCTGGAGCAAGGTGCGGCCCTCACTTCGCAGCGCGGCCTCGGCACGTTCCAGCATGCGGGTGCCGATGCCTCGGGCGTGCAGCTCGGGGTCGACCGCGATCAGGTGGATCTCGGCGGCGACGTCGTAGCGGCGCTCCAGCAGCAGGACCCCACACGACCGACCGTCCATGCTGGCGAGCCATCCCGGTAGCCGACGAGCCGCATCGACATACTCCCGGTTTGACTCGGGGATTCCGAACCATCCGGGGAGTCGAGACAACAAAGTCTGCGTCACGATAGCCAGTGTGGGGCCAGGAGCCAGTGGGGTAACGGCGACGGGGGCGGTCATGATCTGGCCTACTTGTCGATGTCGCCGACGACGAAGAACATCGAGCCGAGGATCGCGATCATGTCGGCCACCACGCAGCCGGGCAGCATCCGCGGCAGCACGGAGATGTTGTTGAACGACGCGGTCCGCAGCTTGAGCCGCCACGGGGTCTTCTCACCGCGCGACACCAGGAAGTACCCGTTGATCCCCAGCGGGTTCTCGGTCCACGCGTAGGTGTTGCCCTCGGGCGCCCTGAGGATCTTGGGCAGCCGCACATTGATCGGCCCTTGGGGCAGCGCGGCGAGGCGGTCGACGCACGCGTCGGCGAGGTCCAGCGACACCTTGACCTGGTCGAGCAGCAGTCCGAAGCGGGAGTGACAGTCCCCTTCGCGCCGGGTCGGGATTCGCAGCGTCCCGTCGGCCAGCAGCTCGTCGTAGGCGAGGTAGGGGTCGTCGCGCCGCAGGTCGAAGTCGACGCCCGACGCCCGCGCGATCGGGCCGGACACGCCGTACTGCGCGATCAGCTCGGGTGACAGCACGCCGACGCCCACCGTCCGCGCCCGGAAGATCTCGTTTCCGAAAATGAGATCCTCGAGTTGCGACAGGCGTCCGCGGACCGCCGCGATCGCAGCGGAGGTACGGCGCAGCCAACCGGCCGGCAGATCCTCCTTCAACCCTCCGACGCGGTTGAACATGTAGTGCATCCGGCCGCCGGAGACCTCCTCCATGACCTCCTGGATCGTCTCGCGCTCCCGGAAGGCGTAGAAGATCGGGGTGATGGCGCCGATCTCGAGCGGGTAGGAGCCCAGGAACATCAGGTGGTTGAGCACCCGGTTCAGCTCGGCGAGCAGCATCCGGGTCCAGGTCGCCCGCACCGGCACCTCCATGCCGAGCATCCGCTCGACCGCCAGCACCACACCCAGCTCGTTGGAGAACGCCGACAGCCAGTCGTGCCGGTTGGCGAGCACGATGATCTGACGGTAGTCGCGGACCTCGAAGAGCTTCTCGGCCCCGCGGTGCATGTATCCCACGATCGGCTGACAATCGACGATGCGCTCGCCGTCGAGGGTCACCCGAAGGCGCAGCACCCCGTGGGTGGCCGGATGCTGGGGCCCGATGTTGAGCACCATGTCCTCGGTGGCCAGGTCACTGCCTGGACCTTGGCCGGCCCGCTCGTAGCGGGCGAACCCGGCGGCGCCGGCACCAACCCCGATGATGCGTTCGTCGGCCACCCGCTCATGCTCCCACGACGACGCACGTCACTCGTCGAGCGCGCGGACCACGTTCGCGGGGCTGCCGGCCGCCAGTACGCGCGACGGCAGGTCACGGGTTACCACCGACCCGGCACCCACCACCGTGTCGGAGCCGATGGTGACCCCTCCCGAGACGATCACCCCACCCGCGAGCCAGACGTTGTCGCCGATCGTGATCGGCCGGCCCGTCTCCCATCTGTCGCGTCGGCGACCGGCCTCCAGCGGGTGGAGCGGTGTGAGCAGCTGGACGTTCGGCCCGATCTGGACGTGGTCGCCGATAATGATCCGGGCGGCATCGGCGAGCTGACAGCCGTAGTTGAGGAAGACCCCTGTCCCCAGGTGGACGTTGGTGCCGTAGTCGACGTACACCGGTGAGCGCACCTCGATGTCGTCGCCGATCTCTCCCATCAGCTCCACGAGCAGCTCGCGTCGTCGGATCGGGTCCGAGACAGAGGTCGCGTTGTAGAGCTCCATGAGGGTCTGTCGTTCGCGTTGGATCTCGAGGACCGACTCGTCGCTGATGTACCAGTCGCCTGCGGCCATGCGTTCGGTGTTGGAGGTCACCCGATTCATCGTAGGGGGAGCCGGCCGGTACCTTCGTCGCGTGAGATACGCCGTCAACATCCCCCCGTTCGCCGCTCCGGCCACGATCGTCACGATGGCTCAGGACGCGGAGGCGGCGGGGTGGGATGCCGTGTTCCTCTGGGACCACCTCCAGTGGTCGACCGAGTCCAGGCCCGACGTGCACGACCCCTGGGTGCTGCTCGGCGCCATCGCGCAGGTCACGGAGCGAGTCCGGATCGGCACCCTGGTCACGCCTCTCACCCGGCGACGCGTGCACGTCGTCGCCAAGCACCTGCTTACCCTCGACCACCTCAGCGGAGGACGGGTGACGTTCGGCGTGGGTCTCGGCGAGCCGGCGGTGGGCGACTTCGGTGCGTTCGGCGACGAGTCCGACCCCAAGGTCCGCGGGGCGATGCTGGACGAGAGCCTGCTGGTGCTCGACCAGCTGCTCCGCGGCGGCCACGTGGACCACGCGGGTCCGCATGTGACCGCGCGCGCCTGGCTGCGACCGGGCCCGGTGCAGCTGCCTCGGCCCCCGATCTGGGTGGCCGGCGTCGTCCCCAACCAGCGGCCGCTCCGTCGAGCCAGGACATGGGACGGCGTCGTACCCATCGGACGCAGTGAGCTGCTCACGCCGCACCGCCTCGCCGAGTACCTCGCGGGCGACGCGCCGGACGACTGGGAAGTCGTGGCGCCATGGAACCCCGACTTCTCGGTGGAGGAGTACGCCGCCGCGGGTGCCACGTGGTTGGTCAGCTCGACCTACCCCGTGGACGACGACTGGGTCGAGGAGTTCCGCGATCGGATCCGGAAAGGCCCGCGGGGGTAGGTAGGTGTAGGGCCGCAAGGATGCGGAACCACGCACTCGGTCGGCCGGCCGTTACCGGGCGTCAGCCGGGGTTGGTTCCCCAGTCGATGTATCTCGGCGCCTCGGCGAACCTGCGGATGGGCTGGGCCAGCACGCCGTAGGTCCGGATCTTGGACAGGCTGTACTTGCCGTGGTTGTCGAGCCGGTAGGCGATCCAGCGACCGTCTGGTGAATAGGAACCGGTGAACGCGTTGATCTCGCCGTCGCGGTAGTGCGTCAGCATTCCGCAGGCCCGTACCGTCGGGTCGCCTCCTTGGCCTGGGAACGGGTTGCGGGTCAGGCGCCGTTGGCCGCTGCCGTCGCTGCGCATGGTCCAGATGCTGTCGTCACCGGTGGACGGCATGAAGCGGTCGAAGACGATGGAACGGCCGTCCGGGGTGAACACCGGCTGGCTCTGCAGTCCGGTGGGCGTGAGGTCGCGAAGCCCGCTGCCGCCGCTACGGATGATGGCGATCCCGGCGTGGTCGGCGTCGAGCTCGAAGACGATCCAGCTGCCATCGGGCGACCAGTCCGGCGCAACGGCATCTCCGTCGACGTGCGTGACCTGTCGAACACCGCTGCCGTCCGACCGCATGGTGAAGAGCTGCGCACCGGCGCCGGTGTCCTGGGAGAAGACCAGGCGACCATTGCTGCCCGGGGTGCTCGCATCCGCGGCGGCAACTACAGAGAGCAGAGCCGCACTGCCAACCAGGGCGATGATCATCCGGAGACTCATGAGGTGGTCCCTTCCGGGGCGAGGTTGGGTGGTCGTCTGAGCCTCGCAGTCGGGAAGGGCCGTCACACTCCCTGCTTCTCGGGGGGTGCAACCTCTGGCAGTATCGCGAGATGAGCGCTAGCCTGCACTCCGCTCGACAACAGCGGCCGCTGGTTGTTCGTGCACGCCGCGAGGACCAAGGGCGGGGGTCCGGGAGCGGTAGCTGTTGTGTTGCAGCCCGCCGCGCTGCCACAGCTGCTCCCGGCGGTGGCTCCGCCTCAGTCCACGCGAGGTGCAGGTTCTGGGACTGGCCGCGCGCGGCCTGCCGGCTCACAACATGGGGCGAGCGCTGCAGCTCTCGGTCCTTACCGTCAACGATCATCTGGCTGCGATCTACCGAAAGGCCGGCGTCTCCGGGCGGGAGGAGCTGCTGGCGGGACTGCGGTGACCGTCGCCGCATGAGGCCGGCTGCCTCGACAGCCAGTAGAAGGCGCCCAAGCTCGTCAGCGCGGTGAGCTCGACGGACTCGGTTGCCCGCGCCAGGCTGCGAACGTAGCCGGCGGGATCGCGGGTCGCCTCCGCGATCGACGGCCGGGCTCCGCTGACGCCGAGGTCGTGGAGAACCTCGCGCTGTCGACGTACGCTCCCAGCGACCTTCGCCGCCACGCTGTCGACGGCGACGTGAGCGGTGATGTCGTGCTCTCCGTCGTAGGTCACCGCCGTCTGGACCCCGCCGCGGTACGACGCCAGTGACCCGCGGGTCGGCCGGTCACCGGCGACGTGACCGTAGTCGACAGCGGTGCAGAGCGCCTGCGGGTTGGCCGTGCAAAGCTCTGCCCACACGGCGTCTCGGGTCAAACCGACCTCGGCGCGCTGTCCGGGACCCGCGAGCGGCCACCACGTCTCGAGCCACTGCAGCTGCTCGTCGCCTGCTTCGGCTCCGAGCCGCTCCTCACCGCTCCCTGGGTCCACCTCGACCAGGCGAGGCGAACCGTCCCGGTCGAGTTCGACGACATCGCAGGGAATGTTATCCAGCAGCTCGTTGGCGAGGAGGAGCCCGCGGAAGCCCGAAGGCAGGCCGGGCTCCCAGCCGATGCCGCCCGGAAGCTCCTCGGGTCGAGGGCGGATCTCCACGCCGGTGAGGGCGAGCCCTGGTTCGAGGTGGTGGATCTGGGTCAGCAGCTCACCACGTCCGGCGCCGAGGTCGCAGACTGCCGTGAGGTCGTGACGTCGAACCAACTCCACCAGCGCCGCGGCGAACGCTGGTGTGCTCTGCGCCGAGGTCCGGAAGTGGTCAGCGGGCCAGAAACGGCGATAGAAGCCGTCGACGCCGTACAGCGCCTCCTGCCACGCCGCCGGGATCGGAACCCAGGAAGCGGCCACCACTGCACGGTAGTCGAGTCGTCATCCCCAGGTAGCAGCCCGGGCGTACCGAAGGTGGACGTGGTCGATCGCCGCACGCCGTAGCCTCTCCTTGTGCGGAGGAGCCTGTACGACGTGGTGCGCGTGCCGCCGATCGTCGTGGACGCACTGGTCGCCTTCGTCATCGCGGTCCCGGCCCTGGTGCAATTCCAGTTCGGCCTCTACTCGTTGCCCTACTACCTTTCCTACAGCCTGCTGCTGATCGCTCCGTTGGTGGTTCGCCGGGTGTTTCCGGCAACCAGCTTCGCCTTGGTGTCGTTGCTGTGCCTGCTGCAGCTTCGGGTGATCTCCAGCCCGATCTGGGGTGACATCGCGATCCTGGTGTCCGTGGCGTCGGTGGCCCGGTACGGCGCCACCTGGGCGAGATGGGCCAGCCTCGGCGTCAGCCTGTTCGGGGCCGTGATCGGACCGCTTCAGTGGCGCGGCGGCATCGACAACATCCACCAGAACAGCGACCTCTACCCCATGCTCGCCGCCAACCTGGCGGTCGTCACGTGCTGGGTCCTGGGTGACCTGCGGCGTACCCGTGCCATCTATGTGGCCGAGCTGGAGGAGCGGAACGTCCGACTCGCTGCCGAGCGGGACCAGCAGGCCGTCATCGCCGCTGCGGCCGAGCGGCAGCGGATAGCGCGGGAGATGCACGATGTCGTTGCGCACAGCCTCTCCGTGATCGTCGTACAGGCCGACGGCGGTCGGTACGCGGCGGAACGGGACCCGGAGGCGGCCAAGCGGGTGCTGGAGACCATCGCCGCCTCCTCACGAAGCGCCCTGGCCGAGATGCGCCGCCTGCTCGGGCTGCTCCGGGAGGACGACGGTCCGGAGGGCATGGCCCCCCAGCCGGGGGTGCCCGACATCCATGCCCTGGTCGACAACGTGACCGCGAGCGGGCTCCCGGTAACGCTCGAGGTGTTGGGCGAGCCACGTGAGGTCGACGGGGGGACCGCGCTCACGATCTACCGGGTCGTCCAAGAGGGACTGACGAACACCATGAAGCACGGCGGGTCGCAGGTGCACGCGTGCGTGCGTCTGGAGTACGGCGTTCGAGATCTCACCGTCTACGTCGCGGACGACGGAAGCGGGGCTTCGGGATGGCCAGGTCGCGATGGGACCGGGCAGGGGCTTCGCGGGATGCGCGAGCGCGTCGAGCTGCACGGCGGCACGGTGCTGACGCGAGCCCGGCCGGGTGGCGGCTTCGAGCTCAAGGCGACCGTGCCGCTGACCCACGCGGGTGTCCGATGACGACAAGGCCGCCGATCAGGGTCGCCATCGTGGACGACCAACAGCTCGTGCGCGCTGGGTTCGGCATGCTGGTGGAGTCCCAGCCGGACATGGTGGTCGTCGCGGAGGCTGGCGACGGGGTGGAAGCCCTCGCCCGATTGGCCGCGGAACCCGTCGACGTGGTGCTGATGGACGTCCGGATGCCGAAACGGAACGGGGTGGAGACGACTCGCGCGCTGATCGAGACCCTCGGCGACTCGGCGCCGAAGGTGATCGTGCTGACGACGTTCGATATCGACGAGTACGCGTTCGCCGCAGTGAAGGCCGGTGCGTCAGGGTTCGTGCTGAAGGACGTGCCGCCGCACGACCTGCTGGAGGCGATCCGTGCCGTGCACGGCGGGGACGCTGTCATCGCCCCCTCGACCACGCGCCGCCTCATCTCCCACTTCGCCGCTCTGCTCCCTGACGACAGTCGGCCGGCATCCGCAGCGCTCACCGAACTGACCGAACGCGAGCACGAGGTGCTCCTCGAGGTCGCCCAAGGCAAGTCCAACGCCGAGATCGCCGCGAGCATGTTCCTCGCTGAGGCGACCGTGAAGACGCACGTGGGCAGGATCTTGATGAAGACCGGGCTACGCGACCGGGTGCAGCTCGTAGTGCTCGCCTACGAGTCGGGCGTCGTCCGGCCGCGCCCCGCGACCTGACGTTCCGAGGCATCTCCGCCGCTCGGCTACCAGGAGAGCGCATCAACCTTCGCGTCTGCTGAGACCTCTCGGCGTACACCTTGAGGCTGACACTTGGTCGAGCCTTCTGGCCGACGACACGAACCGCCTTGCTCCGTAGCGTTTTCGGTACGACGAGATCTCGTCGAGGACGACGCGAGGAGCCAAGATGACCGAGGTAACAGAAGTACGGCAGGGTCCGACGGGACGGTCCGAGGAGCCCGCCGAACGCGTGCGGCGTGCCGGCGGGGCGGTCCAGGCGTCTGACCTGGTGAAGGTCTACAGCAAGGGCACATCGGCCGTGCGAGCGTTGGACGGCGTGTCCGTCACGTTCGCCGCGGCTCGGCTGACCGCGATCATGGGCCCCTCCGGGTCCGGCAAGTCGACGCTCATGCACTGTCTGGCCGGTCTCGACACGGTCACCTCCGGTGACGTCTGGCTGGGCCACACGAACCTTTCCGCATTGACCGACTCGGGACTGACCAGGATGCGCCGGGACCGAGTCGGCTTCATCTTCCAGTCGTTCAACCTGCTGGGGATGCTCAGCGCCAAGCAGAACATCCTGCTGCCCTACGAGTTGGCCGGACGTGACCCCGACTGGCGGTGGTTCGACTCCGTCGTCGAGGTGCTGGGGGTGACCGGCCGGCTCGGGCATCGCCCCTCGGAGCTCTCCGGCGGCGAGCAGCAGCGGGTCGCGGTGGCCCGGGCGTTAGTCACCCGACCGGAGGTGGTCTTCGCAGACGAGCCGACCGGCAACCTGGACAGCCGTACCGGTGCCGAGCTCCTGCGGTTCCTGCGCACCTCGGTGCGCGAGCTCGGGCAGACCGTGGTCTTGGTCACTCATGACCCCGTCGCAGCCTCCTACGCGGACCGGGTGGTCCTGCTGGCCGACGGCCGCATCGTGGGTGAGGTCCTCGAGCCCACCACCGAGTCCGTCTTGGCAGCCCTCGGCCGAGTCGGTGAGTGAGTGATGGTCGGGCTGACGATCGCATCCTGGCGCCAGCACCGGCGCCGGTACGTGGCGACGTTCGTCGCCATGCTCCTCGGCGTCGGGTTCTGCGCGGCGACCCTGTCGCTGATCGCCGCAGCGAGGGCGGGGGCAGCCGACGCGGTCGCGCCCCAGTACGGCAAGACCGACGTGGTCGCCTACCCCTCCGACAAGTCGACGACCGCGCTGGTTTCGCGCGTCTCACGGCTGCCGGAGGTCGCGGCCGCAGCGGAGGTCCGCTCGGCCTACGTCCAGATCGGTTGGCCGGCCGGGCACGCGCCTGGCTCGGTCGCAGTCACGGAGATGCCGGCCTCGCCCGCCCTTCGGTGGCAGGCGCTGACCGCCGGGAAGTATCCCCGCGGCCCTGACCAGGTCATCGTCGACGCCAACCTGGCTGCCGCCCAGGACGTCACCCTCGGCACTCACCTCTTCGTCGGGTCAGGAGCATCACCTGCACGTACGGTGATCGTGGTCGGCCTCGTGGCGCCGGCTCGAGGGGCCGTGGGGGTCAGCCCGATCTTCACCGGGCCGGATGCCCTGCGCAGGTGGCTGGTGAGCGACACCTGGGGTGAGCTCGACATGCGTGGGTCGCCAGGCCTCTCGCAGTCCATCCTGGCCGAACGCGTGCGGAGTCTCGCTCCAGGTCTCGCCGCGGTGACCGCTGACTCGCTGCGGCAGGAGGCGCTCAGTAGTCTGACCAACCAGGTCGACGTGATCGGCAGGTTCCTGCAGGGCTTCGCGATCGTCGCCCTGCTGGTCGCTGGGCTGGTGATCGTCAACACCTTCCGGATCGTGATGACCCAGCGGATCAGGGACCTCGCCCTCCTGCGGTGCGTGGGCGCCGCGCGTTGGCAGGTGTTCACCATCTCGGTCGGGGAGGCCGGTCTGCTCGGCGTGTGCGCCGCTGCCGTCGGCACCGGCGCGGGGATCGGGTTGTCGGCGCTGCTGGTCGCCGCAGCGAATCGAAGCTCGGTGGATGTCCCGCTGTCCAGCGTCGCGCCGGGGATGACGACACTCGTGCTCCCGTTCGTCGGTGGACTGATGATGGTGCTGGCCGCCGCCGTGGCGCCGGCGTGGTGGGCGTCACGGGTAGCGCCGCTCACCGCCCTCAGTCAGGTTGCGCCCGTCACGATCCGCTCTCGAGCAGGCGCCGGGCAGGCCGGCCTGGGTGTCCTTCTCGGTGTGGTCGGCAGCATGCTGCTCGCAGTCGCGGTGCAGTCCGGCCGGCTAATGCCGGGGATCGCCGGTGGCCTGATCTCCTTCGTCGGCGTGCTGCTGCTGACGACGATCGTCGTACCGGCTGCAATTCGCTTGGCGGGCAACGTGGTCCGGGTCCTGCCACGTAGGTGGAGAGGCGGGGTGCCGCTCGAGCTGTCGGTACTCAACGCCACGCGAAACCCGAGACGGACGGCGGCCACCGCGGGCGCCCTGCTGGTGGGAGTGACGCTGATGTCGATGATGTCGGTCGGCGCGGCTTCGGTCTCGGCTACCGAGTCCGGTGCCCTCGACCGGGTCGCCCCCGTCGACCTGACGGTCTCCGGGGGAGCCGTCACACAACGCCTGCTTGAGGCCACTCGTCAGGTCGACGGCGTACGGCGGGTGGCGGCCCTGGACGGACTGAGGGTGCAGACCGGGCATCGACACCTGCTGGTGGGCTCCTTGAGCGTGGCCGACGCGAAAGTAATCAGGGACCCCGAGCTGCGAGCCGAGCTTGCTCGGGCCGGCGTCGTGGTCGTCCCGGTAGGGTCGCAGGCGCAGCTGCCCCACGGCTCGAAGCCGTTCACCCTGCGGGCGGGCGGCGGGGTGGCGGTGCGCGTCACGCCGATCCTCAGCAGCCTGATCGGAGGACCGATGCTCGTCGCGCCGGCAGTGCTCGAGGGCCTCGGTGGCCATCCGAGACCGGTAGCGCTCTTCGCGGAGCTGGCGGCCCACGCGGATCCGCAGACCGCGGTGGCCGGCGTCCAGGACGCCATCGCCGCGGCATCCCCGGCGCGCCCGCTCGTGGTGGCCGGCGGGTTCGCGAAACGGTCGACGTACGACCGCACGATCGCGATGCTGCTCCTCGTCGCGACGGCGTTGCTCGGCGTCGCCGTGGTGATCGCGCTGGTGGGAGTCGGGAACACCCTCAGCCTCTCGGTCATCGAACGGACCCGTGAGCACGGCCTGCTGCGAGCGCTCGGCCTGACCACCGGCCAGCTCCGCCTGCTGCTCGCGAACGAGGCCCTCCTGATGGCGGGCTCGGCGGCCTTGCTGGGCACGGCGCTGGGGGTGGCCTACGGATGGGCCGGCACGTTGACTCTGCTGCAGGGGGCGACCACCACATCGCCCACGCTGGCGCTGCCGCTCGCTCGGCTGCTGCTGATCGTTGGGGTCGCCGTGGCGGCCGGGGTGCTCGCCTCTGTGCTGCCGTCGCGGCGCGCCGTCCGGCTCTCTCCTACTGCCGCCCTCAGCGCCGATTGAGGCAATACCGCACCGCCTGAGCGATGTATGAGTTTGCGCTCTACTGAGAGTTCATGCAGACTGTCTTCGGTCAGCAGTGGTCGAGTCAGGGTGGGATGTCGTGGTCAAGGTCGTCGTCGCGGGCGCCAGCGGGTCCGCCGGGGGAAAGCTGCTGTCCGAGCTGCACCCCCACCTGCTGACGCTCACCGACCGGGTCGTGCAGGACACCACCGCGCAGACACTCGCGGACCACGACGTCGTCTTCATCACCCTTCCCCATGGTTGCTCCGCCCAGGTCGCGGACCCCCTTCGGTCGGAGGTGCTCGTCGTCGACTACAGCGCCGACCACCGCCTCTCCGACCCCGCGGCCTGGGCAGAGTGCTACGCCCGCCATCAGCGGAGCAACGGTTGAACCGAGCCCGGGGGCTGGTCGGACGGTCGCCGGCGCGCGGAGTCGAGCGGTGACCCAGCCCACGACCAAGGCCGCTCGCCAGCAGCGCATCGTGGACCTGCTGAACCGCCGCCCGGTGCGGTCGCAGGTCGACCTCATCGAGCTGCTCGGCGACGAGGGCGTGATAGTCACCCAGGCCACTCTCTCGCGTGACCTCGTCGAGCTGGACGCCGTCCGGGTGCGAGGCGCAGGGGGCGGGCTGGTCTATGCGGTCCCGAGCGAAGGTGGCGACCGGAGACCATGGGCGGGGACCGAGACGGTGGCCTCCGGGCAGCGGCTGGCGCGGCTGTGTGCCGAGCTGCTGGTCAGTGCCGAGGCGTCGGCAAACCTGGTCGTGCTCCGGACCCCGCCGGGGGCGGCCCAGTTTCTCGGTTCGGCGCTCGACCGCGTGGGCCTCGCCGGAGTGCTCGGCACCATCGCCGGTGACGACACCGTTGTGGTGATCAGCCGCTCACCGAAAGGCGGCCAGGCACTTGCCGCGAAACTGCTTGCCCTGGCCGGCCATGGGCACCCGCCCGATGACCACCCAGCGCCTCCGGCGCACCCCGACAACGTGGAGCAGAGATGACCAACTCCAGCGACCGAATCGTGCTCGCATACTCCGGTGGCCTGGACACCTCCGTAGCCATCGGCTGGTTGGGCAAGCAGACCGGGGCGGAGGTCGTCGCCGTCGCGGTCGACGTCGGCCAGGGGGGTGAGGACCTGGAGGTCATCCGCGAACGCGCCCTCGCCTGCGGCGCCGTCGAGGCCGTGGTGGTCGACGCGAAGGACGAGTTCGCGGAGCAGTTCTGCCTGCCGGCGCTGCAGGCGAACGTTCTCTACATGGACCGCTACCCGCTCGTTTCGGCCCTGTCACGTCCCCTGATCGTCAGGCACCTGGTTGCCGTCGCACGCGCGCACGGCGCCTCGACGGTGAGCCATGGCTGCACCGGCAAGGGCAACGACCAGGTGCGTTTCGAGGTCGGTGTCGGGTCGCTCGCCCCGGACCTCGACGTGATCGCCCCCGTACGCGACTACGCGTGGACCCGGGAGAAGGCGATCGAGTATGCCGTCGACAACCATCTGCCCATCGACGTGACGAAGCGGTTGCCGTACTCGATCGACCAGAACGTCTGGGGCAGGTCGGTCGAGACGGGCTTCCTCGAGGACATCTGGAACGCGCCGATCGAGGAGGTCTACGCCTACACCGCCGACCCCGCGGTCACCCGGGAGCCGGACGAGGTGGTGATCTCGTTCGTCGACGGGATGCCGGTAGCGGTGGACGGGTTGCCCATGACCATGCTCGAGGCCATCGAGCAGCTCAACCAGCGGGCCGGTGCCCAAGGTGTCGGCCGGCTCGACGTCGTCGAGGACCGGCTGGTCGGCATCAAGAGCCGGGAGGTGTACGAGGCGCCCGGTGCCATCGCGCTGATCACCGCCCACCAGGAGCTCGAGTCGGTAACGGTCGAGCGCGACCTCGCCCGCTTCAAGAAAACGGTGGACCAGCGCTGGGCCGAGCTGGTGTACGACGGCCTGTGGTTCTCACCACTGAAGCAGTCGCTCGACGCGTTCGTCGCCTCCTCCCAGGTGGCCGTGACCGGCGACATCAGGATGACTCTCCACTCCGGCCGCGCCGTACCGACCGGGCGCCGCAGCACGACGGGCCTGTACGACTTCAACCTGGCCACCTACGACGCAGGCGACTCCTTCGACCAGTCGCTCGCCAAGGGGTTCGTGGAGCTGTGGGGGCTGCCCAGCAAGCTGGCAGCCCGGCGGGACCAGCGGGGCGCCGGCAATGCGGTCGCCTGGCCCGACGCGTGAGCGACATTGAGCAGACCCGGCTGTGGGGAGGCCGGTTCCGCGCCGGCCCGTCGCGGGCACTGACAGAGCTCTCCCGCTCGACCCATTTCGACTGGGCGCTCGCTCCCTACGACCTGGCGGGATCGCGGGCCCATGCGCGGGCCTTGCTGCGCGCGGGGCTGCTCGAGCCAGCCGCGGCGGAGCGGCTCCAGAGGGGACTCGACGAGCTCGAGGGCCGGGTGCTCGACGGCTCGTTCTCCCCGGTGAGCGCCGACGAGGACGTGCACAGCGCACTCGAGCGAGGTCTCATCGCGATCGTCGGCCCGTCGGCGGGTGGCCGGCTGCGTGCCGGACGCTCCCGGAACGACCAGATCGCGACGCTGGTCCTGCTCTACCTGCGGGAGCATCTGCGAACCATCGCCGCTCTCGCGGTGGCCCTGGTCGAGGCGCTCCGCCACCAGGCGGAAGGCTCCCTCGGCACCGCGATGCCGGGCCGGACGCACCTCCAGCACGCGCAGCCGGTGCTGCTCGCCCACCACCTGCTCGCGCACGCCTGGCCGCTGGTCCGTGACCTCGGCCGGCTCCGGGACTGGGACGCCCGGGTGGCCGACCAGTCGCCGTACGGGGCGGGAGCGCTGGCCGGCACGTCGCTCGGTCTGGACCCCCGGGAGGTCGCGCGAGAGCTCGGCTTCGCCGACTCGGCGGCGAACAGCATCGACGCGACCTCGGCCCGCGACCTGGTGGCGGAGGCCGCGTATGTCGCCGCCCAGCTCGGCGTCGACCTGTCCCGGCTCGCCGAGGACGTGGTGATCTGGTCGACGCGCGAGTTCGGCTTCGTCGCCCTGGACGACGCGTACGCGACCGGCTCGAGCATCATGCCGCAGAAGAAGAACCCCGACATCGCCGAGCTGGCCCGGGGCAAGGCCGGCCGACTGATCGGCAACCTGACCGGCCTCCTGGCGACGCTGAAGGGCCTGCCCCTGGCCTACGACCGCGACCTCCAGGAGGACAAGGAACCGGTCTTCGACTCCGTCCGCACCCTCGAGCTGGTGCTGCCCGCGATGACCGGCCTGGTCGCGACGCTGACCTTCGACCGAGCCCGGATGGCGTGCCTGGCGCCGGCCGGCTTCTCGCTCGCGACCGACCTCGCGGAGTGGCTGGTGCGGCAGGCGGTTCCCTTCAGCGAGGCCCACGAGATCGCCGGAGCATGTGTACGGCGCTGTGAGGACCTCTGCGTCGGGTTGGACGAGCTCACCGACGGCGACCTGACCGGCATCTCGCCGTACCTCACGCCGGCCGTACGCGAGGTACTGACCGTCGAGGGGTCGATCGCGGCGCGGAACGGCCGCGGAGGGACCGCTCCGGACCGGGTGACGGAGCAGCTCACGGAGCTCTCCGACGCCGTCCGCGCGGCCACCACCTGGCTTCGCTGACCTGCGGCGATAGACTGCAGGCACCCCATTCACCGGGGCTACTTTCGCAAGAACGTCTGGATCCCCTCGCGGGACTGGAACGGGAAGGGCGAGAACTGTGATGACCCCTTTGCTCTCGGTCGGCGTCATCGGCGCCGGCCGGGTCGGCGCCGTACTCGCGGGCGCGCTGCGCTCGGCCGGGTACCCCATCGCCGCCGCCGCCGGCGAGTCCGCCGCCTCACGGTTGAGGATCGAGACCCTTCTCCCGGGCGTCCGTACCGCCAAGCCGACCACGGTCGCCAAGTCGTGCGACCTGGTGCTGCTGGCCGTGCCCGACGACGCCCTGGACAACGTGGTCCGCATGCTTGTCGCGTCCGGCGCGATCGGGCGGGGGCAGTACGTCGTGCACACCAGCGGGCTGCACGGGGCGGGGATCCTTCGCCCGGCCACCGAGATCGGGGCCTACGGGGTCGCGATGCATCCCGCGATGACCTTCACCGGCACACACGTCGACCTCGAGCGGTTGCCGGGGTGCATGTTCGGCGTGACCTGTGGGGTGGCCGAGCGCCCGTTGGCGGAGGAGCTCGCCACCGCGCTGGCCGGCCGCATCATGTGGGTGGCCGAAGAGAACCGCGAGCTCTACCACGCCGCGTTGGCGCACGGCGCCAACCACCTGGTGAAGCTGGTCAGCCAGGCTATGCGGCTGCTGCGCGCGGCTGGGTCCGACGACCCGGCGGCGGTCCTGCGGCCACTGCTCGGCGCCGCGCTCGACAACGCCCTCGACTACGGCGACGCAGCACTGACCGGGCCGACCGTCCGCGGCGACCTGAAGACGGTGCGGGCCCACCTGAGCACCCTCGCCGAAGTCTCGCGCGAGTCGTTGGGGTCGTACGTCGCCATGGCCCGCGTCACTGCCGATCACGCGGTCGCCGACGGACGCCTCGAGCCCCGCCGGGCCGCGGCACTCGTCGAGATTCTCAACGACGCGCTGACCCGGTCGGCTGTGTGAGGCTCGCCGAGACGAGAGACCAGCTGGCCGCTGCCCTCGGACCACGTTCGGCAAGGTCCCGGGTCGCGCTGGTCCCGACGATGGGGGCCCTGCACGAAGGCCACGACGCGTTGGTGGCCGCGGCAGGTCGTGCTGCCGACTCAGTGGTGGTCTCGATCTTCGTCAACCCCCTCCAGTTCGGGCCCCGCGAGGACCTTGCCTCATACCCGAGGGCCCTCGACGCAGACCTCGAGCGCTGCTCGGCGATCGGCGTCGACGTGGTGTTCGCCCCGGCGGTCGACGATGTCTATCCCGGCGGGAACCCGCAGGTAACCGTCGATCCCGGCCCGTTGGCCGACGAGCTCGAGGGGGTCAGCCGCCCGGGCCATTTTCGCGGAGTGCTCACCGTGGTCACCAAGCTGTTCGGGCTGGTCGAACCGGAATTCGCCGTCTTCGGCACCAAGGACTACCAGCAGCTCACGCTGGTCCGGCAGTGCGTGCATGACCTCTGCCTGCCGGTCGTGATCCTCTCCGTGGAGACGGTCCGCGCCCCCGACGGACTGGCGTTGAGCTCACGCAACCGCTATCTCGGCGCCGACGAGCGCCGAGCCGCGCTCACCCTCAGCCATGCTCTGGCCGTGGGTCAGCAGGCCGGGCCAGCCGGAGCAGCCGCGGTCCTCGCGGCCGCCGGCGAGGCACTGGCCGCCCGGCCCGAAGTTGTCACCGACTACCTCGAGCTGCGCGGAGTGCTGCTTGACGCCCCCCCGGCCCGCGGCGAGGGGCGGCTGCTGGTGGCCGCGCGGGTGGGGTCGACGCGGCTGATCGACAACGCCGCCGTGGCGGTGGGTCTGCCATGAGCCTGATCTGTATCGACGTCGAGAACACCCACACCACGGTGGGGCTGTTCACCGGGTCGGTCCTCGACCGGCAGTGGCTGCTCTCGACGGAGCCACTCCGGACGGCTGACGAGTGGCGCCTCCTGCTGACCGGGCTGCAGGCGGCGGTCGAAGAGCCGGTCGTCGACGGCGTGTGTGTCTGCTCGACGGTGCCTGCGCTGCTGCACGAGCTGCGCGCTCTGCTCGACGACACCTTCTCCGGGGTTCGCGCGCTCGTGCTCGGGCCCGGCGTGCGGACGGGGCTACCGGTGTTGATGGACAATCCGCGGGAGGTCGGCACCGACCGGATCGCGCGCGCCCTCGCGGCGATAGACCTGGGCGGGGCCCCTTGTGTCGTGGTCGCGCTGGGGACCGCCACCACCTTCGACGTCGTGAACGAGGCGGGTCAGTACATCGGCGGGGCCATCGCGCCGGGTCTCCAGATTTCGCTGGCGGCGCTCGCGGAGCGCGCCGCCCAGCTACGCCAGGTCGAGCTGGTGCGACCCCGCAGCGTGGTCGCCAAGAACACCGTCGAGGCCCTGCAGGCCGGCGCGGTCTTCGGTTGCGCGGGCCTCGTCGACGGGGTTGTGCGCAGGATCGCGGGCGAACTGCGCGTTCCCATCGACGATCTGACGGTGATCGCCACCGGCGTGCTGGCCCCGGCCGTGGTCGGCGAATGCGAGACAGTGACGCGCCATGAGCCGGGTCTGACACTGCACGGCATGCGGATCGCGTTCGACCGCAACGCCTGATCGGTCGTCCCCGCCAGGGGTCCCGATGCCGTAGCGTTTCGCGCATGTCGGACCGGCCTGAACCAACGAACGAGGAGGTTTCCGACCTCGACGTGCCCGAGCAGATGCGGGTTCGTCGGGACAAGCGTGAGCGCCTGCTAGCGGAGGGTCAGTCGCCGTACCCGACCACCGTCGACCGCACCCACACGCTGGCCGAGATCACGTCCGCGTACGACCCGGAACAGCTCGGGCCGGACTGTCGCACCGGTCTCGAGGTCGCCGTGACCGGGCGGGTGATCTTCCTGCGCGACACCGGAAAGCTGTGCTTCGTCCGGCTGCGCGAGGGGGATGGCACCGAGCTCCAGGTGATGCTGTCGCTCGCCGAGGTCGGCGAGGAGTCACTCGCGCAGTTCAAGGCGTTCGTGGACATCGGCGACCACCTCGCGGTCGCGGGCGAGGTCGTCACCAGCCGACGTGGCGAGCTCTCGATCCAGGCCCGCGGGTGGCGGATCGCCGCCAAGGCCCTGCGGCCACTGCCGAACGAACACCAGCCAATGTCGGAGGAGGCGCGGGTGCGGCTGCGCTACATCGACATGATCGTGCGACCCGCGGCCCGGGCCATGGTGCGCAGCCGGGCTGCTGTGCTTGCCTCGCTGCGGGCGAGCCTCGACGCGCGTGGGTTTGTCGAGGTGGAGACACCGGTGCTCCAGCTGACCAACGGCGGCGCGGCCGCCCGGCCCTTCCGGACCCGGCTGAACGCGTTCGACCAGGACATGCTGCTGCGCATCGCGCTCGAGCTCGACCTCAAGAAGGCGCTGGTGGGCGGCTTCGAGCGGGTCTACGAGATCGGCCGGATATTCCGCAACGAGGGCATCGACTCCACCCATGCGGCGGAGTTCTCCATGCTCGAGGCCTACCAGGCGTACGGCGACTACAACACGATGGCGACGTTGGTGCAGGACCTGGTCGGGGCGGCCGCCGCGTCGGTCGGGAGCACCGTGGTCAACGCGCGGGATGGGTCGACGATCGACCTGGCGGGGACCTGGCGGCATGCCACGCTGCTCGATCTCGTGTCGGAGGCGGTCGGCGAATCCGTGACCGCTCAGACCACGACCGAAGAGGCACGGCGGCTGGCGGCGATGCATGGCGTCGAAATACGGCCCGCGTGGGGCGCCGGTGCGATCGCTCTCGAGCTATACGAAAAACTCGTCGAGCACACATTGCTGGCACCGACGTTCGTCCGGGACTATCCAGCCGAGGTCAAGCCACTGGCAAAGGCTCACCGGCACGATCCGCACGTCGTAGAGGCGTTCGACCTGGTCATCAACGGCGTCGAGTTGGCTACCGCCTTTTCCGAGATGAATGACCCGGTGATCCAGCGCGAGCGGCTGGTTGAGCAGTCCTTACAGGCCGCCGCAGGAAATTCCGAGGCCATGGACCTTGACGAGGACTTCCTTAGGGCGTTGGAATTCGGGATGCCTCCCGCCGGCGGCCTGGGGATGGGAGTCGACCGGTTGTTGATGCTTATCACCGGGACGGGCATCCGGGAGACCATGATGTTTCCCCTGTTGCGCCCCGAGTAGAGGTGCTCAACAATGCCGCTGCTGTGGCCTGGCCTCGCGCGGTGCTATCGTGTCCTGACTCCCCCACCCACGAAAGGTTTGATCATGGCTCAACGTGTCCATATCGTACTCGAGGACGACATCGACGGCGGCGAGGCAACAGAGACCGTGCTGTTCGGCGTCGACGGAATTACCTACGAGATCGACCTCTCCGAAAAGAACGCCACCAAGCTGCGCGATTCTTTTTCGAAGTACATCGGGTCAGCGCGGCGGACCACCCCGCGCGCCCGGCGTTCCGCACGTCGCGGCACCAGCGGACCCAGCACCGCACAGATCCGAGACTGGGCTCGCGGCAACGGGTACGCGGTCTCGGACCGGGGTCGAATCTCCGCCGAGGTCCGGGCCGCCTACGAGGGCGCGCACTAGCTCGGCCCCGCACGCTCCCAGGCGATGACGGGTGCGGTCCGGTCGGGGATCACGGACCCACCCCCGTCACACCTCACGCCGTACCTGCGACCGCCCGTCGGAGACGCCTCTCGGCGGGCGGTCCTTTGCTGTCGGCGTACCCCGGAACACCCCGACGCGGCCCGGCGTTGTGCATGGCACCTGTGGACGAGGAGGGGCCCGTCGCGCGAAGACCAAGGGGTTGGTCGGAGGGCCCGACTAGCATGGGACGTGAGGCGCTATCAAGGAGCGGTGAGGATATGTTCGAGCGGTTTACCGACCGTGCCCGTCGGGTCGTCGTACTGGCCCAAGAAGAGGCACGCATGCTCAGCCACAACTACATCGGCACGGAGCACATTCTGCTCGGCCTCATCCACGAGGGTGAGGGCGTCGCCGCGAAGGCGCTCGAGAGCCTGAACATCTCGCTCGAGGCCGTGCGGGCCCAGGTGGAGGAGACCATCGGCCAGGGTCAGCAGGCGCCGAGCGGCCACATCCCCTTCACCCCGCGGGCCAAGAAGGTCCTCGAGCTCAGCTTGCGGGAGGCCCTGCAGCTGGGCCTCAACTACATCGGCACCGAGCACATCCTGCTCGGGCTGATCCGCGAGGGCGAGGGGGTCGCCGCCCAGGTGCTGGTCAAGCTGGGTGCCGACCTGAACCGGGTCCGCCAGCAGGTGATCCAGCTGCTCAGCGGCTACCAGGGCAAGGAGACCGCGAGCGCCGGCGCTCCGGCCGAGGGGGCGCCGTCCTCCTCGCTGGTGCTGGACCAGTTCGGCCAGAACCTCACCCAGTCTGCGCGGGAAGGGAAGCTCGACCCGGTCATCGGCCGGGACAAGGAGATCGAGCGGGTCATGCAGATCCTGTCCCGCCGGACCAAGAACAACCCGGTCCTGATCGGCGAGCCCGGCGTCGGCAAGACCACGATCGTCGCCGGCCTCGCGCAGAACATCGTCAAGGGCGACGTGCCGGAGACGCTCAAGGACAAGCAGATTTACACCCTCGACCTCGGGGCGCTGGTCGCCGGCTCGCGCTACCGCGGCGACTTCGAGGAGCGCCTCAAGAAGGTGCTGAAGGAGATCCGCACCCGTGGCGACATCGTGCTGTTCATCGACGAGATCCACACCCTGGTCGGCGCCGGAGCCGCCGAGGGGGCGATCGACGCGGCCAGCATCCTGAAGCCCATGCTCGCCCGCGGTGAGCTGCAGACCATCGGCGCCACGACGCTCGACGAGTATCGCAAGCATCTGGAGAAGGACGCGGCGCTCGAGCGGCGGTTCCAGCCCATCCAGGTGGCCGAGCCGTCGATAGCGCACACCATCGACATGCTGAAGGGACTGCGGGACCGCTACGAAGCTCACCACCGGGTGACGATCACCGACGAGGCGCTGGTCTCTGCGGCGACCCTGGCCGACCGCTACATCAGCGACCGCTTCCTGCCCGACAAGGCCATCGACCTGATCGACGAGGCCGGTGCGCGGCTGCGGATCCGCCGGATGACCGCACCCCCGGACCTGCGCGAGTTCGACGACAAGATCGCCGACATCCGCCGCAAGAAGGAAGGCGCCATCGACGCCCAGGATTTCGAGGTGGCCGCCTCGCTTCGTGACGGCGAGAAGATGCTGATCGCGGCGAAGGCCGAGCGGGAGAAGCAGTGGAAGGCCGGCGACATGGACGTCGTCGCCGAGGTCGACGAGGAGCTGATCGCCGAGGTGCTCGCTACGGCGACCGGCATCCCGATCGTCAAGCTCACCGAGCAGGAGTCCGGCCGGCTGCTGCGCATGGAGGAGGAGCTCCACAAGCGCGTCATCGGGCAGGACGAGGCGATCAAGGCGCTCTCGCGGGCGATCCGCCGTACCCGGGCCGGGCTGAAGGACCCGAAGCGGCCGGGTGGCTCGTTCATCTTCGCCGGCCCCTCAGGAGTCGGGAAGACCTGGCTGTCGAAGACGCTGGCCGAGTTCCTCTTCGGCGACGAGGACGCGCTCATCCAGCTCGATATGAGCGAGTTCTCCGAGAAGCACACCATCTCTCGGCTGTTCGGTTCCCCTCCCGGCTACGTGGGGTACGAGGAGGGCGGCCAGCTCACCGAGAAGGTCCGTCGCAAGCCGTTCTCCGTCGTGCTGTTCGACGAGGTCGAGAAGGCACACCCCGACATCTTCAACTCGCTGTTGCAGATCCTCGAGGAGGGCCGGCTCACCGACTCGCAGGGCCGGGTGATCGACTTCAAGAACACCGTGATCATCATGACCACCAACCTGGGCACCCGCGACATCGCGAAGAGCATGAGCCTCGGCTTCAGCCAGTCGAGCGACCAGCAGGGATCCTACGACCGGATGAAGGCGAAGGTGTCGGAGGAGCTCAAGCAGCACTTCCGTCCGGAGTTCCTCAACCGGGTCGACGAGATCATCGTGTTCCCGCCGCTGACCCAGGACGAGATCATCCACATGGTCGACTACATGATCGACGCCGTCGAACTCCGGATGAAGGACCGTGATATGGCGCTCGAGCTGACCACCGCGGCCAAGAAGCTGCTCGCCACGCGAGGCTTCGATCCGGTCCTCGGCGCCCGGCCGCTGCGACGCACGGTCCAGCGTGACCTCGAGGATGTGCTCGCCGAGAAGATGCTCTACGGCGAGGTGGGCCCCGGCCAGATCGTGCTCGTCGACGTCGACGAGACCGACAGCGAGGCTCACTTCACCTTCACCGGCACCCCCAAGTCGGAGCTGCCCGACGTGCCGCCGGTCGAGGAGACGGTGTCCGAGTCGGGCACCTGACCCGGCCACCGTCCGGAGGTGGCCGCCGCTCCGGCAGGAGCCGACCGGCTAAGGCAGGTCGAACAAGCCATCACCAACCTGCACCACGAGACCATCGGCGAGCAGGGAGGCGAGAGCTCGATGGCGTTGCGCGGTGTCCTCCCAGGTGACGGCGAGGGTGGGCTCGGTCAGGGGGGCATCGGCGTCTCGCACCGCCTGCAGGATGCGACCCCGGCACTGCCGGTCGGACCCCGCGTAGGCCTGGGCCTTGGTGCGCGGGTCGAGCGGTCGGGGGCGTCCGGCCGCCCGCCAGGCGCAGGACGACGCCACCGGACAGCGTGGGCAGGCCGGTGCTCGGGCGGTGCACACCAGCGCGCCGAGCTCCATGACCGCGACGCTCCAGACGGCCGCGGCCTCCGGGTCGTCGGGAAGGCTCTCCTCGGCGAAGGATCGCTCCATGGTGGTGACGGTCGGAGGGGGTAGCGCCACGCCACGCTGCACCCGGCCGAGCACCCGCCTGACGTTGGTGTCGAGCACTGCGACCCGCCTGCGGTAGGCGAAGGCCAGCACCGCGGCCGCCGTGTAGTCGCCGACGCCTGGCAGCGAGCGCAGGGCGAAGGGGTCCCGCGGTACCTCGCCGCCGTGCAGGGTGTCGATCACCTTGGCTGCCTCGTGCAGACGCAAGGCGCGGCGCGGATAGCCGAGCCGGCCCCACCTGCGCACGGCCTCCCCGGGTCGGTCACCGGCCAGCGCGCCAGGCGTCGGCCACCGGGCCACCCACGCGTCGTACACCGGCAGTACCCGGGCCACCGGCGTCTGCTGGAGCATCATCTCGCTGACCAGGACGTGCCACGCAGAAGCGTCGCGTCGCCGCCACGGCAGGTCCCGCGCATGGCTCGCGTACCACGCGAGGAGCGGAGGGTGGACAGGACAGTCGGGCATGTCGCCATGATGATCCCACGGATCCCCCGGACGCGGGCTTAGCGTGGACGCGTGAGCACGGTGATGAGCCCGAGAGGACCGCTCCCACCTCGGGTCTACTGGACGAGGCGGCTGCTGCTGGTCGTCGTGGTGGTGACTCTCGGGGGCCTCGTCTGGTGGGTGGTGCCAGGCGTCGGCGGTGGTGGCGATGCGGCGGCTAACCCAGCGAGGACGCCGACCACCACCGGAACCACCCCCGGCGGTCACCCGCCGGCGCGTCACCCGCCGGCGAGGCATCATCCGGCGCTGCATCATCCAGCGCCGGGGGCGCACAGCCCCAGCGGGGGCGCCCCAGCGAGCGACCCGAGAGCCAGCGACCCCACAGCCAGCGACCCGACTCCGGGTGCCCCTCCCTCGAGACAGCACCGGCCGTCGGCCCCGAGCGGCCCGTGCGACCCTTCGACGGTGCGGCTCCGCGTCGTCGTGCATGACGCCCCGGTAGGTGTCGGCACGACGGTAGGGCTGGCGATGTCGACCGCCGACGGCTCGACCTGCTCGCTCGGCATCACGCCGAGCCTGCTCGAGACGCGCATCGTCTCCGTCCCCGTCGTCGTGTGGCAGAGCAGCAGCTGCCCTGATGCGCTGCCCGCCAAGAACGTCGTGGTCCGTCCCCGCTCGGCAGTCGTCTACTCGTACAAGTGGGACGGTCAGGTCAACCCGGACTCGTGCAGCGCCACCAACCGGCTGGCCCGCCCGGGCGGCTACTGGGCCGAGGCCGCCCTGATCGGCGGCGAGCCGCAGCGGGCCTACTTCGCGGTCACCCCAGGTTAGACGTAGCGTTCCAGGATGCTGGACTCCGCGAGACGGGAGAGGCCCTCGCGAACCGACCGGGCCCGGGTATCGCCGACCCCCTCGACCATCTGCAGGTCGTCGATGTTGGCCGCGAGCAGTTTCTGCAGGTGCCCGAAGTGGTCGACCAGCCGCTCCACGACCGCGTTGGGCAGTCGCGGCACCTTGGCCAGCAGCCGGTAGCCGCGGGGGCTCACCGCCGCATCGAGGGCCTCCGCCGCGCCGAGCCCGAGTGCCCGGGCCACCGCGCCGAGCTCGAGCAGGTCGACCGCGGACAATGCCTGCAGGTCGGCCAGCGTCTCCTCCGCGCTCCGGGCCCGCCCGTGGGCCGGTAGGTAGTCCCGGATCACCAGGTCGCGGTCGTTGCTCACGCCGGCGACCAGCTCGTCGAGCTGCAGGCTGAGCAGCCGACCCTCGGTGCCGAGCTCGAGCACGTAGTCGTCGATCTCCTCGGCGATGCGCAGCACCATCTCGAGGCGCTGCGCCACCGACGCCACGTCGCGGACGGTGACCAGGTCCTCGATCTCCAGCGCGGACAAGGTTCCCGACACCTCGTCGAGGCGATGCTTGTAGCGCTCCAAGGTGGCGAGCGCCTGGTTGGCCCGGCCCAGGATCGCGCCCGCATTCTCCAGGACGTAGCGGTCCTCGCCGACGTACAGCGCGATGATGTGCATCGACTGGGAGACCGAGATGACCGGCAGCCCGGTCTGGCGGGCGACCCGGTCGGCCGTGCGGTGCCGGGTGCCGGCCTCTTCGGTGACGATCGAAGCGTCCGGCATCAGGTGGACACCCGCCCGCAGGATCCGCGAGGCGTCCCGGTCGCAGACGATCGCGCCGTCCATCTTGGCCAGCTCGCGGAGTCCGGTGGCGGTGAACGCGACATCGAGCATGAACCCGCCGGTGCAGATGGACTCCACGGTCCGGTCGTTGCCGAGCACGACGAGCGCGCCGGTACGCCCACGGAGCACGCGCTCCAAGCCCTCCCGCAGGTCGGTGCCGGGCGCGACGGCGGCAAGCGTCGCCCGCATCCGACCCTCGTCGGAGTGCTTATCACTTCCTGCCACTGTGCCTCCCGCCGGCCCCACTGTGGTCTCAGTCTAGGTGACCGCCGGGTCGCGGTTATCGGTCCGCCACGACCTGCAAGCCGTGGTGTGCCTGCTCGGAGTCGGGCCGGGAGAGCAGCCGGAAAGCGCGTACGACCGAGGCGATGTCAGGGCACTCCAGCACGGTCAGGCCGTCGACCGTGGGCACCGGGCTCGGAGCCGGACCGCGGTCGGAAGGCGCCACCGCGTAGGTGAAACCCAGCCGGGCTGCTTCGGAGAGCCGCTGCTTCATGCCCGGCACTCGACGCAGCTCACCGGCCAGTCCGACCTCGCCGACGGCGACCAGCTGCTGGGGGAGGGGAACCCCGACGTCTGCACTCACCAGGGCGAGCGCGACCGCGAGGTCGGCCGATGGCGAGCGCAGGGACGCGCCACCAACGGTGGCCGCATAGACGTCGTGGGAGGAGCAGCGCATGCCGACATGGCGCTGCAACACCGCCAGCAGCATCGCCAGCCGAGACGAGTCCAGCCCGCTCACCGATCGGCGTGGCTGGCCGCCCGGGTTCGGCGTGACGAGGGCCTGGACCTCGGCGAGTAGCGGCCGCCGGCCCTCGAGGGTCACCGTGACGCAGGTGCCGGCCATCGGCGTGGCGTGGCGGGAGATGAAGAGCCCGGTCGCGTCGGCCACCTCCACGATGCCATCGACGCTGATGTCGAAGCAGCCGATCTCGTCGACCGGTCCGAAACGATTCTTAACAGCCCGCAGTACGCGGAGCCGGGAGTTCCGTTCACCCTCGAACTGGAGCACCACGTCGACGAGGTGCTCCAGGGCGCGTGGACCGGCGATCGACCCGTCCTTGGTGACGTGCCCGATCAGCAGCGTCGGCATCGCGAGCTGCTTGGCAACCCGAACCAGCGTCGCGGTGACCGCTCGCACCTGCGTGACGCCACCAGGCGCCGAGTCGATGTCGTCACACCCGATGGTCTGCACCGAGTCGATCACCAGCAGGTCCGGGCGGACCGCCTCGATGTGACCCAGCACGGCCCCCAGGTCGACCTCGGCCGCGATCAGCAGGGTGTCTTGCAGGGCGTCGGTCCGCTCGGCGCGCAGCCGGACCTGGGCGGTGGACTCCTCGCCGGTCAGGTAGAGCGTGGTAGCGCCCCGCTGGGCCGCCCGGGCGGCCACCTCGAGCAGCAGGGTCGACTTGCCGACGCCGGGCTCGCCCGCGAGGAGCACCACGCTGCCCGCGACGATCCCACCGCCGAGCACCCGGTCGAGCTCGGAGATGCCAGTGGACCTGCTGGCGTTGGGCTCGGCGAGCACCCGCGAGATCGGCAGCGCCGGGCTCGTCACCGGTCCCGCCGTGCGCCGGGACTGCGGCCGGGCACTGGTCTCCTCGACCGTGCCCCAACTCTGGCACTCGCCACAGCGGCCCACCCATTTCATGCCAAGCCACCCGCAGTCCTCGCAGCGGAACGTGGTCTGGGGCTTCTTGGCCGCCGTACTCGTCATGGCGTGGACGCTAACTGACCCCACCGACAGTCCCCCGGAGCTCAGCTCATCCGCGGCACCCCAGCGGGTGACGCGGCGTGGTTCTGTGGTGAGGGTCCGATCGTAACGACGCCGTCTGGCGTCGCGAAGCTCGCAGACACCAGCCCCGGCGGAGGCCCGGCGACCCACTCGATCTCGTAGTCTCCCGTCGAATACTCCGGCGGGGTGTCCAGCCAGGCGGCGACGCGCTCGGGGTCGCCCGCGATCTGCAGCCGGGTCAGGCCGACATGGCCGGTCGCATCGGCGGAGGGATGCAGCTCGTCGGGCACGTCCCACTGCACGAAGAACGGCAGCTGCGGGTCGGCCTGCAGACCCCGTACGCCGAGCTGGCTCCACCTGAGCTCGACTCCGTCCGGGCGATGCCGATTGCCCTGAACCGCCTTACGGCCAAGGCGTTTCCCTACAACGGAGATGTCGTCCACCTGTACCACCCAGCCGAGCCAGCCGCCGCCGGTCTCGGACCGGGCACGAACGGCCTGACCGAACGGCGCCTTGTCGGAGGCGGGATGGTCGAGCACCTCGACGACCTCCAGGTACTGGCGGTGGGTGAGCGGAAGGACCATGTTGGTGGTCCCGAAGCGGGGGTGCACCCCTCCGTCGACGAACTTCTCCCCGAGGAGCTCCGACAGCCGCTCTGTGGTGGCGACCAGACCATCCGGGCCGGCCGCATACGAGAGGTGGTCGAGTCGCATGCGTCTCATTGTTGCGGCCCGGGTCCGCAGTCGGTCGGCGGGGTCGCATCGCGGCCCGGGTCGGTCAGCCGGCCGGATGCAGGGTCAGCGGGAGCCGCGCCGCGAGATGAGCCCGGCAGTGACCGACAAGCACGTCGTACGCCGGCTGCCCGACCAGCTCGACCAGCTCGGGTCCGTAGGACTCGAAGACGGGTTCCGGGCCCTGGTGCGCCTGCGTGTTCCCCGAGCAGTACCAGTCGAGGTCGTGACCACCCGTGCCCCATCCGCGCCGGTCGTACTCGGTAATGGTCACCTCGGTGTACGAGGTCCCGTCGCTGAGCTCGACGTCGCGGAAGAGCCGTCGTACCGGAAGCTGCCAGCAGACGTCCGGCTTCGTCTCCAGCGGATGTTGGCCGTTGCGCAAAGCCCAACCATGCAAGGCGCATCCCTCGCCGCCAGCGAAGCCCGGCCGGTTCAGGAAGATGCAAGCGCCGTCGTGGACGGCGGTCTTCCGCTCGCCGTCGAGGTCCTTCTCGACCCATCGTTTGCGTCCCCGCGAGCCGACCTGGTGGAACTGCCAGTCTGCAGGCGTCAGCTGGGCCACAAAGCCGGCCACCCGGGTCTCGTCGTCCCGGTCGGAGAAGTGCGCGCCGAGCGTGCAGCAGCCGTCGTCCGGCCGGTCGGCGTAGATCCCCGGGCAGCCGGCGCCGAAAATGCACGCCCAGCGCGAGCACAGCCAGGTCAGGTCGCAGCGCAGCCGCTGGGCCGGGTCGGCAGGATCGGCGAACTCGACCCATGCGCGGGGGAAGTCGAGGGGTACCTCGGGCACGGTGGCCACTGTAGTCGCGGCGTCGTCGTCGCCGGGTCGACCTCTACCGGTTAGCCTCGGTCCATGCGTGAAGCCGTCCTGGACGTTGGCTCCAACACGGCACACCTGCTCGTCGTCGACGCCCATCGCGGTGCGGCCCCGCTCCCGGCGCTTTCGGTGAAGCGCGAGCTTCGGCTGGCCGAGCACCTCACCGCGGACGGCGCGCTGTCGGAGGAGGGCGTCGAGGGTTTGGTCTCGTTCATATCCGGCGCGCTCGTCGAGGCGGAGAACCAGGGCTGTGAGGCGGTCAAGGCGTTCGCCACGTCTGCGATCCGCGAGGCCACCAACACCGACGACGTCCTGCGCCACGTGCTGGACTCGACCGGCGTCGACCTGCTGGTCCTCAGCGGCGACCAGGAGGCCCAGCTGACGTTCCTCGCGGTGCGACGCTGGTTCGGCTGGTCCTCGGGGCGGTTGGCCGTCTTCGACATCGGCGGCGGGTCCTTGGAGATCGCCACCGGCGCCGACGAGGTCCCCGAGGTGACGCTCTCGCTCGAGCTGGGGGCCGGCCGGCTCACCCGGGAGTGGTTCCACGGCGACAGCGCTCTCGACTCGCAATACCGGGACCTGCGCAAGTACGTGAGAGTCCAGATCGCCCGCGGCGCCGGCGCGGTGCTGCGGGCGGGGTCGGAGGACCACGCCGTCGCGACCTCGAAGACCTTCCGCTCGCTGGCTCGGGTGTGCGGGGCCCCACCGTCGTCGGAGGGGCCGTTCGCACGCCGGTCGCTGGCCCGCGCCCCGCTCGCCAAAGCGCTGCCAAAGCTTGCCAGGCTCGGCCGGGACGAGCTGGCCCAGCTGCCGGGAGTCTCTGCCGGGCGCGCCCACCAGCTGGTCGCTGGCGGAGTGGTGGCCGAGGCGCTGATGGACATCTTCGGCATCGAACAGCTGGAGATCTGTCCGTGGGCGTTGCGCGAGGGCGTGATCTTGGAGTCGCTCGACTCGTTGTCCGCGGGATGAGCGGCGCCGTGCAGCTGCCCCCGGCGAGTGGGCCGGCGGCCACGGTGGCGCTTTCCACCGCGTCGGTCTACCCCGATTCGACGGCGAGCGCATTCGCGTCCGCCGTCGAGCTCGGGTACGACGCCGTCGAGGTGATGGTGGGGATCGACCCCGTCAGCCAGGATCTCGCAGCTCTCACCGGACTCGTGCAGGAGCACGGCATCGCGGTGTGTGCCATCCATGCCCCATGCCTGCTGATCACCCAGCGGGTGTGGGGCGCCGAGCCCTGGGGCAAGCTCAGGCGTAGCGCGGAGGTGGCGCTCCAGCTCGGAGCGGCCACCGTCGTCGTCCATCCGCCGTTTCGCTGGCAGCGGGACTATGTGCGTGGCTTTGTGGAGGGGATCGCCGATCTCGAGGCGGACACCGGCGTCGCGTTCGCGGTCGAGAACATGTACCCGTGGCGGGCATCGCGCCGAGAGATGCAGGTCTACCTGCCCGGCTGGAACCCGGCCGAGCAGGACTATGCGCACGCCACCCTCGACCTGTCGCACTCTGCGACGTCGGGCAGCGACGCCGTGCAGCTGGCGTTGGACCTCGGCGACCGGTTGCACCACGTGCACATGACCGACGGCAGCGGCTCCGCCAAGGACGAGCATCTGGTTCCGGGACGCGGCAGTCAGCGGTGTGTCGAGCTGCTCGAGATGCTTGCCGGGCAACGGTTCCCCGGCAGCGTGGTCGTCGAGATCAACACGCGACGGGCCGCGAACAAGCAGGCCCGGCTGGCGGACCTCGCAGAGTCCCTCGCGTTCACCCGGCTCCATCTCGCCGCGCCGGCGGCACAATCCGGCGAATAGTTGGGCCGGACCTGGGCTCAGGTCTCGGCGATCTCCGCGATCTGGTCGCCCTCCGTCACCACCTGCCCCTCGCGTACGCTCAGCTCGACGATCGTGCCGGCCACCTCCGCGGGCACCGGGATCTCCATCTTCATCGACTCGAGGATCACCAAGGTGTCGTCGGCCACCACGGTGTCACCGGTCTTGGCGACGACCTTCAGCACGTTCGCGACCAGCTCGGCGTTGACGAAGTGGCTCATCGGACGATCCTAGTAACGTGGGACCGCCGTTGGCCGTCGCCGAGCGATCTGCTTCGGACCCACAAGGAGGACCCGTGCTTCGTCGTTCCCTGCTCAGGCTGTCGCGGAGCGACCGGCTCAAGCAGCTGGTGAGCACGATGCCCGTGTCCAGCGGGATCGTCTCGCGCTTCGTCGCCGGTGAGACCGTCGGCGACGCAGTGGAGCGCACCCGGGTCCTCGTCGACGACGGCCTGCTGGTGACGCTGGACTATCTGGGGGAGGACACCCTCGATCGGGCACAGGCAAGCGCGACCGTCGCCGCCTACCTCACGCTGCTCAAGGAGCTCGCGGCGGCCGACCTGACCCCCGGCGCCGAGGTCTCGGTCAAGCTGTCCGCGGTCGGTCAGGCGCTGCCCGGAGACGGCGAGCGGGTCGCCCTCGACAACGCCCGGTCCATCTGCCAGGCCGCGAGCAACGCCGGAACCACCGTGACCTTGGATATGGAGGACCACACCACGACCGACTCCACGTTGCGCATCGGGCACGAGCTCCGGCAGGACTTTCCGGCCACCGGTGCCGTGCTGCAGGCCTACCTGCGCCGTACCGAGCAGGACTGCAAGGACCTCGCCTACCAGGGCTCCCGGGTCCGGCTCTGCAAGGGCGCCTACAAGGAGCCGGAGTCGGTCGCCTTCCAAGGCAAGCAGGACGTCAGGCTGTCGTACGTCCGCTGCCTGAAGGCGCTGATGGCCGGAAGGGGGTACCCGATGGTGGCTACCCACGACCCGAAGATGATCGAGATCGCCCGATCCCTCGTCGAGACGAACCATCGGGAGAAGGGCACCTACGAGTACCAGATGCTGTTCGGGATCCGGCCCGACGAGCAGCGTCGGCTCGCGGGCGACGGTGAGAAGATGCGGGTCTACACCCCGTACGGTGACGAGTGGTACGGCTACCTGATGCGCAGGCTCGCGGAGAAGCCGTCCAACCTGGCGTTCTTCGCCAGATCTGTCCTCGGGAAGGGCTGAGTGTCGCGAGTGGTCCGGCGGTAGGGTCCGCAGCATGAGCGGGCGGTCGGCGGTCGTGTACGACGACGGGCTGACGCGGTACAACTTCGGGCCTGGCCATCCGATGGCCCCAATCCGGGTGGACCTCACGATGCGGCTGGCCCGGTCGATGGGCGTCTTCGACAACCCGGACCTGCAGCTGGTGGCCGGCCCCAGCGCCAACGACGACGAGCTCGCCCTCGTGCACACCGCGCCGTACATCGAGACCGTCCGGCGGCTGAGCGACCACCCCGACGAGAGCGACCTGGCGCATGGGCTGGGCGCCGAGGACGACCCGGTCTTCGAAGGGATGCACGACGCCTCCGCGCACATCGTGGGCGCGACCCTCGAGGCGGCTCGCCTGGTCTGGCGCGGCGACGTCCTGCACGGGCTAAACATCAGTGGTGGCCTGCACCACGCGATGGCCGGCAGCGCTAGTGGTTTCTGCATCTACAACGACCCTGCGGTCGCGATCGCGTGGCTGCTGGCGAACGGCGCCGAGCGGATCGCCTACGTCGACATCGACGCACATCACGGCGACGGAGTGCAGGCAGCGTTCTACGACGACCCTAGGGTGTTGACCATCAGCCTGCACGAGTCACCGCGGACGCTCTTCCCGGGGACGGGTTACTGCTCCGAAACCGGTGGCCCGCAGGCTGCCGGATGTGCGGTGAACGTGCCGCTGCCCCCGGGCACCGGTGACGCCGGCTGGCTGCGTGCGTTCCATGCGGTCGTCCCCGAGCTGGTCCGCGCCTTCGAGCCGCAGATCCTGGTGAGCCAGCACGGGTGCGACTCGCACCGCGACGACCCCCTGACGCATCTGGAGCTCAGCGTGGACGGTCAGCGAGCGGCGCACGTCGCCCTGCACGACCTGGCGCACGAGGCGGCCCGGGGGAGGTGGCTGGCTACCGGCGGAGGTGGTTACGCGGTGCTCGACGTCGTCCCCCGAACCTGGACCCATCTGCTCGCGGTGCTGGCCGGCCGGCCACTCGACCCGTCCGCCGCGGTGCCGCTCGACTTCCTCAACCACGTGGCCGACCTTTCCGGTGGCCATCGCCCACCCAGCGCGCTCACCGACGGCGCCTCAGCCTGGTACGAGGACTGGGCGCACGGCTACAACCCCGACTCCTGGCTCGACCGGAGCATCGCCGAGACCCGTCGCGAGGTCTTCCCATGGCACGGCATCGACATCTCGTACTGATGCCCTGAGGGGAGGCGGAACGCCCCCCAAGGCGCCCCCCGCCGCCAGTTTGCACTGTCTCGACTTCCCACCGGCCCCACTTGCCACTACTCTCACGCTTAGCACGGACGAAATCGGTCCCTGGTGGGGAAGCCAGGGTGCGGTCGTGCCGGGAGTTGGGTGCGCTATGGCTCAGACCTCAGCGGGAGACGGTGTCTCCGGGGTCAAGTTCTTGACCGTCGCCGAAGTGGCGGCAGTGATGCGGGTGTCGAAAATGACCGTCTACCGCCTCGTGCACGCCGGGGACCTACCGGCCGCCCGAGTGGGCCGGTCCTTCCGGGTGCCCGAAGACGCGGTCGACGAGTATCTGCGCAAGTCGTACTTCCAGGCAGGCTGAGCCAGGCGGTTGAGCCAGGCGGTTGGCCAGCAGGCTGAGCCCGTATCGCGTTTTCGGCCCAGGCGTCGCACCGGTAGGGTGGCTGAATCGTCCGCCGTCCCGCGTGCGGAGCACACCGCAGCAACCGCCGCATTCATGACCGCCTGATGAGGGGGTCGAGCGAACCCCCGAAAGGCACACCGTGGGCTCAGTCATCAAGAAGCGCAAGAAGCGAATGGCCAAGAAGAAGCACCGCAAGCTGCTGAAGAAGACGCGCATCCAGCGTCGTCGCGCCGGCAAGTAGCGGCGGGGCTCGCTTCGCGGCAGCCGTTCGGTGAGGCTGCGTCGATATCACCTGCTGCCCGTCCTGGAGATGCTCGACGGCCTCGAGTACGTCCTGGTGGGCCGCATGGCGATGCGGATGCACGGACTCGGCTGCTCGGTACCGCGGGTGGAGGCGGTGGTGGCCGCGGAGCCGGGCCTCGAGATGTGGCGGCACCTGTGCACTCGCCTGGAGCGGGGCACGCTCGCCCTGTGGTCGCCGGGCGGGGCGATACCGCTGGCAACCCACCGAGTCACTGGTCGCCGAGATTGCGATGTTGACGACCGTGGCCAACCCACGGATGACCGAGCTGAGCTTTCGGACCAGGGACACCGCGACCGAGCTGAGGGTACTGATCCGGCCCGGTCCACGTCCGCCCTCGGTCGTCCGTGGGATGGGCGACCATGACATGCCGCTGCTGGCGATCAGCGAACTGGTCGGCACCGACGATCCGGAGCTGCGGGAAGCGTTTCGGCGGATCGAGGACGCTCGTTGAGCGGGATGGGACTCAGCGCAGCTTCTTGCGCACGGCGAGCCCCGCGGCGACCGCCCCAGTGGCCGCGCCCGCACCCGCCGCGCCGAGCAGGCTCGCCCGGGCGGCCTTGCGCCCGGTTCGGTAGTCCCGGACCCGCCAGCCCTCGCGGCGTGCGTGACCGCGCAGCCTGGCGTCGGGGTTGATCGCACACGGGTCGCCGACGAGCGACAGCATCGGTAGGTCGTTGTGCGAGTCCGAGTAGGCCGAGCATCGGGAGAGGTCGAGACCTTCCCGGCGAGCGAGGCTGCGGACGGCTTCGGCCTTGGCAGGTCCGTGCAGCATCTCCCCGACGAGGCGACCGGTGTAGACGCCGTCGACGTGCTCGGCCACGGTGCCGAGGGCACCGGTCAGGCCGAGGCGGCCGGCGATGATGCCAGCGATCTCCACCGGGGCGGCCGTGACCAGCCAGACCCGTTGCCCGCGGTCGAGGTGCGTCTGCGCCAGGGCGCGGGTGCCCGGCCAGATCCGGGCCGCCATCAGCTCGTCGAAGATCTCCTGGCCGAGTGACTCGAGCTCCTTCACGCGGTGGTCCGCGATGAACGAGAGGGCCGACTCACGGGCGTTGGCGACCATGTCGGGGTCTTCCACGCCGACCAGACGGAAGTAGGCCTGCCCCCAGGCCGCCCGGACGAGATCGCGGGTGGTGAAGAAGCGCCGTCGGTGCAGACCGCGGACCAGATGGAAGATCGACGCGCCCTGCATGACGGTGTTGTCAAGGTCGAAGAACGCGGCGACGGTGGGGTCGGCGGGAATCCGGGGAGTCTGCTCGACACCGCTCACGGCAGCCGATGCCTCGCCCGCCAGCACCGACCGGGAGCGCAGGTTCGGCGGTTCGGAAGGTGCTAACGGCACTGGCTCAGCCTAGTAGAGCGTCGCAGCTGTTAGTTGGGGTACAGGTGGCGGAGTTTGGTGCGGGCGTCGTCGGTGGTGAATTGCCAATCGACCTGACGCTGGTCTGCGTTGGTGGCCTGCTGCCAGGCGGTGAGCTCGGTGTTGAGGACA
>JBBSGI010000025.1:0-37826 GCA_038254365.1 Propionibacteriales bacterium
AGCATCCGCAACCGCCGGATCGGCGACGGTGGCACAAACGACGGGGTCAGCAACCCGTGCTCCAGCAGCTGCGCGATCCACTCCGCATCCCGCACGTCGGTCTTACGACCCGGCACCGCCTTCATGTGCGCGGCGTTGAGGAGCCAGACCTCCATCACCTCTTCGAGGCAGTAGAACGGCGGCTTCCAGTACGTCGAGGTCGACTCCATCGCCGCGATCGTCACGCCCTGCTCGAGCAGCCAGTCCCGCATCACTCGCAACGACCCGGTCGTCGTCTTGAACGTCCGCGTCTCCTGATGCCGGCCACGCCGGGCCCCAGGGGTACGCACGCTCACCGTCAGCGACGCCTTGCCGATGTCCAGGCCAGCGACCCGGTCATAGAGCACTTCCATCCCGATCAACTCCCTCACCACTCCACCGACCGGCCCGCCCGGACGGCCGGGCCGGGTGTCGCTCGGAAGGTCTTCTGCCGGGATACAGACCCACGCGCTCGCAGCAGCAATCCAAAGGCACAGACCCCGCGCCATACACCTCAACGGGCTCGCCCGCACCAGTGGGTCCCGACGTCGCCGAGCGACCCCACGATTCTCATCCCCCAACGCAGCGACGAAGTCGCAAGCCTTCACACCCCTTGCACCAGCGGGTCCGGGGCAGCTCCTCGACGGTCAACTGCGAGATAGTTGGCGTATGGCTGAGCAGGATCCCACCGGTCAGCATCTCAAGGTGTACGTCACCGGGCAGGGTCCCCTTGGAACCCATCGACGGAGATCGAGATCTCCGCGCAGTAGCTTCCCCTCGGCGGAAGATGAGTACGTTGGCCCGATCGAACCACGCAGCGAAACCGCACCGCCGCGGCAATCGCGGCGATATGACGCGAGGCCTTGCGGCCGCTCTGAGCTGCGCGGGTCCTCCTCCTGTGACGCTTGGGGGGCTTCGAGATGCGTCTCGCCGGCCGGGCCGTCTCGCGTACCCGCCCTCAGCTAGAGCAGCCTCGATGCGATCACCGACACGTTCAGGTTGCTGCATTCGGCCAGACCCTTGAGCAGGTGCCGGTAGCCCTCAGCCCCAAGGACTTCGGCGATGTGCGCCTCGAGGCACTCCAGGGCCTCCCGGACGGCGGTCACGAGGTCAAAGCCTCTGGGGGTGAGCTGCAAGGTGCGATTCCGTCGGTCCTGTTGGTCCGAGACTCGGGTGAGGTAGCCCAGGGCTTCGAGCTCATTGAGCAGTGGGTTGAGCGCCTGCTTGCTGAGCCGCATGTGTGCCGCCAGCTCAGTTGGTGTCCTGCCGTGTGGTCCGGGGAAGCGGAACAGGTCAAAGTGAGACTGCCGTAGGTCCGTAAAGCCCCGCTCTTGCAGGTGGCATAAAACGACATGATGACTAGCCTCGGAGGCTAGGCGCAGCTGAGCTGCGAGCATCGGACGCTGAGGCCCGGGGTAGGGCTCGGCAGTAATCATAGTCGTACGATACGCTTGACCAATATGGTAAGTAGCGGTTTACTATCCAGATCCAGTAACCCCAATGAGAGAGGACCAGGCCATGACGTACAGCGATACCTGCCCGCCGTGCGGTGAAGTGTTTTCAGGAGACGACCGTGACGTGGTTGCGACAGCTGTGATCGAGCACGCCCGGGACGCTCATGACCATGTCCTAACCCGGGAGCACGTCCTCGAGCATCTCGACGGCAAGGACCCTCATCACACCGAGACCTGAAGCGCGAACCGGGCGATGGGCTAGGACTTACAGAGTCGGCGGCATCGGCCGACCGAGCCCCCACGGCGATGTCTTTACCAAGATTACGCCCGGTCCGGCCCAGACCCTCGGTGGCGCTGATCAAGCCTTCGCACAGTACAAGTTTGCCCGCGTCAATCTGGAGCCGGAGTGACGCTATGTCCGGGCCGCGAGCGAAAGCCCTGGTTGCCGCCGGGCACCCCTCGGTCGCTGTGACCTTCTGCAGGCCCTGTCATCGGCCTGACAGGGGATTGCCGTTGGCAAGGGCTGGGTCAGCGGCTCATCGATACGTCAGGTGAGGAGGGGGGCGCATACCGCAGGGACTCCTCCGGTACCGGTCGATTGATGTGTCGTGATCGCGGTCGGCCATCTTTGATGGCTGCAACTGGCAGGGTGCTCGGCGGCGGCTCAGCGTGTGCTGTGTTGTAGGCCGCACGAGCGCGCGTTCCGACAGGCGGCGGGTCGCCCAGGTCGCCACTGGGTAGGTGGGTGAGTTGGTACTGCTCGCGGTACGCGCCTCTGAGCGACCCGAGCTGGTCGGTGCGCTGACGGATGGCGTCGCCAACGGCGTGAAGATGGGCGTCCCAGTCGGGGTGCCCGACGACGGGGGAAGCTAGCCACGGGAGCGGTCGATCGGTTGGCTCCGCCCTAGGTACACCGAGAGTCGGTCCGCAGTCCTCGATCCGAGCCGCCAGCACACGAGCCACCGATCGCGCGCCGGCAGGTCGTCGAGGTCGACGGCTGCCTGGAGCACCCGGACGGGGTCTGTGCCGCGCCCTGTCGCGTCGGCCAACGACGTCGCCAATCTGGATGCTGCCGGGTCGGCCAGCACGCGGTGCGCGAGCCCGGTTGGCAGCGCCTGGGTGACGTTGAGCTCCAGGGCGGCTCGTGCGGCGAGCTCACGGGTGTGCTCGTAGCGGGCCACCAGCGACGGCAGCTCAGATGCCTCGCGATACGTCGAGCGGATCACCTCCGTGGCCGACGCCTCGAACCCGATCCGGAGGAGAACTCCCGTCAGCACCTCGCGCGCACTGCGTGGTGGCCCGGATTGGCGGTCATCGGTCGCCACATAGAAGTGGGTGTGTGCTCGCCCACGGGTCGCCGCGACGTACAGCGCCTCCCGAGTCATCTCCGGCGTCACCAACGGGTGTGCGGTATCGACCGTCATCCCCTGGCTCCGATGCACCGAAGCGGTATAGGCCAGTTCGACCTGCCCGTCGATGTACGCCGCCGGGAGTCGCAGCTTGCCCCTGTGGTCGAGGTGTCGCACGGTTAACGACCCGTCGTCGTGACGTTGCAGCACCTGCCAGGTGTCGCCGTTCTTGACCCAGTCCCGCCCGCCGTGACAGGTGAGGCCCCTCAGGTTTGACCGGGTGACGACCCAGTCACCGACGCCTGCTCGGTTGCCGTCGTGAAGCAGGACGCCGTCAGCCTCCACCTGGCCGGTGGCGATCCGCTCGATGCGGGCACGGGTGTTCAACGCCGCGACGTCCGCGGCCGTCACGGCAATCAGCACGGAGGTGCGTCCGGCACGCACGTCCGACGCCCACCCGTCGTACGCCGCTTCGGCCATCGCGTCCCTGCTGCCGGCGCGGATCCGGTGGCGGGACTCGTAGAAGTCGAGGGCGGCCGGGTCGCCGTTGCGCAGCGCGAGGGTTGCGGCAGCCTCGATCGGGTCGGTGAATCTGTGCAGCTGGTCCAGCCTGACCGCACCCGTCTCGGACTCGAGCAGTCGCAACGCGCCACCAGCCTCGACGCTTGACAGCTGGGAGGCGTCACCCAGCAGCCGGATGGCGGCGCCGCGTGCGGTGGCATGCTTGACGAGCTCGGCCAGCAGAAGGGTGCCGGCCATCCCCGCCTCGTCGAGCAGCACCACGTCCCCCGCAGCCAGCTGAAACCAGTCATCCTGGGGTACGTCCCAGCGCGCCTCGTGCAGGAACTTGTGCAGGTTCTCGGCTCGCGTCCCCAACTCGTCACCGAGCACCTCGGCAGCCTTGGATGAAGTCGCGAGGGGCACCACCCGACCGGCGCCGACGGCCCAGCAGGCCGCGAAGGCACGCATCGCCGTTGTTTTGCCGGCGCCAGCAGGCCCGACGCCGACCACGAGCCGTGCCTTGCGGGTGGCGAAGGCACGCTCCACGAACTCCACGCCGAGCCGACTGGACAGTGCGTCCTCGAACCTCGTGTTGTAGCGCTCCGACGCCGCCACCCCCAATGCGTGCAGGCCGCGCGCGTCCAGCGACCGCCACCTCCCGTCGAGCCCACACACCGTGTTGGCCACCGCGACGTGCGTGTGCAGGTCCGGATCCGACGACCGCGACTCCCGGTGGTCGAATACCGCACACACCAGCCCTGTGGTGTCCACCTGCGCCGCGCCACCGTGTCCGGTCCGGGTGTACGCCGCATGCTTCTCGACCCAGCTGATGGTCGACGACACCGCATCGTGGTGGGCCGCCTCGACGGCTGCCCGGACATTGGCCCCGCCCAGCGCCCACAACAGTGACGCGGACTTGACCGGGGTGAACACTAGTCGTAGCCGGCCACCGCACGACGTGGCCTGCGAGTGGTTGATCCATCCGCGAGCGAGTACGTCGGATAGGCGGACCCTAGCCGGGTGTCTGCCTTCGTGGCGCCTGCGGCGAGCATCGCGTCGCAGTTCGGGTCGGCGTCCGCGCCGAACAGGGCACGCATCTGCGCCTCCGACACCTCGGTTCCTGCGACACCGAGGGTCGCGGCGCCACCACCGAGCCAGACGCCGGGAGGGCTGCCGTGCGCGGTGTAGTAGTCGGCAAGCGCCTGACCCGCCGAGCGCCGCTCGTCGGCGGACGCGACCTGGCGGGTGAGGTAGGTGTACCCGTCACCCGCGGAGAGCTTGTGGACCGTCATCACGACGGACACACCCCGCAGCCGCGGAGACCTGTCTGAGTGTCCCGTTTCGGCGTGTCGTGCGATCCGCGTGCGATAACGATCGGGAAATCGGGGTGCTTCACGGTCCTCGGTGGCCGACCGCGGTCACCTGGGCGGAACGACCGACAGTGGTAAATGCCCAGGTCAGAGACGCTTTGCGCTGGGGATTCGGAGGTGGCCAGGGCCGGGATCGAACCGGCGACCTTCCGCTTTTCAGGCGGACGCTCGTACCGACTGAGCTACCTGGCCGCGTCCGAAAGCCGGCTCGAATGCCACCCTCAGACGAAGCCCCAGGCCTCCCTGGGGCCGCCCTAGTCTAACCGCTGGCCTGCGGAGCTGTTGTGCCGGATCCTCCTGGTCGGAGGATGCTCCGCGGATTGGCAACCGTCCGGGCCACCAGCGCCGTCGCGCACAATGAGAACGTGACGTCCTCCCCCGCCGTGCGGCTGGTCCTCACGGCGGACACCCACCTGCCCAAGCGGGCCCGCGACCTTCCCGCGCAGCTGTGGGTAGCGATCGCCGATGCCGACGTGGTGCTCCATGCCGGAGACTGGGTCGAGGTCGCGCTGCTCGACGAGCTGGAGGCTCGCGCCAGGCGGGTAATCGGGGTCCACGGCAACAACGACGGCCCCGACCTGCGGGCGCGCCTCGACGAGCTCGCCTTCGTGGAGTTGGGGGGAGTCCGATTCGCCTTGGTGCATGAGACCGGTCCGAGCGCCGGCCGCGAGGCGCGCTGTGCGACCCGGTTCCCCGACGTCGACGTCCTGGTCTTCGGTCACAGCCACATTCCCTGGGACACCACGGCGCTCAACGGCCTGCGGCTGTTGAATCCGGGGTCGCCTACGGATCGTCGACGCCAGCCGCACTGCACGTACCTGACAGCGGTGGCCGGCGGCGGAGTGTTGCGGGACGTGGAGCTGCACCTGCTGCCGCACCGCCGTACGAACCGGTGAAGCACACGACGCCCCACCTCAGACTCAGGTGAGGCGCCAAAGCGAACGTGGTGCGACGCTTCTCGAACCCGCCGAAGTATATGAAAGCCGTGGAATCGCGCGTGGGGTGGCGGTCGTTCGCCGGCGCCCGGGACCGGCGCGAGGTGGCTGCGACACGGACCGACGGCGTCGTGGTGCGTGTGATCGGGACGGCTCAAACCCTTCTGACGGCCGCACAGGTCGACGAACTGGTCGAGCGCCATCAGGTCGGCGAGGGCGTCGTCGCGCTGGCACAGGCGTACGGCGTCCACCGAGCCACCGTCGCCGACCATCTGAACCGTCGCGGTTCGCGCCGCCGGCTCGGCCTGGCTGAGGCTGAGGTCGAGCGCGCCGGCCGCCTCTACCAGCGAGGCATGACCCTCGATGAGATCGCGGTCGAACTTGGCACCAGCCAAAGGACAGTCGGCAGGGCCGTCGCGAGCCTCGGCGTGGCCCGTCGCCCTGCCGGGCCTCGCCCGGGGCATCCAAGAAATGGGACGGCTCCAAGAATCTCGTCACCGGATAGTGCGGGCTTTCCCGGAGTAGTACGGGTTGTTGTGGAATAGTTCGGAGTCCAGATTTTCGACCGTTGACAACCTCTGCAATGGCAGCGCACCGTCGAAGGGTGAAGGCACTCGTGACCACCTCGACTCTGCACCCCTTGAGGGTGAGGACGGTTCCGGACAGTGTCCGGGACCAGCGGGGAGTCAGCAGCGCCGTACATCGTCCGGGACCGGCAGTGGGGAATGGTGCCGCACCCTGTGCGGTACCGCGAGAATGCAACGGTGATGCGGATTCTTCATCACCGCAGGGCGGCTCGGTCGTCCCGATTCGGGACCACCGTGACGGGTGCCGCTGATTCGGCGGGACCGTGTGACCTGCGACTACGTACCGATGTCGTCCAGCGATACGAGGAGCAGTTCGATGCTCAACGCGTCGGCTCCGAACTCGATGAGACCTTCGATGGCGCGCTCGGCTCGCGCGCGCAGGACGGCACGATCAGCCGTGTCAAGGTGCCAGCAGCCTGGCCCCTCGTCGCCGACGATGCCGTCGAGCTCCAGCAGCGCATGGTCGTAGGCGTGCGACTCCTCGAACGAATCCGCGCTATCGGCGAGCTCCGCGAGGCATGACCGGGCTTCGACGATCCGGTAGGCGTGGGCGAGCAACATGAGGGAAGCATGCATCGATCCCGCGCGTCCTGCGCCTTGCATTGCCCTCTATGTGGACGAGGTGCGCCGCGCGATCCCCCTAGGCATCCCGCTCCCCAACTCGTTTGTGTTGCTTGGCCCTTGGGACGCCCGCGACGTTCGCAGCTCACGGGCCCAGCCACTCACGTGCAGACTCATTGCAAACTCCCTCAGACTCCTCTTGCAAGTTTCATTGTAAACACTTACATTGATTGCAATGAGCGCCAGGTGACGCCCGGAGCAACTAACAGGTAGAGGTTGACGATGACGAACCAGATCGATGTGGACGACGAGGTCTTTGGTGTGCTGAAGGCACAGGCTGAGCCGTTCGTGGACACTCCCAACTCCGTCCTACGTCGACTGCTCGGCATCGACCCGGCCGGCCCGTACGCGGGAACTGTGGCCGCCCGATCGGCCGCCAGCGCCGTTGTGCCGAAACCCACCACGCGTGCGACCGCGACGAAGGTCAAGCCCAATGGGAAGGCAAAGGGCAGCGCCCGAACTGCTCCGAAGAGGACGAGGGCCGCACGCGGCACCCTCCTTCCCGAGGACAGGTACGAGGCCCCCCTGCTCCGTGCTCTTGCTGACGCGGGCGGTCAGGCTCCGTATCGCGACATCGTTGACGCGGTGGGGCGGGAGTTGAAGGCCGACCTGCTTCCACCTGACTTCGAGACTCTCGACTCGGGCACCATCCGCTGGCAGTCCCGTCTGCAGTTCGTGCGTCTGCGACTGATTGAGCGCGGATACCTCGCGAAGGACACTCCTCGCGGCATCTGGGGCATCACCGATGCAGGCCGTGCCGCCATCGACGGGAGCGCGGGCTGATGGCCGTCGACAACCCGATGGACTTGTGCCTGAAGCTGATGAGGGCCGACACCGAGGAAGACGTAATCGCAATCCTCCGGGAGGCTGGCTACTGGGACGACGAAGACGCATGGCGCTTTTTCAGCGACTCCGAAAACAACTACTCAAGCATCGGCAACCAACAGGCGGACGCGATCGCGGCATTCGTCGAGAAGATCATCAACTCAGTCGATGCCCGTCTCGTTGACGCGTGCTGTCAGGCGGGTGTCGATCCCGAAAGCGACGCAGCTCCCGACGGAATGCGTGCGGCGGTCGCACGATTCTTCGAGGGCAAGGCCAACCCCAAGGACGGCGACGGACGCATCGCTGACTGGCCCGACAAGAAGGCGACCGAGGAAGGTCGACTCCTGACCGTCGCGGCCACGGGCCTGATGCCAAAGGAGGGACAGCCGAGTCTGACGGTCGCTGATCAGGGCGAGGGGCAGACGCCGGATGACTTCCCGAACACCTTCCTTTCTCTCCAGAGGAGCAACAAACTCCGCATCCCGTTCGTGCAGGGCAAGTTCAACATGGGTGGGACTGGTGCTCTGCGCTTCAGCAAGCTTCAGCTCGTCGTCTCTCGCCGCCATCCAGCACTCTTGGGCAACGAAGCAACGGCGCGGGACAAGCAGTGGGGCTTCACAATTGTCCGCCGGTTCGACCCATCGGGCGGAGCTAAGAGCTCGGTCTACAAGTACCTCGCTCCCGTGGCGCTGGCAGGTGTAGACATCAAGGGAGTACTCGCCTTCGCAGCAGATGAATTGCCGATCTTTCCGGAAGCTACGAGCGAGGTTCGGGATGCGTATTACAGAAACGCGACTTACGGCTCTCTCGTGAAGCTGTACGAGTACACGTGGACAGGCGTCAAGTCAAACATCGTGTCATCGGGCGATGGACTCCTTCGCAGAATCGACGTCGGTCTACCCGAACTCGCCCTCCCAGTGCGGCTGTTCGAGTGCCGCGCCGAGTACAAGGGGCATGGCGGAAGCTTCGCCACGAACGCCCTGGGCCTGGTTTCTCGACTCGACCGGGACAAGGACGACAACCTCGACGGCGGCGAGCCGATCGGCGGGGTGATCGCTCTCGACGACGGCACACAGATCAAGCTCAGGACCTATGTGTTCGAGAGCAAGGAGAGGGCGCTGTCTTACCGCAACCGAACCAGCGGGGTCGTGTTTGGCGTCAACGGACAACAGCACGCAGCAAAGAACATCGACTTCTTCACCCGCGGGAAGGTCGGTCTGAGCTATCTCGCCGAGTCGATGCTCGTGTACGCCGATTGCAGCCAGATCAGTGGACGTGCACGCGAAGATCTCTTCATGAACAGCCGGGATCGGCTGGCCTCGAACGACCGCTCCAAGCAACTCGAGACCAAGTTGGAGCGGTACCTGAAGGAAGAGGCAACCCTGCGCACTCTTCAGAATCAGCGCCGCATGAAGGCGATCCAAGACAAGCTCGCCGACGACAAGCCGCTGAACGATGTCCTCCAGGGCCTGATGAAGAGCAATCCGCTGCTCAGCAAGATGTTCCTTCAAGGCCTCAAGTTGCCTGCTCCGTTCCCTCCTGGAGGTGGCACGACTGGCAGTGGGACAGGTAGCGGAGCGAAGTTCGCAGGAAAGCGCTATCCGACCTACTTCCGCTTCAAGGACCACAAGGACGGCGAACCACTGCGACGCAAGGCTCACCTCGGGTCCCGCACGCGAATCGCGCTTGAGACGGACGCCGAGGACAGCTATTTCGTGCGCGAGCAGGAGCCGGGTGAATGGAAGGTCTTGCGCAAGGACGGCGACGACTGGGTGACCGCCGGCGGTTGGACCACGACCGGGCCCAAGTCTGGCGTCGCCCACCTCAGCATCGATCCGCTCCCGACCGGCACGCAGATTGGGTCCGTCCTTGAATATCGGATCAATGTCATCGACCCCTTGCAGTTTGATCCGTTCGTTATGGAGCTGACGCTCGACGTAGTGGCTGAGAGCACAGGCGGGGGCGGCGGAGATGGTGGCACGCGCAAGCGGACCAACACCGGAAAGGGCGACTCCGGCGACAACTCCGCGCTCAACCTGCCGAACATCGTCACGGTCACGAAGGACAAATGGGGCGATGAGTACAACGAGCTCAGCGCCTTGAAGATCAAGCACGTTGGAACGGAGGCGGACCCCGAAGCCCCCGTGTACGACTTCTACATCAACATCGACAACAAGTTCCTGCTGCACAGCCAGAAGGAGTCGACGGGCGACGCCGAGTTGCTCAAGAAGCAGTTCATTTACGGGTTCGTCCTCGTCGGCCTGTCGCTCATCCAGGAGCACAAGTCGACGGAATCCAACGGGGATTCCGAGTCCGTCGAGGACTACGTCGAGCGCACTACCCGTGCGCTCGCTCCGATCCTCGTTCCGATGATCCAGACCATCGGTAGCCTCACCGAAGACGAGTAGCATTCACCCCGCGAGTCGGTGGAACAGCACTACCTCGCGGGCGGTGTGCTGGACGACATCACCGCGGTCGCCTGCGCGTGCCCACCACCGTCGACCTGGGACGTCACGCCAGAGTCGACCATCGTCGTCAGTGGCGGCTCCATCCAGAATCCTCTCCACGAAACCCGCGCGAGTCATTGTGTCGAGATACCGGGGAAGTTGGTCGTTGATGTCGCTGAAGCCGAAGACCTGCACGAGAACTGTCGACTCGTCGCACATCTTGGCAATGTCGGAGTAGGCGGCCGCCAGCCGCTGAAAGTACGTGTTCTGAGTCCGATCACTTCGCGCAGCCATTGTGTAGTGCGCCAATCCGTGGCCGTCTTGCTGACCTGCAATGAAGTACGGGAGCGGCGTCTCCAACCGGCCGCGCAACTTCCACCGGTGGTAGTTCACATAGACACCGGGGTACGGCGGCGACGTCAAGATGAGTCGAGGTGTCGGGTGTCGAGCGAGCGCAGAGTGACCCGCAACCCCGGGCAGACCTTGCTCCAGAACCAGGCTCCGTGGAAGACCACCACTCGCAGCCTTGGAATCTGCCGATCGGTACCGTGTTGTCGCAGCACGGGCCGCTTCCACCATCGTGCGAGCATTCTCGACCAAGGCGGCACGGAGCTCGTCGGCGTCGGGAACCTGCGACCGCATATCCATGCCCCACTGAGCTGTGCGGAGCAGGACGCAGCGTGCGAAGTCCTGAGCCTTCTTCGACGGGACGTCACGCAGGCTTCCGAGCGCGGCGAGCAATGCACGTCTCTGTTCGGAATAAGCCTCGTCACTGAAGTTCCGGAAGTATGCCAGCGCCTGCTCGTCGGCAGGCCACTCCACATGATCTGGAGAGACCACGCTAGCCGATGATGCCCATGCCGCTACTGCATCGATGTCGGCAGCCGAGTACAGCCGGGTCTTCACACGGCTTACGAATGCCGCCAGTGAATTGATGTCGCTACCGACACCGATTCGGCCGGCAAGCCGAGCCTCGACCAAGGTCGTTCCACCACCGAGGAAGTAATCGGCGACAAGGTCACCCGGCTCTGTCAACGCCTGTATGACCGATGCCGCGAGTTCGGGCGAGAATCGCGCTGGGTATCGGTAGTACTCGTGCGGAGAGCCAGTTCGACGCGGCCCGAGCGACACAGGCGTGTTGCTCAGCGCGGCTTCACGGATCGCAACGATCGCCGAATCAGGCGGCGCGATCATCGATGTCATGGTCGAGCCTTCAGGAAGTCGACCAGATCCTCGCGCCGAAACCGCCATGCGCGACCCACCTTCTGTCCAGGTACCTTGCCCGCCGTCACCAGCCGGTAGAGCGTCTTCCGGCTGACCCTGAGGTAGTCCGCCGCTTCGTCCGCGGTAAGAACATCGGAAGGCTGGTCGGCCACTGGCTCTACCTCCTCGACGTTGATCAGCCAACCCGAAACTACTAGGCGGGACCGACATGTGGTGGGACCAATGACTCTGCGTGTCGCCTTGTGTCCTCTGGTGTCTCTTATCGTCCGCTCGACAGCGGACGTCCGCCGGCGTTGAAGTGACCCGTCAGTACGCATGTGAACAGCTTGCGCACCATCGCCGTTCCGGCCATATTCCAGCCCGTTGGCTGTGGACACGGCGCGCACGTCTAACGCTGTGGACTACAGGCCAACCCCCTCCCGGCCTCCGGGACCACGCCGATGCTGAGCCAGGGTCACCGCGTCTTGCACGCGCCCTATCGCTGCTTCGGCCCGAGCCCGGTCGATGCGCTGCCTGTCCGTGGTGGCGTTGCCGAGCGGCTTGGCGCCAGTGATGCTGTGGCGGTCGCGGTAGGCGGCGACGGTGATCGCGGCCCGCAACCAGCGTGCACGGTCGGCCCGATCGGTCGGCATCTCCCCGAGTGCCTTGACCCACGGCGCCTTCGTGCGGACTGCCTCCTCGGTCAGTGTGCGGGCGCGCCGCTCCATGAGGTCGCGTCGGTCATGGAGTGCGCTGCGCATGTCGGGTGCCATCGGGCCGAGGGCCTCGGGGATGAGGCCAACGATGAGCCGGGCCGGTCGCCGTCCCCGTCCTGTTCCGACGTTCCTGGTGGCGAGAGCTACGCGATGCCGGAGGACCGCTGCGATGTCGTCCGCGTCGGCGAGTCCGTGCCGCGCCACGGCAGCGGGCAGCAGCTTCTCTAAGTTGTGGCCGTTGACCTCGGCGCGCCGGAGTTCCGCGACAAGTGGGCCAAACGCATCGGACTCGATTGCCGAGTCGGCCTCTTCGGCCGTGAGTCCGCTCGTCCTGAGCAGGCCGGCCCAGCGGTCGCGCTGAGCAACTGCGGCGATGGTTTCGTACTCGGCGATGAGCTGCGCGAGCGAGCCCCAGGCCTCCTGCTCGGCCTTGATCGTCAGGTGGGCGGAGAGTTCGGCACCGCTGTTGGCGAGCACTCCGAGGAGGACCTTCTTGGCGGTAGGGGTCTCGGCGTCCGGTCCTCCGTGGTTGTCGTCGACCGGGTTCACGACGACGTACGCGACGTTGCTGTCGCGGCCTCGGGTCATGGCGACGTACAGGTTCTCCCGCGTGGTGCTGTCGAAGACGACGACGTGTGCGGTGTCGACCGTGAGGCCTTGTGCGCGGTGGGCCGTGACGGCGTAGCCCAGGTCGACGTGGTCGGCGACGTACGCCGCCGGCAGGACCACTGCGCCGCCTTGCTTCCCGCCTTGCCGTCGGACGACGACGGAACCGTCGTTGCGGACGTCGGTGACGGTCCATCGGTCGTCGTTGCGGACCCAGCCTGAGCGGAGCGTGCGCAGGCGCCGGTCGTTCTTGCGGGTGATGACCCAGTCGCCCGTCGATGCGCGGGTGCCGTCGAGGAGTCGTGCTTCGGGGCCTTCGTGGGTGGCGCCGGTGAGCAGACGTTCGGCGCGAGCGCTGGCGTTCAGCGCACGCACGGCTTGGGTGTTGTCGGCGACCAGGACGCTGGTCTTGCCTGCGGTGGTGTCGTACGTCCACGCGCGGTAGGCACCGTCCAGCATGGCGTCGGCGTCGCCGTTGTGGACTCGCTGGTGGGTGAGGTAGGTGTCGACTGCCTCGGCGTGTCCGTGTCGTAGGTCCAGCGATGCGGCCTTCTCCCACTCGTGGGTGAAGCGGTGGATGTCGACGAGTTCGGTGGCGTCGTCGCGGGCGTCGGCCAGCATGGCGAACGCTCCGCCGGCGTCGACGGACTGGAGTTGGGCCCAGTCGCCAACGAGCAGCACCTTCGCACCGGTCTGTGCTGCGTGGGCGGTGATCTGGTCGAGGGTGAGGGTGCCGGCGAGGGTTGCTTCGTCGATGATGACGAGTTGGCCGTGTTGGAAGCGGGCGTGGCCTTGCTGGTGGTCGTAGAGCCACTTGGCGGTGTTCTCGCAGGTGATCCCGAGGCCCTCGGCAAGCACCGCTGCGGCGGCGGCGCTGGGCGCGAGACCGATCACGCTCGCCCGGCCGTGCTGGGCGGTCCAGGCCCGATGAAGGCCGCGCATCGCGGTGGTCTTCCCGGCACCGGCTGGCCCGATGAGGAGATCGAGTTGGCGGCCGGAAACCGCGACCATCGCGATGGCCTGAGCCTGCTCGGGGCTGAGCCTGTGTCCCTTCACGGGCCTCTCGGCGATCCGGTCGACGGTCTCGATGTCCACGGTCGGTGCGGTGGTGGTGGCTGCACGCTGGAGCAGCCGGTCCTCGGCGGCGAGGAGTTGTTCTGAGGAGAACACGGTCGCGTGCTTCGGTCGGAACATGCTGGTCCCGTCGTCGCGGGTGAGGGCCTCTGGGGTCGTGGCGAGCTCGGGTGGCGTGAGCCGGAGTGATCCGTGTTCGGCGGCGTCGACGATCATGCCGGTGATTGCCTCGCGGTCGGCGGTGTTCGCGAATCGCCAGCCGAGGGTTTGGCGAGCCGTCTCGGCGTATAGGTTCGGGCGGCGCCAGGTGGAACGCTTCTCGCCCACGACCGCGACCACCGTGCGACCGAGTTCTTCGATGACGTCGAGGGGGACGTCGTCGGCACGCAGCATTGGTCGGGCTGGGTTCGTGGTCACTTCACGTGCCCACGAGACTGCGTCGCCGTCGAGCACCTCCGCCGTGCGGCGTCGCCATGTTGTGGTGAGCTCGGCGAGCGAGTGGATGTGCTTCTCGGGGCGGCTGGAGAGTGTGGCCTGCTGGCGGAGCTTCATGATTGTGGATCTACGTGGACGTCGGCCGTGGTTGGCGACGTACTCCTCGATGAGTCGGTCGGTCACTTCGTTGATGTCGCGTGAGCGGCCGGAGAACCCCTCGACCAGTGTCTGCGGTACTCCGGTGATCTCCCAGGCGGGGTTGCGGTCGCGGCCGCGTGGTCGGCGCTGCCAGTCGACGCCGAGCGCACGGGCGAGGTGGTCGCTGAACACGGCCTGGTGCAACTCCGATAGTGCGACCACCCAGGCATGCAACGGAGTGCCGTCGACCGTGCGCCACTTCCCGTCGGCGGCGGTCTTGACTCGGTTGCTGATGACGACATGGGTGTGCAGGTGCGGGTCGTTGGCGCGGGAGTCGTAGTGGTCGAACCCGGTGGCGACCATCCCGGTGACGTCCTGCTGCACCACCGCGCCCGCTACACCCCTGGCGCCCGTGCGGGTGGCCAACACCTCACGCTCGATGAAGTCCAGCATCTCCGCGACCGCGGCATGGTGGGCGTCGGCGATGATCGCCTGGGTCCCCGCATCGGCCACCGCCCACAAGACACTCGCGGACTTCGGGATGGAGAACGTCAGGTCGTAGCCCGCAACCGGCTGGCGCCGTTTGCCCGCCTCGGGCCGCTTGAACTTCCGATACGCCCGCCCCAGATGCTCCCCCGCAACCGGGTGTCTTCCTTCTCCGATCAGGCGTCGGAGCTGCTCCTCAGTCACCTCGTCGCCCACCCGCACGGGGCTGTCGAGGGACGCAACCCCCGAGCCCAGCCACCGGCCCGGCGGCGTGCCCGCCTCGGTGTAGTAGCGGGTCAGCGGAGACGACAGCGACCTGTCCCCATCGCCCGCCGCGACCGTCCTCAGCAGGTAGCGGTAGCCCTCTCCGGCGCTCATCTTCTTGATCGAGACCGTCATCCGGCCCACCTCCTTCACGAGGTAGGTGCGACGGTCAAACCAGGGTTGACTCGCGACCCCTATGCCTCGATTGCAAGAGGCGTGACGGCATTGAGAGGGTAGGGGAAAGCTGGCGCCCGGGGTCGTCAGGAGCGGTCGAGGAGGGCTGCCATCAGGTCCGCAGTCTTCGTGGCGTTGGCGCGCCTGAGTGCGGCGATCGTCGATTCATCGGTGGCCCCGGGAAGACGTGAGACCGCGATCCGGTGGACCACCAGCATGTCGTCCTCGAACTCCTCGACCAGAAGACTGAGCAAGTCGTCGGCGGTCAGCGCTTCGATGCCGACCGCAGCCATCGCCTCGGGCGGGAAGTGCTTGATGTTGTCGGTGCACAAGACGTCGGCATCGGCCGCGACGGCAGCAGCGAGCACATGCCGGTCATCCTCGTCCGGCATGGCCAGTGCTGCGACGGCTTCGACGTTCTCAGCGGCCGGAGCCACCTCTGAGTTCGGGAAGGTTCCGTTCATCGCCGCCACCAGTCGCTCGCCCGACTCGGCGTCAAAGCCGCCGACGTTCTCGATCAGGTGTTCCACGACCTCGTCGAGGATCGCCGCACTCCATTGCACCCGGATGATGCGCTTGGTCATCGCATACAGCAGGTAGTCGCGTAGCACGCGCGAGTAGAGCACGTTGGCATCGCCGAGAACGATGCGGAAGGGGACACGGACCTCGGCGGTCTCCGAGCTCACTCCAGCAGGCCCAACTCGTTCTGCAGCCGAGCGAACTCCTCCATGCCTGCCTCCATGTGGGCCTGCTCAGCCTCCAAGAACACTCTGATCGAAGACACCTTGATCCGATGGTGTGTCCCGACCTTACGGAAGGCGAGTTTGCCCTCGTCCATGAGCTTGCGGACCTGCGGTCGGGACATGCCCAGCAGTCCGGCTGCCTCGGTCGGGGTCACCTCGGCGTTGCCGCGGGTGAGGACAATCTCCTGGCCCCGCACCCTCGCATCAACGATGCGAGCCAACCACTCAGCGGTCTCGCGGGACACGCTGACCTCGACCTCGTCGCCGCTCTTGACGAGGGCACGGTGCAGCGCATCGGCATCACGAGTGAGCAGTTCGGTCATGACCCACCTCCAAGGCTCCATCTGCATTATCTGAAACAACTGTAGCAGGTGACCGGTGTGATCGTCCTCGGGGAGTGCCGCGCACCTACCTGACACACACCCGCCACGGGAGGAGTCAGGGGATGTCGAACAAGCGCGAGGTCGTAGTCCGGCCGGTGCATCGTGACGAGCCGGATCTGCACAAGCTCGCCGAGGCGCTCATCCGCCTCGTTCTGGAGGAGTCGGGACGCACGCGCGTCATCCGGCGCGCTGCACAGCCGCCCACCACGCTTCGCCTTCCACAGCCTCGCACGAGCGGCTCGGACGCTCCCGGCATCGCGAGTTAGATTCGGAAGCATCGGTCCGGGAGGAGCCCCCCATGTCCAAGAACCACGACACCGCTACCGGCAGCAGTTCGTCCGAGGGAGCCGCGCTCGCCGTCTCCTATCTCCGCGTTTCGACCAAGGAGCAGGCGGAGAAGGGCGGGATGGACGAGGGCTACTCGATCCCGGCCCAGCGTGACGCCAACCTGCGCAAGGCCGAAGGGATCGGGGCGAGCGTCGTCGCGGAGTTCGTCGACGCCGGTGAGTCAGCGCGGACGGCCGACCGACCCGAGTTGATGCGGATGATCCAGTACGTCCAGCAGCACAAAGTCTCCTACTGCATCGTCCACAAAGTGGACCGGCTCGCTCGCAACCGGGCCGACGACGTGGCCATCCACCTGGCTCTGCGCGACGCAGGGGTCATGCTCGTCTCGGCGACCGAGAACATCGACGAGACACCGTCGGGCATGTTGCTGCACGGGATCATGTCGACCATCGCGGAGTTCTACTCCCGCAACCTCGCGACCGAGGTCGTCAAGGGCATGAGCCAGAAGGCGGCCAGGGGCGGCACGATCGGCAAGGCGCCGGTCGGCTACCTCAACGCGCTCTCCCGAGACGACCTTGGCCGCGAGGTCCGCGGCGTCGTCCTCGACGAGCAGCGTGCACCGCACATCCGCTGGGCGTTCCAGGCGTACGCCTCCGGCGACTGGTCGATCAGCCAGCTCGCCGATGAGCTCACCGACCGCGGCCTCAGCTCACCGCCGACCCCACGCCGGCCGTCGAAGCCACTCGCGCTCTCAGCCGTGCACCGGATGCTGACCAACCCGTACTACAAGGGCGACGTCACCTACAAAGGCGTGGTCTACCCCGGCAAGCACGAGGCGCTCGTCGCGCCCGAGGTCTGGTACCAAGTCCAGTCCGTCCTCGACGCCCACCAGTCGGCCGCCGACGCCCACAGCGTCCACGACCACTACCTCAAGGGCACCGTCTACTGCGGCCAGTGCGGCTCCCGAATGATGGTCACTCACGCCAAGAACCGGCACGGCAGCATCTACCCCTACTTCGTCTGCGCGGGACGGCACGCCAAGCGAACGGACTGCACTCGCCGGGCTGTGCTCATCGAGGACGTCGAACGGCGGATCGAGGACTACTACGGTCTCGTCGGAATCACTCCATCCCAGCGCGAGACGCTTGCCGGGATGCTCAGCCACGAGTTCGACCGGCTCCTGGCTGGCGAGGCGGACGAGCTGAACGTGCTCACCAAGCAGCGCCACAAGCTGGAGGACGAGCAACTCAAGCTCATGCAGGCTCACTACGCCGACGCGATCCCGCTGGCAGTGCTCAAGAAGGAGCAGTCGCGGATCGGCGCCGAGTTGGACCACCTCAACAGCCGGTTGGAGCGTCATCACGGCGAGTACGCCGACGCCAAGGCCGTCCTGACCCGCTGCCTCGACCTGCTCGACAACTTCGCCGGCCTCTACGCCCGCTGCGACGACCTCACCCGGCGCCTGTGTAACCAGGCGCTCTTCACCAAGGTCTACATCGAGGACGACCTGCGTCTGCGCCCCGAGCACACCCAGCCGTTCGAGCTGCTCCTCGACCCCGAGGTCCAGGCGAGCCCCCTGACCTGGGCAAAGACCGCCAAGGGCGGTGTTCGGAAATGCAGCGAGGCCCAAACCCCCGCAGATTCTTCATCTGCTGAGGGTTTGAGCCTCGTGCGCATGGCGACCCCGACGGGACTCGAACCCGCGACCTCCGCCGTGACAGGGCGGCGCGCTAACCAGCTGCGCTACGGGGCCAGCGGTCACGCGCAAGAGTAGCGCGCGACGCACCCCCAACGGGATTCGAACCCGTGCTACCGCCGTGAAAGGGCGGCGTCCTAGGCCACTAGACGATGGGGGCCTAAGCCCGGGCACCTCAGAGGAAGCCGTCGGGGACCGACCAAGCATAGGGGTAGGGGTCTGCCTCGCCAAAACCTGGGCCGGGGGGCGGCCCGTACCGTTGAGGCCATGATCGACGTGCCGCCTGAGGCCTTCGAGGAGATCGTCTCCGAGGCCCTCGACGGGCTTCCTCCGGAGCTGACGCGCCTCATGGACAACGTGGCGATCTTCCTCGAAGACGACCCTCCGCCGGGGGAGTACCTCTTCGGCCTCTACCAGGGGGTGCCGCTCACCGAGCGGGGAGTCTCCTCGTACCTGATGGCGATGCCGGACCGGATCACGATCTACCGGCGCCCGACCCTGGCTGCATGCGCCACCGTGGAACAGGTTCGGGACCAGGTCCGCATCACCGTCGCCCATGAGGTTGCCCATCACTTCGGCATCGACGACGACCGCCTCCACGAACTCGGCTACGGTTGACACCGCCTCGGGCGGATGGTCTGTATCAACTGGCGGATGGTCGGTGACAACTGGCGGATTGGTGGGTCAGCCGAAGCGGCCGGAGATGTACGCCTCGGTGGAGGGGTTGTCGGGGTTGGAGAACATCTTCGCGGTCGAACCGCGCTCGATGAGGCGACCCGGCTTGCCCACGCCCGCGATGTTGAAGAAGGCTGTGGTGTCCGACACCCGTGCCGCTTGCTGCATGTTGTGCGTCACGATCGCGATGGTGTAGTTCTCCTTGAGCTCGTGGATCAGGTCCTCGATCGCGCTCGTGGAGATCGGGTCGAGAGCCGAGCAGGGCTCGTCCATGAGCAGTACCTGAGGCTCCACGGCGATGGCCCGGGCGATGCAGAGCCGCTGCTGCTGGCCACCCGAGAGGCTCGATGCGGGCTTGTTCAGCCGGTCCTTGACCTCTTCCCACAGGTTGGCGCCGAGCAGGGAGGTCTCCACCAGGTCAGCGGCGTCAGACTTGGTGATGCGGCCGCCGTTGAGCCGAACGCCGGCGATCACGTTGTCGGCGATGGTCATGGTGGGGAAGGGGTTCGGCCGCTGGAAGACCATGCCGATCTTGCGACGCACCTCGACCGGGTCGACGTCCGCGTCATAGAGGTCACGGCCGTCGATCATGATCTTGCCCTCGACACGCGCGCCGGGGATGACCTCGTGCATCCGGTTCAGCGAGCGCAGGAAGGTCGACTTGCCACAACCGGAAGGACCGATCAACGCGGTCACTGAACGGGCTGAGATCGGCATGCTCACCCCCTCGACGGCGAGGAAGGTCCCGTAGAAGATGTTCAGATCGCTGACGTCGATGCTCTTCGCCACGTTCTTCCTTCGAATGTCCGGCAGGGTTTGAGTCATGATCATGCCCTTGTCTTGGGTGAGAAGTAGTGGGACACGAGGCGGGCTGTCAGGCTGAGCGACATAACGATTACGGTGAGCACGAGCGCCGCCCCCCAGGCCCGGTCGACGCTGAACCGGGGTGGGATCCCCGGGTTCTTGTACTGGCTGTAGATGTAGACGGGCAGCGTCATGATCCGGCCGTTGAACAAGTTGAAGTTCGTCGAGTCGGTGGCGCCACAGATGATCAGCAGCGGAGCCGTCTCGCCGATGACCCGCGCGACGGCGATCGTGACTCCGGTCACGATCCCGGCCAGGGACGTCGGGAGCACGACCTTCATGATGGTGCGCCACTTCGGGATTCCGAGCGCGTACGACGCCTCCCGCAGGTCCTGCGGTACCAGCTTGAGCAGCTCCTCCCCCGACCGCACCACCAACGGGATCATCAGCACCGACAGGGCGACGGCACCCCCGAAGCCCATCCGCACCCCCGCTCCGAAGAAGATCGCGAACAGCGCGTAGGCGAAAAGTCCTGCCACGATCGAGGGGATGCCGGTCATCACGTCGACCAGAAACGTGATGGCCTTGGCCAGCCGGCCGTCGCCGTACTCGACAAGGTAGATCGCCGTGAGCAAGCCGACCGGAACCGACATCAGGGTAGCCATCCCGGTGATCAGCAGCGTGCCCCAGATGGCGTGGTAGATGCCTCCGCCCTCGCCCACGACGTTGCGCATTGATGAGGTGAGGAACGTCGAGCTGATCGTCGGAGCACCCTTGCTGAACACTCGCCAGAGCAGGCTCACGAGGGGCAGCAGGGCCACGACGAACGCCGTGGTCACCAAGGTGGTGGCGAGCCGGTCCTTGCTCTTGCGGGCGCCCTCGACGATCCGGGACAGCACGACCAGGGCGACGGCGAACACCACCCACGCTGCCAGGACCGACAGCGCGACCCCCGTACCTGCGGCGAACAGCAGGACGGCCCCGAGCAGCACGGAGACCAGAGCCACGCCAATTGTGACCTGCTTGGGCAGCCGTGGCGAGTGCATCTGCTCCTCGAAGGGAGCCATCTCGAGGTCATCGTGCTGGGTGCGGGGGTGGATCGGGCTGCTCATGTCAGCGCTCCGACGTGATGCTCGTGCGGGCCACGACCGCCCGGGCCGCGAAGTTCACCACGAAGGTGAGCACGAAGAGCACGAGGCCGGTGGCGATCAGCACGTTGACGGCAACCCCGCTCGAGTTCGGGAACTTGAGCGCGATGTTGGCCGCGATCGTGCTCGGGTTGACGCTGCTGATCAGGTTGAATGTCACGACATTGCTCACGGACAGCACCAGGGCTACGGCCATAGTCTCACCGAGCGCACGACCGAGGCCCAGCATCGCCGCGCTCACCATCCCTGAGCGGGCATGCGGGAAGACGACGAGCCGGATCATCTCCCACCGGGTGGCACCGAGCGCTAGAGCCGCCTCCTCGTTGAGACGAGGGGTTTGCAGGAAGACCTCCCGGCAGAGGGACGTCGCAATGGGCAGGACCATGACGGCCAGCACGAGGGCAGCGGTCAGGATAGTCCGCCCGGTCACCGAGGCTGGCCCCTTGAAAATCGGCAGGAATCCGAGATGCCCGTCGAGCCACTGGTAGATCGGGACCATTCGCGGCGCGAGGAAGAAGATGCCCCAGAGGCCGTAGACGACGCTCGGGATCGCCGCGAGAAGATCGACGAGATAGCCCAGCGGCCAGGCCAATCGCCGGGGCGCGTAGTGCGAGATGAACAATGCCACCCCGACCGACAGCGGCATCGCGATCACCAGGGCGAGAGTGGCCGCGAGTACGGTGCCGAACAAGAGCCGCCCGACGTAGCCCGCCAGGCTGGTGCTGCCCGGAATCGCGGAGACGAGCTCCGAGTGCGAGGCCGTGAAAGCCGGGATCCCCTCGACGGTCAGGAAGATCGCGACGCCCGCAAGAGTGGCAACGATGAGGATTCCCCCGGCCGTTGCGAGGTTCTTGAACCGACGATCACCGACGCGATGAGGACCCTTCGGTTCTGTGGCCTGGGCCTGCGTCGTCACGTCGTTCCTTGGTTGTTGCGTGGGTTGGCTGGTTGGCTCCGACCCCGATCCCGGAGCCAGCCAGCCCGGTTCACTTGGCGGTTATGGTGTCGATCGCCGCCTGAGCCTTGGCGGAGAGCGCGCTGGTCAACGGTGCCGAGCCGGCAGCTTTCGCCGCCGCCTGCTGGCCCTCGGAGCTCACGACGTACGTCTCGAAACCCTTGAGCAGGTCAGCAGCAGCCTGGCTGGACTGCTTCTGGCACATGATCTGGTACGAGATCAGGATGATCGGGTAGACCCCAGCCGACGTCGTCGTCCGGTTGACGTTGATGGCGATGTCGGTCGCCGGTCGACCTGACTCCTGCTGGGACTCGTCCAGGACCTTCGAAGCGGCGCTTGCCGACGGGCCGACTGCCGCCGATCCCACCTTGATGAGGGCCTTGCCGAGGTCGCCGGCCTGGCTGGCGTCGGCGTACCCGATGGATCCCTCGCCGGCATTGACGGCCGCAATGACGCCGGACGTACCATTGCCGGCCTCACCACTCTGCAGCGGCCAGGTCTGGCTGGCCGGGTAGGTCCAGTCGTTCGGGGCAGCCTGTGCGAGGTAGTCGGTGAAGTTCTCCGTGGTGCCCGAGTCGTCGGAACGGTGGACGGGCGTGATGGTTGTCGATGGCAGCGTGACGCCGGCGTTTTCCCTCTTGATCGCCGGGTCGTCCCACGTGGTGATCTTGCCGGCGAAGATGTCGGCCAGTGTCGCTGGTGTGAGGGTGAGCTTCGAGACGTCGGGCAGGTGATAGACGACGGCGATCGGGCTCACATAGACCGGGACCTCGACCGGGTCGCTTCCGCATTGCTTCTTGGCGGAAGCGACCTCATCGGTGGTGAGATAGGCGTCCGATCCGGCGAACTGGACCTGGCCACCGAGGAAGGCATCGCGCCCACCACCGGACCCGATCCCGTCGTAGTTGATTGTCGCGTCCGCGTTCTTGGTCTGGAAGGCTGCCTGCCAGGCGGCGATGGCGGCTTCCTGGGCCGTGGACCCAGAGCCGTTCAGGGTGCCGGATAGGCCGCCGTTGCCGGAGCCTTCGTTGGCGGCGCCGCAAGCCGTCATGGCGACAGCGACGCTGAGAGACAGGGGCCCGAGGACGAGGGCACGGCGAAGTGGGTGACGGGTCACGTGGCTTCCTCAAGGTCGAGACAGTGTGCTTGACACTGGCGACGCTAGGGACGGCAGGTGTCTGTCCTGGTGGGAGACGGTGAACGACGGATGAACGCCGGGCGGCTACTGCGCCACGGGCGTGTCGTCGGAGCCGTCTGAGTAGTCGACAGCCAGTTGGCCGCCGAGCTCGCTGACCCGGGCCGGGCGACCTCCAGGTCGTCGACCCAGAGCTCGAGGTGCAGCCGGTTCTTCCCGGGGGCCGCGCTTCGGCACCTTTGCAGATAGATGCCGGCGCTGGCCCGCTCCGGATCCAGTGGCGTCCGGCACAATGAGGGGAGCGGAGATCCCGGGCCTGGCGCATCTCAGGCCGACAAACGTCGAGCAGACAGGACGCACGTGAACGGGCACCGGCACCACCACGGCGACGCAGCGGTGACCTCCGGGTATCGCCCGCTGACCATCGTGTGTGCCGTCACCGCGGTGGTCATGGTCGTCGAGGTGGCGGGGGCCGCGGTCTCGGGAAGCCTGGCGCTCCTGGCGGACGCGGGTCATATGCTGACCGATGTCGCGGGCCTGTCGCTGGCCCTGGCCGCCGCGGTCCTAGGCGGGCGCCCGGCCACCGACTCCAGGACGTGGGGCTTCCGCCGGCTCGAGGTGCTGGCTGCCGCCGTCCAGGCGGCGGTGCTGCTCGCCGTCGGCGGCTTCGTCGTGGTGATGGGGGTTCGACGGCTGGTCTCGCCGCCGGAGGTGGACTCGGCCGTCATGGTCGTCTTCGGGGTGGTCGCGCTGGTCGGGAGCCTGGTCAGCGTCGCCGTGCTCGCCGGCCCCCGACACGCCAACCTGAACCTGCGGGCCGCGTTTCTCGAGGTGGTCGGGGACGCCCTTGGGTCGGTGGCCGTGGTCATTGCGGCAGTAGTCATCGCGCTCACCGGATGGTCCCGGGCGGACCCGGTGGCATCGCTGTTGATCGGCGCGCTGATCATCCCGCGGACGATGAAGCTCCTGCGTGACAGTGTCAACGTGCTTCTGGAAGCGACCCCGGTGGGCATGGAGCTCAGCCAGGTGCGCGAGCACCTCCTGCGGGTGCCGCACGTCTACGACGTCCACGACCTGCACGCGAGCCAGGTGGCTACCGGACTGCCCGTCCTCACCGTCCATGCGGTGGTGGATGACGAGTGCTTCCACGACGGACACCTCATGGCCATGCTCGACGAGCTGCAGGACTGTCTCTTCGGCCATTTCGACGTGCAGCACTCGACGATCCAGTTCGAGGCCGCCAGTCACTCGGCCCACGAACGAGCGGCCCACCGCTAGGCCACCAGCCTATTGTCCGGTCAGCCGCGATCGGCTCGAAGCGCTGACCTGCCGCTCGCCCGCGACGGCGGTGAGGGTCTCGAGTACGGCGGCGACCACCGGGTCGTTCTGGGCCCCGGCTCGTACCGCCGCGAAGATCTGGCGGGTCGCCGGCGTACCCACGACCGGGCAGGCCACGACGTCGTCTCGAAGGGGCTGCGCCAGTCGCGGGATCAGCGCGACGCCGCAGCCCGCCGCCACCAGGGCGGCGACCACGTCCCACTCGGCACAGCGGTGGACGATGTCGGGGCTGAACCCGGCGGCGGCGCAGACCGACTGCAGGATCTGCGAGCACGGATCACCGATGTCGGATCCCACCCACGCCTCGGTGGCCAGGGTCTCGAGCCGGAGTCCCTCGGGACTGGCCAGGGGATGCCCGGTCCGGAGGACTGCGTCCAGCGGGTCGGCGAGCAGGTCGACCCGGTGGTAGCGCGGATCATGGCGCGGCGGTCCTTCCGGGTAATCCGAGGCGACCACGACGTCGTGGTCACCCAGGGCGAGGGCACTGAACACCTCTGGCGGCTCGGACTGCTCGATCCGCAGGGAGATGCCGGGCCGTTCGGCGGCCAGCCGGGCGAAGGTAGGAGCCACCAGCGAGGTGACTCCGGTCGAGAGCGACCCGATCCTGACCTCCCCGATGGCGCCCGCGTCCCAGGCTGCGAGGTCGGCGCGAGCTCTCTCCAGCTGCTCGTGAACCACCACTGCGTGCGACAGCAGCACCCGCGCCTGTCCGGTCAGGCGAACGCCACGCCCATGCTTCTCCAGGAGTGGCACGCCGGTCTCGCGCGCCAGCCCGGCCAGCTGCTGGGACACCGCGGACGGCGTGAGATGCAGCGCGGAAGCGGTCGCGGCGACCGTGCCGCGCTGCTGCAGCTCGCGGAGCACGCGGAGCCGACGCAGGTCAATCGTGAAGTCTCGGCTTAACAAAGTCATGAAGCGATTCTATCTGGACTGAAGAGTCGAGCGGCTGAAGAATAGTGGGGTGAACCGGCGCGCACTTCTCTGCTTCGTCGGCCTCGGCGTCGCCTGGGGCATCCCCTACCTGCTGATCAAGGTTGCCGTGCGCGAGCTCTCGCCGGCCGAGCTGGTGCTGGGCCGGACGACGATCGCCGCGTTGCTTCTGCTGCCGATCGCGGCGATGCGGGGCGCTCTGCGCCCCGTGCTGCACCACTGGCGGGCGCTGGTCGCGTTCACCGGCTTCGAGATCGCCATCCCGTGGGTGACCCTGGGCAACGCCGAGCTGAGCCTGCCGAGCTCAACCACCGGGCTGCTGATCGCGGCAGTGCCGATCGTCGGCGTCACGCTCGCCTTCGTTGGGGGTCGCGCCGAGCACCTGAGCGGCTCCGCCTGGTCCGGCCTAGTGCTGGGGATCGCTGGCGTGGCAGCGCTTGTCGGCCTCGACGTCGGGGGATCGGACCTCGGGGCGGTGGCCGAGCTCGGCATCACCGTGCTGGGTTACGCGATTGGTCCAGCGATCCTCGCTCGCTACCTCGGGGCCTTGCCCGGGGTCGGCGTAATGGCCCTCGCGCTGTCGCTCACCGCGGTCGGCTACCTCCCCGTCGTGCTCATCGGGGACGGCGTACCCTCCGGACTCCCGTCCGCCGACGTGATCTGGTCGGTCCTGCTGCTGGCCACCGTCTGCACCGCCGCGGCCTTCCTGCTGCTCTTCGCGCTGGTCGGCGAGATCGGCCCCGTCCGCGCGACCACGATCACCTATGTGAACCCCGCGGTCGCGGTGGTGGCCGGTGCGGCGATCCTCGACGAAATAGTCACGGTCTGGACCGTGATCGGGTTCGCGCTGGTCGTGGCCGGGTCCTACCTGGTCAACCGGCGTCCGCGGGAGCGGCGCGAACTTCCGGCGGGCCCAATGCTGGAGGTGGAGCCCGCCTGCCGGTGAGCCGGCCGGCTTCTGCTATCCCAGAACCTGGTGGTCCGCATCCGCGGTGACCGGGGAGGAGACAGTCTGGTGCCGGAGGGTGACACGGTCTGGCTCCTCGCCCGCAAACTCGACCGAGCCCTTGCCGGCCGGACTCTGCTCTCCTGCGACTTCCGCGTCCCGTCACTCGCCACGTCAGATCTCACCGGCAGCGTCGTCCGCGAAGTGCACAGCCGCGGCAAGCACCTCCTGATCCGGCTGGCGACACCGGCCCGGGGCGACTGGACGCTCCGTTCGCACCTGCGCATGGACGGCACCTGGCGGGTCTTCGCACCCGGGCAACGATGGAGCGGGCGGCCGGCTCACACGATCAGGGTCGTTCTGACGACAGCACCGGCGGTGGCGGTGGGGTTCCATCTGCATGACATCGCCTTGGTTCCGGCCGGTGAGGAGCCGTCGATCGTCGGTCACCTCGGGCCAGATCTCCTTGGACCCGACTGGGATGCCGACGAGGCGGTACGGCGACTGGCCGGGCAGCCGGACCGCGAGATCGCGGCAGCTCTCCTCGACCAGCGCAACCTGGCCGGCATCGGCAACTTCTACAAGTGCGAGCTGCTCTTCCTGCGCGGCGTGTCGCCGTGGGCTCCGGTCGCTCAGGCAGGTGACCTGACGGCGATGGTGTTGCTGGCCCACCGGCTGCTGTTCGCCAACCGCGAGCGCTGGGAGCAGGTCACCACCGGGGGCCCTCGGGCTGGCAACAACACCTACGTCTTCGAACGCCCTGGCAAGCCGTGTCGCCGGTGTGGCACGCGGATCCGCCTGGAGCGGCAAGGCGGCGAGGTGCCCGATAACCGGGTGACCTACTGGTGCCCGTCCTGCCAGCCAGATCGGCTGCCACCCGCTCTTAGGCCCGAAGTCGGTCTAGTCTGACCAACCATGATGTCCAGGGCACCCTCGCTGCTGCGGCGCTCGCCTGGTGGCCTCTTGATGCTCGCGCGCGCCCGAACACCTTGTCTCCGGCGCTGGCGTGGTCCACGATGGGCCGTGGCGACGTGAGGCCTGGAGCCGCCCGTCGCCTCTCACGCCATCAGAGCTCGCGACGAACCACGTCCGGGTGCCGACGACTGAGCCCGTAAACGACGGGTGCGTCCTTGGGTGATCGATAGAAGGAGTAAGTGTGAATCGGAAGTTCCTGCTCTCGGGCCTCGCTGCCGGCGCGCTGGCGCTCAGCAGCCTGGCCGCCGTGCTGCCGAACGCCTCGGCCAGCACATCTGGCACCACCCCGGGCAACCATGCGGTGCGGGTCTGCGCCGCCCACCCGACGCCCGGCCACGCTGCGTGCTACGCGCTTGCCATGGCTGATGCGGGGGGAAACCTCATCACGAGCGTCGAGCCGCTCACCGCCTTCACCCCCAACGACATCCAGAAGGCCTACCATCTCAAGGGTTTGACGAGCAACGGCCGCACAGTCGCCATCGTGGACGCCTACGGATATCCGACCCTGAAGTCGGACCTCAACACCTTCCGCAGAACCTATGGGCTATCCAAGTGCACCACCGGCAACGGCTGCCTCAAGGTTCTCGACCAGCGCGGTGGCCACACCGCCCCGCCCACCGACCGGGGATGGGACCTCGAGCAGGCGCTCGACCTCGACATGGTGTCGGCAGCCTGCCCGGACTGCAAGATTGTCATCGTGCAGAGCGACACGAACTCCTTCAAGAACCTGGGCGCAGCGGTCAACCAGGCAGCGAAGCAGCGGGGTGTCGTGGCGATCTCGAACAGCTACGGCGCGACGGGCGCGGACCTCCAGAACAAGAGCGACTACAACCACAAGGACATCGCAATCACCGCGTCGACGGGTGACAGCGGCTACCAGGACGCCTCGGCTCCGGCGAGTTTCACCAGCGTCATCGCGGTCGGAGGCACCTCGGTGGTGCGGGACGGCAGCGCCCGCGGCTACAGCGAGACCGCGTGGTCTGGTGCCGGCTCGGGCTGCTCCGACACGAACAGGGCCCCGAGGTACCAGGACAAGGCCGCGACGCAGTGTCACGGCGACGCCATGGCGGACGTATCTGGTGCCGCGGACCCCAGCCAGGGTGGTCTGAACGTCTACTACAACGGTCAGTTCGTCCAGGTCGGCGGCACCAGCGAGTCGTCCCCACTGGTCGCGGCGGTTTTTGGCCTCTCCGGGAGGACCAACGGCTACCCCGGCAAGTACCTGTGGCAGAACCCGAACAAGCTGTATGACATCACGTCGGGCCGGAACGGCAGCTGCGGGTCACCGCTCTGCGTCGCCGGCCGGGGCTGGGACGGCCCGACCGGCCTCGGTTCGCCTAACGGGATCGGGGCGTTCTGAGCTGGTGATGAGCACGCAGTGACAATGGCCGGTGGCTGGGTACGGCGGCTCTTGTTCGGGCCGTCGTCACCCACGCCCAGCGGTGCCGACGACGGCGGTGGCGTCGAGCTCATCGCAGCGGGTGACTCGAGCGTCGAAGCCGTTGGCGACCACGGCCTCGACGGTCTGGTCCGCCTGCCGTTCGCTGGTCTCGATCAGCAGGTGACCGCCCCGCCGCAGCCAGGCCCCGGCGACCGCGGCCACCCGCCGTTGGACCAATAGGCCGTCCGCTCCCCCGTCGAGGGCGCTCCTCGGCTCGTGGACCCGAGCTTCGGGCGGCATCTGCTCGATGGCCTTCGTCGGCACGTACGGAGCGTTGGCCACGAGGAGATCCACCCGGCCGCGCAGCTCAGCCGGCAAGGGACGGTCCAGATCTCCTTGGTAGACGCGACCGCCGTACGCGGTGACGTTGCGGACGGCGCAACGGACGGCGACGGGGTCGATGTCGGCCGCGTGCAGCTCAACGCGGCGCAGAGCCGCAGCGATGGCCACGCCGACAGCCCCGCTGCCGCAGCACATATCGAGGACCACGGCCGCAGGTTTGGCCAGCCGCAGTCCTTCGTGGACGAGCAACTCACTTCGGCGCCGGGGGACGAACACGCCGGGATCGACCTGGATCCGGATACCGCAGAACTCGGCGCAGCCGAGGATGTGCTCCAACGGGAAACCGGCGGCGCGTCTGGCCACCATGGTCCCGAGCTCGGCCGCCGTACCGGCCGCGGCCATCAGCAGCCGAGCCTCGTCCTCCGCGTAGACGCATCCGGCCGTGCGGAGGGTGGCCACTACCTCCGGGTAGGACTCAGCGGTCACGGCCCGGCGATGCGAGGTCAGATGCCGGCCTGCAAGGCGTGCCAGGTGGGGACGCCTACGGTGCCTGTCGCCCTCATGCCCAAGGATTTCTGGTAGCTGAGGACGGCGTTGCGGGTCGCGACGTCGTACTTCCCGCTGATGGCGACGGTGCGCTGAAGGTGCGCGGTGAGAGCCCGCTGGACCTTGCGCACCCGGGAACCGTGTGACCCGATCTGGAGGAACTGGGTCGGACCGGCCGAGGTGAGGGCGGTCCATGCCCATCGACGAATCGCGGCGTCATCGGAGTCCAGCCCGCGGGACGCCTTGAACGCGCGGATCGCTGCTGCCGTGCGCCAGCCGAGCCTGCCGGTGGCCGCCCCGGGGTCGAAGCCGGCTCGGGCCAGCAGGCACTGCGCCGCCACTACGAAGGCCCCGTGGTCCGGCCATCGCAGCATCGGGTAGGACTTGAAGTTCAGGTTCGTCGGGCAACCTCGAGGTGGTCGCACGGACGTGCTGACGTCGAGGAAGTTGCGGTCGATCTGGATCGAGTAGCCGGCATAGTTTTCCGACGAGTTCCCGACGAACTGGTGGAGTCGCTGATGGTCTCTCCACTGTGAGTCCGGAACGTAGCTACCGCCGTCGACGTCCGCGCGGTAGTTCCACCACGCGATCCAGATCTCGTCGGGTCGGTTGTCCCCGAAGGAGTTGTAATGGGTGGACAGGTCGTGGATGCCCGACGAGGCGCTGGAGTAGACGCCGGCCTCGAATCCGTACCTGTGCAGGGCGTAGGTCCACCCGGTCAGGTAGCTCATCACGGCAGCCACGCAGCTCGGGTTGGAGCTGTCGTACCCCTCCATGTCGGAGTAAAGCGTGCTCGGAGCCGCGATGCCCAGGGCTTGCGCCTTGGCGACCGCATCGGCGCCGTCGGAGCGCCCCTGGACCCGAGCCGTTGTGACGCCGTACGAGAGGCGGTTCCGGAAAGACGTGCACGGCGCCTGCAGCCCGACGTAGGCAGGGACCACGTGCCAGCCGTAGCCGACCTGACGTGAGACCCAGGTGGAGTTGAGGTTGGCCTGGGAGCAGCCGCGGTTGACCCCGCCGATGTAGATCCCTACCGACCGGTAGTCCGAGGAGCGGCGCCAGCCGTCCATGGCGGCCTGCGACGGTGCGGCACAGGCGTCGAAGCCCTTCCCGCGATAGTTCCCCGGCATGTTGGCGCCGACTGCGGGAGCGGCTTGGCCAGCGGGCAACGAGCTCACCAGCGTCGGCACAGCGTCGCTGGTCAGGCCTCCGGTCGAGAGGATCCGGGTCACCACCGGAGCGTTCGCCGCCCCGTACGCCGCGCTGAGCAGCACTCCGGCCCCCTCGATGGCCACGCTGGCCGGTCCGCTCTGGGGGAGCGGAACCGCGGCGATGTCCCCCGAAGGAGCGACCGTGAGCATGGGGGTGCGGGGCCCGAGCGCCTCCGCGTCCAACGGCTCGAGCTGGAGTGCCGGTGCACCGCCGAGGAGATGGGATGGGCAGTCACTCTGGTCACCGGTGTGTCCCAGATAGAGCGCCGGACGGTCGTAGCGAACGCAGGCGTGCGGTTGGGCGACCAGGTCGACAACCTCCCAGCTATTCGGTACGACCAGCCGAACACCGTGGAAGACAACGCTGTGCGGGGCAACCGGCGTGACGCCCGGGGGCGCCGCGGAGGCCGCATCGGCTCCGGAGAGGTCAAGGGACAGCACAAGTGCGGAGGCAACGACGAACGCTGCTCCACCTCGTGCGGTGGCAAGAGGTATGCGACGCGGCGACGTAGGCATGACTTCCTCCAGATAACCCTCTGGGACGGATGTGACCAGAGTTACCTATGGGATGGAAGCACACCTGGGTGCCTGCGCGCAATCCGGGCTGCCGTCCCTCGGCGTGGCGCGGGGCGGATCGGCCCGCGCTGTGGTAGCTGCTCACGCTTCGTGCGCGGGGAGGTCACGGGTTCAGAGGGTGACCGAGCTCAGCGTGGTGTCGGCGGTGATCCAGAAGCTGTTCCCGTGCGGAACGAAGTCGATCCGCTTGTGCTCCAGATCGACGCGGCCACTGGTGTAGTGATAGGTGATCTGGTACTCCACGGAATGAGTGCCCGCCGTATGCACGTCGGCAACCTCGATATAGCTGACTGATCCCCAGAAGCTCTCGTAGCTGGCGCGTCCGAGCCTCGCGCGCAATGACGGCGCCAGCTCGTTCCATCCGACCTGGGTGTCGTCCGGGACGAGCTGGAAGTACGACGTGACGAACGCCGCTGCCCCCTGGTTGTTCGGGGGCGGCTGCTGGGACGGTGTTGACCTGGTCTTGGTGCTGGTGGGCGGGGTGGTGCTCGGCGAGGTGGGCGGCGAGTCGCTCGGGGTGGATGCCGCGCCCGTCCTCGGACCGCCGGTGTGCTGCCCGGAGCCCGTCCCCGTCGGTTGGCTGTCGGCGGTGCTCTTGCCGGTGGACCGATGGTGCAGGGGCTGTTTCGGCGGTGACGCGTCGCTGGTGGTGGGCGAGCTCAGCGACGTCCAGATCAAGGCCCCGGCGATCGCCAGGACGAGCAACAAGGCCAGGCCCACGGTGAGCAGGGCAAGCGACGGACGCCTGGCGCCGCGCTCTTCGGGGGGCTCGTCGTCGGGACGCGACACCTCCGAAGGCGGTGGCGGGCCGATCTCAGGCACCGACGCGGCCGGCACAGGCGTCATAGACGCGCCAGGCACCAGAATCTCAGCCGGAACGCCTCGGGGCCGGTCGTGCAGGGTCGTGTCGCCGTACGCGCGCCGTCTTTCGCGAGCCCTCGCCACCTTGGCGTCTTCGGGTCCGGCGAGCCGGCCGAACTCCGCGAGCACGGACTCCATCGAGGCGCGGGTCCGCGGGTTCGCGTCCAGCATCGACGCCAAGGTGCCGGTCAGAGCCCCTGCGTGGGTCGGCCGCGGCGGCGGCTCCGCGGCGATCCGGGCCAGCAGAGCCAGCGGGTTGCCGCCCTTGCCGTACGGCGGGGCGCCCTCGACTGCGGCGTACAGCGTCGCGCCCAGGGCCCAGACGTCGGACGCGGGACTGGCCTCACCACCGCGGGCGAGCTCGGGGGAGAAGTAGGCCGGGGTACCGGTCATGAAGCCGGTGAGGGTGAGCTGCTCGTCGTGGTGCCCCCGGGCAATGCCGAAGTCTGTGATCTTGGCCAGGTCGTTCTCGCCGATGAGCACGTTTCCCGGTTTGATGTCGCGATGGGTGATGCCGAGAGCGTGCGCGCTGGCCAGGGCTGACGCGAGCTGCGCTCCGATGCGTGTCACCCGCGGCACCGCCAACCGCTTCTCCTGTTCGATGACCTGGCTGAGCGTCTGCGAGGGCACGTACTCGAGGACCAGCCAAGGAGCGCCGTCCTGCTCCACGATGTCGTAGATGGAGACAGCGTTCTCGTGACTCATTGCGGCCGCCAGGCGTGCCTCGCGCAGCGGACGGGCCGCCGCTGCCGCGGACTCGCCAGGCACGTTCTCGATCTGCTTGACGGCTACCTCGCGGTTCAGCAGCTCGTCACGGCACAACCAGACGGTGCCCATGCCTCCGCGACCTGCCGCACGGATGACGCGGTATCGTCCCGCAATCAAGTCGGGTTGCATGGCGCGCGTGCTCCAATCCAGGCGTTGAGTCGGCAGGCGGTGCCGTGGGGTCGGCTCGTGTCGGCCCGCTCCGGAAACCGATACCCAGGAAGCCGCCACTCCATACCCTCAACGCGCAATGCGTCCGACCTGCACCGAGCCGGTGTTCGGCACCCCGGGGGCTGCGACGGCCGTCCGTGGGCCGAGTGCCAAGTCCGCGACGAACCACGCCGGAGTCCCAACCTTCTGACCCGGCCGCGCCCCCCGCCGTACGGCGCGGCGCACGGTCCATGGAACGTGCGTCGCACCAGTTTCGCTCGGTCGTGTCTGTCTAGGAGCGCTCACCGCTGCTTGCTACGGAGGGCTCAGAATCGACCGGGAGCAGAAGGGTGAACCGGGTGCCTCGACCGCGCTGGTCGACGAGAAGTCGGCCTCGTTCGGCGCTCGCCAATGAGAGGGCAAGCGACAAGCCCAACCGACCGTCCGCCACCAGGGCGATCGGCTCGGCACTTCCCTGGTCGCCGACATCAATGGCGACCGCTCCGTGGGCGTCGCGCGCCTCGACGGTCACGGGCCCGCGGCCGTGGCGGAAAGCGTTGTCCATGAGAACGTGCAGGATCTGACGTACTGCGGGAAGCGAGCAGGCCACCCGGAATGAATTGTCGAGGATCACCCGAAGTGGTCTTCCATGCGACGCCAGGACGCCATGCCAGGTCTCCCGAACCTCTTCCAGGAGCTCGGACACGTCGAACCCGGTGATGTGCTCGTCTGCGCGGGCCAGCTCGAGGACGTCGTCGATGGTTTGGGAGAGTCGGTCCGCGCTGATCATGGCCGCACTCGCCGCGTCCCGGAGGCTCGCGCCGCCCTGCGCCAACCCGGACTCGAGCTGGAGCTGGAGCTGGGTGAGCGGGGTGCGCAGCTGATGCGAAGCGTAGGTCGAGAAGGACCGCTCGCGGTCAATCAGGGAAGCCAGGCGCTCGGCCGTCTGGTTCAACGATGCACCGGCTGCGTCGATCTCACTGACGCCACAGTGGGTGGTTCGGACGGTGAAGTCTCCGGCCCCGATCTCGACGGCAGTCATAGCCAGTCTCTCCAGCGGCTTGACGAGCCGTCTGCTTTGCCAGGCGGCGAAACCGGTAGCGCAAAGTGCGGCGACGATGCAGCCACCGAGGAGAGCGAGCCCCCACCGCGCGGCGCGGGCCGTCACTGCCGATTCCGGTGACGCGGCGCGGACCACTGCGATGACCCGCTCGCCTCTCGCGACGGGAACAGCCTCAATGAGCAGCCCGCGCTCATCCGCCTGCGCGATGGTTCCTGTTGCCGCGCGCTCGATGCTTGCTTCCAGCATCACCGGGCCTTGTCCCGAAATGCGGTGACCCCGCTGGTCGTAGACCGCGAGCTGGACTCCGCTCTCGATCGTGGGGAGCTCGATCGGGTCGCCGACGCGGTAGTCAGGGGAGACCGCGCCAGCGGCCCGCAGGGCGAGCCGCTCGAGCTCACTGCGTTCGTCGTTGGTGACGATCTGGCTGACGGCAAACGCCAGCGGCACTCCCAAAACGGTGACAGCCAGCACGACCGACATCACGGCAACCCATAGGATCCGGCTACGCACGCGGCATCTCCTGCTCCATCCTTGCCTTCGCCTTACCTGACGCTTCCCACTCCCTGGCGGGCCACCTCCTAGCGTGAATCACGCGGCGCCAAACGCAAAGGAAACGCCCTCGGGGAGGACAGAAAAGAAGACCATGATCGCAGCCCAGCGCATTCTCGCGCCCGGCGGAGACGGTCAATGACTATCAGTTGAAGCCCGGTGACGGGCTTCGCCGTGGCCACGCTCCTCGGCGCACGCCGGGGTCAGCTGCGGAGCAAGTACCTGAGGGAGAGCTGAGGTCATACGCTCGACATCATGGCAGCCGTGCTGATAGTAGAAGACGACGACAAGATCGGCGGGATGCTGCACGCCGCGCTGCTGGCCAATGGTTACGGCTCGTCATGGCATCGGACCGGCTCCAGCGCCCTCATCGAAGCCGACCGGACGTCCTTCGACCTGGCGCTCCTCGACCTGAGCCTGCCGGACATCGACGGTGTCGACGTCTGCCGGGAGCTGAAGAGCCGACAGCCCGGGTGCGTGGTCGTAATGCTGACCGCTCGTCGCGAGGAGATGGACGTGATCGTCGGTCTCGAGGCCGGCGCGGATGACTACCTGACCAAACCCTTTCGGATGACCGAGCTGCTTGCGCGCGTCAGAGCCCATCTGAGACGAGTTCCCGCATCGGCCGGCGTCGACGGACCGATGACCCTGAACGACCTCACGATCGACCTGTCCGCGCGCCGTTGTGCGGTGCGGGGTCGCGAGCTCAGCTTGCGACCTAAGGAGTTCGATCTCCTGGCCCGCCTGGCGACGGCAGCCAAGATGGCGATCAGTCGCGAGCAGCTGATCGCCGACGTGTGGGACGCGAACTGGTTCGGTTCGACGAAGACGCTCGACGTCCACATGGCTGCCCTTCGGCACCGGCTGAGCGAGGCCGCTGACTGGTTCGAACCTCCCGCCCAACTGCCGCTCATCACGACGCTGCGTGGCTACGGCTATCGACTTGACGCGCAGTAGGCCAAGCGAGGCCGACGAGCGAACAGATCAGGTTCCTCAGACGTCGGCGGTTGGGCCCTCCCATGTGGAGTCGGTGCAGCGGCGCCTCAATGCCACCGTCAGCAGCAGGTCGCAGCGGTCGAAGCCCCCGTGTTCTCGGAAGCTTCGGTGCCGCAGCAGCCCGCCTCAGCCACGGAGTCGTCCCCGCCGAATGTCTGGCTATCAGCGAGAACCGTGTAGATCTCCCAGCTTTCACCGTTCGGCGTGCCCTGGACCCAGAACTTGTCCTGCTTGGCATAGCAGCACGTGGCGCCACGCTCGTCGATCGAGGCCAGCCCCGACTGCGCGAGGCGGGTCTGCTCCGTGTCGACGATGTCGACGTCGGCGACCTCCACGCCGAGGTGGTTCAGTGAGCCGCCTTGCCCGGGGTTCTCCATCAGGACCAGCTTGAGCGGTGGCTCGGTGATGGCGAAGTTGGCGTAGCCAGGGCGGACCTTAGCCGGCGCCGTGTCAAACAGCTTGCTGTAGAAGGTGATGGAGTCGTCGAGGCTGTCGACGTTGATGGCGAGCTGGATCCTAGACATTGCATGCTCCTCTGAGATATTGACAACTGTCGATGTCTAGGGACAGGTTGCCACGGACATAGATACATGTCAAGATAGACCCATGTCTAACTCTGTGGTGGAGCTCACCCCGGTGCAGACGGTGGCATGTTGCGCCCCGCTGCAGCGGGAGCCGATGTCGCTCGAGCGGGCCGAGCGGATTGCGCCGTTGCTCAAGGCCCTGGCTGAGCCGGTCCGGCTCCGGCTGATGTCGATGGTGGCGTCTTATCGGGGTGGCGAGGCATGCGTGTGCGACCTCTCCGCGGGGTTCGACCTGTCCCAGCCGACGATCAGCCACCACCTGAAGGTGCTGCACGAGGTCGGGCTGCTGGATCGGTCTAAGCGCGGCGTTTGGGTGTACTACAAGGTTCGCACCGACGCGCTGGCCGACGTCGCGGCGCTCATCGGCACCGCCGCCTGACCTTTGAGGAGAGTTCGATGACCGATCAGAACATGCGCGAACAGGTGAGGCAGCGCTACGCCGCCGCCGCCAACGCCGTTAAAACCGGAGAGGGTGCCGCCTGCTGCGGCTCTGGCGAGACCGCCAACTCCTGTTTCGGATCGGCGGCGGAAGCGTTCCAGGAACTGGACGACTCATTTGGCGCCTCGTTATACGACCGCACCGAGACTGACGCCCTCCCAAAGGAGGCGGTGCTCGCCTCCCTCGGCTGCGGCAATCCGCTGGCCGTCGCTGACCTGCACGAAGGCGAACGGGTCCTCGATCTCGGCTCTGGCGGTGGAATCGACGTGCTGCTCTCAGCCCGCCGGGGTCGGACCGACCGGCAAGGCGTTCGGCCTGGACATGACGACTGAGATGCTCGAGCTCGCACGTGCCAACGCCGCCAAGACGGGTGCCGGGAACGTCGAGTTCATCGAAGGCACCATCGAAGCCATCCCGCTCCCCGACGCCTCCATCGACGTGGGGATCTCGAACTGTGTGATCAACCTGTCCACCGACAAGTCCGCCGTATTCGCCGAGATGTACCGGGTCCTCGTCCCGGGTGGCCGCGCCCGCAAGTCCAGCGAGGACACCCGGGCCTTGACTGGAGCCTTGACGATCCCGACGAGCAGTGGACGTGCGCCGCGAGGACGAGCACCGCTCCACACGTATCACCGGGGCGGTCAACATCCCCACGAGCTACCGGGGCGGGTCGCGGAGGTTCCGGCAGGCGAGGTCTGGGTGCACTGCGCGAGCGGCTACCGCGCCTCGATCGCGGCCTCCCTGATCGACGCCTCGGGTCGCACAGCGACTCGCGAGTCGATGCTTGAGGGTATCCGGTACCTCGGTACAGGTTTACCGTGAGGCTATGAGCGACAACAGGGCATTGGCTGGCCCTCGCGCTTGAGTTGCGCAGCCTGGAGCAGAGAATGTTTAGAGGAAACAGCTACGCGCCTGCTATTGCCCTTGGAGACATGATGACCCTTGAACAAGTGGCGCCGGGTATCCATCGCTGCGCAGACGGCATCGTGAACTGGTACATCGTCGAAGAAGGCGGCGAGTTGCTTCTGGTCGACTCCGGTTGGCCTAATAGTTGGTCGCGCGTGGTCGCCGCGGTCGAGCAACTGGGTCGCCGTCCGTCCGACCTGCGGTCGGTGCTGCTGACGCACGGGCACGGCGACCACCT
>JBBSGI010000026.1:0-37728 GCA_038254365.1 Propionibacteriales bacterium
CGCAGCCCACTGCCGGCGCCTCCCCCGCACCCCGTCCTCGGTCGTCGTCGAGCGCCCCTGCTTCCTCGCCATGTCACACCTCCATCGTCGAGGTGTTGCGACGACCACTGGAATCCGCCCCCTATCCGGGGATCTGAGTGAGGAGGAGCGCCGGGCGGTCACCGAGGACATGAGCGAGGAGGAGCTCGCGATCTTCGACCTGCTCACCCAGCCGGACCCGGTCCTCGACGACGCCGAGCGGTCAACCGTGAAGGCCGGCGCCAAACGCCTGCTGGAACATCTGCACGACAAGCTCGTGCTGGATTGGCGCCGGCGGACCGCGACCGTCGCCGACGTACGCGTGACGATCAAGGAAGTGCTCGACAACGAGCTTCCAGCCGACCCTTATCCGCCTGTCGTGTTCGACGCGAAGGTGCAGGCCGTCTTCGACCACGTCATCAGTGCCTACGGCGACGACGGGTGCAGCGTTTATAGCGACGCTGGCGTGCCGGACCTGGCGACCGCCGTCGACACTGCAGTGGCGAGCGATACGGATCTCGACACGATCACCGAGGAGGTGATCGCCCGCATCAAGCAGGACGCGGAGTTCGCGTCGAAGGTGGCCGAGCAGCTGGGCATGGCCAGCCCATCGCTGCGTACTGTCGACGAGCTCATCACGAACGATGAGGACTCCGCAGTCGAGTTCAAGTCGACAGCCCGCTGGGATCTGCGGGAGAACACGGCGAGCAGACTCATAGAGGACGCGGTGGTCAAGACGGTGACGGGGTTCCTCAACTCCGACGGCGGTACGCTTCTCATCGGGGTCGGGCCGGACCGCCAGCCGGTCGGCTTGGACGCCGACTACTCGCGGGTCAAACCACCCAACGGGGACGGCTTCGTCAACTGGCTGACCACCCACCTGATCCATGCCCTCGACCACACTGCGGCCAGCCACGTCCGCGCGCGCATCGTCGAGCACGGCGGGCGGGAGATCTGCCGAGTCGACGTCGGACGATCTGCGCGGCCGTTGCTGGCCAAGACCAGCCTCAAGGAGGGGGTCTTCTTCGTTCGGCTGAACAATTCGACGCGCGCACTGCCAGTCGATGAGCAGGCTACCTACATCGCCGAACACTGGCCGGGAGCCGCGAGATAGGTGCGACCAGCCGGGCCCGGGGAAGGTCTCAGGCTCAAGAGACCGCCGCACGACCGATCTGTCGCAGGGACCGGATCTGCGTTGCCATGGCCTCGTACGGCGCGCTTGCAACGCCAACTCGGCAACCCCTCTGGTGTGCCGCTCGCGCAAGGCGGCTGGCGAGGAGGCTGGCGTCCTCCGCCTGCTGCTCGAGTCGGTGCAACTTCCAGTGCGGAGCGCTGATGCGGTCGAGGCGAGTCAGGGCTTCCAACCGAGCTCGGGCCGCGTGTTGCCGCCGATTCGGTCCAGCGATCCCGCCCGAGCCGCCGGGGCAGCAATCGGGATCTGGACAGGTCAATGTGCCCTGTAGATGGGGAAGCTTCGCGAGTTCTTCGACCGATCGGCGCTCAAGCGACCTATTGAGGAGGTGCACGTAGGCTCCCACCCATCCGGGGCCGGGGGCGCCGGCGTTCTCGCGCGCCCGAAGTCTGCCAGGCACGTCGCAGCGTTCAGCACCACACAATCCCGTTTCATAGCCGGTGGCACCCATCGCAACCGCCAACGGTCCGAGGTCTCCACAGTTCCACGCAACGAAGGGGCCGAGCTGTGCAGATCGGCGCCAGGTGACGATCGCTCTGTGGAGCGCTGGCGCGCTTGGCCACGCGTCCGAGGCTGAAAGCGCAAGCGCGAGGGGCCCGTCGCTGATCGCATGCGCGCTCGCGACCAGGCTGCCCAACATCTGAGTCCAGTCTGCATGCTGAAGAGGAACCGCATGTCGGTGAACGGACAGAACCGGAACGACAGGAATGTCAAGCCCCAGGGCTCGCAGGTACTGGGCAGAGTCATCCCAGAGGCGTCGCTGCACCACAGACTCGACTCCCCCCAGCTCGCCGAGGTGGATGTATGCCGGGATGATGCCTGTGGCGCCGTGCTGGATCTGGAAGTCAACGACCTCGCGAACGAAGGGGCGCCGGATCTCCGGAGCCATGAGGTCCGAAAACGTCATGGGCTGAGGTCCGGCGAACGACAACCGTGCCCATGCATCGCTCGGAGCCTGGTGACCTCTCACGAGTGGGGTAAGGGGGTCGATCAGTAGTTGGATGCTTGCGTCGGCTGCCGCGCGAACAAAGATCGATTGGGTGGCAACGGTGGCGTCGATCACAATCCGTCGCAGTCGCGTCTGATGGTCAAGGGAGAGGCCACCTGGGGAGAGCAACTCCTCGATGACCCGATGGTCGTTGTACCGCCCCCGAACGATCAGTTCACTCATCTCGGCTCCAAGCGCCTCCAGTCGACATCCCTCTGGAACGAAGGGTACCATGCAAAATAGAGGGAACAACGGTATGCTGGAGACAACGCATTCGACCACCTCACTCTAGGAGCACACATGGCGCATGAAGTCCACGCGACTGCCGCGGGTGGGCAGCAGGCGACGTCTCACACGGTCGCCCGGCTCATTAACAGAGCCCGCGAGCGCGGGGGCCTCACAGCCGAGGACATTGGATCAATCGTGGGCGTGGGCCAACGACAGGTGCAGAACTGGGCAGCAGGCCGAGGGCGGCCCGCGGATAAGGAGCGGCTCCGGAGACTCACAGACCTGCAGTACGTGCTAGACCTGCTGACGGACATCTATGACGCCGAAGGATCGGTCATTTGGCTCAATAGTCGCAACAAGATCTTGGAGGGCCAGCGGCCCATGGATCTTCTCGCCGCTGGGCGGGCCGACGAGGTGATCGAGGTACTCCAACAGTTGGCCGATGGGAACATGTGACATGGATGAGGACCAGGAGCTCCTGCTGGCTGTCGCCGGTCTCCCCACGGTCTCCATCGACGGACAGTACTTCCGGCATGTATCGCGAAGGCAGGTCTCGCGCGCGCTCGACGGGAGCCGCGCAGGGGGACGTTGGGGCCCTCCGCGGTTGTTCCCGGTCGTCTACCTGACCGAGGATTATCGGGCGTGCGTGGTCGAGGCGTATCGGCACAGGGTCGATCCGGTCATGGATCGTCCAACCGAGGACGCAGTCGGAGTGGCCGAGAGTGCGCTCATCGTCGTACGAGCCCGCGTCGGAAAAGTGCTGAACCTCATGACGGCCACGGCTCGAGTGACGCTTGGTTTAGAGCCAGCCATCTATGCGAGCGAGCCGCAAACGTCGAACGGCATGGCATACCGCGAGTGTGGTCGCATCGCCATGGCAGCCCACCGCCTCGACCGGCACGGCGTTTTAGTGCCTTCGGCGACCCAATTCGGGGCCACGCTGGCGGTGTTCGCCGACAAGCTGGGGGAAGACGAAGGCCTGGAGGTGGAGGGTGAGCCAACGATCTGGACAGCCCTTCCCCCCGACCCGCGACGTCTCCGACTCATACGTGGGTCGAGCGCGCAGGCGTGAGTGAGAAACAGGTAGAGCGCGGTGGGCTGATGAGCCGCGCACGACCGCACCGTGGGCAACCGGGGCCGACAGGAGCCGCTACTCGTCACCAGATGAGTCGGATACCGGACACGGATTCGAAGGGTCCGCCGTGACGAGGGGGAGCGACTCGATCATGCACTGAGCGGCGATCATCCGGTCGAACGGATCCCGGTTCGGCCACTCGAGCGATCCCGCGAGAAGGGCGTGTTCCGAGGTGATCGCGAGCTCACCCACGGCGAGTCGGTTCAGGTGACGAACGTAGCCGCGCACGAGTACCTCGGCTTGCGGCAGTCTGACCAGGCGATGCTTGGTGGCGATCTCCCATGCCGATGCCGCCGATACGACGAGGCTGACCTCCGCCTTGGCCAGCAGTCGGGAGGCCGGTGTCGACAGCCGGCCAGGCTCGGTGAGCATCCACAGTAAGACGTGTGTGTCCACCATGAGCGACTGCGTCGGGCTCAGCCCTGCCATGCGGCGAGCTCGTCCGCGGGCAGCGGCTCGAGGAAGGTGTCCGGCACGATATAGGGGAGGAAGCCCCAGTCACGCACGACCTCGCCGGCCACGGGGGGGAGCCGAGCCACGGGGAGGTCGCCGCGGGCGATGATGTACTGCTCGCCGCGCTCGACCTCATGCAGGATCGCGGAAAGGTGTGTCTTGGCGTCTTGTACTTTTACTGTCTTGGCCATGCTTCAGTCTGTGTTGACTAGGTCACATTGACCAATATGGGCCCGCGAAGGCTCACGCCTTTCGGGAGAGTTGAGTGGAATAGGCTCAACTCTGGGCACGTTGCACAAGGAAGCGACTATCCACCTCGACTCGAGACGCCGCCGTACGACGACCCAGACACGACGCACCCACCACAGCAGGAGACCTTTAGCCGATGGACGCCAACCGCTTCACCCGCCGTAGCCAGGAGGCGATCGGCTCAGCAATTCAGCTCGCCACATCGGCGGCCAACCCGGCCGTGGAGCCGGCACATCTGCTGTCGGCGCTGCTCTCCCAACCGGACGGCATCGCCGGAGCCCTGCTGAAGGCGGCTGCCGTCGACCCGGACGGTGTCGCCCAACAGGCGAACGACCTGCTGCGCCGGCTGCCCACCGCCTCCGGCTCGACCGTCTCCTCACCGTCGTACGCGCGCCAGACCATCCTGGCCCTCCAGTCCGCGGAGCAGAACGCCGAGTCCCTCGGGGACGAGTACATCTCCACCGAGCACCTGTTGGTCGCGCTGGCTACCGTCGACAGCCCGGCCAAGGACCTGTTGACCGGCGTGGGCGCCAGGGCGGAGTCGCTGCAAGCCGCCTTCGACACGGTCCGCGGCTCCGCTCGGGTCACCAGCCCGGACCCGGAGGCTACCTACCAGGCCCTGGAGAAGTACGCCGTCGACCTGACCGCGCAGGCTCGCGACGGGCACCTCGACCCGGTGATCGGCCGCGACAGCGAGATCCGCCGGGTGGTCCAGGTCCTCTCCCGCCGTACCAAGAACAACCCCGTCCTGATCGGCGAGCCCGGCGTCGGCAAGACCGCCGTCGTGGAGGGGCTCGCGCAGCGCATCGTGGCCGGTGACGTCCCCGAGTCGCTGCGTGGACGTCGACTGCTTGCCCTCGACCTCGGCGCGATGGTCGCGGGTGCCAAGTACCGCGGCGAGTTCGAGGAGCGGCTGAAGGCCGTCCTCGGCGAAATCAAGGACTCCGGCGGACAGGTCATCACGTTCATCGACGAGCTGCACACCGTGGTCGGGGCCGGCGCGACCGGCGACTCCGCGATGGACGCCGGCAACATGCTCAAGCCCATGCTCGCGCGTGGCGAGCTGCGGCTGATCGGCGCGACGACGCTCGACGAGTACCGCAAGCACATCGAGAAGGACGCCGCGCTGGAGCGGCGTTTCCAGCAGGTGTACGTCGGCGAGCCCAGCGTGGAGGACACCATCGCGATCCTGCGCGGGCTCAAGGAGCGCTACGAGGCGCACCACAAGATCTCGATCGCCGACTCCGCGCTGGTCGCGGCCGCCGCGCTGTCCGATCGCTACATCACGGGCCGTCAGCTGCCAGACAAGGCAATCGACCTGGTCGACGAGGCGTCCTCGCGGCTGCGGATGGAGATCGACTCCAGCCCGATCGAGATCGACCAGCTCCGCCGCCAGGTCGACCGGCTGAAGATGGAGGAGTTCGCGCTCGAGCGAGAGCAGGACGCCGCGTCGGCCGATCGGCTGACCACGCTGCGCGCCGAGCTGGCCGACCGCGCCGAGCAGCTGCGCGCCCTGGAGACCCGCTGGGAGAGCGAGAAGCAGGGCCTGAACCGGGTCGGCGAGATCAAGGAGCAGATCGACAACCTTCGCACCGAGGCGGACAAGTGCAAGCGCCTCGGCGGCGAGGAGGCGTTCCGTCGCGCGGGCGAGATCGAGTACAACGAGATCCCGCGCCTGCAACGCGAGCTCGAGCAGGCCCAGGCGTCGGAGCCGATCGACCTGATGGTTCGCGAGGAGGTCGGCGCCGACGAGATCGCCGAGGTCGTCGCGTCCTGGACCGGGATCCCCACCGGGCGACTGCTCGAGGGCGAGACCGGCAAGCTGCTGCGCATGGAGGACGAGCTGGCCAAGCGCCTGGTCGGCCAGCGCGCTGCGGTCGTGGCGGTCTCCGACGCCGTACGACGCGCCAGGGCCGGCATCTCCGACCCCGACCGCCCCACCGGCTCGTTCCTGTTCCTGGGGCCGACCGGTGTGGGCAAGACCGAGCTGGCCAAGGCGCTCGCCGACTTCCTGTTCGACGACGAGCGAGCGATCACCCGCATCGACATGAGCGAGTACTCCGAGAAGCACTCGGTCGCCAGGCTGATCGGCGCGCCGCCCGGCTACGTCGGATACGACGAGGGCGGCCAGCTCACCGAGGCGGTCCGCCGGCGTCCCTACTCCGTAGTGCTGCTCGACGAGGTGGAGAAGGCGCACCCGGAGGTCTTCGACATCCTGCTGCAGGTGCTCGACGACGGGCGGCTGACCGACGGCCAGGGTCGGACCGTCGACTTCCGGAACGTGATCATCGTGCTAACCAGCAACCTGGGGTCGACGTTCCTCGTGGACCCGCTGCTCGACGCTGACGCCAAGCGGGATGCGGTCATGGCCGCGGTGCGGTCGGCCTTCAAACCGGAGTTCCTCAACCGGCTCGACGAAGTCGTGCTCTTCGACCCGCTGGGCACGGCGGAGCTCACCGAGATCGTCGACCTCCAAGTGGCCGCCCTGGCGCGTCGGCTGACCCCGAGACGGATCACCCTCGACGTGTCCTCCGCGGCGCGGGAGTGGCTGGCGCTCACCGGCTTCGACCCGGCGTACGGCGCCCGTCCGCTGCGGCGGCTGGTGCAGAGCGCGATCGGCGACGCGCTCGCGAAGGCGCTGCTGGCCGGCGAGGTCACGGACGGCGATACCGTGCAGGTCGATGTCGACGCCATCCGCGACGGCCTGGTCGTCACGCCCACCGCCTGACCCCTGCGGAAAGGGGAGACTTCAGGGAGTGCTGACAGAGGTGCCGGCCGAGCGGAGGTGCTCGCAGGCGAGAGTCACCCGAGCCGCCATGCCTGCCTCGGCGGATTTGCCCCAGGAGCGCGGGTCGTAGACCTTCTTGTCGCCGACCTCGCCGTCGACCTTGAGCACGCCCGAGTAGTTCGTGAACATGTGGTCAGCCACCGGGCGGGTGTACGCGTACTGGGTGTCGGTGTCGACGTTCATCTTCACCACCCCATAGTCGAGGGCCTCGCGGATCTCCTCGAGCAGTGACCCTGAGCCACCGTGGAAGACCAGGTCGAACGGCTTGGCGTCCTCGCCAAGACCGTGCTCCTTGGCGACCGCCGCCTGGGCGTGCTGGAGGATCTCGGGTCGAAGCTTGACGTTGCCCGGCTTGTAGACCCCATGCACGTTGCCGAAGGTCAGGGCCAGCAGGTAGCGGCCCTTCTCGCCAAGGCCCAAGACCTCGGCGGTCCGCACCGCGTCCTCGGGGGTGGAGTAGAGCTTGTCGCCGGCGCCACCTTCGACGCCGTCTTCCTCGCCACCGACGACCCCGACCTCGATCTCCAAGACGATGCTGGCCGCCGCCGCGAGCTTGAGCAGCTCCCCGGCGATCTCCAGGTTCTCCTCGAGCGGCACCGCCGACCCGTCCCACATGTGTGACTGGAAGATCGGCATCCCCGTCTCCGCGACCCGCTCACGCGAGGCCTCCAGCAGCGGGCGCACGAAACCGTCGAGCTTGTCCTTCGGGCAGTGGTCGGTGTGCAGCGCGACGTGCACCGGGTACGGCTTCGCAGCCTCCGCGGCGAAGGCGGCGAAGGCGAGCGAACCGCTCACCATGTTCTTGACGGTAGCGCCGGAGAGGAACTCCGCTCCTCCGGTCGATACCTGCACGATCCCGTCGCTGTCCGCCTCGGCGAACCCGCGCAGCGCGGCGTGCAGGGTCTGCGACGACGTGACGTTGATCGCCGGGTAGGCGAAGCGCTCTTTCTTCGCCTTGTCGAGCATCGCGGCGTAGACCTCGGGGGTGGCGATGGGCATCTCAGTCTCCGTCGTGGTCAGGGGCCTCGGGGCGCCGGGCACGGTGGGGTGGCCGACGCTTCCAGTATCTAGCTTCCAGTATCTCCGTTCCCGTCGGTGGGTGCCAACGACCCCGTTGGTACGACGTGCTGCCGCACCCAGGTATGCATGGCGATCGCGGCGGCGGCGCCGGCGTTGATCGACCTGGTCGAGCCGAACTGCGCGATCGACAGCGTCTCGGCGCAGGCGTCCCGCATGCCCGCGCTCAGGCCAGGACCCTCCTGGCCGAACACGAGCACACATGCGGCCGGTAGGGACGCGGCCTCGATCGGGCTGGCGCCGGGCAGGTTGTCGATTCCGACCAGGGCAAGCGCCTCGCCCGCTGCCCAGCCGGCGAACGCCTCGATCGTCGGGTGGTGCTGGATGTGCTGGTAGCGGTCGGTGACCATGGCACCCCGGCGGTTCCAGCGGCGGTGGCCGACGATGTGGACGCGGGCGGCCAGAAAGGCGTTGGCAGTGCGGACCACGGAGCCGATGTTCAGGTCGTGCTGCCAGTTCTCGATCGCGACGTGGAAGCGGTGCCGGCGAGTGTCGAGATCCTCGACGATCGCCTGGTGTCGCCAGTAGCGGTAGCGGTCGGCGACGTTGCGGCGGTCCCCCTCCGCGAGCAGAGCAGGGTCCAGGTGGTCGCCGGTCGGCCACTCCCCGCGCCAGGGGCCGACCCCGACGTCGTACGCACCCGCCGTCTCCGTTTCGCCGTTCACTGTGAGAATCCTATGAGTGTCGCCCTGGAAGGCCTCGAGCGTCCGGTCGGCGGCGCCCCGTCACCTAGGCTCACCAGGTGACCCTTCTCCAGCACCCCGCCCTGCTCAACGGGCTCCTCGACCCGCAGGGCCTGATCGACCACTTCGGTGCGTACGCGCTGTGGGGTGCGGTGCTTGTCGTGTTCATCGAGTGCTGGCTGTTCCCCTTCCTGCCCGGTGACTCACTGCTTTTCACGGTTGGGCTGCTGATCGCCCGCGGGGAGCAGGTCGGTGAGCCGATCTGGCTGGCTTGTCTGGTGCTCTCGGCGGCAGCCGTGCTGAGCAACGTCGTCGGCTACCTGGTAGGAGCCCGGGTCGGGCCGGAGCTATTCGACCGTCCAGACTCGCGCTTCTTCAAGCAGGCGTACGTCGTGAAGACTCACACGTTCTTCGAGCGATTCGGCAACCGGGCGATCGTGCTGGCCAGGTTCGTGCCCATCGTGCGCACCTTCATCACGCTTGCTGCGGGCGTCGGACAGATGACCATGAGACGGTTCGTCATCTACTCCGCGATCGGCGGCGTGGCCTGGGCCACCGGCGTCACCCTGCTGGGCTACTTCCTGGGCCGGATCTCGTTCGTGGCCGACCACATCGAGCTGATGCTGATCGCGATCGTCGCGGTGTCCCTGGTGCCGATCGCCTTCGAGGCGCGGCGCTCGTGGCGTCCCGAGCGCGACTGAGCCGGCTGGCCCCGGCATGGACGGGGCCTCAGGCGCCCGGGGCTGAGGGGTCGGCGTCGACCAGGAACTGGCGGCAGCGGGAGGCCTCGTCGGCCTCGCCGATCCGCTCGGCTCCCAGCGCCAGCGCGGCCAGGCACCTCAAGAATCCCCGGTTGGACACATGGGACCAGGGGACCGGACCGAACCCCTTCCACCCGCTGCGGCGCAGGGCGTCCAGACCTCGGTGGTAACCCACCCGGGCGAAGGCGTAGCCGGTCAAGGTGTCGCTGCTGTCCAGTCGCTCCTCGGCCAGGATGGCCCAAGCCAGAGAGGAGGCAGGGTACGCCGTCGCCGCCTCGGCGGCCGCCGTACCTGACGAGAGCAGCTCCGCGGCGGGGTCGGGCGGCAGGAGGGTGGGGGGCGGGCCGCCCATGAGGTTGTCGAAGGTCATAGACCCATCATGCCAAGGATGCATCAGGACGGGGCAGCATCATGGTGAACGCCTTCGGCTGCACGGTCCACCTGCGCCGCGATACCGGACCCACCATCTCCCCATCCGCGTTCAACCACAGGTCGGCACCCTCGATCTCGACCGTCCGCGCCGTGCTGGTGACCACGTCGCTCCTCTCATCGTGAGTGCCGCGCCGAAGTCGAAGCGCGTACGCGAGACGTTCGCGGGGAGCCACCGCGAAGGACACCAGCACGTCGAGCCAACCGTCGTGCGGGTCGGCGTCCGGCAGGAGTGGCGTCCCGCCCCCGACTGACGGGCCGTTGCCCACCGCGACCTGCAGCACGCGCCGGTGCCCGTCAGCGAGCACGCGGCCATCGGCCACCACCCGGATCCGATGCCCGCTGGTGCCGAGGCCAGCCGACAGGGCGCCGACAGCGTAGCCGAGCTTGCCGAGCTTCGCCTTCCAGGGCTGGGCCTTCCGTCCCGCATCCGCGCCCACCCCCGCGTGAACAGCGTTCACGACGACCCCGCCATCCTCGTCACGGATCAGGTCGACCTCACGCGGTACCCCATCCAGGAAAACCCGGGCGGCGGCCGTCGCGTCGCCGATCGGCAGGCCGACGCCTCGCGCGAAGTCGTTGCCGGTGCCCAGCGGCACCAGGCCCACCAGGACGTGCTCGAGGCGGCCGTAGTGATGCAGCGTTCCGACCGAGGCATGCAGGCTGCCGTCACCGCCCGCGACGACGACGGGTCCACGTGCCGCTGAAAGCAGTCGCTCCGTCTCCTGCTGGTCCGTCGCACGCACAAGCCTCACCTCGGCACGCTCCTGCAGGACCTCGAGAACGTCGGTAAGGGAGGCTTCGTCACTCGAACCGGCGGCTGCGTTGGTGAGCAGCGTGATGGCGTCCATGCGGTTCCCTCCCCGGGCTCGACGGCAATGCGGGCGGAGCGCCCTCGGCTACGATAAGGCCGTAAGGGCCCCTCGCTTGCGTGCAGCAGGGGCTGTCTTCACGTGCCGGGGTCGACGGCGACGATGATGTGGAGGGTGCGCAGATGCCCGCGATCGTGATCGTCGGCGCCCAATGGGGCGATGAGGGCAAAGGCAAGGCGACAGATCTGCTCGGCAACCGGGTCGGATACGTCGTCAAGTTCAACGGCGGCAACAACGCCGGCCACACCGTCGTCATCGGCGACGAGAAGTTCGCCCTTCACCTGCTGCCGAGCGGCATCCTGACCCCCGGGTGCGTGCCGGTCATCGGCAACGGGGTCGTCGTCGACCTTGGCGTGCTCATCGAGGAGCTGGATGGACTGGACGCCCGCGGCGTCGACACCTCGCGACTGCTGCTGAGCGCCAACGCGCATCTGATCACCGACTACCACCGCACGATCGACAAGGTCACGGAGCGGTTCCTCGGGACCCGCAAGATCGGCACGACCGGTCGTGGTGTCGGTCCGGCGTACGCCGACAAGATGAACCGCATCGGCATCCGGGTCCAGGACGTGTTCGACGAGAAGATCCTTCGCCAGAAGGTGGAGGGTGCCCTGGAGCTCAAGAACCAGATCCTCGCCAAGGTCTACAATCGACGGGCCATCGACGCCGGCGAGATCATGGCGGAGCTGCTGCTGCACCGGGAGCGGGTCCGCCCGCTGGTTGCCGACACCGGCCTGGTGCTCAACCAGGCGCTGGACCGCGGCGAGCTGGTGCTGCTGGAGGCGGGCCAGGCGACGATGCTCGACGTCGACCACGGCACTTACCCGTTCGTCACCTCCTCGTCGGCCACCTCCGGAGGAGCCTGCACGGGGTCGGGAATTGCGCCGACGCGGATCGAGCGGGTGATCGGGATCCTCAAGGCCTACAGCACGCGCGTCGGCGAAGGCCCCTTCCCCAGCGAGCTGTTCGACGACCACGGCGAGTTCCTGCGCAAGGTCGGCGCCGAGTACGGCACCACCACAGGCCGGCCTCGACGCTGCGGCTGGCTGGACACCGTGATCGCGCGGTACGCCGTTCGGGTCAACGGCGTCACCGACTTCGTGGTGACGAAGCTCGACGTGCTGACCGGCCTCACCACCGTGCCGATCTGCGTGGCGTACGACATCGACGGTGAGCGCCATGACGAGATGCCCGTCAACCAGACCGCCATCCATCATGCCAAGCCCATCTACGAGGAGCTGCCGGGCTGGTGGGAGGACATCTCGCATGCCCGCACCCTCAGCGACCTGCCGGCGAACGCGCGGACCTACCTTCGACGCGTCGAGGAGCTGTCCGGAAGCCGGATCTCCACCGTCGGGGTCGGCCCGGAGCGGGACGCCACCGTGGTGATCCACGAGCTGGTCTGAACCATGGAAGGACGGGAGGCGCGATGAGGGTTCTGCTGGTCGGTGGCGGCGGCCGCGAGCATGCGCTGGCCCGGGCGCTTGCCCGCGATCCCGAGGTCACCGAGCTGCACGCGGTCCCCGGCAACCCGGGCATCGCCGCGCTTGCCACTCTGCACGGCGGTGACGTCCTGGACGGTACGGCGGTCAGCGACCTGGCTGGCCGTCTCGGGGCGGATCTGGTCGTGGTCGGACCCGAGGCCCCGCTTGTCGCGGGAGTCGCGGATGCCGTTCGCAGCAAAGGAATCGCCTGCTTCGGCCCTGGGGCGGAAGCGGCCCGGATCGAGGGCTCGAAGGCGTTCGCCAAGGAGATCATGGCGGCCGCGGGGGTCCCCACGGCCTTGGCCCGAATCTGTGACACCGCCGACGAGGTCGAGGAGGCGCTGGACGCCTACGGACCGCCGTACGTCGTGAAGGACGACGCCCTAGCGGCCGGCAAGGGTGTCGTGGTGACCCGCGACCGTGACGTGGCGGTGGCACATGCAATGGCGTGCCGAAGGGTCGTGATCGAGGAGTTCCTGGACGGCCCCGAGGTGTCGTTGTTCGCCGTCTGCGACGGGGTGTCGGTGGTGCCGATGCTTCCTGCACAGGACTTCAAGCGGCTGCGCGACGGCGACGACGGGCCGAACACCGGAGGCATGGGCGCGTACGCTCCACTCGAGTGGCTGTCCGCCGGGTTCGTCGAGGAGGTCGTCGACGTGGTGCTGCGGCCCTGCGTCGACGAGCTGCGCCGGCGGGGGAGCCCGTTCATCGGCCTGCTGTACGCCGGGCTTGCCCTTGGTGAACAAGGAGTGCGGGTAATCGAGTTCAACGCCCGCTTCGGCGATCCTGAGACCCAGCCGTTGCTCGAGCTGCTGGAGACCCCGCTCGCCGGCGTACTGCTGGCGGCGGCGAAGGGGCGGCTCGACCGGGCGGAACCGTTGCGTTGGAGGTCTGGCGCGGCTGTCGCGGTGGTCATGGCGGCCGACGGCTACCCACAGGCGCCGCGCAAGGACGACACGGTCCACGGGCTGGCCGACGCGGAAGCTCTCGATGAAGTCGTCGTGCTTCAGGCGGGCACTGCGCTCTCGGACGACGGCGAGATCGTGACCGCGGGGGGCCGGGTCCTCGCCGTGACCGCGACCGGCGTATCGGTCGCCGAGGCGCGCGAGCGCGCCTACGCCGGGGTGGGCTGCATCTCCTTCGACGGTGCACGCTGGCGCACCGACATCGCTGGGGGGTCGGCGGATGCGGGACAATGAGGCCGTGACCGAGTTCGCGAACGTGCTGGCGTCGCGCTACGCGTCGTCCGCGATGCGGGAGATCTGGTCGGCGAAGAGCAAGCTCGGCGCGGAGCGTCGCCTCTGGCTCGCCGTACTCCGCGCCCAACGTGACTTGGGTGTCGACGTACCCGACGGAGTGATCGAGGACTACGAGCGCGTGCTCGACGACGTCGATCTCGAGTCGATCGCCGCCAGGGAGCGCGAGACCCGCCACGACGTCAAGGCGCGCATCGACGAGTTCAGCACGTTGGCGGGGCAGCAGCAAATCCACCAAGGCATGACCAGCCGCGACCTGACCGAGAACGTCGAGCAGCTGCAGATCCGCGACTCGTTGAGACTTGTCCGGGCGCGGATGATCGCAACCATCGCCAGGTTGGGTGAGCTCGCGGCCGAGCACCGCGACCTGGTGATCACCGGCCGGTCGCACAATGTCGCGGCCCAGGCGACCACGCTGGGCAAGCGGTTCGCGACGATCGCCGACGAGATGTTCGTCGCCCTCGAACGCCTCGACAACCTGCTCGTGCGCTATCCGCTGCGGGGCATCAAGGGTCCGATGGGTACGGCGCAGGACCAGCTCGACCTGCTGGACGGTTCGGCCGAGCGGCTAGGCGACCTCGAGTCCCGGGTGGCCGGGCACCTCGGTTTCGACCGGGTGCTCACCAGCGTTGGACAGGTCTATCCGCGCTCGCTCGACTTCGACGTGGTCTCTGCCCTGGTGCAGGCGGTGGCGGCGCCCAGCAACCTGGCCACGACGATCCGGCTCATGGCCGGGCACGAGCTGGTCACCGAAGGGTTCCGGGCGGGCCAGGTCGGGTCTAGCGCGATGCCGCACAAGATGAACACCCGCTCCTGCGAGCGCGTCAACGGGCTTGCGGTCGTGCTCCGCGGTCACCTTTCGATGGTGAGTGAGCTGACCGGCGACCAGTGGAACGAAGGCGACGTCTCCTGCTCCGTCGTACGGCGGGTGGCCCTGCCGGATGCGTTCTTCTCGACGGACGGGCTGTTCGAGACGTTCCTCACCGTGCTCGACGAGTTCGGCGTCTTCCCTGCCGTGGTTCAGCGCGAGCTCGAGCGGTACCTGCCGTTCCTCGCGACGACCAAGGTTCTGGTCGCTGCGGTACGACGTGGGGTCGGCCGCGAGGTGGCGCACGAGGTGATCAAGGAGCACGCGGTGGCCGTGGCCCTCGAGATGCGCGAGAAGGGTGCCGCCGACAACGACCTGCTGGGCCGGCTGGCTGCTGACGACCGACTCCGGCTCGGCGCGGACGACCTGGCCACGCTTGTCGCGCAGCCCTTGACCTTCACCGGCGCGGCTGTCGACCAGGTCGACGCGGTGCTGTCCCGCATCGAAGCCTTGGTCGCAGCCCATCCCGACGCGGTGGCTTACCGCCCAGCCGACATTCTGTGAGTTTCGGGCAGCGCTTCGAGGGCGTGCCGCGGCGCGCAGCGGTCGAAACTTCCTAGACCGCGGCAACCTCGTCGCCGGCCGGTGCGTGGAGTGGGGTGAGGACATCATCGACCCGAGGGGAAATCCATGCATCGAAACTCCGCCGCCGTCGCGGCCACACTCACGCTGGGAGTCGGCTCCCTGCTCTTCGTCACGGGTGCGACCGCTATTCCGGCTCACGCGTCAGCCCCGCGGGCGGACGGCGCCCACCAGTACGGGAGGAGCCTGTTCGCCGTCGACGGCGTGACCAGCGACGACGTATGGGCCGTCGGGCTCACGCCGCGGGACGACGCCCTCATCGAGCACTGGGACGGTGCAGGCTGGACCCGCTTGGACAACCCCCAGGCACCGGAACCGGCGGCCTTCAAGGGGGTGGACGCCCACGGCGCGGACGACGTTTGGGCAGTGGGCAGCCATGCCCCCGGGGCTGGGCTGTCGGTCACATACGTCCAGCACTGGAACGGCACCCGCTGGCGCGTGGTGCAGGCCGACCCCGGGTTCGCTATTTCGCAGGCCAAGGCCGTCGATGCGCGGGCGGCGGATGACGCCTGGCTGGTCGGCGACGCCCAGAAGACGGCGGCGGGCAACCTGGTCGCGCTCACCGAGCACTGGGACGGTAACGGCTGGACCAAGGTGGCCGGCGCCCGCATCGGTCACGGGTGTGATGTGAGCCTGGCAGACGTCGCCGCGGTCGCCCCTGACAACGTCTGGGCGGTTGGCACGAAGATCTGCGAAAGCTCCACGGCACTCGTTGAGCACTGGGACGGACAACGCTGGTCCCGTGTCAAGGTGCCGTCGCCGAGGCGGGCGACGTCCGTGGGGCTCGAGGGCGTCACCGCGATCAGCGCGGACAATGCGTGGGCGGTCGGCAGCTCGAGCCACGGGCTACGCCCCGGCCGGAATCACGTCCTGCACTGGGACGGCACACGTTGGTCGCGAGTCCCGGCGCCGAGCCCGGGGCCAGCGACGTGCGGTCACTTCCTGTCGGCGGTGACCGGGTCGGCTGCGGACGACGTCTGGGCCGCAGGCAGCCGAAGCTGCGGGAGTTCGGTCACGCCGGAGATGCTGCACTGGGACGGCACCGACTGGACCAAGACGCCATTTCCCAACACGGGCTTCGACGACCCGCCGGGTGACGGCCTCTACGGCGTGGTGGCGCCGTCGAAGCGCAGCGCGTTTGCGGTCGGCATCGCCAAGACTGGCGGCGCTTCTGTGGAAGTCGGCTTCATCGAGCGCTGGAACGGCCGACTCTGGTCCCTCCAGTAGCGCCGTGCAGCGCTTGACGTCCGTGGAGATGCGGTCCCCTATGGGGTCCGCATCCACGGACGTTGCGGCACCCGAACGTTGTGCGGAGCATGTCGACAGCCACCCAGTACGACAGCCGTAGAACTCGTGGACGCTCACCGAGCATCGCGGCTATCTGGTCGACCGTCCCGTGAAGACCGGCTACCTGGAGGGTACGAGCAGCCCCCGTCAGGCGGGCGCCAGCACTGTCAAGCCCTGGGCCAGGGCCGCGTCCTGAAGGCGTTCATCGTAGGTCACGAACGCACCGAGATCGGGACCGATGGTGAGGGCGGCGGCCAGATGGAGGGCGTCAAGAGACCGCAAGGATGCCGGCGAAAGGTCCGCGGCGCGCTCCAGCAGCGGATCGTCGAGGCGGATCAGGTGAACTCCCGTCATCAGTCGTCGAGCATCCGGGACACGATGCTCGTGCCCGCTCCTGCGGAGAGCCCTGATGGACTCGGTACGCAGCAGGGCCGCGGACACTCGATCCGGCCACCGGATGATCTGTGACCGCAGCGCCGCCGACTCCGGCTCCGCGACCACCAGCTTGACGAAGGCCGAGGTGTCCAGGTATGCCGCGCTAGCGCTCATCGGCGCGCAACTCAGCGAGGGCAGCAGAGGGGAGTTGGTCCCCGTCTGCCGCCGGAAGGCCCAGAGCCTCGACCAGGTCGAGCAGGTCGGCGGAGGCACGTTCGGCCCGGCCATCGGTCACGAGCTGATCGAGCCGGTCCGGACGGATCGGGACCAGCCGCGCCACCCGATGGCCGTGCTCTGTGACGTCGATGGATTCGCCCCCGCGAACGCGCTTGATGATCGCGCTGGTTTGTTGCCTCAGCTCCCGGAGTCCAACAGAGTTCATCATGGTGATTACACAGTAGCACTCGCAGGCCTGCCCGGGGTTTTGACGGGAACGGCAGGATGGGGGCATGACGCTGCCCGGTATCCCTCCGCCGTCGGCTCCGGCGCCGCCGCCGGAGATCCCGGGTGCCCGGCACGTCTACTCCGGCAAGGTGCGCGACCTCTACCAGCTCGACGGCGACCGGATCCTGATGGTGGCCACGGACCGGATCTCCGCCTTCGACCACGTGCTGGCCTCGACGATCCCCGACAAGGGGGAGGTGCTCACTCGGCTGTCGTTGTGGTGGTGCGAGCAGCTCACCGACCTGGTGCCCAACCAGGTGATCTCGACCGAGGTGCCAACCGTGGTCAAGGGTCGCGCGATCATCTGCGAGTCCCTCGACATGTTCCCGGTCGAGTGCGTGGCGCGCGGCTACCTGGCCGGCTCCGGGCTGCTCGACTACCGGGCTACCGGAGCGGTCTGCGGCGTCCCGCTGCCGGCCGGGCTCGAAGACGGCTCCCGCCTTCCCGAGCCGATCTTCACCCCCGCCACCAAGGCCGAGATCGGTGAGCACGACGAGAACATCTCGTACGACGTGGTTGCCGTCGCGGTCGGCGCCGAGATGGCAGCAACGCTTCGTGACCTCACGCTCGCCGTCTACGCGCGGGCGGAGCGGTTGGCCAGGGGCCGCGGCATCATTCTGGCCGACACCAAGCTGGAATTCGGCACCCGACCGGATGGCACCGTGGTGCTGGCCGACGAGGTGCTCACCCCTGACTCGTCACGGTTCTGGCCCGCTGACCGCTGGGAGCCCGGGCACTCCCAACCGTCGTACGACAAGCAGTTCGTGCGGGACTGGCTGACGTCTCCCGCATCTGGCTGGGACCGGCATGGTGGCAGTGCTCCGCCGGCGTTGCCCGACGAGGTGATCGAGCACACCAGGGCCATGTACGTCGAGGCCTACGAGACCCTCACCGGCGAGCGGTTCCGACCCTGATCAGCTAGGGCAAGGAGTGGCATGTTCAACATCGCGGTCATGCTCGAGGACAGCGCCCGGACGGTCCCCGACCGGGAAGCGGTGGTCTGCGGCACGACCCGGCTCACCTACGCCCAGGTCGACGCGGCCGCCAACCGGGTGGCCCACCTGCTGGTCGAGCGAGGCATCGGGGCCGACGACAAGGTCGCGCTGACCTGCCCGAACGTGCCGTACTTCCCGATCGTCTACTACGGCATCCTCAAGGCTGGCGCGGTCGTCGTACCTCTCAACGTCCTCTTCAAGGCGCGTGAGGTCGCCTACCACCTCGACGACTCCGACGCGAAGGCGTACTTCTGCTTCGAGGGGCCGCCCGACCTGCCGATGGGCCGAGAGGGATGGGATGGCTTCCGGCAGGTGGACTCGTGCGAGCACTTCCTGCTGATCGAGGCCTCGCCCGGCGGGCAGCCGGTGATCTACGGGGCGGAGACTTTCGCCGCGGCCGTGGACGAGCGGATTACGACGTTCGAGACCGTGGCCACGCAGCCGGGCGACACCGCCGTGATCCTCTACACCAGCGGCACCACCGGACAGCCCAAGGGGGCCGAGCTGAGCCACAGCAACATCGGCTTCAACGTGTTCACCAACCACCGGCTGTTCCAGACCGACCCCCTGCAACCCGACACCCATCTGGTGACACTGCCGTTGTTTCACTCGTTCGGCCAGACGGTCCAGCTGAACTCCGGGTTCGCCGGCGGGGGGACGCTGGTACTGCTGCCCCGGTTCGACGCCGCCGCAGCGCTGAGCCTGATGGACAGCGAGGCGGTCACGTTCTTCGCCGGGGTGCCGACCATGTACTGGGGACTTCTCGAGGCGTTGAACGACGATGTGGACGTGGACAAGATCGCAGGCAACCTGCGTCGTGCGGTCGCCGGGGGATCGTCGCTACCGGTCGAGATCCTCAAGCAGTTCAAAGACCGGTTCCACGTCCAGATCCTCGAAGGTTACGGGTTGTCGGAGACCTCGCCAGTGGCCACCTTCAGCCAGCTTGGCCACCACCCGAGGCCCGGCTCCATTGGCGGGCCGATCTGGGGCGTCGAAGTCAAGCTGATCGGCCCCGACTGGGAGCCGGTCGATCGCACCGACGCGGTTGGGGAGATTGCCATCCGCGGCCACAACATCATGAAAGGCTACTACCAGCGCCCGGAGGAGACAGCCGACGTGATGCGTGACGGCTGGTTCCGGTCCGGTGACCTGGCCCGGCGGGATGCGGACGGCTACTACTACATCGTCGACCGGGCGAAGGACATGATCCTGCGCGGCGGGTTCAACGTCTATCCCCGGGAGGTGGAAGAGGTACTGATGACGCACCCGGACGTCTCGCTCGCGGCTGTGGTCGGGGTCCCGCACCAGAGCCACGGCGAAGAGGTCAAGGCGTTCGTGATCCGGCGTGCCGGGGCGACCTTGTCCGAGGAGGATCTGGTGGCCTGGAGCAAGGAGCAGATGGCCGGCTACAAGTACCCGCGAATGGTCGAGTTCCGCGAGGCCCTGCCGATGACGGCGACCGGCAAGATCCTGAAGCGCGAGCTCGTTTGACCGTCCGGCCGCGGACAGGGAGAAGGGCCGGGCATATCGCCGATACCCGGCCCCATCCGTTTCCCCCTTCTCCGCACCCGTTCACCGCCGCTCCCCCGAGCAGCAGATCGCGATGCCGCCCACGCGGGCGACCGGAGAAGACCGAAATCCCCTGGGGGATGTCGTCATCGGTATAGACGTCATACCACGCGGTTTGGTTGCCTTCGTCGCAGGAAATCCTTCCGGCATAGACTCGAGCCCTGCCCGACCCCCAGTCTCTCGACCAGGAGCAGCCGTGTCCCGTGTCGTCGTCGACGTCATGTTGAAGCCCGAGATCCTCGACCCGCAGGGCAAGGCCGTGCACAGCGCGCTTCCCCGGCTGGGCTTCGGGGGCGTCCTCGGCGTTCGGCAGGGCAAGCGTTTCGAGCTCGAGCTCGACGGGGAACCCACCGTCGAGCAGCTGGCCGAGGTGGGGCGGGTGGCGGAGACGCTGCTCAGCAACCCGGTCATCGAGACCTACACCGTGCGAGTTGAGGCCTGATGCGGATCGGTGTGGTGACGTTCCCCGGCTCTCTCGACGACTCCGACGCGCGGCGCGCCGTCTCGGTTGCCGGCGGCGAGGCTGTCACGCTCTGGCACGCGGACGCCAACCTGCGCGGGGTGGAAGCCGTCATCCTGCCCGGCGGTTTCTCGTACGGCGACTATCTCCGGTGTGGCGCGATCGCCCGCTTCGCGTCGGTGATGACCGAGGTGGTCTCAGCTGCTCGAGGGGGGCTGCCCGTGCTGGGGATCTGTAACGGCTTCCAGATTCTGTGCGAGTCGCACCTGCTCCCGGGCGCGCTCATCCGCAACGACCATCGCACGTTCGTGTGCCGGGACCAGCGACTTCGGGTCGAGAACGCCAGTACGCCCTGGACCTCGACCTACCAGGTCGGCCAGGAGATCATCGTCCCGCTCAAGAACGGCGAAGGCGGGTACGTCGCAGACGCGGCGACGCTGGACCGCCTGGAAGGTGAGGGACAGGTCGTCGCCCGATACCTCGACGCCAACCCGAACGGGTCCCTCCGCGACATCGCCGGCATCAGCAACGAGCGAGGCAACGTGGTAGGCCTGATGCCGCACCCAGAACACGCGGTCGAGGCTCTGTGCGGACCTAGTACTGACGGACTCGGGTTCTTCACCTCGGTGCTCAAGCAGCTTGTCACCCGTTGACCGATCGACCGTTTACGAAGGGATCCGATGACCGACGAGAGCCGCCCGCAGCACGACCCGGAGGACGCGACGACGGTGAACCAGTGGCCGCCCTTCGGCCAGCCGGCCGAGCCGCACTCGCCGGCCGACGAGACGCCGACCCAGTGGGTCGCGGCAGACCGCTCACCGGTGGAGCGAAGGGGAGGTACGGCGGAGCCGAGCGGCCCGGGACACGCCGACGGCTGGTTCCTCCCCGCGAAACCCAACGAGCCGACGTGGGCTCCATGGGACGAACCCTGGGAGCATCCCGACGAGCCATTCGACCAGGCTGCCGCTTCCCCTGAGTCGGCGCCCACCGCCCAAGGCGAGCCGGCGCCCACCGCCCAAAGCGAGCCGCCGCCCGGGCCAGCCGGCCCGATCCGCACGGCGCACCCAGCGGACGAGCCGAGGCGGCCGGATGGACCCTTGGCGGCCTCCCGGGCGTCCTGGGCGAACCTGCAAGCGCTTCGCATATTGGCCCAGGTGGCCTGCCCGTTGCTGCTTCTGGTAGGGCTCACGTTTACCGATGGCAACGTCCGAAGCGGCTGGGAGGCCTACCCAGCTTGGGCGATTTTCGCCCTGGTCTGCGCGGTGCTGCAGCTGGCGCCGCTGCTCGGTCGATCGCTGGGCTTAACCACGGAGAACGCCTGGTTCCTGGCCGCCGTTGGGACGGCAGGCCTGGTCGGGTACTGGGTGATCATCGTGCTGCCCGGAGTGAGCAGCAACACCGGCTTCGCCCAGACGCTCGCCGCTGGTGCCGCCGTGATCGGCCTCTGGTTGTCGCCCGGGCGCCGGGTGTGACCCACGAGAGGCCCGACCCGTGGTCGCGTCCATCGGGTGAGGTCCTGGGCTGGCGGCTAGGTGGCTGGACCACTGCTGCGCTCCTGGTGGGGCTGGTCTCCTTGGGGCTGCCTTGGGACGACAGCGGCGCCCCCGGGTACCTGACAACCGTGCGAGTGCCGGTGGTGGCCGCCGGTGTCGCGGTGATCCTCGGCTGGCGCGCGCGGTCCCGCTCGCTGGTTCGCGTCGGCATGGCCTGCGGCGTGGTGGCCTTGCTGCTGGCGCACCTGGTCGGTGGCGGCGCCCTCGCGATGGGGATCGCCCTCGTCGCCCTCGAGCTCGGCCTGCGCCGCGCCTCCTTCCCCACCTGACCATCCGTCTCCTGTGCCTGACGATCCGTCCATGGTGAGGCACGATCACCCGGGCGGATGGTCGGATATCGGGTGGTCCGGCCCCTGGGCGGGCCGGGCAAGAACCCCCAAGAGTCCAGCGGCGGCCTACGATGACGCCATGCCGAACCGTCTCCCGGCCGGCCGGGCCGCCGTCCTGCTGAGCGCCGCCGTGTTGTGCATGGCCGCTGCCGCCTGTGCGCCGAACAACGGCAACGCCGACCAACCGGCGACCGGGACAACCACCTCCCCGAGTGGGCCGGGCGCCGACGCCTGTGCCAACCCCCATACCGTCAAGTCCGGCGTTCTCACCATCGCGACCGACTCCCCGGCGTACAACCCCTGGTTCTCCCACGACGACCCGACCAACGGGAAGGGCTTCGAGTCCGCGGTCGCCTACGCGGTCGCGAAGGACATGGGCTTCGGCAGAGGCGCGGTAACGTGGACGAAGGAGCCTTTCAACGCGAGCTACCAGCCCGGCCCGAAGTCGTTCGACTTCGACATCAACCAGATCTCGATCAACTCCCGGCGCGCCCAGGCTGTGACGTTCTCGGACGGCTACTACTCGGCGGCCCAGGCGATCATCACGCTGAAGGACTCGCCGTACGCCAGCGCCACCTCGCTGGCCGAGTTCGCCGACGCGACCCTCGGAGCACAGGTCGGGACCACCTCGCTTGACGCGATCACGGACACCGTGAAGACATCCCATCAGCCGCAGGTCTTCGACGACACCAACATCGCCAAGAACGCCCTGCTGAATGGTCAGATTGACGGCATCGTCGTCGACCTGCCGACCGCCTTCTACATCACCGCGGTGGAGATCTCGCAGAGCACGATAGTCGGTCAGTTCCAGCCCGAGACCGGTCAGCAGGAGCAGTTCGGGCTGCTCTTCGAGAAGGGCAACCCGCTGGTGGCATGCGCAAACCAGGCGCTCGCGGCGCTGAAGTCCGACGGAACCCTGGCGGCGATCGAGAAGCAGTGGCTGAGCGAGGCGGTCGACGCCCCCCGCCTCGACTCCTGACCGATGGCGCAGTGGCAGCCCAGCGACATCCAACGCGAGCGGCTCACCTACCGACGTCGCCGGGTGATTCGACGCGGCAGCCTCGCGGCGGTGTCAACCGTGGTGGTGCTCGCCGTGCTCGCGGTCGTCACGGTCCGGTCGCCCGGCTGGGAGCGGGTGAAGGCGACCTACTTCGACCTGGGGTACGCCCGCGAGGTGCTGCCTGACCTGGCGAGAGGGTTCGTGCTCAATGTGAAGCTGTTCCTCGTCGCGGAGATCCTGATCCTGGTCGTGGCCCTGCTGGTGGCGGTCGTCCGGGTGTTGCCGGCTCCGGCACTGGCGCCGATCCGGCTCCTTGCCGTCGTCTACACCGACGTGTTCCGCGGCACCCCCACGCTACTGGTGATCTTTGTGGTGTGCTTCGGGCTGCCCGCGTTGCAGCTACAAGGGGTGCCGACCAGAATCTTCGGGCTCGGGGTGATCGCGCTCACGCTCTCCTACGGTGCCTACGTGGCCGAGGTGATCCGCGCCGGCATCCTGTCGGTCCATCCCAGCCAGTGGTCCGCCTCGCGCTCGCTCGGCCTGACCTACTCCCAGACGCTCCGGCACGTCGTTCTGCCGCAGGCGATCCGCCGGGTGATGCCGCCGCTGCTGAACGATTTCGTCTCGCTACAGAAGGACACTGCGCTAGTGGCTGCCGCGGGGCTGGTCGAGATCCTCCGCGCCGCCCAAGTGAACTCGAGCCGCACGTTCAACTTCACCCCGTACGTCGTCGCGGCGGTGTTCTTCATCGTGATGACGGTGCCACTGGCCCGGCTCGCCGACTGGCTCGCCCTTCGCCAGGTGCGGCGCGAGCAAGGGGGCGGCTGATGGCATTGCTGGCCCTGGACGGCGTTCGCAAGCACTTCGGCGCACACTACGTGCTGACCGGCATCGACCTCCAGGTCGATGCCGGTCAGGTCGTCTGCCTGATCGGCGCCTCCGGCTCGGGCAAGTCCACGCTGCTGCGGTGCGTGAACCTGCTGGAGACCGTCGACGACGGCACGATCTGGCTCGGCGGTCGCGACATCACCGACCCGCGGGTGAATGCCGACGAGGTGCGCCGGGAGGTGGGCATCGTCTTCCAGGCCTTCAACCTGTTCCCGCACATGTCGGTGCTCGCCAACGTGACGCTGGGGCCGCGCCGGTCGCAGCAGGTCGATCGCTCGACGGCGGAGGCCCGCGGTTTGGCGTTGCTCGAGCGGTTCGGGCTGGCGGACAAGGCGAACGCCTACCCGGACAGCCTGTCCGGCGGCCAGCAACAGCGGGTCGCGGTGATCCGCGCGGTCGCGATGTCGCCCCGCCTGTTGCTGCTTGACGAGATCACCTCCGCCCTCGACCCGTTGTTGGTGTCGGAGGTGCTCGAGGTCATCGCGGAGCTGGTGCGCGACGGCATGACGATCGTGATGGCCACCCATGAGATGGACTTTGCCCGCCAGGTGGTCGACCGGATCGTCTACCTCGAGGGTGGCGCCGTGGTCGAGGACGGACCACCCGGCGAGGTATTCACCGCCCCGCGCGACCCCCGCACGGCCCACTTCCTCGCCCGCTACCTCGATTGAGTGCGTGGCTGGGCTCTCGACGGCGACCGGTAGCGGGGTGCCGGTAGCGTGGCTGCGGTGACCGGACCTCGACCGCTCGACACGGTCCAGAACGCCGAGCAGAGTCCCGAGGTCGCGCAGCCGTGGGTCGAGCTCGGGCTCAAGAGCGACGAGTACGCCCAACTGCGCGAGATCCTGAGCCGGCGGCCGACCTCGTCGGAGCTGGCGATGTACTCGGTGATGTGGAGCGAGCACTGCTCCTACAAGTCCAGCAAGGTCCACCTGCGCCAGTTCGGCGACAACGTCACGGACGAGATGCGCGGACGCCTCATGGTCGGCATCGGCGAGAACGCCGGCGTCGTTGACATCGGTGACGGCTACGCGGTCACCTTCAAGGTCGAGTCCCACAACCACCCGTCGTACGTCGAGCCCTACCAAGGCGCGGCGACCGGCGTCGGCGGGATCGTCCGCGACATCTTGTCGATGGGCGCGCGCCCGGTGGCCGTCATGGACTCGTTGCGCTTCGGGGCCTTCGACGCGCCCGACACCCAGCGCGTCCTCCCCGGGATCGTCGCGGGGGTCGGCGGGTACGGCAACTGCCTCGGGCTGCCGAACATCGGCGGCGAGACGGTCTTCGACCCGTCATACGGCGGCAACCCGCTGGTCAACGCGCTGTGCGTCGGGGTGATGCGCCACGAGCAGCTCCATCTGGCCAAGGCCTCCGGCACCGGCAACCTGGTGGTGCTGTACGGCGCGAAGACCGGTGGTGACGGCATCGGCGGCGTGTCCGTGCTGGCGTCGGAGACGTTCGACGCCGACGGACCGGCTAAGCGGCCCAGCGTGCAGGTCGGCGACCCGTTCATGGAGAAGCTGCTCATCGAGTGCACCCTCGAGCTCTTCGACGCCGGTCTGGTCGCCGGGATCCAGGACCTCGGCGGCGCCGGCCTGTCCTGCGCGACATCCGAGCTGGCCAGCGCCGGCGATGGTGGCATGCACGTGTGGCTCGACCGGGTGCCGTTGCGAGATGCCTCGCTCGCGCCGGAGGAGATCTTGATGAGCGAGTCTCAGGAGCGGATGATGGCCGTGGTCGAGCCGGACCACCTCGATGAGCTGCTCGCCACCTGTTCCAAGTGGGAGGTTGATGCGACGGTCATTGGCGAGGTGACGGCGACCGGGCGGCTGGTCATCGACTGGTACGGCGAAACCATCGTCGACGTCCCGCCCCGCACGGTGGCCCACGAGGGCCCGGTCTACCGACGGCCCTTCGCCCGGCCCGCGGGACAGGACGACCTGCAGGCCGCCTCGACCAGGGCGGCCGGCCTGAGCCGGCCGACCGAGGGAGCGGACCTTCGGGCCACGCTCCTTCGGCTGGTCGCCTCGCCCAACCTGTGTGACCGGTCCTGGGTCACCGACCAGTACGACCGCTATGTGCGCGGCAACACGGTGCTGGCCCAGCCCGAGGACGCCGGCATCATCCGCGTCGACGAGAAGACCGGGCTCGGCGTTGCGCTCGCGCTGGACTGCAACGCCTGGTTCGCGCGCCTCGACCCCTACCAAGGTGCGCAACTGGCGCTGGCCGAGGCCTACCGCAACGTGGCCGTCGCGGGCGCGCGGCCGATCGCCGTCACGGACTGCCTCAACTTCGGGTCGCCGGAGGACCCCGACGTCATGTGGCAGTTCGCCGAGGCGACCCGTGGGCTCTCCGACGGCTGTCGGGTGCTGGGCATCCCGGTTACCGGCGGCAACGTGAGCCTGTACAACCAGACCGCCGAGACGCCGATCCTCCCGACGCCGGTGGTGGGCGTGCTGGGCGTGCTGGCCGACGTCGCTCGCCGTACCGCGATGGGTTTCGCCGGGCCGGGCCGGCAGATCTACCTGCTCGGCCGCACCCGTGACGAGCTCGACGGGTCGGCCTGGGCCGATGTCGAGCACGGACACCTCGGCGGGCAGCCGCCTGCGCTCGACCTCGACGCCGAGCGTGCTCTCGCGGACGTGCTGGTCGCCGGTTCCGAGTCCGGCCTCGTGGAGTCGGCTCACGACCTGTCCGATGGCGGGCTGGCTCAGGCGCTGGCGGAGTCCTGTCTACGCGGGGGTGTCGGTGCGGCGATCTGGCTGCCTCCCGGTCTCGACCCGTTCGTGGCGCTCTTCTCCGAGTCTGCGTCACGAGCGCTGGTTTCCGTTATCGACCTCCACGCCGTCGAGTTCGATGCGCTGTGTACGATGCACGGCGTGCCCTGTCAGCCGATCGGCGTCACCGCAGGGATGGGAGACGAGGCGACCATCGATGTACGCGGCGTGTTCGCGGTCGAGCTGCGAGAGCTGCGCGCCGCCTGGTCGCCGACGATCCGCGGAGCGTTCTCCACCTGAACGGCGCGAGCGGGTTCGTCCACAGGCGACTTGGGTACGAGCCCCGGATGGATGAACCGAAACGATCCCTCAGAGCTGTCGCGCTCGTCTGCAGCCTGAAACCTTCCCCGGCACCGTCGAGCAGCGAGAAGCTCGCCAAGGAGCTGCTGGCGGGGCTCGCCGAGCACGGCGTCACCGGTGACCTCGAGCGAGTGGTGGACTACGACGTCCGCCCCGGCGTCGAGACCGACATGGGGTCGGGTGACCAATGGCCGACGCTTCGGCGGATCATCCTCGATAGCGACATCGTCGTGATCTCGACGCCGATCTGGATGGGACAGATGTCCAGTATCGCCAAGCGGGTCCTCGAGCGGCTGGATGCGGAGCTCTCGGAGACCAACGACAAGGGCCAGCCGTTCCTGTACGGCAAGGTGGTGGCGGCGTGCGTCGTGGGCAACGAGGACGGTGCGCACGCCGTCAGCGCTGACCTCTTCCAGGCGCTGAACGACGTGGGCTTCACGATTCCCGCGGGCGGTGTGACGTACTGGAACGGCGAGGCGATGCACACAGTCGACTACAACGACCTGGACAAGACGCCGGAGAAGACCGCCTCCACCACCAAGACCCTTGCGGCGAACGCTGCGCATCTCGCCGGGCTCATCGGTGCCAGCGGATACCCCGCCGTCGAGGACTGAGCGCTCGTCGGCCCGTAGGGTGGCAGCGTGCCCGGTCGTCTGCGCCCGCTGCCACCCGCGGAGATGACCGACGTCCTTGCTCGCCTGGACCGGGCGCTGGCCGCCGGCCGGCCTCTGCCGGGCGACATTATGCGGCTAGCGGTCAAGCACTTCTTGGCGATCCTCGAACAGCGGTATCCGGGCAGGAGTGTGGAGGTGCGCGTCCCGCCGTACGCGGCCGTCCAGTGCATTGCTGGAGCCCGCCACACCCGGGGTACCCCTCCAGCGGTCGTCGAGACGGACGGCGCCACCTGGGTCGCCTTAGCTCGGGGAACCCTCGACTTCGCGGCAGCGGTGTACGACGGCCGGGTGCGGGCCTCGGGCGAACGGTCGAACCTCTCCGAGCTGCTTCCGCTCACCTGACGGGGCTGGCGGTGCGCTGCGCACGGTAGGCGGCGCTGATCTCGCGCAGCCTGGCGTGGGTGCCGGTGTAGGCACGCTGGTCAGGGAGGTAGCCCTTCCGGATCTTCGCGACCACCGTGTAGTTGGGGTCGCAGACGTTGGCGATCGGGCTCTCAGTCGCCTGCGTCACGAGCTGGTATGCGTCCATCGGGTCGAGGCCGCACTCGGCCGAGATCCAGGTCACGAGGTCGTGCTGGGCGATCCGAAACGCGTCCTCGAGCGGCCTCGCCGAGCCCGTGCTCATCAGGTAGTCGTCGCTCTCCAGCCGCGGCCACGGCGTCGACACACCCTTGACTAGGTCCACGATCACCACCGTGTCCATGGCCGCCTCGACCGCGACGCCGCAGGTCTCCCCCTCACCCTGCCGGCAGTGCCCGTCGCCGAGGGCGAAGAGAGCGCCTGGCACGTTGACGCCGAGGAAGCAGGTGACCCCCGCGCGCATCTCCGGGGTGTCCATGTTGCCGCCGTGTGCCTCCGGGACCAGGGACGACCGGACCTCCAGGTTGGCCGGAGCCACCCCAACCGTGCCGTGCATCGGGTCCAGCGGCAGGACCAGCTCCGTGTCGTCGGCGCGTGCCCGGAACGTCACGGTCCGGGCCGTGCGATCGACGTCGTACATCCACACCAGCTCCGGAAGCGGCTCTTGTAGGGTCGCCGTCACATGCGTCGACGTGAGCGCCCCGAACAGCGGGATCGTCGACGACGCCGCCCAGTCCCGCGAGGGTTCGATCGAGACGAAATGTACGGCGATGGTGTCGCCCGGCTCCGCACCCTCGACGTAGAACGGCCCCGTGACGGGGTTCACGAACGGGAACTCGATGACCCTGGACACCAGGTCGTCAGTACCGCGGACCTTGCCGGCGAAGGCGTCCTCGGTCCAGAGCTCGAGGACCGACCCGGGTTGCACGTGTCGTACCGGAGCGACCCCGCCGAACGTCCAGGCCAGCTCCTTGGCCTCCGGCCGGTAGGTGACGACGTCCATCGTGGTCAGCTTTCCACGAAGACACGCTTGGTCTCCGTGATCCGTGCCGGGCGGGTGAGGGCGAGCACCACGAGGTAGACGACGCCGATGGCCATCCAGAGCCCGGCCACCGGGCCTGCGTAGGAGAGCGGCTTCGGCAGGGTCGAGATGAAGCTGAAGGCGGGGATGCCGGCCCCGGCGCAGAACGCCGGAATGAACGCCAGCGCGCCCAGCACCGGGATCAGCCCGTGCAGCAGCCAGTTGAACTCGCCTCGCTGGTAGCGCCAGAAGTAGGTGATGCAGGCGATGTTCAGCAGGATGTACATCGGCGCGAAGATGTCGACCAGGATCGTGGCCGTCAGCGCGAAGCCGGTGTAGGGGTCGTAGTGGAAGCCGAGCCAGAGAGCTACCGTGACGGTGACGACCAGCTGGGTCACCAGCGCCACCACCGGCGATCCGGTTCGCCCGGTAAGGGTGCCGTACGCCGACGGCAGCAGCCGGATCCGGCCCATCGAGAACATCGTGCGGGAGGAGGAGTTGTTGGCCGCATTCTGGTTGGCGATGATCGAGTTGACGAGGGCAAGGAAGACCAGCACGAACCCGGCCAGACCCCATGCCTGACGGCCGAGCAGGTTCTGCCACGGGTTGTTGTCGCCGGCGCCGACGAAGCTGGTCATCTTCGCGGGACCGAACGCGACGCTGCTCGCATAGGTGTTGAGGATGTAGAAGAGCCCGATGCCCAGGCAGGAGAACAGGATCGCGAGGTTGATCGTCCGCCGGGGGTTGTGCGCCTCCTCTGCGATCGGCGCCGCCTCCTCGAAGCCGATGAACGCCAAGATCGTGAAGACCGACCCAGCGATCACCCCGGACAGGCCGCGATAGGCGGGGTTGTTGGCGAAGTGGGTGCCGAAGACCTGGGCCGTGTTGTCACCGCCCGCCTGCACGATCAGGGTGATCGACAGGGCGACGAAGACCAGGATCTCGAAGGCGCCCAGCAGCACCCCGACCCCTGTCGACGCCTTGATGCCGCGGTATCCGAGCAGGAATACGGTCAGCGACACGAGCAGCGTCCAGATCCACCACAGGTCCGTCGACCACCCCCATTCCGCGCTGAGGGTGTTGGCGACGATGAAGCCCATCTGGAGCGCCAGGAATGGCCCGCCGACGATGATGCCGAGCAGGAAGCCCCAACCGACGAGGAACCCGACGGCGGGGTGGATGCCGTTGCTGACGTAGGTGTAGAAGGACCCGGCGGATGGCAGATGCCGAGACAGCTGGCCGATGGAGCTGGCCGCCAACAAGGACGCGACCAGCGCGAAGATCACCGAGAGCGCTGCTCCGCCGCCGGCAAAGCTGATTCCGACAGGGATGGACAGTGCCGTGGCAATGGCCGGCGCCATGAAGGTGATGCTCTGGAAGAGCACGCCGCCGAACCCGACGGCGCCCTTGCGCAGGTCCTGGGTGCTGTGTGCGCCTACGTGGTCAGTCATGGAGCCTCCGTCCAGACGTGGCTTGACGTCCTCCGCGGCCCGATGTTAACCCCCGCGAGTCCGGTACGTCGATGGCTGCACGAGACCACGCATGAGCAGTCCTCCGGCTTCGTCGAGGGCACCGGGACCCAGCGATCACGCGGCCAGCTGCGATGCCCGCCTCTCGGCATGGAGCGGATCAGTTGACGAGACGATGCCCAGAAGGGAGGACCCCAGCGGGCCGGCAGACCGCGACCTGTCCGCGACTAGCATCTCGGACATGACGCGTGATCTTCGGCAGGCAGTGTCCGACGTCCTTCCCAGTGTCCGCGCAGACCTCGAGCGCTTGGTCACGATCCCGTCGGTGAGCGCGTCTCCCGAACATGCCGACGACGTACGGCGGTCGGCAGCAGCCGTCGCCGCGTTGTTCGAGGCGGAGGGCCTGGCGACCCGGGTGGTCGAGGTCCCAGACGGGCTCCCGGCGGTAATCGCCCGAAGGCCGGCGCCGCCCGGCCAGCCGACGGTGCTGCTCTACGCGCATCACGACGTGCAACCCGAGGGGAGCCGGACGGCTTGGACGTCGCCGCCGTTCGAGCCGACCGAGCGGGACGGTCGGCTGTACGGCCGCGGCGCCGCTGACGACAAGGCTGGTATCGCTGCTCACCTCGCCGCGATCCGGGCCCACGGGGACGACCTCCCGGTCGGCGTGGTCGTGTTCGTCGAAGGCGAGGAGGAGTCCGGCTCCTGGTCGCTCCCGCTGATCCTCGAGCGGCATCGGGAGGAACTGGCCAACGACGTCATGGTGATCGCGGATTCGGGAAACTGGGACATCGGCACGCCGGCGTTGACCACGTCGCTTCGCGGACTCGCCGACTGTGTGGTCGAGGTTCGCACCCTGCGGCACGCGGTGCACTCGGGAATGTGGGGTGGAGTCGTGCCGGATGCCCTGACGGCGCTGGCCCGACTGATCGCCACCCTGCACGACGACGAGGGCAACGTCGCCGTCGAGGGTCTGACCACGGCTGCGGCGTCCGACATCGACTACCCCGAGGACCGGCTTCGCTCGGAGTCAGGAATCTCCGAGGGTGTTCGGTTGATGGGAGACGGCTCGGTCGTCGAACGTCTCTGGACCAGACCCGCCCTCGCGGTGCTTGCCATCGACGCCACACCGGTGGACCAAGCCAGCAACACGCTCGTCCCGATGGCCCGGGCCAAGGTCAGCCTGCGGGTCGCGCCCGGTGACGACGCCGAGCGGGCGCTCTCCTGCCTGCGCGACCACCTCACGTCACACGCGCCATGGGGCGCGCAGGTCACCGTCTCGGCGGGCGAGACGGGCCAGCCGTTCTCCATCGACGCGACGGGGCCCGCCTACGACGCGGCCCGGGCCGCCTTCGCCGAGGCCTGGGACGGCACCGCGCCGGTCGACATCGGGGTGGGCGGATCGATCCCGTTCATTGCCGAGCTCGCCGCGATGTTCCCGGCGGCAGCGATCCTGGTCACCGGAGTCGAGGACCCGGACACCCGAGCCCATGGCGCCGATGAGGGCCTGCACCTCGCGGAGTTCGAGCGGGTGTGTCTGGCCGAGGCCCTGCTGCTCCGAAACCTCGCCTCGTGAGCCGTCGTCGGCTCGGTGGGACTCCCCGCCGCGGATGAATCGCCCGTCAGCGGGCGTCGACGGGTCTGCCGGACAGCGGTCACCCGTTAGACTGTGGCAGTGCCGCGCGGAGATGGGCTGCTGACCCACGACCTCGACCCGCAAGACCTGGGCCCCCAAGACGCCTGCGGCGTATTCGGAGTCTGGGCCCCCGGCGAGGAAGTCGCCAAGCTCACCTACTTCGGGCTCTATGCCCTTCAGCACCGCGGCCAGGAGTCCGCGGGGATCGCCGTAGGGAACGGCCGTCAGATCCTGGTCTACAAGGACATGGGTCTGGTCTCTCAGGTGTTCAACGAAGCGACGCTGAGCTCGCTCAAGGGTCACGTCGCGATCGGTCACGCACGGTACTCGACGACCGGCTCGAGCGTCTGGCGCAACGCCCAGCCCACCTTCCGGCCGACGCCGAACGGCTCCCTGGCGCTGTGCCACAACGGAAACCTGATCAACACCGGTGACTTGGCCAAGCGTGTCGACGAGCTCACCCGCGGTCAGCTCGGCGTCGCCACCAGAACCGACGAGGCTTCCACCGACACCGACCTGGTCACCGCTCTGCTCGCGTCGTACCCCGATCGCACGCCGGAGCAGGCGGCCCTCGAGATCCTGCCCACGGTCAGGGGAGCGTTCTGTTTCGTTTTTATGGACCAGGGCACTCTGTACGCCGCGCGCGACCCGCAAGGGATCCGGCCCCTGGTGCTCGGCCGCCTTGAACGCGGATGGGTCGTGGCCTCGGAGACGGCGGCGCTCGACATCGTAGGGGCGACGTTCGTGCGCGAGGTCGAGCCGGGGGAGCTGATCGCGGTCGATGAGGACGGGCTGCGCTCACAACGGTTCGCCGAGCCGGCTCCGAAGGGATGTCTTTTCGAGTTCGTCTACCTCGCCAGGCCGGACACCATCATCAGCGGCCAGAGGGTGCACAGCGTGCGGGCCGAGATCGGCCGGCGGTTGGCCCGCGAGTTCCCGGTCGACGCCGACCTGGTCATCCCCGTCCCCGAGTCGGGCACGCCTGCGGCGATCGGTTACGCCGAAGAGAGCAAGATCCCTTACGGGCAAGGCTTCGTGAAGAACTCCTACGTCGGGAGGACGTTCATCCAGCCCAGCAACACGATCAGGCAGCTCGGGATCCGGCTCAAGCTGAACGCTCTTCGCGACGTCGTCGAGGGCAAGCGGCTCATCGTCGTTGACGACTCGATCGTGCGCGGAAACACCCAGCGCGCCCAGGTGCGGATGCTGCGTGAGGCTGGTGCCAAGGAGGTTCATGTCCGGATCGGCAGCCCGCCGGTCAAGTGGCCATGCTTCTTCGGCATCGACTTCGCCAGCCGCGCGGAGCTCATCGCGAACGGGATGAGCGTCGACGAGATCCGCCGGTCGATCGGTGCCGACACAATCGGCTACATTTCGCTCGACGGCCTGGTCGACGCCACCAACGTGGCCGGCCCCAGGCTCTGCCGGGCCTGCTTCGACGGGATATACCCGATGGAGATGCCCGAGGCGCACCTGCTCGGCAAGCACCTTCTCGAGACCACCGAGTCTGCGCTGACAATGGGTCCCGACGGGCTGGAGATCGTGCTCACCGGTGGCGGCGCAGCCGATGCCCTGACCAGGCCCTGAGCCTCGTACGACGATGACACCAGACACCTCCCGTCCTGAGCCCGTCGATGGCGGTGCGTATGCAGCAGCCGGAGTGTCGGTAGCCGAAGGTGAGCGTGCCGTCTCGCTGATGAGGGAGTGGGTCGACAAGGCAAGGAGACCGGAGGTCGTCGGAGGCATCGGCGGCTTTGCGGGACTGTTCGACGGATCCGCGCTCAAGACGATGTACCACCCGCTGCTCGCCACGAGCGCCGACGGTGTCGGGACCAAGGTCGCGGTTGCCCAGGCTCTCGACAAGCACGACACGATCGGCTTCGACCTGGTCGGCATGCTCGTGGACGACCTCGTAGTGTGCGGGGCCGAGCCCTTGTTCCTGACCGACTACATCGCGTGCGGCCGCGTGGTGCCGGAACGCATCGCGGAGATCGTCAAGGGCATCGCCGAGGGCTGTGTGGTCGCTGGCTGCGCGCTGCTCGGTGGTGAGACCGCCGAGCATCCTGGCCTGCTGGGTCCAGACGAGTACGACGTCGCAGGCGCGACGACCGGTGTGGTCGAGGCCGAGCGCCTACTCGGAGCGGACCGGGTGCAGCCAGGTGACCGGCTGGTCGCGATGGGCTCCTCCGGGCTGCACTCGAACGGCTACTCCCTGGTACGGCGAGTCATGCTCACGGACGCCGGGTGGGCGCTGGAGCGGTGGGTCGACGAGCTGGGACGCACCCTAGGCGAGGAGCTCCTCGAGCCCACGACGATCTATGCCAAGCCCTGTCTGGAGCTGGCCGCCGAAGCGCCCGTCCACGCGATGGCGCACATCACTGGCGGCGGACTGGCGGCGAACCTCGGGCGCGCCCTCCCCGCGGGTGTCTCAGCCCTCGTGGAGCGGGCAACGTGGGCTCCCCACCCGATTTTTGAGCTGGTCGCGCGGGTCGGATCCCAGACCCGCGCGGACGTCGAGGCGACGCTGAACATGGGGGTCGGGATGGTGGCCGTGGTCGCTCCCGAGGGCGCCGATCTCGCGGTGCGGATGCTGGAAACGGCCGGCGTCCACTCCTGGGTCTGTGGCGAGGTCACCGGAGGGTCGGGATCGGAAGCGGCCGTGCTCGTCGGCGACTACGCACGCTGAACCTCACCGCCTCACGGTCGACCAGGCATCGGGGGCGTCGGCACCTCGGACTCGGGAGTCTCAGCGCTGAGGTGAGGGTCACATCAGGTCGGCTGTAGGTATCAGCATGAAGGCCGGGTATCGTTGCCCCCACGACAAAACAGCTGAGAGACCGGGCAATCCCCTAGGCGATCCCGGCAAGACGTGCGAGGGGGTCGACCCTATGGGGCGCGGCCGAGCGAAGGCAAAGCAGACAAAGGTCGCTCGCGAGCTGAAGTACCGTGAGTTCAACACGGACTTCACCGAGTTGCAGCGCGAGCTCCACGGAGACGTCGAGCCGGACGGGTCCAAGAACACTGCCAGCGACGGCTTGGCCGACGACGACGACCCCTACGCCGACCTCTACGGAGAGTCCGCACCCCGACGCTGACCGCGCACCGGGTCGCTCAACCAGATCCCGCGCAACCTGCCGACGTCTGCCATCCGGCGCTCGGCCAGGCGATCCGCCGCTACCGCCGTGGTGACCCCTTCGGTGGCGGCGACCTCGAAGACGCTGCGCGTGGTGTCGTAGATCGTCGCCGCGCGGGCCTTGGCCCGCTCGAAGGAGAACCCCTCCAGCTCATCGGCCACCTGGACGAGACCGCCGGCGTTCACGCAGTAGTCGGGGGCGTACAGGATGCCGCGGCCGTCCAGCACGTCCTCGATGCCGGGATGTGCCAGCTGGTTGTTCGCCGCGCCACAGATGATGCGGGCCTTCAGGACCTGCGCGGTGTTGTCGTCGACCGCATCGCCGAGGGCGCACGGGGCGTAGACGTCGATGTCGGAGGTGACCAGCTCGTTGGTGTCGGCCACCACGTCGACCTCGGGATGCCTGGTTCGGACCCGTTCGAGAGCCGGCTCGTAAACGTCGGTGATCGTCACCTCGGCCCCGTCCTCGAGCAGGTGTTCGACGAGGTAGTGCCCGACCTTTCCGACCCCGGCGACGCCGACCCGCCGGCCCTGAAGTGTCGGAGACCCCCAAGCGATCTCCGCGGCCGCCCGCATCCCCTGGAAGACCCCGAACGCCGTCAGCACTGACGAGTCACCCGCTCCGCCATGCTCCACGGTGCGACCTGTGACGAAGTCGCACTCCCGCGCGACACAATCCATGTCCTCGCTGTAGGTGCCCACGTCGCAGGCGGTGAGGTAGCGGCCGCCGAGTGACTGGACGAACCGGCCGTAAGCCCTGAGCAGGGCCTCGCTCTTGTCCTCGTGCGGATCGCCGATGATGACCGCCTTGCCACCGCCCAGGTCGAGCCCGGCCAGGGCCGCCTTGTAGGCCATGCTCCTCGACAGGTTCAGCACGTCGCGCACGGCCTCGGTCTCGGTCGCATAGGGGTAGAACCTGGTGCCCCCCAAGGCTGGTCCGAGCGCTGTCGAGTAGATCGCGATGATGGCCCGCAGCCCGGTCGGAGGGTCCTGGCAAAACACCACCTGCTCGTGATGAGCGCCCCTGGAGAAGACGGAGAATGTCGAGCTGTCGGCCACGGTCGGTCATCCTTGCGGACTCGGCGCCCACCGAGGATCGGGGCGAGTCATCCCACGATAGGCCCCGCGCCAGCCGGCACCGCCACGGGTGCGGGGGGCGACCGCTACAGCCGGCAACATGAGCGGCAGGCCAAAACGATTTTGCAGCTGTTGAGATTTGTACCAGAAGACTGCGGCTCTTTTGAACGCATCGGCTAGACTTTCGAATTGGATGACCGGTTCATGGGGTATCGCCGTACTACCCCATCCGGGCTGCAGTCGTAGTTGACAGGGGGCGCAGCGCCATTCGAGCTTGCTGATCGACTCTATTGACCCGCGCGGCCGGGGGGAGCTCCAGGAGGAGATGCCACGGTGAACGTTCGTCCTGCTGATTCGGAGCCACTGTTGACCCCGGCAGAGGTGGCGGCCATGTTCCGCGTAGACCCCAAGACCGTGACCCGCTGGGCCAAGGCCGGAAAGCTCAGCTCGATCCGCACTCTCGGAGGACACCGGCGCTATCGCGAGTCCGAGGTACGCGAGCTGCTCAGCGGGGTCTCGACCCCGCAACAGCACAACTGACCAACCAGCACGAGGACTAACTCTCGCAGGACATCGGCGAGGCGCTTACGGTGCCGTCTGTCCAGGTAGGGCTGCCATCGCCGGCCGGCTCAGAGCAACTCCTGGATGCGGATCAGGTTGCCCGCTGGATCGCGGACGGCACAGTCGCGAATGCCGTACGGCTGCTCGGTCGGCTCCTGGACGACCTCGGCCTCGCTGGCCGCCAGCTTCGCGAAGGTGCCGTCGAGGTCGGCGGTGGCCAGCAGGATCCAGCCGTAGGTGCCCTTGGCCATCATCTCGACGATGGTGCGGCGCTCGGCCTCGGTGACGCCGGGGTCGGCGGCCGGCGGCGCCAGGAGGATGGACGTGTCGGGCTGGTCGGCGGGTCCAACCGTGATCCAGCGCATCTTGCCGCCTCCGACGTCGTTGCGGACCTCGAATCCGAGGGTGTCGCGGTAGAAGGCCACGGAGGCGTCCGGGTCGTCATGGGGGAGGAAGCTCGCGTGAATGGTGATATCCATGGCGGTCAGGCTAGTTGCGGCTCCGTGGCCCGTGCTTCTCGAATCCTGATCGGTCTGGTCACCTGTTTAGCCACGCACGATGGCATCCCCGCAGACGCGCGAGCTGGCTGGCCCCGATAGGTGCTGGGCGGCACGCCGACCAACTCGGTGAAGCGAGTGCTGAAGGTGCCCAGCGACGAGCAGCCGACCGCGAAGCAGACCTCGGTGACGCTGAGGTC
>JBBSGI010000027.1:0-37548 GCA_038254365.1 Propionibacteriales bacterium
CTTCCATACCCTGATCCCAGACACGCCGTTCTCCGCACTGTGGTTGCTGAACCTCGACAGTCCAGAAACCTAGACGCGGCACGGCGTGTCGCCATCACTGGGCGCTCAACCCCGCCCACGGGAACAGCAGGAGAGCCCGAAGACGGCTGCAGATGATGAGAGGATGAGGATGGCGACAGTTTGCACCGGACGGTTGGCTGGTCGCACGACGGTGATCACCGGCGGTTGCAGCGGGATCGGCCTGGCCACCGCCCGGCGGTTCGCGGCGGAGGGCGCCCAGGTGGTGTTGGGCGACGTCGACGACGCCCACGGGCCGGACGTGGCGGCGGAGCTGGACGGGCTCTATGTCTCCTGCGACGTCACGGACGCCGCGCAGGTCGCCGCGGTGTTCGAGGCAGCCAACTCGACGTACGGCTCGGTCGACGTCGCCTTCAACAACGCCGGCATCTCGCCGCCCGACGACGACTCGATCCTCGACACCGGTATCGACGCCTGGCGGCGGGTGCAGGAGGTGAACCTGACCAGCGTCTACCTGTGCTGCAAGGCGGTGTTGCCGTACATGCGCGCGCAGGGACGCGGCTCGATCATCAACACCGCGTCGTTCGTCGCCGTGATGGGGGCGGCGACGTCGCAGATCTCCTACACCGCGAGCAAGGGCGGCGTGCTGGCGATGAGCCGCGAGCTCGGCGTGCAGTTCGCCCGGGAAGGCATCCGGGTCAACGCGCTTTGCCCGGGGCCGGTGAACACACCGCTGCTGCAGGAGCTGTTCGCCAAGGATCCCGAGCGGGCGGCTCGACGCCTGGTCCACATCCCCATCGGCCGGTTCGCTGAGCCGGAGGAGATCGCATCCGCCGTACTGTTCCTCGCGAGCGACGACTCGAGCTTCATCACCGCGTCCCAGTTCCTGGTCGACGGCGGCATCTCGGGCGCCTACGTGACGCCGCTGTGAGCGAGCGCCGACCCGTCATCGGGGTCACGTCGTACGTCGAGCCGGCCACCTGGTCGAACTGGCGGGATGTGCCGGCGGCCCTGGTGCCGCATGCATACGTCCGTCAGCTCAACGGCGCGGGCGCCCTGGCCCTCCTGGTGCCACCACTGCCCGCAGACGCCACTGACGAGGATGCCCGGGAGGTGCTGGCGCGGTTGGACGGGCTGATCATCGCGGGAGGCGTCGATGTTGAGTCGGGCCGCTATGGCCACGACCCGCACCCGCTGGCGCATCCCCCGCGGGCGGACCGTGACTCTTCGGAGCTCGCGTTCGCGCGGGTGACGGCTGCCGACGACGTGCCGCTGCTCGGCGTCTGCCGGGGGATGCAGATCATGGCCGTCGCCGCCGGCGGCTCACTCGATCAGCACCTGCCGGACCAGCTCGGTACGACGGTGCATGCGCCCGGCGTGGGAATGTATGGGACCCACCGGGTTCGTCCGGCTGCGGGCACCCTGGTGGGCGACATCTTGGGTCTTGAGATCACTGTGGCGACCTACCACCACCAGGGGGTGGCGGACGCACCCGGTTACCGCCAGAGTGCCTGGGCGCAGGACGGTGTTCTGGAGGCGATCGAGGACCCCGAGGCGACGTTCCGGATCGGCGTGCAGTGGCACCCTGAGCCGGGCGACGACCCCCGGCTTTTCGAGCAGCTGGTTGCTTCCGCGAAGCAGCGCGCCGCCCGGCTTCGGATATGAACCGCCGTCCGGGACCCTGCGAGCGGGCCAGATCCCCGAAGGTGCTGGCCCGCTCCGGTCTGCGTCAGTGGGTGCGTGTTGCGGAGTCGCGGGAGATCGCGGAGCCCCTAGAGGATGCCTCGATCCTTGAACGCCTTGAGGGCCTTCGACTCGGCGTCCGCGCCGTACAGGTTCTTGGTGGTGCGCACAATCAGCTTGGCGGCGTCCGGCATGTTGATCCTCGGGTCGAAGCTGAACTGCGCTTCGAGAACCGCGGTGGCGGCTCGGTTGTGACCGATGGAGCGGCTCAGGTTGTAGAGGGCGTGCGACCAGATCTCACCGTCGTCGTGGACCTCACCATCGAGGTCTTTCGGGTACATCTTGTCGGTGACGGTGGTCCGCAGGCAGTGCTTCGGGCCTGACGTGTAGGACGTGGCGTCCCAGTCCATGACGCAGGACGTGGGGGTCAGCTTGGTGTCCTTGGCGTAGATCTGGCCCATGGTGACCGCGATCCAGTCGCCGAAGCCCTCACCGATCGCCCCCGCCTGTTCGGACTTTCCGAAGCCGGGGACCTGGGCGTCCTGAGTGGCGTGGCCGTCCTCGTGCCAGACGACCTCGGGGTCCTCGGCGTCGTCTACACCGCCGGTGCCGGTGACGATCAGGTCCTGCGACGGGGAGTAGTAGGAGTTGTCGTCAGGGATCGAGTCGGTGCTGATCTTCTGCGACTCGGCGTTGACGTCGGTGAAGCCGAGCGACTGGTAGTACGACTCCTGGGTGTCGAGGGAGTAGTAGCCCATGACCTGCTCGAAGTAGTCGTTGTGGCGGAAGTAGGCATAGGTGAAGTTCTTGGACGTGGCCCTGTCGTCGTTGACGATCTGGGCCCACTTGCCGACCAGCGTGTTCCTGCTCGCGTCGAGGTGGCCGAGCGGACGGGTGCTGTAGCCCGCCTTCGGTACGGCGCTGTCGGAGTCGTTCTGGTCCTTGAGGTCCTCGTTCTGGAGCTTGACGACCGGGTTCGGGTCGAAGACGCGGGCCTTGCCTGCGATGAACCGCTGCGGGTCGATGGTGTCGGCACTGTCGCTCCTCGACTCGACGACGCTCCTGAGTACTTTTCCGGTCGCGGCATCGACGTAGCTGACCCGGCTGGCGCCGTACCCGTGTGAGGTCTGGGTGGTGACCGACCAGACGAGGTGGGACTGGACGCCTGGCAGCACCCAGAGGCTGGGCTTCACGAAGGTCAGCGGAGTGCCCTTGGTGAACGTAGCGGCCGCGTTTGTGGCGGTGGTGGCGGTGACGCTGACCTTGCTGGTGGCCAGCGGGCCGGTCTTGACGCGCCCGTCCCAGACCGAGACCTGGCCCTTCGCGGGTCCGCTGGTCTCGACGTGGCGGGCGAAGAGTCCGCCGACGACCGGGTAGCCGCCCTGCATCTGGCGGTACCAGCTGTGCACGCCGAGCAGCGAGTGGTTGACCTTCAGCAGTGCCAGGTCAGCCGGGATGGCCGTCGCAGCAGTTGTGCTGACCTGGGTGGTGGCGCCGGCCGGCCGGCCGGGCTGGCTGGCTGCGGCCATGGCCGAGCCGGCGCCCACGAGTGCGACGACGGCGGTGACGCCTACGAATGCCTGCGCGCGACGGCGCCGGCTTGCGGTTCGAGATGACATGAGTCCCCTTAGCTGTGCTGGTCGGTGGAGCGCCTCAAGTCACCACCAGGTCAGTATCGACGGGCGGCTCGCGGGGCGCTCGAATCCCGGGTCCGGACCCACTCTCGGCCGGTCCCTTGGTCAAACTATCTATTCCGATGTGACCTGCGTTACTACGGGGGTGATGTCAACCGCCTGGCACCAGGACGGCACTTGCCTGCTTGATCGGGATGTTGCGGGTGGTCCCGGCGATCACCAGCTGGTCGTTGACGCTCATCCAGTCACCACCGTCGATGCGGAACTGCGCGTGGTAGCCGACATCGACTCTCAAGGGCAGGGTCACGCCGGCGTCGGTCGCGTGGAGGTACGTGTGGGTGACGTCCTTGGCGGGGTATGGCCGCCCAGGGTGGTCGGTGGTCGTCGTCGAGCCGTCGCCCCAGTGCCAGATGTAGGTCTGCGGCGTGATGTGGACGTCCACATGGAACCCGAGCAGCACAAACGACCTGTCGAACGCGGACGCATCGGTGTAGAAGGTGGTCCGCAGGTTGACCAGCGTGTAGTTTGGCCCCTCGACAGTGGCGGGCGGCACCCCGATCCGCTTGATCGCGGCCCGAATGTCAGCCCAGCTCAGCGTCTTGCGCGGGTCGCCGGCACCGACACGGCTCGCGCTGCGGCACTCCGAGCGCATGTAGCGCCACCCAGTGAGGGGCTTTCCCTGTGCATCGACGAGCCGCGAGAACAGGGAAAGAGAAAGCAGTTTCGGATCGGTACATGAGTGTGCCGCGCGGCAATCCATCTCCTTGGCGCCTGGAACGCCGGGCCACGCGCCTGGACACGTGGGTAACCAGTAGTAGTCGTAGTGCCTGCCGGGAGCGCCACCTCCTCCTGGACCTAGCGGCCCGCCGCCATCATGCTGATGCCGCGAGTCGCAGCGAAGCCAATAAGAGCCGGACTGAGCGTGCGAACCGCCTTGGCAGGGCTGCGAGGTTGGTTGGTCGGCCCTCGCCGCAGGGGATGAAATGAGGACCACGGAGGCGGCCACGAAGGCGGCGAGCACCCGCCCTCCACCCGGACTCATGCGAGCACCATTGAGGTAACGAGCCAGGCGGTGCCAGACCACCGAAGGTGCACATCGATATACATCTTGTCGGCCTCGATCCTGCGTAGATGGTCGTTGGGAGATCGCTTCCAAATGCCGGCCCTGACCGTGATCGCCGTGTGGATGATCGGCCGCACGAGACTTTGGAGCGGGATCTGGGTCGTGGACGTAACGATCCAGTCCCCGCCCCTATAGAAGCCGTTATCTCGTCTGATTCTGTCCATCGATGAGGCGAGGCCACGACAGGAGATGCAGTCAGGCGTGGAGTAACGGCGAGGCACTAGACCGGTGCGGTTATGCCACGATGAGTTGATAGCCGTGATGTAGAAGCGGACGAATGCTTTGGCGCCAGGGATCGACTTGCTCCTGGCCGACGGCGGGGGTTCGACCGTCTTCACTGCCGTCATAGCGGTCGCTGATGGTGGGGTCGACGAGGGGCTCGTGACGGAAACCGAGGGAATCATGGCTGGCGGCGTCGGATCGGAAGGTCGAGCCTCGTTGCTGCACGAGAGCAGCACTGGTGAGCCCATGCCCAGGATCGCCGCTGCGATCACTCCGCGGTGCATCCGTCCCCCTTCGCGTGTCGACGAAGTTGGTCCCAAAGTACCGATCGACGGCTGCCTCGACTAGTCCTAAGCGGGCAATCTGTGGATAACTCGGTACCAATGTGACCACTGTGGACAGCGGGTCGTCGGGGCGACGAACCCCAGGCGTCGAAACGGTCGAGCCTCGCTCAGACAAGCGAGGCGGCAGGTCGCCGTACCCAGACACGACACGCGGAGCCGACAGGCGCACATTCACGGTCTGACCTGCGACGACGCGAAAACTTTGACGGGCCTGCGGTCGAAGGCTTGTGGTCCCAGAGCCTTGAGCGTAGGGTCACCCCCAGATATAGTAGTTACAGCGATGTCGTTCCTCCACAGGTAGTGGTTTTTACCCACAGCAGAACCCCGGATGGTCCCCAGGCCCGTCCGCAGCAAGGCCCCCGCGGAATCCGCCACAAGTGTCGGCGGCCAGCGGTAGAAAGCGATGAGCGCGAGTTGGAGAGGAGGCGGCCCCATGCACTGTCCGTACTGCCGCCACACCGACACGCGGGTGCTCGACTCTCGGGTCGCCGAGGACGGCGCATCGATCCGCCGGCGTCGCTCCTGCTCGAGCTGCGAGAAGCGGTTCACGACCGTCGAGCAGATGCAGCTGACCGTGGTCAAGCGCTCCGGCGTCACCGAGCCGTTCAGCCGCGAGAAGGCGATCGCCGGCGTCCGCAAGGCCTGCAAAGGCCGACCGGTGAGCGCCGACGACCTGGCGGTCCTCGGCTCGCAGGTCGAGGACTCGCTGCGCGCATCCGGCTGGGCGGAGGTCCCGGCCCACGAGGTCGGCTTGGCGATCCTCGGGCCGCTTCGCGAGCTCGACGAGGTGGCCTACCTGCGCTTCGCGAGCGTCTACCGCTCATTCGAGTCAGCAGACGACTTCGAGACCGAGATCGCGCTGCTCCGAGCCGAGCGTTCGCCCACCGGCGAGGAGCCGTCGTACGACTCAGCACCACCCCGCAGACCTCGGTGACTTCACGTCACCACAGCAGATCCCCGACCACGCAACACTGAGGCAGGAGAGACCATGACCGAGACGGACAGCCGTCGCGAGGCCGGATCCAAACGCGCCAACGGGCTGAAGATCGAGCGGATCTTCACCACGCCCGGCGTCCACCCGTACGACGAGGTGGCGTGGGAGCGGCGTGACGTGGTCCAGCAGAACTGGAAGACCGGCGAGACCGTCTTCGAGCAGCGCGGTGTGGAGTTCCCGGACTTCTGGTCGGTCAACGCCTCGACGATCGTGACCACCAAGTACTTCCGCGGCGCCGTCGGCACCGAGGTGCGCGAGTGGAGCCTGCGCCAGCTGGTCGACCGGGTCGTGAAGACGTACCGGGCGGCGGGGGAGCAGCATGGCTACTTCGCGACGCCCGACGACGCGGAGATCTTCGAGCACGAGCTGACCCACATGCTCGTCCACCAGGTGTTCAGCTTCAACTCCCCGGTGTGGTTCAACGTCGGCACCCAGAGTCCGCAGCAGGTCAGCGCCTGCCAGCCCTACCACTCCATGGTCAGCACGCCCGAGGGCCTCATCCCGATCGGCAAGCTCGTTGACGACAACGCGGTCGGCACCAAGGTGTACGACGCCCATGGGCTCACCAAGATCCTCGCGGTCAAAGCCAATGGGGTGAAGGACGTCCTTCGGATCCACCTCGACGGCGGACAGGCTCTGGACGTCACCGCCGACCACGAGGTGTGGGAGGCCGACGGCGAGGGAGTGGGGCTCTTCGACGGGAGGTTCGTGCAGGCCGGTTCGCTCCGCGCGGGGAGCAAACTGCTCGCGGTCGAGCCGGAGGTAGGTGGGCACAATGCTGATCTGCGACGTATCGCCGAGATCGAGAACCTCGGCCCCATGGAGGTTTATGACATCCAAACCGAGAGCGGCGAGTACCTGTCCAGCAGCCTTCGAGTCCACAACTGCTTCATCCTCAGCGTCGACGACTCGATGGACTCGATCCTCAACTGGTACAAGGAAGAAGGCTTCATCTTCAAGGGTGGTTCGGGCGCTGGGCTGAACCTGTCACGCATCCGTTCGAGCAAGGAGCTGTTGTCGAGCGGTGGTACGGCCAGCGGGCCTGTCTCGTTCATGCGCGGCGCGGACGCCAGCGCCGGCACGATCAAGTCCGGTGGCGCGACGCGGCGGGCCGCGAAGATGGTCGTGCTTGACGTCGACCACCCCGACATCGAGGAGTTCGTAGAGACCAAGGCGCGTGAGGAGGACAAGATCCGCGCGCTCCGTGACGCTGGCTTCGACATGGACCTCGGCGGACGCGACATCGTCTCCGTGCAGTACCAGAACGCCAACAACTCAGTCCGGGTCAACGACGAGTTCATGCGAGCCGTCGAGTCCAACGCTGACTTCGGCCTTCGTGCTCGCCAGACCGGCGAAGTGATCGAGACGATCAACGCCAAGGGACTCTTCGAGAAGCTCGCCAAGGCGGCTTGGGAATGTGCTGACCCCGGCATCCAGTACGACGACACGATCAACGACTGGCACACCAACCCTGAGACCGGCCGCATCACCGCAAGTAATCCGTGCTCCGAGTACATGTCGCTGGACAACTCGTCGTGCAACCTGGCGAGCCTCAACCTGATGAGGTTCCTCCGCGACGACGACACCTTCGACTCGGAGCTGTTCGTCAAGTGTGTCGAGATGATCATCACCGCGATGGACATCTCCATCTGCTTCGCGGACTTCCCGACCGAGGCGATCACCAAGACGACACGTGACTACCGTCAGCTCGGCATCGGCTACGCGAACCTGGGCGCCCTGCTGCTCGCGATGGGTCTGGGCTACGACTCTGAAGGTGGCCGCACTCTGGCGGCGGCGATCACCTCTCTGATGACGGGTACGTCGTACAAGCGCTCCGCAGAGCTCGCGGCCGCGGTTGGGCCGTATGCCGGCTACGAGCGCAACGCCGAGCCGCACAAGAGAGTGATGCGCAAGCATGCCGCAGCCAACGATGCGATCCGGTCGGTCACAGACAATGATCGCGACGTCCAGCGGGCTGCCGCCAAGGCGTGGGACGCCGTGATCGCCCTTGGCAAGGAGCACGGATATCGGAATGCGCAAGCCAGTGTGCTAGCTCCGACCGGCACGATTTCCTTCATGATGGATGCAGACACCACGGGCATTGAACCCGACTTCTCCCTGGTCAAGTTCAAGAAGCTCGTCGGTGGCGGCTCGATGCAGATCGTCAACCAGACGGTCCCGCGGGCGTTGCGCAAACTCGGCTACTCCGGCGAGACGGTGGAGGCGATCGTCGAGTACATCGCAGAGCACGGCCACGTCATCGATGCCCCCGGCCTGAAGCTCGAGCACTACGAGGTCTTCGATACGGCGATGGGTGATCGCGCGATCCCTCCCATGGGCCACGTTCGGATGATGGCAGCGGTTCAACCCTTCGTTTCCGGCGCCATCAGCAAAACTGTGAACTTGCCAGAAACGGCAACGGTCGAGGAGATCGAGGACGTCTACCTGCAGGGTTGGAAGCTGGGCTTGAAAGCGCTCGCCGTCTACCGTGATTCATGCAAGGTGGGCCAGCCGTTGAGCGACGGCAAGGCCAAGTCGAGCAGTGCCACGGCCGATGCGGAGGTCGTCAAGGTCATTGAGCGGCCGGTTCGCAAGCGGCTCCCGAAGTCGCGCCCCTCCCGGACCACGTCCTTCACCGTTGGTGGCGCCGAGGGTTACATGACGGCAGGCTCCTATCCGGACGACGGGTTGGGCGAGGTGTTCCTCAAGCTCGGCAAGCAGGGCTCGACGCTCGCCGGGGTGATGGATGCGTTCTCCATGGCGATCTCGATCTCGCTGCAGTACGGCGTCCCGCTGGAGACCTATGTCTCGAAGTTCACCAACATGAAATTCGAGCCTGCCGGCTTCACCGACGACCCGGACGTGCGGATGAGCCAATCGATCATGGACTACATCTTCCGTCGGCTGGCCCTCGACTACCTGCCATTCGACAAGCGTGCCGCGCTTGGCATCTACACCGCCGACGAGCGCCAGCGCCAGCTCGACACAGGGTCATACGAGGCATCGGTGGTTCAGTCCGACGAGCTCCCCGAAGCCGAGTCGCTCAAGACCCAGCCGTCGACCTCGGCAGCGGTGATCGAGTCCGGTTCGCGGCCGATCACGGCCGAGGCGGGTACGACGGCAGAAGAGCAGGGACGTACGGCGAAGACATCGACCGAGCTGCTCGAGGCCATTCAAGGCAAAGAGGTAGACGCACCACTATGCATGACGTGTGGGACGAAGATGCGCCCGGCCGGCAGCTGCTACGTCTGCGAAGGCTGCGGCTCTACCAGCGGCTGCAGCTAACCAGCCACTTCCGTGCCGCTGTCGGAAGCTGATGCCCGGGCATGGGCGACGGGGACCGACGAGCGCAACGCTGCGCTGATCGCGACGACACGTCATCGCGCGGGCGTCGTGGTGCAGATCACTCGAGGCGGCAGCGGGTTAGTTCAGGCCTGGGGATGCTCAGCGCGGCGAACCTTGAGCACCACCGAGTCGACGTGCGGCGGGGGAGCGAACGCCTTGCGCGGGACAATCATCCCGAGACTCAGCCGGTATCGGCGGGCATGGCGACCGGGTGGAGGCGACGCGAGGATGCGACGTGCTGCCGCTCGCTGCAGCACCAGGTCGGCCGACAGCAGTCGGTCTGTTGACAGCAGCAGCCGGAGTACGTCGCCGGTCAGCAGGTACGGTGGGCTGGCCACCACGCGAAACGGCCTGCGGGGCAGATTCAGCAGACGAAGGTCCACCTGGACGACCCGCACCTGGTCTGCGCCGAACCGTCGGCGCAGCTGCCTGGCCCGACGGTCGTTCAGCTCGACGGCAACCACGCACGCACCGAGCCGGCACAGCGGTCCGGTCAGCGCGCCGGCGCCGGCACCCAGGTCGACGACGAGGTCACCGGACGTGACTGGCGACGCGTGTGCTATCCGCTCCGCCCACTCGGGTTCAAGCCGATGCCACCCCCATGACCGCTGCGGTGGTCGGCGCGATCGCGCCCCGGACACGACGGACCATCACGCACATCGCCATGCGGGCGACGCTACGGGCCGCGATCGGCCACGCCAACAGGTTTTCTCGGTCAGCGGGACCGGACTTGCGCTGCTCTACCGCGAACAGCACGACGTCATCGGCCAGGCGTACGACGACATGCGCAACTACCATGGTCCCGTGGGTCAGGTGGTGACGTACCCGACGGGCGCCATCGCAGCGCCCGGCATCCCCGGCGCCCAGACCCTGGGGCAGTACGACCCACTGAGCTTCGGCGGACGGGTGAGCCTCCCAGGTATCGACTCGTGCGCCGTCTGGTCGGCGGCCTGTTGGCGGGGATGGTGATCGCGGTGTCGAGCCAAGGGTGCGACATCCACGTGTCCAGCAATGCCGATGACTCAGGGGACTGCAGCCCGGTCTCCTACGACCTGACGGGGCCGCCCTCTCGAGCCGAGCTCGGGATGGACTCCGGTCAGGGCTTCCTGAGCAAGTCGTGCGACGACGGCTTCGAGGTGACGCTGAGGCTTCCCGAGGGTACGACGACCTCGCTGACTGCCACGCGGGTCAACGCCGACTCATATTCGGCTGATGACCCGGGCAGTGACCCGCCGACCACGGTCGACGTCCACTCCGTCTCCCTCAGCGTCGACGAGGCGGTCCGGCTGGCCAGCAGGCTGGCCGACGGGCTGGGCAGCGACGCCACGCCGTTGCCGCGATGGCAGGAGCAGGCCGAGACGCGATCCGCCGACAGCATCGACTCGCCGTTCCTGCGCAACCGTCTCGGCTACCTGACCGTCGAGATGCAGGTGCAGCACCTGGGTGTCTCGGGCAACAACTACTTGCACCTCGTGCTCAGCTGGGGGTGAGCAGCTGACGCCGTCATCAGATCGCTCCTTATTGTGCTACTGTGTAGCACATGGAGCGCATCGGCATTCGCGAACTGCGGCAGCATGCGAGCCGCTGGCTTCGCCGGGTCGAGCAGGGCGAGTCCTTCGAGGTAACGGACCGGGGCAGACCGATCGCCGCTCTTACTCCGCTGCAGAGCTCCGAGACTGAGCTCGCCCGCCTTGTGCTCGCCGGCCGCGTGCGCGCACCGAGCATAAGCCGGTTACGGACGCCCCCGAACGAGATCGGAACAGGCCCGAGTGCCTCTGAAGTCCTTGCCCGGCTGCGTGACGAGGATCCTGCCTAGATGCACTACCTCGACACCTCGGCCCTGGTAAAGCTCGTTTTCGAGGAGTCGGAGTCTTCGGCGTTGGATGCGTTCCTCGGGGCCGACCCGTTCGCCGTGAGTGCCCTGAGCCGGACCGAGCTGCGCCGGGTGGCGATTCGGGTCAGTCGCGCTGAGATTTCGCGTTGCGACGATCTGCTGAGCTCATGTTTCCAGGTCGCACTCACTCCTGACATCCTTGACGGCGCCGGCCTGCTCGAACCGGGTCGGCTGAGAAGTCTTGACGCCATTCACCTTGCCTGCGCGAAGCTCATCGAGCCGGAGCTGGAGGCATTCGTGGCGTACGACGAGCGGTTGGCCGCTGCAGCGGCATCGGCTGGCTTGACGGTGGCTCGCCCTGGCCCGCGATGACCGTGCGACCGGCGGTCTGACGCATGCCGGCGTCCTGGGTACTCCATGTCGACCTCGATGAGTTCCTCGCAGCCGTCGAGGTGCTCCGTCACCCGGAGCTCGCGGGTCGTCCGGTGGTGGTCGGCGGTCGCGGCGACCCTGCCGAGCGCGGCGTCGTCTCGACGGCGTCGTACGAGGCTCGTGCCTTCGGCGTCGGATCAGGCATGCCGTTGCGGACCGCGGCCCGCAAGTGCCCGGACGCCGTCTTCCTCCCGGTCGACAGGCCGGTCTACGAGCAGGCATCGGCGGTGGTCATGGACACCCTGCGCTCGCTCGGCGCGGTGGTCGAGGTACTCGGCTGGGACGAGGCGTTCCTGGGAGTTGAAACCGACGATCCGGAGGCGTACGGGCGAGGCGTGCAACGGGCGATTCTCGACGCGACCAGGCTGCACTCGTCGGTCGGCATCGGCGACAACAAGCTGCGGGCGAAGTTGGCCACCGGTTTCGGCAAGCCCCGTGGGATGTTCCGCCTCACGGCGGCCAACTGGTTCGAGGTTTTGGGCGCGTCGCCGACGTCGGAGCTCTGGGGGATCGGGAAGAAGACGGCGAAACGGCTTGCCACGCTGGGAATCTTGACAGTCCGCGAGCTAGCCGACGCCGACCCGGACTCGTTGGCGGCCCGGCTCGGTCCGACGATGGGGCCGTATTACCACCGCCTTGCGGGCGGTGTCGCGTCCGCTGTCGTCGATGCGGCACCGTACGTCCCGCGGGGGCGGAGCCGGGAGACGACGTTCCAGCAGAACCTCACCGAGCGGAGTGAGATAGAGGCGGAGGTACGACGACTGGCCGGCCAGGTGGCCGAGGATCTGGCCGCAGACGGACGGATGGCCGTCCGGTTGACCCTCAAGGTGCGCTACGCGCCGTTCTTCACCAAGACCCACAGCCGGAAGCTGACAGCACCCACGGGTGAGCGTGCCGAGCTGCTGGCCTTGACCCTCGACCTCGTCGGCAACCTCGAGACAGGGCGGCCGGTCCGGCTGCTCGGCCTGCGCGCCGAGATGGCCGGCCAGGAGCGGCAGCAGGCCGAGACGTAGGTGACGGAAGGTCCGGGCGGACCGCCCAGCGCGCGTTCCCGGTCGTTTCCGGGAACATCAAACCAGATATGACGGGATCCGCATGGTATGCGCCCACGGTCACATCGAATCATCAGCCGCCCAAAAATGAGCGGTGCTACGTGTTGACAGAGGCTCCCTGAAGTGGTTACGTAAGCGGTTAACCACGTAACCGCTTACTCGCGGAAATATCAGGAGGGCCGTGCCGAACCCCCGCTCGACGATCTACGAGGTGGCCCGACGCAGCGGTGTGTCGACGGCCACCGTGTCGCGGGCGATGCACGGCGAGGACGGCATGTCGACGTCGACCAGGGACCGGGTGCTGGCGGTCGCGACCGACCTCGGCTGGGTACCCGATGGGCGCGCGCGTGGCCTGGCGACCCGTCGGGCCGGCATCGTCGGCGTCCTCTTCCACGACCTCGACCCGTCCGGCGAGGCCGAGGAAGAGTCCCCGCTCTACCTGGACCAGGTGTTCCGTGGCGCGGAGCGCGCGGCGACCGCCGCGGGCGACGCGGTCCTGATCGCCGCCACCCGAGGCCGGACCGGACGGGAGCTGGCATTCGCCGTCGCAGGCAAGGTGGACGGACTGGTCCTGCTGGCTCGAAGCGTCAGCCTGCAGGACGCCGCGGCGCTCGGTCGCACCATCCCCATCGTGACAGTGGCGACCCGCTCCAAGACCAACCCGTTCGACGACATCAGTGTCGACAACCGCGGGGCCATGCGATCCCTCGTCGACCACCTGATCGGGCATCACGGATACACCGACCTCGCCTTCGTCGGCGGCCCGGCGCTCGCGCCGGACTCCAGGGAGCGGTTTGCCGGCTACCGCGACGCGCTGCGTGACCACGGGCTGCCGTCGCCCCGGAACCCGGACGCGGAGGGCGGGTTCACCGAGATCGGCGGCATCCGCGCCGTTACCGCGCTGCTCGCCCAGCGGGAGGCGCCGCGAGCGGTCGTCTGCGGAAACGACGAGATGGCGATCGGAGCGCTGAGCGTGCTGCGCAAGGCGAAGCTGGCCGTCCCGAGCGACGTCGCAGTTACCGGTTTCGACGACATCGCCTCGGGGCGGCACGTCCGTCCAGCGCTCACCACCGTCCGTCAGCCCATGCGTGAGGTGGGCGACCTCGCTGTCCGGATGCTGCTCGAGCGCATCGTCTCACCCGACGCGAAGCGCCGGACGGTCGTGCTGCCGACTGAGCTCATGGTGCGGCGCAGCTGCGGCTGCGGCACCCGTTCGACGACCCGCCGGCCGGCGACCATGGCGCTGTCGCGGCGCCGAGGGAGGGACACATGAACCAGCGGGCGGGGGAGCAACAGATCCAGGAACAGCAGGCCCGGCAGGACTGGGAGCGGCGGATCTACCGGCGGCTCACCGACACCAGTACCGCATCGGAGGAGTTCGCGCTCGCGGCGCCGGCTGGCGTGCAGGCCGTGGGCGCGGTCGGGCACGTGCGGCTGTCCTGGCAGCCCGTGGAAGGGGCGGCCGGCTACCTCATCGAGCGCACCGGGCCCGACGGCGAGCCCCGCCTGGTGCAGCACGGCGGCAGCGACGTACCGGCCGTGCCAGGAACGATGTTCGCCGACACCGGGCTGCAGGACGGCGCGAGCTACCTCTACCGGGTCGGCGCCGTCGCCGGTGCCGAGTACCCGGTGTGGGAGTGGAGCCCGGAGATCCGAGGCAGCGTGCTCACCGGCGAGCCGGGACCCGTCTCGGTGACGGTGGACGCCAGCCGAACGACCGCCATGCTGGACCGGGTCTGGCGGATGGTGGGTTCGGAACGGCTGACCCAACTGAGGTTCCACGACGACGGCAACGGCTCCGACGTCGGCGCCGAGTTCGCCGAGGCACTGCGGCGAGCCCATGACGACCTCGGCGTCACCCAGGTGCGGGCGCACGCGATCCTGCACGACGACAACCACGTGGTGACTCGCGGCGACGACGGCTCCCTAGCGTTCGACTTCACCGAGGTCGACCGCCTCTACGACCAGATCCTCCAGATCGGCATCAGGCCGGTCGTCGAGCTGTCCTTCATGCCGGCCGCGATCGCCCGCGACCCGCAGGCAACCGTCTTCACCTACCAGGGCATCATCTCCCCGCCCGCGGACTGGGCCGAGTGGCGCGCAGTCGTCGCGGCGCTCGCCCAGCACCTGGTCGAACGCTACGGCGTCGACGAGGTCGCGAGCTGGGCGTTCGAGGTCTGGAACGAGCCCAACCTCGAAGTGTTCTGGACCGGCACCCAGGACGACTATTTGCGGCTGTACGACGAGGCCGCGCACGCCGTCAAGAGCGTCAACCAGCGCCTGCTCGTGGGCGGCCCGTCCACCGCGGCGTCGGAGTGGATCGAGGCCCTCGCGACCCATGCGGAGAAGGAGGCCGTGCCGTTCGACTTCGCGACGTCGCACACGTACGGCAACCTGCCGCTCGACACGCGGCCCGCGCTCGAGCGGCATGGATACGGCGACATCCCGGTCTGGTGGACCGAGTGGGGCGTCGGCTCCGCCCACTTCGGCGAGATCCACGACGGGGTCAGCGGCGCGCCGTTCGTGCTCAGCGGCTACGCGCTGGCCCAGGGCCGGATGGACGCGCTCGCCTACTGGGTGATCAGCGACCACTTCGAGGAGCTCGGACGGCCACCGGCTTTGTTCCACAACGGGTTCGGTCTCCTCACCGTCGGCAACCTGCGCAAGCCGCGCTACTGGGCGGCCCACTTCGCCGCCCACCAGGGGGACCGGGTGCTCGGCTGCACGCTCAGGGGCGACGGTGCCGAGGTGCTCGTGCAGGCGTGGGCCACTCGCCACGAGGACGGCACCATCGACGTGCTGCTCTGGAACGGCACGGTCAATGCCGAGCTGATGGGCGGCGACCCGCGACTCGAGCGAAGCGTCGCCCTGACCGTCGGCGGGCTGACCAGCTCGTCGTACACCGCGTTGCTGGCCCGCGTCGACACGTTGCACTCGAACATCTTGGCCGGATACCCCGACGGGCTCGACTGGCCCGACGCCGACCTCTGGAAGCACCTGCACGCCGCCGACGTGCTGCACGAGGAGCAGCTCGCCGACGTGACCCCTCGCGACGGGTCCGCCACCTTCGACATCGGGCTGCCGCAGCCCGGTGTGGCCAGGCTTCGCCTGCGCACCGCCCCGACATCTCCGCACACCCGCAGCACCGACACCGAAAAGAGATCGCGATGAATCGCCACCTGCGCATCCGGCCCGCCCTCGCCATGGCGGCGGCCGCCGTACTCAGCACCACCATGCTCGCCGCCTGTGCGGGCTCCGGAAGCAGCGGCGGCACCGGTACCACCGGCGGCGTCCTGACCATCCAGGGCGACGCCGGCAACCCCACGCTGGTGGAGAACTTCAACCCGTTCTCGACCAGCCAGCTCGAGGGCACCCGGCTGATCTACGAGCCGCTCGAGATCCCGAGCAGCGTCGACGGCACCTACACGCCGTTCCTCGCCACCGGCCACCAGTTCACCGACCCGACCACGCTGGTCTACACGATCCGCTCAGGTGTCTCGTGGAGCGACGGGAAGCCGTTCAGCGCCCAGGACGTGCTGTTCACGTTCAACCTGCTGAAGAAGGAGGCTGCGCTCGATACCACCGGGGTCTGGGCCCAGCTGAGCAGCGTGACCGCCAGCGGCGACAAGGTCACGTTGAAGTTCAAGGCGCCGAACGTGCCGTTCGCGGCCACCGTCTCACAGGTCCCGATCGTGCCCGAACACGTGTGGTCCTCGGTCGCCAAGCCGGACACCTACCCCAACACCAAGCCGGTCGGCACCGGGCCCTTCACCTTGAAGTCGTTCGCGCCGACGCAGTACACCGAGGCGAAGAACGCCGGCTACTGGCAGGCGGACAAGGTCGCGCCGAGCGAGGTTGACTTCCCCGCCCAGTCGAGCAATCAGTCCACCAACCAGCTGGACGTGTCGAGCGGCAAGTTCGACTGGTCGTACAACTACCTGCCGAACGTCGAGCAGACCTACCTCGCGAAGGACAAGGCGAACCGCACCTACTGGTTCCCGCCGGGCGGCACGATCGGCATCTTCCTCAACCTGACGAAGGCGCCGTACGACGACGTCAACTTCCGCAAGGGCATCTCGCTGTCCCTCGACCGCGAGACGATCGCGCAGAAGGCGGTCAACGGCTACACCGGCGCCGCCAGCCTGTCCGGGCTGATCCTGCCCAACGAGGAGAAATGGCTCGACCCGAGCCTGCCCAACCAGGGCGTGGTCGCGCAGAACAAGACCGCCGCGACCGCAGCGTTCCAGCAGGCCGGCTACACGCTTCAGGGCGGCAAGCTCACCAAGGACGGCCAGCAGGCGTCGATGACGTTGGTAATGCCGAACAACTTCTCCGACTGGATCGCGGCCGCGAAGGAGGTCAGCACCGAGCTCGGTGCGGCCGGGATCAGCGTCAAGCTGGACCTGCCGGAGTACACCCAGTACGAGAAGGCGATCCAGGCCGGCACCTTCGATGCCGCGATGGGCGGCTTCGGCGGCTCGGGCAGCCCGTACACCGACTTCAACAATGCGTTGAACAGCGCCTACGCGGCGCCGATCAACACCCCGAGCGTCAACAACTTCGAACGGTTCAAGAGCCCGCAGGTCGACGCAGCCCTGTCCACCTTGGCGCAGGCGACCAGCCAGGGCGAGCAGGAGACGGCGACCCACGCCCTCGAGCAGGTCATGTATGACCAGGTGCCGATCGTGCTGATGTACTACGGCGGCAGCTGGGGCCTGTTCCAGACCTCCCACTTCACCGGTTGGCCGTCCGACAGCGATCCCTACTCGCTGCCGACGCCGTACAACAACGCGATGCTGCTGATCGTCACGCATCTGCAGAAGGCGTGACGGCGTCATGAGATACGTGCTGCGCAAGGTGATCCTGTTCCTGGTCACGCTGTGGGCCGCGGTCACCCTGAACTTCATCCTGCCTCGCCTGATGCCCGGCTCGCCGGTCGATGCGGCGCTGGCGAAGCTGGCCTCCAACGGGGTGACGATCACCAACGCGCAGCGGGCCGCGATCGAGGCCCAGCTGGGCTCGCCGCACGGCAACATCCTCAGCCAGTACGGCACCTACCTGCAGAACATTGCGACGTTCAACTTCGGGCGCACCTACTCGTTCCCCACCGAGACCGTGTCGCACGCGATCTGGCAGGCGCTGCCGTGGACGCTGCTGCTCGTCGGCATCACCACGATCGTGGCGTTCCTGATCGGCACGCTGCTCGGCGTCTGGGCGGGCTGGCGGCGCGGTAAGACGTCGGACTCGGTCGTGACGATGGGGGCGACGTTCTTCGCGGCGTTCCCGCCGTTCTGGCTGGGTCTGGTGCTGCTCTACCTGCTTGCGTTCAAGTACCAGGTGTTCGCGATCAAGGGCGGCTACTCGCAGGGGCTGACGCCCGGCTGGAGCCCGGCGTTCCTGTCGGACGCCTTCCAGCACAGCATCCTGCCGGGTCTCACGCTGGCGATCACCTCGCTGTCCGGCTGGGTGTTCGGCATGCGCAACAACATGATCAACACCCTGGGGGAGGACTACGTGACGTTCGCGGAGGCCAACGGGCTGCGGTCGCGCACCGTCGCGACCATGTATGCGGCCCGCAACGCGCTGCTGCCGAACGTGACCGCCTTCGGGCTGTCCCTCGGCGCGGTGGTCGGCGGGTCGGTGCTGGTAGAAGGCATCTTCAGCTACCCCGGGTTGGGCAACCTGCTCTACATCTCGGTCACCAACCGCGACTACCCGCTGATGCAGGCGCTGTTCCTGGTGATCACCGTGAGCATGCTGGTGACGATCTTCATCGTCGACCTGCTGTACGTCCGGCTCGATCCGCGGGTACGGCGGGAGGTGGCCTCGTGAGCATCCTGTCGTCGCAGCCGCCTCCAGTCGACGTCGGCGCGACCCCGGTGGCGCCGAGGAGCGCAGCCGGCTCGCGGGTGCCGGTCCCGGTGCTTTTCCTGGGCCGGGGAATCCGCACCCTGTGGAGCAACCGCAAGGCGCGGGTGGGCATGGTGCTGCTCGGGCTGTTCGTGCTGACGGCGGCCTTTGCCCCGCTGATCGCGCCGCACTCGCCGACCGCCACGACGTTCACGCCGTACCAGAATCCGAGTTCGGACAACTGGTTCGGCACCACCGGAAACGGGGAGGACGTCTTCTCCCAGCTGGTCTACGGGGCGCGGGTGTCGCTGCTGGTGGGGCTGAGCGCCGGCATCGGTGCGACGCTGGTGGCGGTGACCCTGGGTCTGCTCTCCGGCTACCGCCCAGGACCCCTCGACGAGATCATCAGCTTCATCACCAACCTGGCGCTGGTGATCCCCGGACTGCCGCTGATGATCATCCTGGCGGCGTACATCTCGAGCCGGTCGATCTGGACCATCGTGCTCGTGGTGGCCTTCACCAGCTGGGCCACGGGGGCGCGGGTGATCCGCAGCCAGGCGGTGACGCTGCGCACGCGGGACTTCGTGGCGTCGGCGGCTTTCTCCGGGGAGCGGCTGTTCCGGGTGGTGTTCCGGGAGATCCTGCCCAACATGACGTCGCTGGTGGCGGCGAGCTTCTTCGCCGCCTCGACGGCGGCGGTGATGGCGGAGGCCAGCCTGGAGTTCCTCGGGCTGGGCAGCCCGACCACGGTGAGCTGGGGCACGATCCTGCACAACGCCCAGCAGCAGAACGCGTTGCTGACCGGGCAGTGGGTGCTGGTCTTCGCTCCCGGTCTCGCCATCGCCCTCCTGGCGCTGTCGTTCACGCTGGTCAACTTCGGCGTCGACGCGCTGTCCAACCCACGGCTTCGGGAGAAGTGATGAGCCTGCTGTCCGCTCGGAGCCTCAACGTCGCCTACGTGCCGAGCCGTGGTCAACGCATCTGGTCGGTGCGCGACGTCGACCTGGACCTCGACGAGGGGGAGTTCGTCGGCCTGGTAGGGGAGTCGGGATGCGGCAAGTCCACCATCGGCTACGCGCTGACCAGGATGCTCCGGCCGCCGGCCCGGCTGGAGAGCGGCACGATCACCTTCGACGGCACCGATGTCGCCAGCCTCACCGGCGAGGAGCTGAGACAGCAGCGCCGCAACGGGTTCGCGCTGGTGCTGCAGAGCGGCATGAACGCGCTCAACCCGGTGCGCGACGTCAACAGCCACTTCGCCGACATCCTCAAGGCGCACGCGCGGGACGGGGAGAAGCACGGGAAGTCCGACATCCGGACCTGCGGCGCCGAACTGCTCGGCAAGGTCGAGCTCGACGCCGATGTGCTCGATCGCTTCCCGCACGAGCTGTCCGGAGGCATGCGGCAGCGGGTCGCGATCGCGCTTGCCCTGTCGCTAGAACCGCGGCTGATCGTCTTCGACGAGCCGACGACTGCGCTCGACGTGATCGTGCAGCAGGCGGTCATGAAGACGATCAAGGACCTGCAGCGCGAGCAGAAGTTCACCGCGGTGCTGATCAGCCACGATCTCGGGGTGGTGCTGGAGGCCACCCAGCGGGTGCTCGTCATGTACGCCGGTCGGATCGTGGAGGACCAGCCGTCGAAGGACCTGCTGGTGGGGGAGCACCACCCCTACACGGAGGCCCTGCTGGCCTGCTACGCCGACCCGCGCGCCGAGCACGTGGAGCTCGCCGGCATCCCCGGCTCGCCACCCGACCTCTCGCTGCCGCTGGCCGGGTGCGCCTTCGAGCCACGCTGCCCGCTCGCGGTGGAGATCTCGCGCGCTGAGGTGCCGCCGCTGGCCCGGCTGGGCCGCGGACGGGTCGCCTGTCATGTGCGGGCACCGGCCACGGGGGATCGGCCCGCGACGGTCACGGCCGGCGCCGCCGTCACGGAACGCGAAGGAGTCGCAGGTGTCAGCTGATCTCGCCTCGCCCGCAGCCACCAGCCCCGTCCGAGGCGATGGCCCCTCCGCCCTCGTCGTGGACGGTGTCACCAAGACCTACCGCGCCCGCGGACGGGGCAAGGCCGACATGGTCGCGGTCGACGACGTCTCGTTCACCATCGAGCCAGGGGCCGCGGTGTCGCTCGTCGGCGCCAGCGGCAGCGGCAAGAGCACGATCGCCAAGATGATCACTGGCCTGGAGCGGCCGACATCGGGGTCGGTCCGGTTCGGCGACCTCGACGTCGGCAAACTGCGGGGCGGGGCGCTGCGCGATTACCACCACCGGGTGCAAATGGTGTTCCAGGACCCGTACGGCGCGCTCAACCCGCTGCACACAGTGGAGTACACGCTGGTCCGACCATGCGTGAACTTCCTCGGTATGGCGGCCCGGGACGCGAGGACGCGGGTCGACGAGCTGCTGGAGACGGTCGGTCTGACGCCGCCGGCGCAGTTCGCGCCGAAGCTGCCGCACCAGTTGTCCGGCGGGCAGCGCCAGCGGGTGGTGATCGCCCGGGCGCTCGCCTGCGGACCGGGCCTGATAGTCGCCGACGAGCCGGTGTCGATGCTGGACGTGTCACTGCGCGCCGGGGTGCTGAAGCTGTTGGCGCAACTCCGCGAGGAGCACGGCCTGTCGCTGCTCTACATCACCCACGACCTGCTCAGTGCCCGCGCCGTGACCGACCAGATCCTGGTGCTGCACCACGGCTGCATCGTCGAGCGCGGTGTCACCAAGGACGTGCTCCAGCACCCGAAGGACGCCTACACGATCGAGCTGCTCGACGCGATCGCCAACCCATACGCAGAGGCACCATCCGCCGCACCCACAGCTGACCCGTCGATCTCGGAAACCGCCGGCGAGCAGTGACCACAGGAGGAACCATGCGAATCCACCGCCCCATCCGTGCCCTGGTGGGCGCCGCCCTCGGCGGGCTCGTCGCGGCCACGCTGGTCGCCGTACCCGCCGCGAACGGGCAACCGGCCGCAGACCCCGGCCATCAGGCGTCGCCGGACTACGGCGGGCTGACGTCGCACCAGCGCGCCGTCCTGTACAAGATCGCGAAGGACACCTGGGCGTTCTACGGCGACGACGTGGACCCCAACACCCACCTGCCCCTCGACAACCTGGGGCCGGGCAACACCCGCGGCACCTACACGTCGGCCGCCAACATCGGCGTCTACCTGTGGGCCGTCGTTGCGGCGGGTGACCTGCACCTGATCAGCCGGACGAAGGAACGCTCCATGGTGCGGGCGACGCTGACCGAGGTGCAGCAGTTGAAGCGCACCGACGGCTTCCTGTACCAGTGGTACGACACCAGCAACGGGCACGTGATCCGCAACCCGGGCGATATCGACTGCTCGCAGGAGACGCAGCCGACGCAGGACAACTGCTGGTTCCTGTCGGCGGTCGACAACGGGTGGTATGCGTCCGGTCTGGTCGTGGTGCGCCAGGCGTTGCCCGCGCTGAACGGGTTGGCGTCCAGCCTGCTGAACGACATGCACTTCTCGATCTTCTACGACGACCGGGCGCAGAAGCCCGGCTGCAACACCAACCCGGACCTGCCGGACAACCCGCCGACCGGCCAGATGTACGGTGGCTACTACGTGCAGCAGGGGCCGGCGCCGTACCACAACGGCGCTCTCTATAGCGACCCGCGGATCGCGATGTACATCGGCATGGGGTTGCGTCAGATGCCCGGTGACGTGTGGTGGCGGACCTGGCGGACGCTGCCGCCGAAGCAGTGCGAGACCGACCCGGACTTCTCCTGGCAGGGTCAGTGGCCGCCGCACGGCTACTGGAAGACGATCGTTGACCCGCAGTCACACAAGTCCTTCAACGTGTGGGAGGGCCACTACACCTACCCGAACACCGACCTGAGGTTCATCCCGACCTTCGGCGGCGGCATGTTCGAGGGCCTGATGGCCGACGACGTGGTGCCGGAGACCAAGTGGGGTCCGCGTGGCTTCGGGCTGGCCGATGCGCGGACGGTCCAGGTGCAGATCAAGTACGCGAGCCAGCGGCTGAACTACCCGGTGTGGGGCATGTCCCCGTCGAGCACGGCCGACGACTCCGGCGGCTACGCGACGTATGGCGTCGAGGGCCAAGCATTCCCGGCGGGGCATCAGCTGTCGGAGTGCACGACCTGCGCTGCCGAGACCACGGTCACGCCGCACGCGTCGTTCCTGGCGCTGTTGACCAGCAAGCAGGCGGCGTTCGCCAACATCCAGAACCTGCGCTCGCTCTACCCCGACGTCTACACGGCGGACGGCGGCTTCTACGACGCCGTCAACCCGTCGACCGGGGCGGTGGGTCACCGGCGCCTGGTGCTCGACCAGTCGATGATCATGGCGTCGCTCGACAACGCCCTGAACAACAACGCGTTGCAGGGCCACTTCTCCGACGACCCGGTCTCGTGGGCGGCGCACACCTACCTGTCCATGGAGACCATGTCGCTGAACTGAGCTGAGGACACCACTTCGCGGCGGCCATGTGGGCGCGCATGGCCGCCGCGAAGGGGAAATCGCGGAGAGCGCAAGCTCGCGATTCAGCTCTGGGGCAGGAACCACCTTGGATAGCCCCGCCTCATGGGAGTCTTGGTGACATGGGAGTCATCGCCTGGATCGTCGAGGCGACGTGGCCCGCTTGCGTCGACGCTGCCCGCGACATCTCACCGGCTGATGCAGAGGTCACCCTGGTGCACGTGTTGGACGCGGAGGTCGCCTACGCGGCACATGCTGCGTTCGCCGGCCTCCTCGGTCGGAGCCACCCGGACCGCGATCCTGGGGTGCTGATCGACGAGCAGATGACCAAGGCCGCCCATGAGCTGCTTCTGCGAGCCACTGACCGGCTCGGTCGTCCCTGCACCTCGCAGGTGCGACAGGGACGGGTGGAGCGGGAGGTGGTGGAGGCCTCACAGGGAGCGGATCTGCTGGTCGTCGCCCGTGACGGTGACCGCACTCGCCTGGGGCCGAAGAGCCTTGGCCGCGAGAGCCGCTTCATCGTCGACCATGCGCCCTGCCCGGTGCTGCTGGTATGGCCGGAGCCCGCGCCCGGGGTCGACACCGTCCCAGCCCCATCTCGACAGCCGCACCCGCCTCACCACCACTGACGAAGGGACATCCCTGCGGTACGTCGAGAGCGACCGTCTTGGGCGTGTGGACGGTCGAGGGCGGCGCTACGGGCGGGCCTCGTAGACGATGTTGAACGGGGTCTCGGCGGCGCGGCGGAAGCGGGTGAACCCGGCGTCGGTGACAACCCGCCGGATCGACGCCTCCCCGGCCTGGGCGCCGAGCGCGAAACCACCGGGCTGGGACATCGCGCTGGGGACACACAGGAACGTGGAGAATCCGTAGTACACCCGGCCGACCGGGTTGAGGTTGTCGGTGTATTCGTCACCCGCGTACGGCTCGACGATCATCCAGGTGCCGTCGGAGGAGAGCGCCTCGCGCACGTGCCGGGCGGCCGCCAACGGGTCTCCCATGTCGTGCAGGCAGTCGAACGTCGTCACCAGGTCGTAGCTCGAGCCGGAGAAGGTCTGGGCGCTGGCCACCTCGAACGAGGTCCGGTCGGCGACCCCCGCGTCTGCGGCGCGCTTGCGGGCCAGCTCGATCGAGCCCTCGTGGTAGTCGGAGCCGGTGACCTGGGCGTTGCGGTAGTGGCTCGCCATCAGCACGGTCGATGCGCCCAGTCCGCACCCCACGTCGGCGACCCGGGCCCCAGCCGCGAGCTTGTCCTCGACGCCCTCCAGGGCAGGCAGCCACGCCGACGCCAGGTTGGCGACGTACCCCGGACGGAAGAACTGCTCGCAGCCGACGAACACGTCGTCGTCGTGCTCGTGCCAGCCGAGCCCGGAGCCGGAGCGGAAGGCCTCGGTGATCCGGGGCTCGGCGCGCAGGCTGCCCAGAGCCAGCAGGAACGCCCCCGGCAGGTAAACGCCGTTGTCGGGGTTGGTCAGGATGAACGCCTGCTCCTCGCTCAGCGAGTAGGTCTCGGTCTCCCTGTCGACCTCGACGTACCCGCCGGCGGCCTGCCCGCGCAGCCACTCGGTGACATAGCGGGGGTGGCAGTCGGTGCGGCTGGCCAGCTCACCAGGAGTCGCGGCCCCTTCGGCGAGCGCGCGGTAGAGGCCGAGCTCGTGGCCGATGACGGCGTTTCCGGCATGCATGGTGGCCCCGAGGTCGCCGACGAACTTGCCGAGCAGGACGTTGAGCTTGTCGTTGTCGATGGTCATGTCGTACTCCTCGAATCGGTGAAAGACGGTCGAGGAGAGACTGCACCGCGTCATTGCACTGGCGTTGCAGCGCGGGCGCGGGCGGCCAGCGGTTCCACCTGGGTGAGCAGTGGCACCCAGGGGATACGTCGAGCAGCGGTCAGGAGCGGGGCGAGTACGACGGCAGCGCGCTCCGGGTCTCGGGGGAGCCAGGCTCGAGCGAGGCCGAGATAGGCGTCCGTCCCGAGCAGCCAGGCGGAGCCGTCCGGGCAGTCGACGGCGGCCAGCAGCTGGTCGGCCCGCCGGCGTCGCGTACCTCGAAGTGCACCCGGTCGGCGACTCCCCGTTGCTCGGCGGCTCCCTCAGCCAATCGGATCGATGCTTCGTCCAAGTCGAATCCGTCGATGCGTGCCTCCGGATAGGCGTCCGCGAGCGTGAGCGCCGCGACTCCCGTCCCGCACCCGACGTCCGCGATCCGGACCGGCGAGCCGGCGGAGAGCTGGGCTTGGATGGCCGGGAGCGCAGGGAGCCAGTTCTGCACGAGATGGTGCTGGAAGACGGGCCTGGTGAACGCGGCTTGCAGGTCGTGCAGATCGAAGGCGCCGAAGGCGACGCCCACACCCCGGCGGAACTCCTCGGTCATGATATCCACCGACTTGCCGACCCACGGCGCAACCGCGGCGCACGCTTTCATGCATGCCTCGCTGTCGTCGTCGAGCAGCACGTGGGCGTGCGCTCTCGGCAGAGAGAAGCTGTGCGTGTCGGGAGGCTGGGCAGGGTCGTCGACCTCGAGGACGCCAGCAACGGCCTGCTGCTCGAGCCATTCCCGGACGTATCGCTCGACAGTCCCCGTCGCGTCGGCGAGCTGACCGGACGTCTGGGGGCCGAACTCCGTCAGAGCTTCGTACAGCCCGAGGCGTACCCCGAGCTCGACGTTGGCCAGTTCCATGGAGGCCAGAGCGGCCATGAACAGGGTAATGACTTACTTGACTCACCAGTCCGCGAGGCCAACGATCTCGGCGGCGAGATCGGATAGGTCTCGACCATCGGTCGGGACGCGGTGCACCGAGGCGCCCGCCTCGCGCCCCAGCCACTCCGCGGCGCCTGCGCTGCGCTGCAAATGCGTGTCCAGGGCGCTCCCCACCTCGCGGACGCGCAGCCGCTCTAGCACGGTCGCGTCTGTCGCGGTCAGCAGCACGGCGGTGACGGCGGGATCGTCGCCCATCGCAGCCACCAGCGGGTCGGTGAAGGTCACGCTCGCCGTGTTCGTATAGATCAGGCGGCAGTAGCCCAGGTCTCGGTAGTTCCCCCAGACGGCCGCGAGGTTCCTCTCAGCGAGGCCGTACTTCCATGGAGGTGGGTGGGCCAGGTCCAGGTAGTCACCCTCGATCCAACAGTGGCGCACGTCGCGGGCGGATAGCAGAGCGTGCATCTCGGCCGCGACGGTCGTCTTACCTGACCCGGACCGTCCCCCGATGAAGATGACGCTCGACCGCACCCCGTTTACGCCGTGCGGCGCTTCTCCTGTTCGCGGGACTCAGCCTCGCGTACGTCGTCCTTGGAGACGTGCAGGAGACGCTTGGTGAGCGCTTGGAAGCGATCGAAGGGTGCTTGACGATCCGCATCGCGGTCTTGAGACTCCGAGTCTCCGACCTCGCGGTTGTCCATGGTCCAGCCCCTCTCGGTCCGGGAGCGGACAGCCGAGAGGCTACTCTACCCCACTCCTTGACTCCAGGGTAGCCTATCTAGTATGAGTGAGCTCGGTGGACAGTCGTATGCCAACGTAATGAGCATCTCGGCGGGCCCCTACGATGTCACGATAGATTTCTATTACAGATCGCCCGAAAAGATGGATACTTCAGACTACAAGCAGTTTGACCGTGTCGCACGCATCTCCATGAGCGTTGGGCACGCCAAGTCGATGATCCCCATCATGGCAAAAGTCATCGGTCAATACGAGGCCGCAAACGGCGAGGTGCCGGCCCCAGGGTTCGAACAATTCGGGAAAGAGTAGAGCCATGACAGAAACCCTTACCACTTCGACCCAATGGGACACGATGTCAGACGGGACGGCGACGCCGGTGCGTCCCGCAGAGCCTTCCAGCGACTATCTCGCCATGGTAGCGGCGTACCTCCGAGTGACACGGAATGATTTGGTGCATGCTGCGGAATACTTGTCAGACGGCGCCACCCGACTTGCCGAGTTGCGTGCGAAGGCACGCCAGCTACCCAACCCACCCGTTGCCGAGGGTGCGGAGATTGACGAGAGCGTAATGCGTGCCACCTATCGGCATCAGGTCGGCATGCTTGACGAACGCCAAGACTCCGTTGAGTAGAAGCCTTGCGGCGAGGGTCAGTCTTTCGCTCGAACCTCTACCTTCCGGATTGGGAGGTAGAGGCGAGAGCCTCATAGAACGTTGGAAGTATTGCGTCGTGCTCGCGAATTACACTAACGAATCGTACGTCTCGGTCGTCCTAGCCGATTCCGACAAGAGCGAGCATCCGCCCAGACTCGTTGCAAATTACGAAGTATCTCTCAGCCCGGATTCGACCGAGTTTCCCCGGTGGTCGGTCATCGACTGTCGATGGGTGATGAGTTACCCACGAGCCATCTTTCAGCCTCAGGATCTGCGGTTCCAGTTGAGCGATTCCGTAATGGAGCGCATCTCCATTGCTATTACGAATGGCCTGAATCTCTAAGGACACGACGGCCCGTCGCTCAGTTTGCCAGTCACGTCGAGCCACGTCAGGCGCCGTCCGGAGATTGCGCCCAGAACGCCTGCGAAGCGGCCTAGGTCGGACGCGTCGCGATTGTTGAATGCGTACATGCGCTCATCGAGATAGCGGAATAGGTGGTACGGCTCAACCGAGATGTAGGAGCCGTGCAGACCACGCTTGAACACGCTCCAGAAGTTTCTCGATGCCGTTTGTGTGGACGTTGCCCTGCACGTAGGTCTCGTCAACCTCGGAGATGCCGTCGATCTTCTCGAAGGAGCCGGCCTGCATGGCGAGCCGGATGCGGTGCAGAAGGAACCATGCCGACTTCTGAGTGATGCCGATGGAGCGACCCAGCTCGTGCGACGAGATGCCGTTCTTGGAGTTCGCGATCAGCCATACAGCGGCCAGCCACTTATCCAGACCGAGCGGGGAGTCCTCGAAGATGGTGCCGACCTTGACCGAGAATTGCTTCTTGCACGCCTTGCACTTCCACAGGCGGCGAGTGGTGAGGTACGAGTGCTCGTGAAGGCCACAGCGCGGGCAGACCGGGCCGTCAGGCCAGCGGAGTGCGGCGACGAACTCGGTGCAAACGTCAATGTCCGAGAAGTAGCGATCGCCTCGATCAGCGTCTGCGGGAGTTCGTGGTTCTTGCTCATGTAGGTGAGTCTACTACTCGCCACCTGGGTGAGTCAAGTAAGTCATTACCATGAACAGCGTGCCAGCGAACTCCTCGACCCGGGCTTCGTCCGCAGCCGCAACTTTGACTGAAGTCATCGGACCTCTTGACATGACGATCGCCAGCTCCACCAGGACCTGCTGAGGGTCCGGAACTGACGGATTCTGGTAGCGATGAAACCCTTCCATAGAAGGCACCAGTCACGGGACCAGATTGACGAAAAAGTCGTTCCACATGTCCGCGCCGGGCGATCCAGTCGAGGCGAACGATCGAGGTCGAGGCGGGCGTCGGTCGAGGCAGAGGTGGTATCGGCGAGAAGTCTGCCTGCCAAAGGTTTCCCGGACGCCCCTGATCGCTCAGGATCGGCAACGGTCGTGTCGAGGAGGCTCCGAGCGAGTGCGGAAGGTCCCCTCCGATGGTAGGAACGATGCCCAGCCGTCGGCCGCCGACGGCGCCGACCGTCTGACGGAAACGGGTGGTGCAGCATGGTGTCCAAGCAAGACGTGCCAGCACAGTCAGGGATCCTGCGGCGCAAGCCGATCCTGGACACGGAGGACGAGGGTGGCCTCGAGCGGTCGCTCGGGCTATGGCAGCTGACGGCCATCGGCATCGGCGCGATCATCGGCGCGGGCATCTTCACCCTGGCCGGCACGGTGGCGAACGGCACGGCGGGACCGGCGGTGAGCATCTCGTTCCTCATCGCGGGTGTGGCCAGCGCCTGCGCCGCGCTCTCGTACGCCGAGTTCGGCGGGATGATCCCGCAGGCGGGGTCGGCATACACCTACGGCTACGCGGTGCTGGGGGAGTTCGCCGGTTGGATGATCGGCTGGGACCTGCTGCTCGAGTACACCGCGATCGTGGCGGTGGTGGCCATTGGCATCTCGGGCTATTTCTCGTTCCTGCTTGACGACCTAGGGGTCACCCTGCCGAACTGGATGCTCGGCGCGCCGGGTACCGGCGGCGGTCACAAGGTCGACCTGTTCGCGCTCGTGCTGTGCCTGCTGATCGCGGCGCTGCTCAACCGCGGCATCCGCACCAGCGCCCGGGCGGAGACCGTGCTGGTCGCGGTCAAGCTGGCGATCGTGGTCGCGGTGATCATCGTGGGCGCGTTCTACTTCAAACCGGCCCACCTCTCGCCGTACTTCCCGTTCGGCTTCGGAGGCGCCGTCACCGGTGCCGCCACTGTCTTCTTCGCGGTCTTCGGGTACGACGCCATGAGCACCGCCGCCGAGGAGTCGAAGGAGGCACAACGCACCCTGCCCAAGGCGATCATCTTGTCCCTCGCGATCTCGATGGTCCTTTACCTGCTGGCGTGCACCGTCCTGACTGGGATGCAGGAATACACCGACATCGACCCAGTGAGCGGATTCTCCACAGCTTTCCAGTCGGTTGGCCTGTCGCGCTTCGCCGACGTGATCGCGGTGGGTGCGATCATCGGCATCCTGACCGTGCTGTTCTCGTTCATGCTCGGCGCGTCACGGATCTGGTACGCCATCAGCCGCGACGGGCTGCTGCCGAAGTGGTTCGCGAAGACCAACCGGCAACATGTGCCGTACCGGCCGACCTGGATCGTCGGAGTCGTCTCCGCCGGAATCGCCGGGCTCACCCCGATCGCCGACGCGGCCGAGCTCGTCAACATCGGCATCCTGCTCGCGTTCATCGTCGTGTCCGCGGCCGTGATCGTGCTTCGCTACCGCTCACCGGACATCGAGCGGACGTTCCACGCGCCGCTGATGCCGGTGCTGCCCCTGGTGGGTATCGGCTTCTCGATCTGGCTGATCAGCAAGCTCGAAGCCGTCACCTTCATCCGCTTCATCGTGTGGTTCGTGCTCGGTCTTGTTGTCTACGGCCTGTACGGCTACCGGCACAGCAATCTGGCCAAGGGCTACGTGGTCCAGACCAAGGACGGGTAGCGCGTATCTTCGGGCGGTGAGCGACAGAGGCGACGGCTACACGTCAGAGGGCGAGCGGGTCGTCGCGCGCGTCCTCGAGGCGGCGCTCGGCGACACCGACCGGATGTGGTCGAACCTCCGGGTCACCGACGACCACAAGAACGCCGAGGTCGACTTCTTCCTGGCGATCCCCGACGCCGGGTTCGCGGTTCTCGAGGTCAAGGGCGGCCAGATCACCCATAACGGCGTCCACTGGCTGCAGACCGGCCAGAACGGCAAGACCAAGCGCGTCAACCCGGTCAAGCAGGCCCGCGAGGCGATGTACGGTCTTCGCCGGTACGTCGAGGACGACCCCCGATGGGGCAGCCGGGGCCGCATCCGCTGGGCGCACGCCGTCGTCTTCCCCTTCACCAGCATCTCCGCCGACTTCGCGCTGCCGGCCTGCCCGCGCCACATGGTCTTCGGCCGGGACGACCTCGACGACCTGGTCGAGCGGATCGCCGCGATCGCCGTACGGCAGGAGTCGGCCTGCCGCGTGCCCACGGTCGACGACGTCGACGTGCTTGCCGACATCCTCCGCGGGCGCGGGCTGCCGCAGGCCGACGTGATCAGCCTCGCCGCCGAGCGGGACGCGCTGGCCGATCGCCTCACCGAGCAGCAGCGGATGCTCCTCGAGGTCTCCGCGCTCATGCGTCGCATCGAGATCCGCGGCGGCGCCGGCTCCGGCAAGACCTGGCTGGCGATGGAGCAGGCTCGCCGCCTGCGCAAGGACGGCAAGCGCGTCGCGCTGCTCTGCTACTCCCGCGGGCTGGCGGCCTACTTCACAAGAGTCACCAGCGGCTGGGACCGCCGGGAGCAGCCGTCGTACGTCGGCACGTTCCACGGGCTGGGCATCGATGAGTGGGGCGCCGAGCCCTCGCCGGACGGTGACGAGGACAGCGACTACTGGGAGCAGCGGTTGCCGAAGATGATGGTGTCGATCGCGGAAGGTCTCGACGTTGCCAAGCGCTTCGACGCGGTCGTGGTCGACGAGGCGCAGGACTTCGCCGACGAGTGGTGGCCCGCCGTCGTCGCCGCCCTGCAGGATCCGCAGACCGGCAGCCTGACGATCTTCAGCGACGAGGGGCAGCGCGTCTTCGCGCGCTTCGGCGGGATGCCCGAGTGCCAGGCCGTCTTCGTGCTCGAGCACAACCTGCGCAACACCCGACAGATCGCCGAGACGTTCCAGCCGCTCGGTCTCACCCGGATGCGCCTGCGCGGGGGAGAAGGCCCGCGTGTGCGTTTCCTGCCGTGCGCAGCCGAAGCCGCGGCCGCGGTCGCGGACGAGGCGGTCGACGCCGCCCTCCAGGCCGGCTGGCGTCCGCAGGACGTCGCGCTGCTGACGACGGGATCGCGCCACCCGGAGCAGGCCGCCCGACAGGAGGAGGGGCAGGACGGGTACTGGGCGTCGTCCTGGGACGCGGACCAGGTCTTCTACGGGCACGTCCTCGGCTTCAAGGGCCTCGAGCGGCGCGTCATCATCCTGGCCGTGAACGAGTCCGAGTCGCGGGACCGGGCCAAGGAGCGGCTGTACGTCGGGCTGTCCCGCGCCCGCGACGAGCTGATCGTCTGTGGCGACCTCGACTACATCACCAGCGTCGGTGGCGCGGAGCTCGGCCGCCGACTGGAGTGGTCCGCACGGCCGGACGTCTAGGCCACGCCGGGCTCGATACCGGCTGCCCGCGCCGCTTCGCCGTACGCGACAGCCAGGCTGTCGATCGTCTCGTGCGCGTTGAGCCCGCTCGGGTTCGGCACCGCCCAGAGCTCGGCGGCACCGAGACCGACCGGCTGGCGGCCGGCCTTGGCTCGCGGCAGACGAAAAGCAGTCCGGTACGCCGTCACGCCGGCGACGGCGACGACCCGAGGCGTCGCCGTCTCGACGAGGGCCAGCAGCCGAGCGGCTCCCTCCTCGAGCTCCGCCCTGGTCACCTCGTCGGCTCGCGTCGTCGCCCGGCTGACCAGGTTGGTGATGCCAACCCCGCGCCGTACCAGATGGGCGCGATCGTCATCGGACATCCCTGCGCTGGCGACGATCGGGCAGGTGACGATACCGGCCCTCAGCAGCGCCGGGTAGAACCGGTTCGCCGGGTGCGCGAAGTGCGTCTGGGTGGCCGCCGTCCAGAGCCCCGGATTGATGCCGACGAAGAGCAGCCGCAGGCCGGGACCGAGGAGGTCGGGGACGGTGCTGGCGCGGGCCAGCTCGAGGTCGGCTCGGCTGAATCGCACCACGGTCCGCGATCCTACGTCCCGGCGGCGAGGGGCTCGCTGAGGAATTTGGCGAAACGGCTGCATACCGCTGGACACCAAAGGCATGGTGAAGCCAACAAATCCGCCAGGAAGGAGACACCCGTGAGCCAGACGACCGAAGACGTCGACGCCGACCGTGCGCTGAAGGGCAAGCACCGCGCGATGTGGGCACTCGGCGACTACCCCGCAGTGGCCGCTCAGATCATCTCCACGCTCGGTCCGATCCTGGTCGAGGCCTGCGGGGTGCAGGCCGGCGACCGGGTCCTCGATGTCGCCGCAGGCACCGGCAACGCCGCCATCCCGGCCGCGAAGACCGGTGCCACCGTCGTGGCCAGCGACCTGACCCCCGAGCTGCTCGACACCGGACGGACGCTGGCGCAGCAGCAAGGCGTCGAGCTGGACTGGCAGCAGGCTGACGCCGAAGCGCTGCCCTTCGCCGACGACGAGTTCGACGTCGTACTCTCCTGCGTCGGCGTGATGTTCGCCCCGCACCACCAGGCCAGCGCAGACGAACTGGTCCGCGTCTGCCGCCCCGGTGGCACCATCGGCGTGCTCAGCTGGACGCCCGAGGGATGCATCGGACAGATGTTCGCGACAATGAAGCCGTACGCCGCCGCGCCACCTCCGCCCGGCTCGCAGCCACCGCCGCTGTGGGGGAACGAGGACCACGTGCGCGGGCTGTTCGGCGAATCGATCACCGACGTCACGGCGAGCCGGCAGACGCTCGAGGTCAACCGGTTCGACCAGCCCGAGGATCTCCGCGAGTTCTTCAAAGCCTGCTACGGCCCGACCATCGCCGCCTACCGTGGCATCGCCGACGATCCCGACCGGGTCGCCGCCCTCGACAAGGACCTCGCGAACCTGTTCCACCGTTTCGACCGGGGGAGCGGGACGGCGGTCCTGGACTGGGAGTACCTACTCTTCACCGCCCACAAGGCGGCTTGACAGCGTCCGCGACGGTGAGAGATCCGAAACGATGTCAGGCGTGACGCCGGGCCGTCAGGGGCTGTCGTTGCCGAGGCGTGGGGACTGGGCCTGCAGCTCATCGATCAGCCGGGACGCGTCGGACTTCGTCAGATCGCCGGGAACCTCGGTCCCGCTGTCCTGAGCGAGCGTCTGGAGATAGGAAAGCTGGGCTGCGGTCGCCGGCTCGTCGCCGGTCACCCAGTTGTCGGGGTCCTTCTGTGGGCTGTCACCAGTCGGCTGGGTCGTCATGCGTGCGTCGTACCCGGCAAGGCTCGACATACACCTGCCAAGCGGCGGTACGGCGGCCTTGGTGGACTTGGGTCACCAGGCAGGATGGAGAAATGGGTCCTTCGGTTCCGTCGTTCGGTGTTGGCGCGGTACGTGACCGGCTCGGCGCGCTGATCTTCGAGCGGGTCGCGGGTTCGGAGGGGCTCGAGAGGCGGGACCGGATACAGAACGCGCCAGGGGAGCGGTGGTTCGCCGCCGACCGGCCGATCCGCCGGGTGCACGCCGACGCGTCCATGTTCGTCGGAGGGCTCCGTGCGCTGCTGCTGCAGTCCTTGCATCCGCTCGCGATGGCGGGCGTCGCCGACCACTCGGACTACAAGGGAGACCCCTGGGGCCGGCTCCAGCGCACCAGCTACTTCTTGGCGGTCACGAGCTTTGGCACCACCCAGGACGCCGAGCGGGCGGTGGCGAGGGTGCGCTCGATCCATCAGCGGATCGCCGGTACGACAAGGGACGGCCGCCCCTACCGGGCGTCGGACCCTCATCTCCTTCGCTGGGTGCACGTGGCTGAGGTCGACAGCTTCCTCAACGCCTACCAGCGGTTCTCCGGGTCGCCACTCGACAAGGCCGGACGAGACCGGTACGTCGCCGACACCGCCAAGGTGGCCATGGCCTTGGGCATCGACGAGCCCCCGCTGAATGCGGCGGAGCTCAAGGAGCAGCTGGCCGGCTACCGCCCCGAGCTCGAGAGCACGCCGGAGGCGAGGGAGGCCGCGCGCTACCTGCTGCTGCGTCCTCCCGTGCCGTGGATCGCTCGACCACCAGTCGTGGTCCTCCAGGCGGCCGCCGTGGCCCTGCTCCCGTCCTGGGCCCGCCGACCGCTGCGGCTGCCTTTCGTGCCGCTGACCGAGGCCACCGTCGTACAGGCGTCCGGCCGGACCCTGGTACGCACGCTGGGCTGGGTGCTGGGCTCGGGAGAATCCGCTTAGCCGCTCGTCTGAAAGGCAAGGTCGTCGACTCGCCCAGGCTGGCGGCCGCGTCACTGGAGCGCCACCAGGCCGAGGATGCCGAGCGCGTAGAGCACGATCACCACGATCGAGTCGATGCCCATCCGGAGGAACAGCCGCCGCGGCCGGAAGATCAGCCCGGCCATGTAGACAATGGTGAGGATCGCGCCCAACGCCGTCAGGTAGACGTCGCTCGGTCCCGCCGACGGCAGCACCGCGGAGCCCGCCAGCAGCGTCGCCGGCAGGAACAGCACCGGCAGGAACGCGTTGCCGCCGAAGATGTCACCGATCGCCAGCTGGAAGTCGTTCATCCTCGCCGACGTGATCCCGGTCGAGAGCTCGGGCAGCGATGTCGCCACGGCCAGCACCGTCGAGCCGAAGAGCACCCCAGACAGGCCGAGATTCCCGAAGAACTGTTCCCCGCTGCGTTCGATGGTGACACCAGTGACCATCGTGGCCACGGCGGCAGCCGCGAAGACGAGCCCGGCCCGCGCCGTACTCATCCCCTTCTGGGACGCGGCGGTGTTCTTCTTGGTGCGCCGGGCACCCCGAGGGTCGGCCTGGGTGTCGGGGGCGTCACCACTGTCCGACCAGGGCAGCGTGGTGCTCGACCGGTTGATCAGCAGCAGGCCTACGACCCAGACGACGGCGATCAGCACCACGTCGGGCGTCAGCCGGGCGTGCAGCAGCGACGCCGGGAGCTGGGTCCCGGCCACCACGATCAGCAGGATGGCCACCACGAGGGCACCCTCGAGGACCAGCACCAGGCTGGCCGCCTGATAGGTCAGGCTCTTGCGCTCCCGCACGCCGAACGCGTCGAGCGCCGCGAGCACCACGGTCTGCACCGCGATGCCGCCGAGGATGTTGCCGACGGCGATGTCGAGCTGGTGGGCCATGGCCGCGCTGACGGTGATGGTGATCTCCGGCAGGTTGGTGGCGATCGCCAGCAGGATCAGGCCGCCGAGAGCAGAGCCCAGGTGGAGGCGCTCGGCGATCACGTCGGTGGTGTCGGAGAGCTTCACCCCAGAGACCCAGATCACCCCGGCCGACCCGACGAAGACGACCAGCAGCAGCCACGAAGGGAGGCCTGACATGGCTCGTTTCTAACACCCGGGTGTTCGACACGAGCCAGCGGGCCCGAAGCCAGCTCGAGTCGGCCTGAGACGATGAGTCGCGTGTACGACGACTTCGTGATCGCGCTCAACCCGGAGGAGGGCTCGACACTGCCCTACCTCCTTCGCATCCCGCTGGGCCCAGCCGGGGTGATCCTCAAAGCGGCCAAGACCTGGCCGCGGACCGCGAAGGTCTATTGCCACCGAGCGGTCGAGTGGCCGACCGACGCCGCGGTGGTGGAGCGGGTACCGGTCCGGTCGTGTGAGCGACGCGGCGCCTCCATCGACCTGGTGCTCGACCGCGGTCGGGAGAACCGTTCGCAGTTCGTGCTCACCCAGATCAGGGGAGGTCGCGAGGCCATCTTCTGGCAGACCGCGCGCACGGCCAAGCAGGCCAGACCCAACGTCGGTGTGCCCAAGGCACGTGCCGCCGGACTGCCGGACCTCGAGATCGTCGTGGACTCCCATGAGCGCTACGCCTACACGTTCAGCCACCAACAGGCGACGACCACCCGTGCGGCGCTGACCGCCGGCGACTACGGCGTGATCCAGGACGGCCGCCTGATCGCGTCGGTGGAACGCAAGAGCCTGGCCGACCTGGTGGCGACGCTCACCAGCGGGCGCCTCAAGTACGTCCTCGCGGAGCTGTCCGCTCTTCGCCGGGCCGCCGTTGTCATCGAGGACCGCTACTCGCGGGTGTTCAAGCTCGACCGGGTCCGCCCGGCGGTCGTGGCAGACGGACTCGCAGAGGTGCAGGTGCAATGGCCGGGAGTGCCGATCGTGTTCTGCGAAACCCGTCCGTTGGCCGAGGAGTGGACCTACCGGTTCCTCGCCGCAGCGGCCGTCGCGCTTGCGGAGACCGAGCTCGCTGCCCCCCTCGTGGAGACCTGGCCGGCCGGCTCGCCGTTGGCCGCGGCGCCGCCGCCGATCGCCGAGATGCGGGCCTGGGCAGTGGCGCAGGGCTACCACGTCGCGGACCGCGGCCGGTTGCCTGCCGGAGTCGTAGCGGCCTACGCCGCCGCCGCCCACCCGTCCCCGACGACGACCGCATAGCACCCAACCCGGGGAGCCAACGAGAACGGTTCAATCCGGCTGGCCCCCAGCTCGGCGGACTCAGCCGCATCGTCCCGAACCACCTCGGGTGGGGGGTCGAGGCGCGGCCGCCGCAGACCGACCACGGGAAACCGGTCGAGCGTGATCCCTACGCGGGCGCAGCCAGCCAGGGGTCCTTCAGGTCGTAGAACGTCGGCTGGCCGACCAGGAGGGAGTTCAGCTCGTCCATGCGGCCGGTCAGCTCGGGCGGCACCTGCTTGGCCTCGCCTTCACGAGCCGCTTCCTCGGAGGTGAAATACATGATCATCGTGAAGCGCCCACCCTCGTGCTCGACGACCAGGCTCCCCAGGCCTTCCGGTCGGAGCTCGGCCCACGCCTCCCGGTCCTGTGCCATCAGCTCACGGGCCCGCTCCGGGTCGGTGCCCTGACCCTGCATCACCTGGACGAAACCAGCCGCGCCGGGATCACCGTGGATGTTCTCGGTGACGTGGGTACTGTTGGAGAACAGGACGTCACCGCTGAACAGGGCGGCCATCTGGCCCCACCACTGCCCCTGCTCCATGCGGTCACTGTTGCGGCGGGCCGCTGCCTCCGACTCGAATCGGGCACTCGCGACGAGCATCCCATCGTCGGTCACCCCGCCGGTGCTGCCGAGCCAGCCCTCGGCCTCCGGCGCCAGCTCGTCCACCCACTTGTCGAGGGCGGCGCGGGCCGCTGCCGCATCGTCGACCTGCCCCTGGAACATCTGTCCTATGTCGCTTAGCGTGGAGATGGGTGCAGGCTGGGAGCTGACCGGGAATCGACGTGGCGTCGTTGGTCGGGTGCTCGTCCTTGGGTGCGGGCGAGGTGGTCTCGGATGAGTTCGGCCCAGGCGGTTTCGTTGGCCC